>JBEQLE010000041.1:0-38894 GCA_040326155.1 Leptospirales bacterium | reverse complement strand
CCGCAAACTCTTTACAATTGGCGCGATAAATTCAGAAGTGAACCTGCCCACAATGCTCGCCCAAATGGCTGGTCAAACGAAAATAAGGCTAAGGCTGTTCTAGAATATGCCAGACTCTCGCAAACTGAAATCGGCGAATGGCTTCGCAAAAGTGGCCTAAAAAGTGAGCATCTCGAATTATGGGAAAAGGAGTTAATGACGATGAACGATTCCCGGAAATACAAGGAAGAAAACAAGATCCTAAAAAAGCAGAATAAACAATTGGAGAAAGAAATTTTAAAGAAAGACAAAGCCCTTGCAGAACTTTCGGCTATCGTCATACTTAAAAAAAAAGTTCAGGATATATTTCCCTCGGAAAAGGAGGATTGACAAACATGGAAACAAGGAAGCAGGTTATGGTCGTGATAGAAGAAGCTCACAGTAATGGTGCCCGAAAGAACGCCGCCTGTCGGGCGATAAACCTTCCCATTCGCACCTTGCAACGATGGCAAAATGATAGTCTTGGTGACCGACGATCTCTCATTGTGAAAAAGCCAGTTAATAAAATTACTGAATCCGAACGACGCCAGGTTTTAGAAATCTGCTGTTCAGAACAATACAAGAACATGACACCGAATGAAATAGTGCCAAAATTAGCTGAAAATGGCGAATATATTGCCTCTGAAGCAAGTATCTATCGAATTTTGAAGGCCAAGGATATGGTCAAGCGTAGCAATCCCGGAAAATCATCACGACGAAAAAAACCACCTGCCTTGATCGCCACCGGACCAAACCAGGTTTGGAGCTGGGATATTACTTATCTTCGAAGCCCCGTAAAAGGGCTATATTATTTCTTGTATCTTTTTCAAGACATTTGGAGCCGTAGCATTGTTGGGTGGGCAATCCATGAAACTGAAAGTGCGGAGTTTGCAGCAGAGATAATGAAAAAGCTTTGTGCTGATATGGAAATAAAAAGTGTACGCCTTCATTCCGATAATGGCGGTCCGATGAAAGGCGCAACGATGCTCGCAACGCTTCAACAACTTGGGGTTATCCCTTCGTTTTCCAGACCTGGGGTGAGCAATGACAATCCGTATTCTGAATCTCTGTTTAAGACATTAAAATATCATGCCGGCTATCCTGAGAGTTTTGAATCAGTCGAACAAGCGCGTGCGTGGACCGAAGAGTTTGTTGATTGGTACAATAATTCTCATTTGCATTCTGGGATTAAATTTGTCACTCCAATGCAAAGGCACCTTGGCTTGGACAAAGATATTCTAGAAACCAGAAACATTACTTACGAAAAAGCCAAACGGAGAAATCCGATGCGCTGGAGCGGCAACACTCGAAACTGGGATTGGCAAGAAACAGTGATTCTCAACCCCGAGACAAAAAATGATTTCTTAGTAGACATCGCATGTTGATAAATCAAATTAAATTAGGCGACAACTATCCTGACACAGGGGGTAAAAAGAAAATCGCCAAGAAAATTATTTCTCACAATTTTAAAAATAATATTGCAAAAGTATTCAGTAGAAATAATTATAACCATCTCGACCAATCTGTAACGTAAAAAACCGCAAATAACTTATATAAATATTGTATAATGCTTTCGGCATTTTGCACATAGGAACTTACAGAAAATACAAACATCAGCCATTGTTTTTTATCACAATTTGAAACATGTAGAGCAACCATTCCATTGTCTGACATGACCCTGGAAAAACGGACACACCTACGCAATTAATTTTGTAACATATTGAAACGGACTTCTTTAGCCCAGCATCGAATGTTTCCTTTTTTTATTATAGAACACTTCTATGTAGTCAAATAATTTTACTTTTGCCTCTTTGAAATTTGTATATTTTGTTCTATACACCTCCTCAACTTTTAATGCCTCATCGGACACGCTCAAGTCTTTAGCGACCTGCCTTTGGCTGCGAGATCTACAGACTTAACACCACCCGCTATCTCCATTAATAAAGGACATAAAAAACAAAGTCCATTCTTGCACTCTTTTTTTTACTCAATATTTCTGGTTAAAGAGTTCACTGTCTTACAATAAAATTATTAATTCACATCAAAAAAAATATTATTATAAAATCTTGACGAAATGCTGTATAACGTCAGCTTAGCTTTGGGAAAGAAGTAGTATTATAATAAAGTCAAAGAAAACAGAAAAGCCAATGTCAGTGACCAATGTCACTGACATTGGTCAAGGCTGGTAGTGCTAGGTTTAATACTGTTATAATTCCTTTTTGTCTATAGAGGAGAAAGTCATGAAAATTGTAAACAAGGTTAGAAAATACACCCGAGTCATTCTGGTATCGGCTTTGGTCAGCGTTGCCGGTTATGTACACACCGCTGCGATATATAGCAATGGCACTGTGGTGGACAAATTAAAACTGGTGCAAATTGGCACTGCGACAAACTGGGCCAGTGTAGGTGCTGGCGAGAGATTCACCATCGCGATCAAAAGCGATGGCACCCTCTGGGCCTGGGGAGAGAACGGTAGTGGTCAGATTGGCGATGGAACAATTGTGGACAAATCCACACCGGTGCAAATTGGCACTGCGACGAACTGGGCCAGTTTAGGTGTCGGTGCTCGCCACACTACGGCGATCAAAAGCGATGGCACCCTCTGGGCCTGGGGGTATAATTATACTTATCAGCTTGGCGATGGAACTAGGAAGACCAGATTAACACCAGTGCAAATTGGCACTGCGACAAACTCGGTCAGTGTAAGTACCGGTTTTTCCCACGCCGTTGCGATCAAAATCGATGGCACCCTCTGGGCCTGGGGAGCTAACCGTAGTGGTCAGCTGGGCGATGGAACAACGCTAATGAAAAAAACACCGGTGCAGATTGGCACTGCAACAAACTGGGCCAGTGTAAGCGCCGGTTATTACCACACAGTTGCGATCAAAATCGATGGCACCCTCTGGGCCTGGGGAGCTAACCGTAGTGGTCAGCTGGGCGATGGAACAACGGTGAACAAATCAACACCGGTGCAGATAGGCACTGCAACAAACTGGGCCAGTGTAGTCGGACTTTATAACCACACTGTCGCGATGAAAATTGATGGCACCCTCTGGGCCTGGGGAGCTAACGGTAAGGGCCAGCTTGGCGATGGAACTAGGAAAACCAGATTAACACCGGTGCAAATTGGCACTGCGACAAACTGGGCCAGTGTAATTGCCGGTTATAGAAACACCGTCGCGATTAAAAGCGATGGCACTCTCTGGGTTTGGGGGTCTATTTATACTGGTCAGGGTGGCGATGGAACTGGGGTGAGTAGTTCAATACCGGTGCAAATTGGCACTGCGACAAACTGGGCCAGTGTAAGTGCAGGTCTTTTTGAAACCGTCGTGATGAAAAGTGATGGCACCCTCTGGACTACTGGTGTAATACCTACACGATAGCCAGCTTGTCTGGGAGACACCATTACCCGGCTTTGTGCCTATACATGGTACCGTAGACTTTGGGAAAGAAGTAGTATTATAATAAAATCAAAGAAAACAGAAAAGTATAGGTCATTGACATTGGTCAAGGCTGGTAGCGCTTGGTTTAATACTGTTATAATTCCTTTTTGTCTATATTCGATTTTATTGTGCAAAAGGAGAAAGTCATGAATATTTTAAACAAGATTAGAAAATACACCGGAGTCATTCTGGTATCGGTATTGGTCAGCGTTGCCGGTTATGTACACACCGCTGCGATATATAGCAATGGCACTGCGGTGGCCAAATCCACATCGGTGCAAATTGGCACTGCGACAAACTGGGCCAGTATCAGTGCAGGATCTATGCACACCGTCGCGATCAAAATCGATGGCACCCTCTGGGCCTGGGGATGGAACTGGTATGGTCAGCTTGGCGATGGAACAATTGTGGACAAATTAATACCGGTGCGAATTGGCACTGCAACAAACTGGGCCAGTGTAAGTGCCGGTCATATCCACACCGTCGCGATCAAAAGCGATGGCACCCTCTGGGCCTGGGGAGCTAACGTCAAGGGCGAGCTTGGCGATGGAACTACGGTAAGTAAATTAACACCGGTGCAGATCGGCACTGCGACAAACTGGTCCAGTGTAAACGGCGGTGCTTATCGCACCGTTGCGATCCGAAGCGATGGCACCCTCTGGGCCTGGGGGCTGAATAATTATGGTCAGCTTGGCGATGGAACAATTGTGGATAAATTAACACCGGTGCGAATTGGTACTGCGACAAACTGGGCCAGTGTAAGTGCCGGTCATGCACACACCGTTGCGATCAAAAGCGATGGCACCCTCTGGGCCTGGGGAGATAATGTTTATGGACAGCTTGGCGATGGAACTAGGGTGGACAAATTAACACCGGTGCAAATTGGCACTGCGACAAACTGGGCCAGTGTAAGTACCGGCGAGAGCTTCACCGTCGCGATTAAAACCGATGGCACCCTCTGGGCCTGGGGGTATAACGGTCAGGGGCAGCTTGGCGATGGAACTGCGGTATGTAAAGTAACACCGGTGCAGATCGGCACTGCGACAAACTGGGCCAGTGTAAGTACCGGTTCTGCTCACACCGTCGCGATTAAAACCGATAGCACCCTCTGGTCCTGGGGATATAATTATTTTGGCCCGCTTGGCGATGGAACAACGCGAATGAAAAAAACACCGGTGCAGATCAGCACTGCGACAAACTGGGCCAGTATAAGTGCAGGGGCTATGCACACCGTGACACTGCAAGATGATGGCACCTTCTGGTCCTGGGGGTGGAATCATTATGGCCAGCTTGGTCTGGGCGATGTGGTTGACCGACATGTGCCGACCCTGTTACCATAGACTTTGTTTCACTGGGATGGCCTGATTCCATCCAGATGAAATAATTTGTTTGCTCTTTTTTTTGCGAGGGCGTGACATATGGTTTCGATGAGATTTTCAACACTTCTCTGTAAATGTTTCATTCTTAGTTTTTGTTTTATTTATTAGACGAAGTTGGTGAGTTGGGCTGGAACATTAGTAAGAGTAGCGCATAAAGTTATTGATTCACGTAAAAAACATATTATTATAAAAAACCTGAATATTTGTTTTATAAAACCTTGACGAAATGTTGTATAACGTCAGCTTAGACTTTGGGAAAGAAGTAGTAATATAATAAAGTCAAAGAAAACAGAAAAGCATAAGTCACTAACATTGGTCAAGGCTGGTAGCGCTTGGTTTAATACTGTTAAAATTCCTTTTTTGTCTATATTCGATTTCATTGTGCAAAAGGAGAAAGTCATGAATATTTTAAACAAGGTTAGAAAATACACCGGAGTCATTCTGGTATCGGTTTTGGTCAGCGTTGCTGGTTATGTACACACAGCTTCGATATATAGCAATGGCACTGCGGTAGACAAATTCACACTGGTGCAAATTGGCTCTGCGACAAACTGGACCAGTGTAGGTGCCGGCGAGGGATTCACCGTCGCGATCAAAAGCGATGGCACCTACGGGGCCTGGGGATGGAATGATCAGGGCCAGCTTGGCGATGGTACTAAGGTGAAAAAATTAGCAACGGTGCAAATTGGCACTGCGACGAACTGGGCCAGTTTAGGTGTCGGTGCTCGCCACACTTCGGCGATCAAAATCGATGGCACCCTCTGGGCCTGGGGCGGTAACGGTAAGGGCCAGCTTGGTGATGGAACTACGGTGGGCAAATCAACACCAGTGCAAATTGGCACTGCAACAAACTGGGCCAGTGTAAGCGCCGGTTATTACCACACTATGGCGATTAAAAGCGATGGCACCCTCTGGGCCTGGGGACATAGTGCTTATGGTCAGCTTGGCGATGGAACTGGGGTAAACAAATTAAGACCGTTGCAGATTGGCACTGCAACAAACTGGGTCAGTTTAGGTGCCGGTGCCCGCCACACTACGGCGATCAAAATCGATGGTACCCTCTGGGCTTGGGGGTATAACGCTCATGGCGAGCTTGGCGATGGAACTACGGTGGGCAAATCAACACCGTTGCAGATTGGTACTGCGAAAAACTGGTCCAGCGTAAGTGCTGGTTATTACCACACCGTTGCGATGAAAATCGATGGCACCCTCTGGGCCTGGGGGTATAATAAATATGGTCAGCTTGGCGATGGAACTAGGAAAACCAGATTAACACCGGTGCAAATTGGCACTGCGACAAACTGGGCCAGTGTAAGTGCCGGTTATTTCCACACTATAGCGATCAAAATCGATGGCACCCTCTGGGCCTGGGGGGATAACAGTGTTGGTCAGTTTGGCGATGGAACTACGGTGAATAAATCCACACCGGTGCAAATTGGCACTGCGACGAACTGGGCCAGCGTAAGTGCCAGTTCTGTACGCACCGTTGCGATTAAAAGCGACGGCACCCTCTGGGCTAATATTGTAATGGGTGTACGATAACCAGATTTTCTGGACGACAACCATTACCCGGCTTTATGCCTACACATGGTACCGTAAATTTTATTTCTCCGGGATGGCTAGATTCCATACCGGTGAAACAATTAGTGCTGCTATACAACAGGAAAGAATTGCAGCCAGCGATGCAGTTTTACCAATCTCTTTTTCTGTGAAGTTATAGTTCGCCATAACAGGGCCGGGCCACCCTAAACAATCCTCTTTCCATTTTCTGACTTGACTTGACAAAACCTGAATATTTGTCTTATAAAATCTTGACGAAATGCTGAATAATGATAGCTTAGCTTTGGGAAAGAAGTAGTATTGTAATAAAATCAAAGAAAACAGAAAAGCATAGGTCATTGACATTGGTCAAGGCTGGTAGCGGTAGGTTTAATACTGTTAAAAATCCTTTTTGTCTATATTCGATTTGTTTATATGAGAGGAGAAAGTCATGAATGTTTTAAACAATATTAGAAAATACACCGTAGTCATTCTGGTATCGGCATTGGTCAGCGTTGCCGGTTATGTACACACCGCTGCGATATATAGCAATGGCGCTGCGGTGGACAAATTAAAACTGGTGCAAATTGGCACTGCGACAAACTGGGCTAGTTTAGGTGTCGGTGCTCGCCACACCGTCGCGATCAAAAGCGATGGCACACTCTGGTCCTGGGGGCTGAATAATTATGGTCAGCTTGGCGATGGAACTACGGTGAAAAAATTAACACCGGTACAGATTGGCACTGCGACGAACTGGGCCAGTTTGGGTGTCGGTGCTCACCACACTACGGCGATCAAAAGCGATGGCACCCTCTGGGCCTGGGGACGGAATACTCAGGGTCAGCTTGGCGATGGAACTGCGGTGAACAAACTAACACCGGTGCAGATTGGCACTGCGACAAACTGGGCCAGTGTAAGTGCCAGTAATTCATACATCGTCGCGATGAAAATCGATGGCACCCTCTGGACTACTGTTATAAGGGGTGTAGATTAGACAGCTTGTCTGGACGACACCATTACCCGGCTTTGTGCCTACAAGTGGTACCGTAAATTTTATTTCATCGGGATGGAATCAAACCATACCGGTGAAATAATTTGTTTTCTCTATTTTTTGCGAGGGCGGCGTGCATGGCGCTTAAGTCTTTAGAAGGTACGCGGTAGTAAACGCCCAACGGTCGCATGGCGGCGTCGGCTGCGCGTTCGTCGGTTAGCAAGCGGTCGGGGTTTTTCGGGTCGTAGGGCCATAGGGAATCGGCGCATACCCCGTGCTTGTACCAGCCCTTCATGGCACCGCGCGCGCTTGAACCAAGGTAGTTACGTCCAGGCCACTCGTCGTAGCGCCTCGCCATTTCGTAGAGCATGCCACTCTTTCACCTTATCCCAATAGATCAACACTCCCGCGTATAGCAGCGAAATCAGCAATGCCCAGATTCACCATAATCGATTCGAGTTCATTTTTAAGATTTCGAAATAACGATTCTGCACCAAAACGGCCAAAAGCGATTGTTGCAATTGCCAGAGGACGCCCAATCAGAACCGCATCGGCGCCAAGCGAGATCATTTTAAAAATATCGGAACCCGTACGAATTCCTCCGTCGGCTAAAATAACAACTTCGGGATAATTTTGTTTTATATGTTTTGCGATTTCGGGTAAAACTGAAACGGTGGAAGGCAGCATATCGAGAATTCTTCCTCCGTGGTTGCTTACGACAATCGCGTGTGCGCCAGCTTTACAGGCCAGGTCTGCGTCGTTTATAGTCATAATGCCCTTCACAATAAATGGCAGAGAAATATGGTTTTTCAGTTCGGCGAGTTCACTTTCGGTTTTTCGACTCGTTGCTGTCTTACGATTTCGAAAGGTTTGAATACCAACAGAGTCAATATCGATACCCCACGCTGTTGCGCCAGCTTCGAGCGCGGCCGAAGCTCGTTTCAATATTTCGTCCTGGTCGAGGCGAGGTTTCGCAATAAAAATTCCACCGTGTCGCGAGATCGCTTCCATCGCAACAAAATATTTATCAGCCGAAGCCCCATCGCCAAACATAGCCAGAGACCCTGAATTGGCCAGGCCAACGCTGGTTTCCATGGCATAGTCATATTCTGTAATACTGGAACCGAGATTGGTTTTTGCCCCGGTAATGGGAGCTCCTAAAACAGGCATCTTCAAATTTTGACCGAAAATCTGAAGTGAAAGATCGGGAGGGGTATTTTCATTTCGGTTCTTTTGCGACTCTTTTTGTATATAAGAAGGCTCGATAACAATTTTCTTTAAGTCGAGGGAGTTTTTGCGAAAGGTCTCCTGGTTGCCTGCGCCACCCATTCCGGGAACCCCCGAAGCGCAATGTATTCCATCGCACTCTACACAAACCCAGCAAACAGCCGGGTTAAACTTTTTCTTAGACTCTTTTCGAATTTCCTTTTTAGAGAGGGTCCGAAAAGCGGTTTCGATTATAATCTGTTCTTTTAGACGGCTCCAGTTTTCACGGGCGGTTTCCAGATCTTTGGCTACGATAATAAAGTTGGCGGTTTTACCGATATTGTTTTTTACAGGCGAAATCCATTCACCTTGCGAATAGTGAACAAAAGAGTTTGTAACTGAAAAGGTTTCGAGGTTTTCGGGAATAACAATTTTTTCAAGAATTCCGGGTTCGGCGATGAGAGCTCTTTCGATAACATTTTTTTTATAAAGTTCATTATCACTATTATTAAAAACTTTTTTAAATTTTTTTTCGCTGAAACTGCCAGTATTGGATTCTGTTGAATTGGCCAATGAAAGAAGATTCAAATAAGTATCCATCAAGTCGATGCCGGTAGCCAGGGGATAGGTGTGGGTGCTCATAAAACCCCCCGACAATCGTGAGGCGATTTCGCCAACAATAATTTCCCCGTTTTCGCGCTCTCGAATATCCCCTTTTAACGGCCCCTGGTAGGGGAAGTCGCCCAGAGTCGACAGGCTGGCTGCAAACCGGTCCATAATATCGATAATTTCTTTTTGTATTTCGGGGGGGGCGGCAGAGGGCATGTTATGCCCGGTCTCTACAAAAAAGCGGTCCTCGGCTCGTTCAATTTCCCGATCAGCAAGCCCCACGCACCATGTTTTCTTATTGTGGCATAAAACATCGATGGAATATTCAGAGCCCGGAACATACTCTTCTACTATTACAGACGGATCAAGAGAAAAAGAGAGGGCAAACTCAAAACCGAAGGCCAACTCATTGGAATTTTGTAAGTGCATTACACCGCGAGAGCCCATATTTCGAACTGGTTTAATGACATAACCGTGTCGAAAATTATTTTCATTCATCCATTTACGCAGAGACTCTTTATCGTCGGACCAGGCATAATCGGGTTGGGGAATTTTATGGGTTCGCAGAAAATCGCGCATTTACCTTTGTGAGTTGTTACAAGGGCTTGTTCTCTATTCAGGCCTTCGAGCGCAAAGGCTTTGTTAATAGCCGCAATCGTCGACGACATATCGGTTCCCACGGTACCACAATAATTAATTTCAAAGGGCTGGGTTTTTAACTTTTCAATAATCGGGCCAGGTTGGCTTGTTGAAATATTTATAAAAACAGTTGCAAGCGGGCCGGCTAAGGCTTTAGGGTTTTTATCGATAACAACCGTCCTCCACCCTTTTTTGTTTGCAGCAATTACGAGATTTTTTTGCAACAACCCACCGCCAAGAATGACTATGGTTTCAGTATCCTGTTTTTTATTATTCATGTTTGCATTATTTGAAAAAAGGGTTACTTTTTATTTCATGTTGAACGGTAGTCTGCGGACCATGCCCTGGAATAATAATCGTCTCTTCGGGTAGAGTAAGAACTTTCTCTTTAACGCCATCGATCAATTGTTGAAAGTCCCCTCCCCAGAGGTCTGTTCTACCAATAGAATTTTGAAAAATAGTATCTCCCGAAAATAGGGTTTTCTCGGAGGGTAAATAGTAACATACCGAACCGGGGGAGTGCCCGGGGGTGTGTAGCGTATCGATTTTTATAGAACCGAAAGTGAGTTTTTCATTGTCGGTAACTTTATGCGTGACTTTGGGCAGTTTAGGGCTAATGGACATTCCGAATCGCGCCGCCTGGGTGGCAGCATTATCGATTAAATATTGATCGCCGTCGTGCATATATATATCGATAGATTTTTCTTTGTTGGAAGATGCCAGTCCGGTAAGTCCCGCAATGTGGTCAAAATGGGCATGAGTCAGTAAAATAGCAACTAGTGACGAACCCTGGCTTTGAATGTGGCCTGTAATGTCATCAGTGGACCCACCGGGGTCAATAACCACCGACTGTTTATTTTCAGTGTCAGTAACCACAGAACAACTGACTTGAAGCGGACCAGTAATAAAAACTTCGATATGTAAAGACATGTGTAATTTTTGTATTCATCACACAATATGGGAATCATTTTTTAATAAAAGTTTAAAAACAGCTTTTTTTAAAAAAAGTACAAAATAGTGTAAAAAAAACCAAAAACTTCCTATTACACTATTGTACCTCCTTTGAAAAATTGTCAAATCACTACCAGCCTAATCTGCACCGAACACGGCGGAGCGGGCTGGAATTTTTGTCGATTTCTCCTTCACCCGGCGATCTACTCTCAGGGAATTTCAGCTCCTGTGCATGTCGAGACTGTAGAATAAGTCCTTTCCAGATCGGCGCCCTTCTCCCCTGGCCCTTCGAACCCACGACAATATAAAAACCGGTTTTCCCCGCAAAATGGTTTTGTTGGTGCTGGGAAAATAGCTTTATTGTTTACGAAAAGTCGGATGAGAAAACTCGTGTCATATAAATGAAGTTTTTTTCGGTTTTCAACGGTATTTATCCTATTAAGAGCTGTTTCTCCTTATATACAATAAGTACAAGATGTATGCAATTTGGGATTTATGAAAAAAAGGTTGACCGGGACTATCGCAAAAAAAACGATTTTTAAAAGCTGTATTTCGATATTATACGTAATTCAGGCAAGATAATTATAGCTATATTTAATAAAATGTAAGGGAAAAATTTATGTCAAAAAAACCGGAAAAAATAATCGTCGATGGTAATGAAGCTGTTGCCAGCGTAGCTTTTCGAACAAACGAAGTTATCTCCATATATCCGATTACCCCATCTTCGAACATGGGTGAGTGGTCCGACACCTGGGCCTCCATGAGTAAGAAGAATATCTGGGGAACAACGCCGACTGTCATAGAAATGCAGTCCGAAGCAGGAGCTGCGGGAACCGTTCACGGGGCTCTGCAATCAGGTAGTTTAACAACTACATTTACCGCTTCGCAAGGGCTGTTGTTGATGATTCCAAACATGTATAAAATAGCTGGAGAGTTAACGCCGGTGGTTTTCCATGTGGCGGCTAGAACCATTGCTACGCATGCCCTCTCTATCTTTGGAGACCATTCTGACGCGATGTCGGTTCGTTCTACCGGTTTTGCCATGTTGCCTTCTAACTCTGTTCAAGAAGCAATGGACTTTGCTTGTATTGCCCAGGCTTCCACTTTAATATCGAGAATTCCTTTTCTCCACTTTTTTGACGGTTTTCGTATTTCACATGAAGTGCAAAAAATAGATGATCTGTCTGATGAAATTATTCGAGAAATGGTTACGGACGAGTTGATTGTCGCGCACAGAAAACGAGCGATGACTCCAGACAATCCTATAATACGCGGTTCTTCGCAAAACCCCGATGTGTTTTTTCAAGCCAGAGAAAGGTGTAACGAATTTTACGCCAAAGTTCCTGAAATTGTTCAGGGGCAAATGGATAAATTTGCAGAACTTACCGGTCGTGCCTATAAACTATTTGACTATGTTGGCGATCCAGAAGCGGAAAGAGTTATTGTTATAATGGGTTCCGGGGCTGAAGCTGTTCATGAAACGGTTGAATACCTTGTACAAAACGATGAAAAAGTTGGCGTTGTAAAAGTTCGACTCTACCGTCCCTTTTCTATAAAACACTTAATTGAAGCTCTTCCTGAAACGGTGAAAGTTGTGGCCGTTTTGGACCGAACGAAAGAGCCTGGCGCAATTGGCGAACCTTTGTTAGTAGATGTTATGGGCGCTATTTACGACAACGCAGACGAAAATTATAAGAAATTCAAGAATACCATCAAAGTAATCGGTGGAAGATATGGTCTTTCTTCTAAAGAATTTAACCCCGCTATGATCAAGGGTATATTCGATGAGATGAAAAAAGATAAGCCCAAGAAGACTTTTACTGTAGGTATTACCGATGATGTGACAAACCTCAGCATCGATTATGATGCGTCTTATACCATCGAAGAAGAGGGCGTTATTAGTGGAATGTTTTTTGGTCTTGGTTCAGACGGAACTGTCAGTGCGAATAAGAACTCTATAAAAATTATCGGTGAGGGAACCGATTTTAATACTCAGGGTTATTTTGTATACGATTCGAAAAAAGCCGGTGCGGTGACGATTTCTCACCTGCGTTTCGGTAAACGTCCCATACGCAGTACATACGAAGTTGTGAAAGCAAACTTTATTGCCTGTCACCAGGCCAACCTGCTCGATCGTTTCGATGTTATGGAACGAGCCGCAGAAGGGGCCACGTTTTTACTGAACACGGTTGATAAAATCGAAGATGCCTGGGATAATTTACCAATTCCTTTGCAAGAATCTATTATCGAAAAGAAAGCCAAGTTCTATGTAATTGACGCTTATAAAGTTGCCAATGAAGTTGGCATGGGTAGACGTATTAATACGATTATGCAGACTGCCTTTTTTGCCATTTCTGGTGTATTACCACCGGATGAAGCCATTGCCGCTATTAAAGATGCCATTAAAAAAACTTACAGTAAAAAAGGCGAAGAGATCGTCAAAAAGAACTATGTTGCTGTTGATCAAACGATTGAAAACCTGCATCAGGTAACTCTGCCTGCCACAGCAGGGAGCGGCCGAAAGATGCCTGACGCTGTCTCCCCGAAAGCCCCCGAATTTGTTCGCAATTTTATTGCCCCTATTATTCAAGGTAAAGGAAACGATCTTCCCGTAAGCGCCATGCCGATTGACGGAACATTTCCGCTTGGCACAACCCAGTGGGAGAAGGCTAACATTGCTCAAGAACTTCCAGAGTGGGAAACGGACCTTTGTATTCAATGTGGTAAATGCGCTTTAATTTGTCCTCATGCTTGTATACGAATTAAGGCTTACGATAAAGATCTACTGAAAGATGCTCCTGAAACTTATAAACATATGGACCTGATCGGAAACGATTTTCCTGAAAATTCAGCTTATTCCATTCAGGTTGCTCCTGAAGATTGTACGGGTTGTTACTTGTGTGTAGAAGTCTGCCCCGCAAAAGATAAAGAAAATCCTGAGCGACGGGCCTTGAATATGGTTCCCGAAGGTCCAATAAAAGAACAAGAGATGGAAAACTGGGATTTCTTCACCACTATTCCTGAGGTTGATCGGACTCTTGTGAAACACGACTCTGTAAAAGGTTCTCAGTATCTACAGCCTTTGTTTGAGTTCTCCGGAGCCTGCGCAGGTTGCGGTGAGACCCCTTATTTGAAGCTGGCAACTCAGTTATTCGGTGATCGAATGATTATGGCCAACTCCACCGGGTGTTCCAGTATTTACGGTGGTAATTTACCCACCACTCCCTATGTAAAAAATCCTGAGGGACGGGGACCAACATGGAATAACTCTCTATTTGAAGATACCGCCGAGTTTGGTCTTGGTTTTCGACTGACAGTCGACCAGCAGAAAATTCATGCAACGGACCTGTTAAAAAAACTATCCTCTGCAATTGGCGATAAACTTGTTAATGAAATTATAGAATCGAAACAGGAAGATGAACCTGAAATATTTGAACAGCGAAAAAGGGTCGATGCTCTTATTGAGAAGCTGAAAGGTATTAAAGATTCCGATGCCCGTTTGTTAGAAACTCTTGTAGACTCTTTGACACAAAAGAGTGTCTGGATAATCGGTGGAGACGGCTGGGCCTATGATATCGGGTTCGGCGGAGTCGACCATGTAATGGCTTCAGGCAAAAACGTCAATATGTTGGTAATGGATACGGAAGTGTACTCCAATACCGGCGGTCAGATGTCGAAAGCAACCCCGATTGGCGCTTACGCTAAGTTTGCCGAAGGTGGAAAAGCGATTATGAAAAAAGACCTCGGCATGCAAATGATCAATTATGGTAATGTATTTGTTGCACAAATTGCAATGGGAGCAAACGATACCCAGACGTCAAAAGCGTTTATGGAAGCTGAAAAGTTCGACGGTCCTTCCATGATTATTGCCTATAGTCATTGTATTGCTCATGGTTATGATATGCGATATGGCGCTTCTCAGCAGAAAAAAGCCGTAGATGCAGGGTACTGGCCTTTGTACCGTCATAATCCTGACTATGCAAAAAAGGGAAAACCGGTTTTTCGTTTAGACAGTAAAGCTCCGAACATACCACTAGAGGACTTCTTGTATAACGAGACAAGGTTTAGTATCTTGAAAAAGACACATCCTGAGGATGCCAAACGTTTTTTAGCTGAAGCCAAGACCGCCATACACGAAAGATGGGACCGTTATTCCGCCTTTGCTGATGCTATGGCCGCAGCAGCTGAAAAAAAGAAAGGGTAACATGGAGAGGCCTGATACTCTGGAATACAGTGTTCAAGGTTTTTCGTCCTATGTAACGAATTGCGGTATTAAAGATACAACTCTCGATTTGGGGGTTGTGTATTCTCATGTTCCAGCAGCGGGCGCCGCTATATTTACCAAGAATCAGTTTGTCGGGGAACCAATAAAAATTGGACGAAAACACAATGAAAATGGGATTTTTCAGGCTCTTGTCGTAAATTCAAAAAATGCCAATGTCGCTACCGGTGAAGATGGCTATAAAAAAGCAATGGCTATTTGTTCTAAAGTTGCCACTGAACTATCCATCGATGTAACGTCGGTTCTTCCCTCCTCTACCGGGGTAATCGGACATCCCTTACCTTTTGAAAAAGTTGTATCGGCTCTTGATTCCTTATCTGAAAACCTGAATGAACAGGCAGATTTTGCCGACTTTGCAAAGTCTATTATGACTACGGATACCTTTCCAAAATTTGTTAGCGCGAAAATTGGCGACGCCGTTCTTGTTGGGGTTGCAAAAGGCTCCGGAATGATAGAGCCAAATATGGCTACCATGTTATCTTATTTTTTTACCGACGCCAAAATAAGTTCTGAAAAACTGGATGGCTTTTTACGTAAAGCTGCCAATAAAACTTTTAATCGTCTGTCCGTCGATACCGACACATCTACGTCCGATACTCTGGCGATTTTCGCGAATGGTCTTGCCGGTGAGGTAGATGAAGAACTGTTTTACACCACCCTGGAAGAGCTTTGCACGAAACTTACCCGTATGCTTGCCAGAGATGGAGAAGGCGCAACGAAACTTTTTTTAGTCGATGTGAACGGTGCCGCCAATGATTCTGAAGCTGAAAAAATTGGCAGAAGCATAGTAAACTCCCCTCTTGTAAAGACCATGATCTACAAGGGCGATCCTAACTGGGGGCGTGTATGGATGGCCGTTGGTAAAACGACAGATGTTCGACTCGATGAGAGTAAGTTTTCGCTGGCCTGGGGAGCAGACGGCGCTATAACTAAAAAGGACTCCTCAGAAGTCCTTACCCGGTACTTACAGGGCAATGAAGAAATTATTCTAAAAGTGAATATTGGTGTTGGTGAAGGTTCTTCACGTTTTTACGGTTGTGACTTAACGGAAGGCTACGTAAAAATTAACGCTTATTATACAACTTAAGTTTTAGACTCAACTGACTCATCCTGGTTTTCGGTAATAATAATGTTATTATGACTGGCCAGCATACCGCCAATATTTACCGTTTCATTTTTTATTCCATAAAATGTACCAAGCAGGGTGTGTAGGAATGTCTTTTTCGGAGATGGTTTTTCCGTTTCCAGCTCATAAAAATTTACTTTGTTTAGCCCGTACCTGAAAAGGTAGGCAAGAAGATGGGCTCTGTTCTTTTTTTGCACGGCAAAATGAGATGCGCTATTGTCGAGAATTCCCGGTGGAAACATGGACTGTTCTAAATTGTCTAAAACTTTCCCCCTGGAGAAAAGGCAGACAGTTTCGTTTTTATAATCAAACCCGACAAACACCACTTTATTGACGCCCATATACTCTTGTCGCATTTTCTTTCCAAAAAATTTATAAAACGTTTTACTGGAATAGAAACCAGATTCAGGAAAAACCGGTTTCAGGTTTTTAATAAGGTCGTAAGTTAACGATTCGGATTTTATATTTTTTGTAAGCTCATCGGTATATTCGGAATTTGCAAGGTAGGCAGAAAGGCTTGTTGTAGATTCTGCAATAACCAGAGTGTCTTGTGAAAATGATTTCTCTTTTAAAAAAGGTAGTTGTTTCTCTGCATTTAAAATTTCAGTTTCATTTTGAATTTCTGCACCCGATATAACTGCAGCGTCTTTTCGCAATATTGTTGAACCAATATGTTTGTGCAGCCATTCCCAGTATTTGTCATCGAGGCTTTCTGTTTTGGGAAGATTTTTCACGTCGACCAGTTTACCTGCGTCCAACGGGTAAGGAATTTGACCGTTTGCGGGTGTTTTTTGATCCGTCTGTATTTCTCTGCATAAGGGCATTAACACGGGCAGGTGAGCGTTGCTCGGCCCAGTGGTTTTAATATCTTGCCCATTCTTAAAAAGAAAAATAGCGTCAGATTCTTCCATCAGAAATTCAATGGGAGATTCTCCCATATGTACAATCAGATTTTTATACTTGCTTTGCAACTCTAAAAATAGACTCGCCCATTGCGCCCGTGTCATTTTCCAGTAGGAGAGATGTTGTATGTTTAAAGTATCCAGGCCGTTTATTTTTTTAATACGCTTTTTTAATATGTCTTTCAGGTTAACTTCATTTTCATCTCTTTGCAATAAGGCGGGTGGAATTTCACTGTCCAGCAAAGAAAAGATACTTAGACCTTCGGCTTGAAACTCCAGAAAAAGGCAGGATTGCTTCGCTTGATCTGTTAAAAAGCGCCCCGTTTGACAGGCCGTATGCAGTGTTTGCCAGGATGAGTCCTGCGAAATAAAACTCCATACACGACTGAAATCTTTCCATCGCGATAATACATTGCGCCCTTTGTTTTCATGCATTTTAATAAACGATTGCATGGCTTTTGGATATCGTAAAAAGAACTTGGCTAATTCTGACGTGAGTATATAAACAACTTCACTTTTGTCTACTTCTTCGTATTTTTGTCGAGTGTTTTCACAAAAGGGAATAACTCCGAGCAACTCTTCGCAGTCTCCTATTAAGCGATTGTCACTTGATTTTATTCGGCCATTTCTGACAAAAAAAGCGACCTCTTTACTCTCGACATCTTTTACTCTGGCAATTTTCCAGGGGAGTTTTTCTAAGACGGTTTTTTCATGCCGACTCAGGCCGTAAAATGCCGGTGGAAATTTAAATGGATTCATTAAACAAATTGCCTTAGCTTATTTATAATTCCTTTTCGTTCTACTAATTCGATGGGTCGTGATTGACAAAAAATTTCGGCCTGTGCTGTAAATTCGCTGGTAGTCATACAAACCGCCCGGGTAATACCTTTTTGCCTTATATTTTCATGCAAAGCTCGTATGTCTTTTTCTTGTATGGGTTCCGTTGTGCGGTAAATTATAAATAGAGTGGTCGGTCTTTTCGAGCTGCGCCATCCAGTACCTTCGGCAGCATCTGATGCGATCAAATTTACTTCTCCGTCTGAAACAACCGAGAGGTCACTTACGTGGTATCCTTCGCCTTCGACCATATCGCGACAAATTCGTTCAAATTTACCCGGCGAAGCGATCATGAAATCTTTAATAGAGTCATGTACACGGAATTCTTCGTATTTGGCTAATTTATCACTTACGTCGCGAAACCTGGGGTTAATGTCCATAATTTTTTCCCAGTTTGCAATTGCCATGGTAAAATCGCGCATTTTTTCTGCCGCCGCAGCCATGGAGTAGTAAATATTCAGTTTCAATTCACTTGAACCACCAGAAAAATTTAACGCGGTTTGCAACTCAGCGACGGCCTGGGGAAACGCCCCTTTTTCATATAAACAAAGTGCCTTGCCCAGCAAGGCTCGCCCTTTCCAGCTTTCGTCTTTGGCTGCGGTGTCGAACTCTTTTATAGACCAATCTAAATCTTTTGCAGAGCGTAGACATTGCCCTAGATAGTAATGAGCCCCATGGTGTTTTGGGTTGGCTTTAATCGCTTCTGTAAGCGCTTCTCTGGCGTCTCGAATATTTTTGTGATTGTAATTGATAACACCGATATGAAATTGTGCGTCTTCATGTGTTGGTTTAATTTTAACGGCTTGAATAAAGTATGGCAACGCTTTTTCGCTGATGCCAGCATTTTCAAATAAAATGCCAACCTGATAAAAATTTTCAGGATCATCCGGGCTTATTTTTGTTAAAATTAAATACTCTTTTTTCGCTTCATTGAAGTTTCGAGTTTCCAGGTGTTTTTTAGCCAGCCTGTTACGAATGATCTCTTCTTTTGCTCTGGGGTCCTGGCCTAAATATTTCAGAGCTGCTTTATATTCCATAATAGCTTCCTGGGTATTTTCCAGCGCCGAATGGGCCTCTCCCAGTAAAAAATGTAGGTAACTATTGTGATCATCTTCTTCAACAAGAGTCTGAAGTTTTCGTATTGCAATTGCAGCCTGGCCATTCGCGATTAATTCGGCCAGTTCACCAATTTGTTTAGGCAGAACATAGGTTTTTACAAGGTAAAACGCAAAAAGGGCCACCACACCAAGAATACCAACAATAAGAATTAATGAGACTATATCATCCATAAGTTTAAACCTGCTTACATTAAGGGTTTATAATCGTATCGATTTGTAAAGTTTTTATTATGTTTTTCAGGTGACAAATTTGTCACTAGTGCTGTGTCTGGATAATAAGTTATTTTATTATTCAATAAAAACCTTATCCAGAGGCAGCTAAGTCATAGACTCTGAGTGCAAAAGGCACTTCGAGTGGCGTTTCCGCTTGAATTTGTGAAGCACTAGCCGTTGGCTAGCCGACGGCTAGCGGAACAAATTAAACAGACACGGCACAAATATAGCAAAATAATCAAGCGGGTTGTATTGTTTTCAGGTACTTACAATAGAGTTTTAACTCATGATATAGTTTTGACAGGGGGAGGCCGACAACATTATAATAGTCCCCGTGAATTTCTCTTACGAACACGGCGGCCTTTCCTTGAATGGCGTAAGCGCCGGCTTTGTCCGCAGGTTCGTCTGTATTTACATATCGTTCAATCTCTTCATCAGATAGAATATTAAATTCAACTTTGGTGGTGGTATAAAAGCTTTTAGAATAATTCGGAAGAATGCCGACCAGGCAGACACCTGTAGTTACTTCGTGAATTTTACCGGAGAGCAATTTTAACATTTGAACGCTATGTTCACGGTTTTTCGGTTGGCCCAGAATTTTTCCATCGACAGAAACCAGGGTATCGGCTCCGATTACAAGCGAAGGCTTATCTATGTGATCAGCAATATAATCTGCTTTCTTTTTGGCCAATCTTGCAGCATTTTCACGAATGGAGCCACTGGTTTCTACCGTTTCGTCACAGTTAGCCGGTTTAACCGTAAAAAGTTCCCCCATTTGAGTTAAGAGCTCGGAACGACGAGCTGAGGCCGAAGCCAGTATGAATTCTATATTTTCGGGTATCACAGATACTGTTTTACATAACATTTCCGTGAGTCAATATTAAAAGAGTAGACAAATTACATCAAATTGAACATCTTTCAACAAGAAAATAGTTTGCTCGGGAAAACTGACAGGAGAAACGATTTGCCAGATAAATTGCAAAAAAGTCAAAAAACGATTTTAGATCGATATCTTTGGAATCCATTAGAGCTTCTAGTTTATAACTCGATTTCACCGAAAAAAAATAGAACGGTTGGACTGATTTTTTTTCAACTGCTGATATTTTCTGTGGTTCCATACTTTGCTATTTTCTATTTTGGCTTATCTAGTTATGTTATTGTAAATATTCTATATTGGCAGGCGGTAACCTTTTTCCTGGTAAATCTTTTTTTACCGATCTACGCATCTTTTACATTGATAATTCTTCATGAAGCCTTTATTCTAGCCCTTCCGGTAGTTACCAATCGTGTTGAATTTGCTGCCATTATTCCCGTCATTTTAATGTTAAACGCGGTATTTTTTCTAACATATTCGTTTACAAAATTGAAACGCATGGATTTAGACAAGATGCATGCACAGTTGCAGATATTACGTAATAAGCAATCGAAAATTGAAAATTTATTCGATAATGAATTCTATGCCATTATAATGCACGATAGTGGTCGTGTAATCGATGTGAATGATACATTTATAACTTTATTTGGTTATGACCGCAGCGAAATCATCAACCTCGATCTAGCGTATATAATAACCACTTCCAATAAGAACCGTTTTCTAAAAAAATTATTTTTGTATGAAGAATTTTCACTCGAAGCCAAAGGTGAGAAAAAAAATGGGAGTACAATTCCAATAGAAGTTATTGGTAAAACTTATTACGAAGGCGATCAACTATTGCAATATTGTTTTATTCGTGATATTACCCACCTGGTTGAAATAAATTTAGAGCTTGAAAACCAAAAGAACTATTTACAGACCATTCTGGACGCATATCCTCATGCGTTATTTGTTGTTGATGCAGATGGTTTTACTATTCGTCACACAAATAAAATTGCTGGAAGTCACCGGCAAAAAGTCTATTTTAAAAATCTATTTGAAAGCGATATTGATAATTTGACTTTCAAGGAATACATTAGAGTCGTTGAGCTGGTAAAGAAAACAAAAAGTTCTAATATATTTGAACAAGAGTACATTGATGAAAACGGCGAACAAAATTTTATGGAAACCCATTTACACCCGTTTATTAATGACAATGGAGATGTGAACCAGATTGTTATTACCGCTATTGATATAACATGGCGAAAAAAAGCGGAGCAAAAATTACGTAAAGCCATAAAAAATCTGGAAGTTATGCAAGATGCAGTGGACGAGCATGCCATTGTCGCCGTAACAGATTTAGAAGGGCATATTACATATGTAAACGATAAGTTCTTAGAGGTCTCCGGTTATGAAAGAAAAGATTTGCTGGGTAAAAACCATAAAGTAATTCGCTCCGGTTTTCACTCGCGTGAATTTTTTAAACACCTCTGGAGTACAATTTCCTCGGGTCAAATCTGGCAGGGTGAGATTAAAAATCGCACTAAAAATGGCGAAGCTTACTGGGTGTTTTCAACTATTGTTCCCTTTATAGACGAGACTGGAAAACCTTATGAGTATATATCCATTCGTACGGATATTACGGAACAAAAGAAAACGGTAGAAGAATTGAAAAATGCAAAGGAAGAGGCGGAAAAGGCCAACAAGGCAAAAAGTACTTTTCTTGCTAATATGAGTCATGAAATTCGGACCCCTTTGAATGCTGTTTTAGGTTTGGCCGATTTAACTCTCGATACAGAATTAAATCTAAAACAACGTGAGTATTTGAATATAATAAAATCGTCAGGAGAGAGCTTGTTGAGTCTGATTAATGAAGTTCTCGACTTTTCCAAAATTGAAGCCGGGAAACTGCAACTCAACCCTTACAATTTTCAACTTCGTCGAATTATTCGATCTACCCTCCATCTGTTTTTTTATGAGGCTAAAGAAAACGACTTAAAAATGGGACTGGATATAGATTCCAATGTTCCAGATAATATTACGTGCGATGCACAGCGTATTAAACAAATTCTGGTGAACCTCCTGGGAAATGCCATGAAATTTACGGAGTCAGGTCATATTGTATTGCGAATATGTGCAACGAATCGATATTCACATGCAAATGAAATAGAGTTAAAGTTTTCGGTCATTGACACGGGTATCGGCATATCCGATGATAAAAAAGATTTAATTTTTGAGAGTTTTACACAAGAAGACAGCTCTACTACGCGAAAGTTTGGCGGAACCGGTCTGGGTACAACGATTTCTAAACAACTGTCGCGTCAAATGGGCGGTGACATAGGCGTGGAATGTCCGCCTACGGAGTATCTTGGGAAAACAGGAGGAAAAGGGTCGTTATTCTGGTTTACCGTGCGCGCTAAAGTGAATGTGGAGAGAACGGCGATGCTGGAGCAAAGCCTGAAAGAGTTGAAGGTAAACGCTATTATTTTTGATTTTAACAATAATTTAGCCGATTGGGTAGAGGAATATTTTAAAGCTTCCAACATCTCTTATGACATAATAACATCCTTAAAAAAAGGGCCGACTGCTTTAACCCAGAAAAAATATGACTTTTGTTTGCTTGTTTCGTCGAACCTGTCTGATGTGAAAGGTGTTTTAGATATCTTGCTGACCTATGAGGGATTAATTAACAGAATAAAAATAGCCTGTATTATACCTCCGGAGTTTAAGGAAGAGTTTATTCTGGGGTATTCAAAAGAGATCGATGAATATATATCTAAAAAAATAAAGTATGAGACATTTTTAAATATCATGGGTGGTATGTTTACTCAAGGCAAGGAAGCCGAATTGATTGTTGGTGGAAAGGACAAACTTTTAAAAGAGAAGGCCTTGTTGCAAAAGCAGAGCGATAAAGTTAATATTCTGGTCGCTGAAGATAATGAGGTAAACCAGCTGTTAGTAAAAACAGCTTTGGAAAATAAAGGTTACCCAATTACTATTGCAGAAAATGGAGAAGAGGCTGTAGAGATGTTGAAAAAGAAAGCATTCGACATTGTATTCATGGATCTTCAAATGCCGCGTATGAATGGTTTTGAAGCGTCCGAAGTCATACGTAAAGAGATATCTAAGACAATTCCGATTATTGCTGTAACGGCTAACGCCTTCAAGGAAGATAAAGAAAGATCTTTTGCGTCCGGTATGAATGCATTTATAACGAAACCCTATAAAATAAACGATTTAATTGCGGCTATACATGAGTGGGTTTACAAGAAAGACTAATTTTAAATCTAGTTTTTCGGTTTTTGTCCTTTTATAAAACGTAGTTTTCCAGATAGATCTCTGCGGGTTTCAACCCCGGTAAAACCGATCTCTTTCATAATGAGTAATGTTTGACTGACCATAAGAGGGTTTGTTTCTATGAACAGGGAACCGCCGGAGTAAAGACCTTCATAAGTTTGTTCCAGCAAACGGGTAAAAAAGCTTTTGTAGTCCTCTACAACTAAAGCAATTTTCGGTTCGAATTTTCGAACATCATCGGACAGGTCTTTATATTCATCGGGTAAAACATAGGGCGGGTTTGTCACAATTAAATCGAATTGTTCTCGAATATTATTCATTAAATCACTTTGTATGGTAGCCCAGTTTAAATCGGTTTTTTTTAGAAAAAGATTTTTGGCGTTGTATTTTGCCACTTCGAGCGCTTCTTCAGATCGATCGCTTAAACGTAACGTCTTAACAGGATAATTCAACGCCAATGCAATGCCGACACACCCTGTTCCAGCGCATAAATCGAGCATTCGCTCACAAGGCAGGTTTTGTTCCATAACCCATTCAATTAACTCTTCAGTCTCGGGGCGTGGAATTAACACAGATGAATTTACCTTGAAATCTATGGAAAAGAACTCTTTATTACCGGTTAAATAAGCGACAGGGTATTTTGTTGTACGTTTTTCAATGAAGTCGAAATATTTTTGATTGTCGTTTTTACGAAGCGTTTTATGATCTATTAAAATTATTCCGCCAAGATTAACATTGCACACATGCGCTAAAAGTATTCGGCTTTCGAGACCAGGGTTCTCGATACCATTTTCTGCCAGAATTGCCCTGGCTTTTTGCAGGGTTTCAGCAATAGTCATTATAGAACACCACTTTTTTTCATCTATTGAATTAAAAGAAGAAAAATGATTTGCACTGTACATAAACTTTTTTTAGTTTTCTATGGGTAAAAATGAAAAAGAAGTCGTTCAAATTTCGACACAGTTAACAAAACAGTTATTAAAAAATTACAAACCGTCGGCTGCGGTATTATCAGACATTAAAAAAGTTATTTTAAAACACGACAAATTTCTTTTAACGACTCATACGGGCGCCGATCCTGATGGGTTGGGCAGTGAAATTGGTCTTTTACATCTATTTAAACTGCTGAAAAAGAAAGCAATTATTGTAAATAATGAAAGAGTTCCCGAATCTATGGCTTTTATTGCCAGTGGTGTGAACATCTATAATATTGACGAACATCGTGAGGAACTGGAGAAGAAAAATTTAAAAGATTACCTGGTTCTTATTATTGATAGTTCGGAGATTCGTCGCTCCGAAAAAGTTGTAAATTTCTTTCAATCGAAAGAACTCGATTATCTGACAATTGATCATCATCCGATGCCGAAAAACATACGATATATGGTAGATACATCCTATGCAGCGACCGCCGAACTGGTGTGGGACCTTTATCATTACTTGAACATTGATATACCCAAAAAAGCCGCCATACCTCTATACACAGGAATATCTGCTGATTCGGGGAATTTTCGGTATAGTAAAACTTCTTTTCGCACCCACCTGGCCGCAGGAGAATTAATCGGTTTTGGTATTTCCACTGACAAAATATACCGGTCGATTTTTGAGTTTTTCCCTTTTGACCGGCTTGAGTTTACCCGGCGAATCATGAACAAAGCTGTATTCAATAAAGAAATAGGATACTCAGTGGCTTGTGCCCGCCAGAGTATGTTTAAAGGTTTAAAGCTGGGCGATTCCCCGACAGAAGGGCTTGTAAATCAGTTTCTTGCTGTGGAAGGGGTAGAAATTTCAGCGTTTATAACGGAAACTCCCGAAAAAGATTTGAAATGTTCTCTACGTTCTGTTGGTGATGTCAATGTCTCTGAAATTGCGCAAAAATTTGGCGGGGGAGGCCATCGAAATGCAGCGGGTCTTTTTCAAAAGGGTCCTTTTGCCAGTGGCGTCGCAAAAATAATTGCTGAGATAGAAAATTGCCTTAAGAATCAATCGTAACTCATAAAACTTTATTAGGTTTCGTAATCAGGTTTCGTACACAGAAATATTTTTGTATGGGGTATCCTGGCCGGGGTGGTAAAACGCAAGCACTTCCGTTTTTATGTTTTTTTGAATGTTGAAAATTAAGTAGGTCAGGTGTTCGCGCAATAAAAAAATACCGCGACCATGCGAGTCGGCAATTCCCTCAGGCAAAGCGCTTTGCGGATTCACAGCAATGTGTCGGCGCAAACGGTATAAAACTTCTTTTTTACGAAGCGTTCCGTGAGGGTCTTTACAGGTAATGATCACCCAGTCATCGTAATAACCATATTGTAAAATAACGTAGTCTTCGGGGGCGAGCTCAATTTTATCTTTGGGAACGAGAATATCGCTATCTCCATGGCGGTGCTGGTACTTAAAAGAGCCGTCTTCATGTCGGGCCGCTCGAACGATCGCGTTTGTCAGCAACTCGTCCAGAATCAATTTGGCTACCGGCAACGGCATCTTCCGCTCTTTTTCTAAAATATTAGAGACCTCATTCATCCAGTATACTTTGTCTTCGGTAGACTTAATGGTTACACTGAACAGCTGGTGGTTCTCGGGTTTTGTAACATCTTTCATCTCGGATGGGTAGAATATTTCAATTTTGTCAAAATACTTTTCGACACCGAAAATATCGCCGGTAATTGTCTTTCGGGCCATCACTCTAATGTCATGCAAACTTAAGTTGGAGTGTTTTGTAAAAACCTGGTCAATTTCATGCTCATAAATAAAGTCAATAAAACGGTTGATCTCATAAGAAGTAATCAGCGATATTTTAGTTGTTGGACTTACTTTTTTTATTAATTTCACCAGCTCAAACCCGGTGTCGTCCGGCAAACGTATATCGGTAACAAGTAGATCAAAAGGCTGGTTGTCTTTTATAGACTGGTCAATCTGGCCTTTCGCTTCAGTAATGGTTCGCGCCGTTGTTACACAGAACTCCTCCATGAGGTAGTCATGAATTGTCAATAGAATTGACTCGGCGTCTTCAACAAGTAATATACGCGCTTTTCGGGTATTCATTTTCGTTGGTTCATTCATAATAAGGTGTCACGCTTCAGGTAAAATAATTTCCACAACTGTACTTTGCCCATGGCTGGTGTGCTGTACTTTACCCCCATGTTCATTCATAATCTTTTGGACAATGAAAAGGCCCATTCCGGTATGGTCTGTTTTTGTTGAGTAGTATGGCGAGAATATTTTATTTAAATTGTCATTATTGATACCGCCAGCATTATCGAGAATATGAATTTGAATATGGCCCTTATCAGCTCCCTCTGCAATTTTTTCGGCATGAATTTCCAGTTTAGGCGCTTCCGGTGCTTCCTTTTGAATAAGTATAAATGCTTCGAGGCAGTTGTTAAATAGATTTATAAAAGCCTGTTCCAGCTTTCTTCGGTTACCAATGACACACACTGCTTCTGGAACCTGCCATTTCCAGACTATCTCGGGAATAAGCATGGGTTTAATTCTTAAAGAGGCTTCCAGGGCAATTTTCAGCGTTTGATACACATTTGTCAGTTTAGCAGAATATGAAAAAGGTTTGCTATAGTTTTGTATATCAACTATAATTCCTGAAGCGCGCTGTATATCTTGTTCAATCAACTTGGCAATTTGTAGAACTTTATCTCGTGTATCGCCGGATTCTCTTGCCAGAAGGTTATGAAGCGATTGAACAGAGAGGTTTAAACCGGTAATCGGATTAGAAATCTCGTGGGCGAGTGTAAGTGAAATCGCTCCCATAGTGATTAAACGTTCCTGTATCTCTGCTCGGTTTTCATCTTGCTTTATACCTTCAATTAGATAAAAATCATTCGTTTGACTTTTAATAATATGGCGTGAGTAAGGACGATATTTGTTGGCGACTACTGTTTTATCATTTAATAGCGTTTTTGACGTATTAAAACCGGCATTATAAAGAGATTCAAAATCTTGATTTTTGGAAAAAACAGTGCAATGTTCGCAAATTTGGTTCCGGTCATAAATCATTTTGTGGCATAATGTCGATTTATGCTGGGAGCTTTCGAGTAACGCGTCAGCTTTGTTGTTATAATTTACGATTTTACGACGCGAATTTATGATAAAAACGGGATACTCCAAGGTATTCGCCATTTCTCGCCACGCGCGCAGCTCCAGATCTAATGATATTTGTTTGCTATTTTCCACACCGGGTAGATAGTTTCATTTATTAAAACAGTCTCCCCGGCGCAATAAATATTTTTTATTAATAGTTTTGTGAGTGTTTCAGTAACTCAATAGTTTCGTAATTGTTATTTGAACCGTACATCCGTTGGTAGTTTTCGGTGTAGCGAAACAGGCGCTCAAAATCTACCAAAAGAGGCAAGTAGAATTCACGTTTAAATTTGATTCTATTAGGGTTACTTATTGTCAAATCGTACTGACCAAGTGTTGTTTCCGTTTCCTCGTAGCCGTCGACTTTCTCATTTATAATTATATCGTCGGTATCTTCGGTGGCCGGCGAGGGGTCTGTAATTTTATGGTAGTATACAGTTTTTTCTTTGAAGTCATTCATTGTTATTTCTGTTATGATTTTGGAAAGTTCACCACCACTGTCGCCCCCGTTAAAATACAGCCGCATTTTAGTGACTTTGCTTCCGACTACTTTTGTAGAACCTAACCCTTCTTGTATAAACAGGTAACTTTCAAGTTCAATATAATCGTTGCCTTTAAAAAATTTGGTCTGTGCAGGTGTAATTTTCACTGGCTCTTTTGTTAAACTGTTAAATTCGCTCAATAGTTTGCTGTACTCTACAATTTTGACATTTAAGGTCTTGCTTTCGTCTTGCATTTGTTGTGAACTTTGCAGTTTGTCATCTTGAGCGTACACCGACAGGAATAGTGACCCTGCGATAAATAGTGATAAAAATGTGAGTGCTTTCTTTTTTAAAGGTTTCATAATTCTCCTCGTATCCATTTGATACATTATCGGCATCAAACAGGGCTAAAATTAAGTTAGATACTTGTTTTTTATGTGACGATATCAACACAGATTGTAAAACATAAAAAGTTTACAAAACGGGGTGATAAACAATCCTTGTCTAAGGAATAATAATGTTTACAGAAGAATTCTTAAAATCGTTTCTCGACGGAATAAATACGGTCAGTGGCTGGGTCTGGGGTCTGCCGTTGATCATTTTACTGGGGGTGGTAGGCTTAGGTTTTACCATTTTTTTACGCGCCCTCCCTTTTCGCAAGCTTTTTCACGCCCTACATCTAGCGTTTATAAAGCGAAACGAGAAAGGGGCTCACCCCGGAGACATTACTCACTTTCAGGCTTTAATGACCGCTCTTTCTGCCACAGTCGGAACAGGTAACATTGCCGGCGTCGCTTCTGCAATCGCTGTAGGCGGGCCAGGCGCTCTTTTCTGGATGTGGGTTACAGGGCTTTTGGGGATGGCGACAAAATTTGCCGAAGCTCTATTGGCTGTAAAATATCGTGTAGTCGATAAAAATAACCAGATGTCGGGCGGCCCAATGTATTATATTGAAAAGGGTCTTGGTATGAAATGGCTGGCTGTCGCCTTTGCCGTTTTTGCCAGTATTGCGGCTTTTGGAATTGGTAACGCGGTTCAAACAAATTCAGTAGCAGAGGCCATGCATTCAGCATTTTCAATTCCACGGTGGGTCACCGGGTTGGCTTTTATGGCAGGGTCTGCTCTGGTGGTTTTAGGTGGTATAAAAAGTATTGCCAAAGTTACTTCGATCATCGTCCCTTTTATGATACTGTTTTATGTGGGAACAGCTCTTGTCATCGTATTTATGAGCCTGGATAAAATTCCCGGTATACTTTCTGATGTTTTTTATTATGCCTTTACTCCGCACGCTGCCATAGGTGGCGCGGTTGGAGCGCTAATTTCGAAGACGGTTCAAACCGGTGTTGCAAGGGGTATTTTTTCAAATGAATCTGGTCTGGGTTCGTCGCCTATTGCCGCAGCTGCCGCAAAAACCGATGAGCCGGTTCACCAGGCTCTGGTATCCATGACACAAACCTTTATCGATACTATTATTGTATGTACATTAACCGGTCTGGTCATACTTGCCGCAGGTCAATGGATGAACGGAGTAAAGGGGTCTGAACTTACGGCGATGTCTTTTCAGTCGTTACTTCCGAATGGGAATTATGCGGTAGCCATCTCTCTGGTATTTTTTGCCTTTTCTACCGTACTTGGCTGGTGTTACTACGGTGAAAAAGCGGTGGAGTATTTATTCGGTGAGAAAGTAATTAAGCCGTATCGCTATGTTTTTATAGCTTTTACGGGAATCGGGGCGGTCGGTAGTCTTGATATAGTGTGGGGAATTTCCGATATATTTAACGGCTTAATGGCCTTTCCCAACTTAATAGCACTTATATTGCTGGGACCGATTGTTATTAAAGAAGCAAACCGGTATTTCAGCAAATAACTTACTTTGCTAAATTGAAAAGGGTCTGGCTTGTACTGAAATATTGGTCGACCAGACCTGAATTTACCTGCCTGAGTTCTTTAACTGTTTCAATAAAAGAAGTTACATCTTCAGCCCATCTCTCTTGCAAGTAGTTTGTAACCACCTGTTTTTCATTTTTTTCTAACGCGCTTATCATTTGCATTATGTCTGTATTTTCCATGATTATTACATCGGAAGGCTTAAAATATTCTTTAGGTATTATTTTGAAAGACGAAAAGCGACAATTCCGCTGTAGGTATCGAGAAAGAAATGGTTGTTATAACCTTTTGCATTTTTAATTTCAGAGTGAGCCCGGTAGATCAAGTGTTTGTCAAAAACAAGAACAGTTTCAGAGCTCCAGAAAACAATTCCGTTTTTCAGTTTAATCGAGCGCCAGTCATCCGTATTATTGCCCGTCATGGGAAGCGCAATCTGGTCTAGAAGAACGCCTTGCCGGTCAAAAACCAGAGCCTGCATATCATTTTTCTCAGGTGTTAAAATAACTCCATAGTTATCGTGCCATTGCATGGGTAACGACGAGGAGTAATACCTGCCGAGGTTAATTTGAAAAAGAGTTTCATGCGTCTGTTCTTCGTCACTTGTGTTGTCACTTGTATCGTTACTTTCATCGTGAAAAACCGGGGCAAGGCCGGTAACCAGAGTAAGGCGTTCCCCCTCCCCTGTTTTTGTACCGGACTGGTAGAAGACGCGCAGAGGGCTGGAATTACAAGCCAGAGAAGTTAAATTTTCGGCAACTTGCAGGCGGCGTTTTTTACCAGATTCAACATCAATAAAAACAATTTCACCGTTTAAAAACCCAAGGCAAAGGTCAAATTTTTCAGAAGGATCATGCATGAAACGGCGTCCCAGCATAATCATCCCTTCCACATTTGCAATTTCGTTCAGGTCGGGGTCAAAAATAAAAGCGCGAGAACTGTCGCCGGCAAGTCCGAGAATATATTTTCCATCCGGAAAAATTTCCATATAATGGTGACTGGTTTTTTCCCAGAGTTTTTCACCGGCAGTATCAAAATATATAATTTCGCTTCCAAGGCGTGGGTAATAGATATAATATTCAGGTTGGTTGGAATATGTCAGGTATCCATTTTTTAAAGAGGGGTCGCCCTCTTTTGGTATTTTTAAAGCATGTACCGAAGTTCCGTTTTCAGGAATTTGCCTTATTTCAAAGCTGGTATTCTTTCCAGTTTGAATTCGTTTGTGAAAAGTTACGGAAGGCCATGTTTCAACCAAAGGCGCTTTTTCAAAAACGTTATCTGAGTTTACAATAAATGGAATCGTTAACTTCGAAACATTGTGTGTTGAAAACGGGAAAGCAAAAACAGCAAAAATAACAGAACCAATGGAACTTACAACGTAAACGAAAATACGGGGAAGTTCCATTAACGCGCTTAGACCTTACCAGCGGGTATTTTCTCTGGTATTTTACTGTCTGTTACCTTGTCAGTAGTTTTATCTATTTCTTTCGTAGTTTCGTTGCCAGTTACTTTCTCAGTAATTTTCTCAGTAGCTTTGCCAGTCTCTTTATCGTTTTCTTTACTTTCTTTCAATATTTTTACATAAGAACCGTAGTGAGCTTTAAAATCTTTATACGCGTAAATAAAGTATTCATACCCTTGTTCGGTTAGAAAAAGCTGTCGGTTGTGGCTGAATCGTTCTTCGGAAGATTCATTGGTTACAACAGAGTAAAAAATAGCCTGGTTTCCATCATTTTTGGGTCGAAGAATTCGCCCTAAACGTTGGGCCTCTTCCTGGCGACTTCCAAATGTACCGCTAAGCTGAATTGCAATATTTGCATCAGGAAGGTCAATAGAAAAGTTCGCAACCTTCGATACAACGAGCGCTTTTATCTCTTTCTTTCGAAATGCCTGGTAAAGGGTCGCGCGTTCGTTCAAAGGGGTTTTCCCCGTAATCAGCGGTAGGCCGAATTTATCAGAGATTTTTTGTAACTGGTTTAAATATTGTCCAATAACTAAAACTTGATCCTTCTTGTGGTGGTTTAAAAGAGTTCCGACTACATGTGTTTTCTCAGGGTTTTCCGATGAAAAACGAAACTTTTCTCTATCATCGGCTACAGAATACATACCCCGCATAAGCGACCGCATAGGAACTCGAACTTCAACACATTGCGCCTGGGCAATCCATGATTTCTTTTCGAGCTCTTTCCAGGGAACATCGATTTTCTTAGGACCAATTAAAGAAAATACATCTTCTTCTAGTCCATCTTCCCGAACCAGAGTTGCCGTAAGGCCAAGACGGCGTTTCGCTTGAAGCTCGCTTGTCATACGAAAAACAGGGGCAGGCAACAAGTGGACCTCATCGTATAATATTAAACCCCAGTTATTTGAGGAAAACAGATGAAAGTGAGTAAACTCTCCGCCTTTTTTCTTGCGGTGGGTTAAAATATTGTAAGTAGCAATGGTTATGGGTTTAATCTCTTTTTTATCGCCGGAGTATTCGCCAATATCCTCTAAAGGTACATTGGTTTTATCCATAAGCTCATCTCGCCATTGGCGTATAGAAAGAGTGTTTGTTACCAAAATAAGGGTCTGGGCAGCAACTTTTTGCATGGCGCCAATACCGACGATGGTTTTACCGGCCCCACAGGGCAACACAACAACACCGGAACCGCCTTCGAGAGAGCCTCCCGCATAAAAGGCTGTAATCGCCTGTTCCTGATAGTCTCGAATTTCAAAATCTTTCCCGGAGTGACATTTTTCTAGTAGATCAAAAGCATAGTCGTTTCCTCTGTCGTAACCGGCTAAATCTTCAACGGGAAACCCGAGTCGAATAAGAGCTTGTTTAATATGCCCTCGGTACTCTTTTTTTACGAAGAGGTTATTTTTGTCTTTGAGTCCTTCAATATAAGGTTGCACTTTTTTACTGCGATTAATCTCTTTAATAAAATTTTCTTCGCTGGAGTGCAAAATAAGTTCACCCTGCTCGTCGCGCTGGAGTTTAAGTTTCCCATACCGGCCAATTTGCCGTGTAATTTCGCCATTAACATTTTGTGGGACGGGGTATTTAGAATATTGATAAAGCGTATCGATAATTTTCTCTGCGTTAAGTTTGCTGGCTGCAGCGTTCCATAGCGAGAGCGGAGTTATTCTGTAAGTATGCAGATACTCTGGTGACTTCTCAAGTTCCGCAAAACGGGCAATAAGAACTCTTGCCTCTTCAAAATTAGGGTTATCAACCTCCAGTAAAAGAGTTTTATCCGACTGTACAATTAAAGGTCTACTATCCATATCCATATGAGGCTCCATTTTGACTAAAATATATGTAAATTAAACCAGGGCATACCAGTTTTTTATGTATTCCCACGATGGTAAAAGTCCGACCTAAGCATTAACTAAGAGGCACGTTGTCAAGTGTTATAATTACCTAAAAAAAAGTTCAAAACCATTTTTGGGGGGACGCCCCCCTGCCTCCATAATTTTTATTGTAATAAAAATTATTCGTCACCCCCCGTGTTAAATCGTTTGCGCTGGAAAATCGTGGAAGCAATAATAGAAGCCAATTTAGAAAAAACTTTAGTATCAAGAAGATGAACAGAGTCCGCCAACGGCTTTATGGATCTATTTGTTGCATATTCTGGGTATATTTCAAGAAAATAGTTGTCACATTGGCAGTTGACGTCTAACCGATCATAGTGTGATCTTTGATCCGAGTTGTGGGTTAGGGTGTTGATCTAAAGACGCCCTTATAAACTATCGCCATCAAGCCACCGATCTGACCTATAGTAGCTCCGCCCATCCAGTTTAAAAATGATTTTGGAAGTTTAAATTCCCACAATGCAATGCCAAAAATTATAACAAATGTAGCAGTCATTGATGCAGCAAATAATACAATTGTGGAATATGTTATTACCTTCTGAAGACCAAGAACATGATCTTGTTTTTTTTCTTTTAGATCATGTTCTTTTATCTCTATTTGCTTAGCCATGACTCAACGCAGGCATCACTACTTCTTTGTATTTTTGATTTTTTTCATCTAGCGAGCCGACAATATGTTTTTCTTTTCTTTCTTTAACAGCCCAATCAAGGAGCAAAATAGCTTGCTCCATCAATTCTTGATTCTTAACAATACCAGTTGATTTTTTTAGCCTGTTTAATGTTTTTTCGCTCACACTAATATTTAGGCGAGCTTTCTTTTCTTCGCTCATATGCATCTTCCTTATCGTTCTTTTTTTATATTCCTAATTAAATACTTATCGGGCATAAGTCAAGTAAAATGTGCAATTATTGTGTAAATATTGTGCATTTTTTGCATGGTTCTTGCCTTATTATAATATAACGAACAAACACCAGGCAATGCAACAATTTTCAATTATTTTCATGTATATTTAACGATTCTTTGGATCGGGTTGTTGGTTGCACATTCAGGTGCATCTTACCATCTATTCCGCATCCAATGTTTCGAAAGCTAGACCCGAAATACGGCCGCATCTACTGTAAGGAGATGATCGCTCGAATAACCTTTTCCGCAGGTCGCAATCTTTACTCGAAGCGGAATTGGCAACTTTCAGAAAAATTTCATGTTTCACCAGCTGTATTAATTTGGAGGTAGGCTTGAGTTTGTATGTTAAGCGAGCTCAAAGGTTCAAAATTTGGAACAACCTATATTGTAAAATGAAGTCCATGTAGACCGAGCCATCGAGGGCGAGTGATCCAACCCTCACGGCCACGGAGGGACGTGTCGGGTTGGCGCTTTTCTTTTGGTTCGTTTTCTTTTGACGGCAAAAGAAAATGAACAACCCTCCCGGCGGTCAGCCGGGCATGGCCGAGTACTTGAGGGTGGAAGTCCCTTACACAACCTGATGGAGGTGAAGTGTTAGCGAAGCACAAGGGTGTCCGTCGCGAGGCGGAATCTGAAGGAAATGTTGATTTAAATGATATAAAACCTTCTGGAGATTCGTATTGAATTGATGCAACCCATGCAAGCGAACCATCATTCAATTGATCATATGAAAGTAAGGTTGGGAAAACTATAGTAAACTCTGACGTCCTGGACGCAGGTTTTAAAAAGATATCGCGATTTCTCCTTGAAAATAGGTACCTGAAATCAAGTTTGTAATATGTCCTTCTTAAATAAAATATTTCTACAAAGAGTAATCATTTTCCTGTTTATTTTGTTATCTGCTCATAATCATCTATTGTCAAGTGAGATAGGACAAGAAAAAAAAATAGATGAAATTCTTTTTCTTTTAAAAAATGGCTCCAAAGACAAAGCAAGTACTCAATTAAAAAAACACGAGAAAGAAATACTTAAATATATCGATGAGACCAAGAGCGCCGAATTATCACTGAAAATGGGTATAGTCTTTTTCTATTTGCAAATGGATGAAAAATCTGAAAAGATTTTAAACAAGGCAATTGTGTATGATTCTGAACTTTCTGAAGCATACTTTTATCTTGGTCTTATAAACAAATATGGGAAAAACCTTACTGAAGCAAAGAAATATATTCAAAAAGCAACTTCAATCGACGGCAATAATGCAAAATATTTTCTAGAGTTGGGGCTGATTTTAGAAAAAACAAATGATCTCGAAGCCGCAAAAAAAGCTTACCAGCGCGCCATTGAAATTGAGCCAGAAAATACCTCGGTCCATTTCAACCTGGCCGGTATTTATATTTCCAATAAAGAATATACAGAATCTGAAAAACAATATCTGATTGTCATACAAATGAAACCGGATCACGTTTCGGCTCATTACAACCTGGGTCAACTTTATCAGACGCTCGGAAAACACGAAAAAGCTTTAGCATCGTTTTCAAAGGTAATTGAACTCGATGAAAATGATTGGCGTGCATTGACCAAAATCATTCAAGAGAGTCAAGCTTTAGGAAATAAAAAAGAACGTGATGCGGCTAGAGAAAAATTATATTCATTATATAAAAATGACAAATCAAAAAAGTTGACGAAACAAGGTTTCTATATCAGAGATCAGTTTGACGTGAAATCAGGTAAGGTTTTTGTCCTGGAATATTTTGAACTCAATGGAAAAATGCCTAAAAAATATATTTTCAAACTATATGAGCATTCGTCTGAAGATAGTGAATTTTATATTTCATTGGGTTCTTACGAAGGTACAAATACAATAGCAAGAGAAATCGGAGATATTGGTCCCGATGAAAGAATGTACCATCTTGACGGTTATGAAAGCAACGGAACTCATTATACTTACACGTTTTTCAAATCGGAACCGGATTATGATATGGTGAAAGCATTGGTCCTGGAAATTTTGTCTGACAAATTTAAGCCGGTTTCTAGTTCAAGGCCGGTAAAATAAAGAATCTCAGGATTTAGTTTTAAGGCCTGATGACTGTATGACAACCTAAACGGCGTCTACCAATTGATCATTGATACGTAAGTACAATGAGTGGTGGTGATTAGTCATTTCGAAGTATTTTGTATCACGTGGCGAGTTATCTGACGTTTCGGGGTGACTCGACCCGCCAGACGAGCGCAAAACAAAGCTCAAGTTTGGTGCGAGCAAAGCGGTTAAGCGAAAGTAGCCCCAAAATGTGGTTGAGCGCAAGCGAAAAAACAATTGCTGTTATGTCTTTTTAAATGTAAGTATCATTTTAACGAAAAATAAGATGCGAAACCCGAAGACGCGCACGCGCCTGAGCAGATCAAAATTTGTTATGTGCTGAAAACATTAAAAGTAGGAAGGATCCATTTGTATTGATCGGTATTTATGGGGTACTCTGTTGCTACTTTAATGATTGGAACAGATATGGAAAAGAGAACACATTAATAGGTCGCCAAATCCATGTAGTAGTTCACCCAGCATAGCAGTGAAAGTTACATAAGATGCAATGAGAAGCCTCTCTTTTGTTAGCTTACGTCTTTGAATTTCAAAACGTTTAATTTCCAAGCGTACTTGTAATTCATCTACCGGACTCACAGATATTTTTTGGTTTTCTTTCAATTCTTTAGAATCAATTTTACTGCGCTTTTCTTCTAAATTGATTTCAACTGCTATTTGCAATAAAATTGCTAATGCTGCTATACTTGCGATTAAAGCGCCCATACGGTTTAACCAATGTGGATCACCTGTAATGCTTGAAGCATATATCCCAATGACAATAGCGATTAGCGTAATAATTGGGAGAGAAAATTTGATATGAACATTTTTATTAATCTTCATAAATTTTCCCCAAGTCAATATTGGCTGGATATACAACTCTTTTATCACCGTTACGTCTGCTCATGCCAAAATAACGCGAGAAAACTGGGTGGAAGCAAAATTCACCGTCAGTGGCCAGCCCAAAAGATCCTTCAATATTATAGTGGAATTGGCCATAGCAATAACGTTGCTTTTTAATTTCACTATCATGGTTAGTTGAAATATTATTCATTGACCGCCCAATAACACCCATTTCAAATAAAGTCTCCCATACAGAGGTGATATCATCTTCAATGACACGGTTAAACCTCCTTTTAATTCGTTTAAGGTCATTATAGCTATTAATGGGATCAAGGTCAGGAAGTATTTTGTTGCATTGTAATAGCAATTTTGGATAAAATTTTTCGTATGGGTCCAATATTTGCTGAGCTATTAATTTTTGAGTATTTTGAACACCTTGCTTTATGGCATCTTCAGTTACATCTGTGAATGTGTTTGTCATTTTATAGTGATAGCTAAGAGCAGAGTTGAAAATAGCTAAAATGTGCCTAGGAAGCAATTGCGTATGCCTGATTATATAGGCAATTGGATCTTCTGATGTACCCTGAGAATTTTTTAACACTTCAGGTAGAACCAACTGGAAAACATTGTGCAAATCATCACGCTTTGAAAAATCTAACAACTTGATTTGATGATAAAGTGCTTTGTCATAATATGAAGCAGAAACACGTAATCGATGTGCAACAATACGGATTAAGTCAACCGGTTTCCAACGAATCCTTGAGGAAGAGGATAAATCTTTCATTAGATTCGCGGAGTTGTTCGTTATAAATGATTCAACCTCCTCAGGCAAGCAAAACGATGCAATGATACGCATTGAATCATCATTTATTTTGGATAAACCTTGGAATAAACCAGCGATTATTGTAACAAAGGTTGTGTTACGAACAGGATAATTTTCCATAGAATCAAATAAAAAATACAATTTTGAATTCTGTATCTCAAGAAATTCAAGCACGGCATTTCGAGCTTTTTCGAATAAGTCATTCGCTCTCTTTTCGGAGCTACCCTCAAAAATACCATCCACATTTATATATTGTTCAACAGGCTGAAGAACTTTCCGACAATCTTCAAAAGCATGAAAATTATAGAAATATTGAATAATCTCATCCCATAAAGTTTCATACCAAAGTTTTACAAAATATTCTACCGGTATTAGTTCATCAATTTCCCCATCAGCAATAGTTAGACGCTTTACATTTCGCACCATTTGGTGAAAGTGCTCCCAAGAGTAGACAGCTATTACATAGTTTCTACCCTTTGTTGGTTCATCGTCCTTTGACATTACGGTTTGACGACCTTTTTTCCGCGAGTTGCGCCGAATAGCCCCAAGAAGTGCAGATTTGCCTGACCCTTTTCGGCCTAAAAATAACATATGCGGTTTACTATATGCATCTGAAAAAAGGGGGATATCATCATAGATAAGTTTTTCAACTGCACTTTTGATTATTCTTTCATGAGCAATTGGACCTAGAGGCTCAGCTTGGGTAAGAATATTTACTAATTCATTATGATCAGAGTTCATGTTTAATCCTTAAAACAATATCAATATTTTATTGAATAATATAGCATTAATTTTAAAACTAAATATAATCCACGTATTATATTGTCAATACTTATCTTTTGGACCTTGAAAAAAGACTATGCAGAAAGAATACATTGCAGATAAATATAATGTTTTTTGCACAGTCACGGTAGGGACATCGGTTACCCGACGCCCCCCGCACAGATCCCGGCGTGCGAAACTATCGCACCGGGCTCCTCAACGATACTCACTTGCGCAATCAAGGCGGTATGAAACTTAACTGACGGTTTTGGGTTT
>JBEQLE010000040.1:0-39546 GCA_040326155.1 Leptospirales bacterium | reverse complement strand
AAAGATTAGTCATAAGCTCTTTTTCAAGTCTTTCCCGCAGATTTCTCGAAGTAACATATTTACCTTCGCGACCTGCAAAAGGTGAATCATTGACCAGAAACTGCATCGAAACTGTAGGAGGTTCAATTTCAATTCTAGGAAGAGGTGTCATTTTATCATCAGCGCAAAGGGTATCGCCAATGGTTAGGTCAGGCAGACCGGCAATGGCAGCAATATCTCCGGCTTCCACCCGCTGCGTTTCCACTCTTTTAAGACCCAGAAAACTGAATAATTTCGTAACTTTATGGTTGGAGATAACCTCTTTACCATTTTCATCATGTCCAACTCGCGATACTGTATCGCCGACATTGACTGCCCCATTGAATACTCGTCCGATACAAATTCGACCAAGGTATTCATTATAATCAAGCGTAGTAACCTGATATTGGAATTTCGCAGCCACATCCCCTGAAGAATCAGGTGCATGTTCAATAATAGCGTCCATAAGCGGTTTCATGTCTTTGTCTTCATCTTCCAGCTCAATTTTGGAATAGCCGTTTTTAGCGCTGGCATAGACAATGGGAAAATCGATTTGTGCGTCGGTAGCGTTTAGTTCTAGAAAAAGTTCGAAGGTTTTATCGATAACGCCTTTCGGGTCCGAACCGTCTCTATCTATTTTATTAATGACTAGAATAATTTTCAGGCCAAGTTCAAGGGCCTTGTTTAATACAAACCGGGTTTGTGGCATAGGTCCTTCGAAGGCGTCCACGAGTAAAAGACAAGCGTCAACCATTTTTAGAACACGCTCCACCTCGCCGCCAAAATCAGCGTGGCCGGGAGTATCCACAATATTAACTGTATAATCGTCATACTGAACGGCAGTATTTTTAGATAAAATCGTAATGCCTCGTTCTCTTTCGATATCATTCGAATCCATCACACGATCTGCTTTATCTTTTTCATCAATACCCGAACAGAAATTAAGGATAGTATCGATAAGAGTTGTCTTGCCGTGGTCGACGTGAGCAATAATGGCTATATTTTTCTTTTTCATAATAGTAAAACCCCGCTATTTAAGTCAAAAAATGGCTTCGATACCTCGCGACAAGTTTTATTTACTGTAATAGAGCGTTCCAGAAATTAGCCACAAGGGCAGCAGGAAGGAAAAAAGAGAATAAAGAAATTTTTGTAAGGAAGGTAGGAAGGATTGATAAGGAAGGCAGGAAAAGAGGAAGATGGCCGTAAATGAGACCTGAATTTTAGGAGTGTTGAGGTAGAAAATTCATAGGTATGTAGTTCGGAATGCGACCGCACTACAGAAATGTTTATACTTTTAAAGAATTACGAAAGAGGAGATAATTTAACTGCAAAGGCATAAAAAGCTCTATGGAAAAAACATTTGATCGGAAGTATCTTTAAATGTGAATATCATTTTGATGGATAATAAGATGCGAAATCCGAAGGCGCACGAATTGCACTGAACGTAGCCGAAGCGATGCACTGAGCTTGTCAAAGTGTGAGTCGCGCCTGAGCAGATGAAAATCTGTTATGCTGAAGAAACATTAGAATCAAATTAAATTTGAATATTTATAATAGCCGAAGCGCGCTAAACGGACTGTAGTAAAAAATAGAATAAAAGGTAATACTAATAAAAAGATATCTATAAAGTCAAATGTTCGTTCGCAAGCAAAAATGCTAGCAAGCGTGAATGTCCCAATATACATACTGATGGCAAAAACCAATGATGATAACAATGTTAAAAATACGGGTGCTTTTTTGATTAAATCAGTTAATACATTCGTGAGAGTTATGATTAAATTGCGTATTCCAGAATTATCTGCACTGGGCTTCAACTTATCAATCTTAACACCAGTATCTATAATGTAAACGGAATCTACTTCCTTGGCATTTATATACGCATGATTTATGGTTTCCGAAAACTTAACTTCCACGCCAGAGTCATTTATTATTGTTAAAGGATAGTGCTCATGTTCACTAAGTATTAATTCTCTTTCAAATGGGTGGTGGCTTACATAATTAATTTTTCCCATATAAGAAAATTTATCTTTAGTACGTATAAAGGCATATTTTCCGAGACTTAAAGTGAAAAGATCTTCCCAGGGAGTTAAATTCTTAGTTTTATTTTTAAAACCCAGCACATTTATAACAAAGAGGTGTGTTAAAGATAACCACTCCCAGACGAAGAATATTATAGAAAAAATTACAACAGTAGAAAGGAACGTTAAGAACCCAAAAATAAGCCAACTCCCATTCAAAACATTATTGTATTCCTCTACTGTTAACAGTTGTTTAATGTGTTCAGAAAAGTGATAGTGAGGGAAAAAATATTCTGAAAAATAATTAACTAAGCCCCATGTCGTGATTATGATGATACTTAAGAAAAGAGATTGAATTGTGGCTGTAAATAAGTCGAAATTTCTATACTCGCGCACATATTATCTTACCTTTATTAAAATAAAACCTGGTAATAGAAATACTATTAATATTACAACTTGAGCAAAGGAATTTAACGGCATTTAAAAAATTTTACGCTCTACAGTTATTCTTGAGCTATTTGTTGCCCTTCTTGCGCACCCGATCCCATACCAGGGTTTCCCACAGTTGAGGTAGCTTGTACTGGCGGAGCAATGGTGATGCCACTTATGATTGTTGGTGGTGGGTTAACTGTAACATTTTCAGTCGGATTTGTTGATAAAGATTCATTTAATGAATCGGACCTGTTACTTTTGATTAATTCTCTAGTTGATTTCACTGGCATATAGCTTTACCTCTTTCTCTTACATAATATACTATATAAATTACCAATAGTCAATAAAATCATTTTTTTTGCATAACAAAACCAGTATTTAAGAAATGTTAAGGTAGAAAATTCATTGGTATATAGTTCAGAATGTGACCGCACTACGACAATGAATATATTCAAAAACCTTATTTCATGTTTGCTTCGCAGATTTTTGTTGATTTTATTTTCATATATTTTTATGGATAATTTATCAATCTCTATTCTAAACCTGACCTAGTCGGAATCACCCCATATAACCTCATAATATTGACTTTTGGGCCGTGGTCTTCAGTCGGATAGTCTCGATTTTTATCATATAAAGCCGTTGAACGAACACAGTTTATGTTATACCTTTACAGGGCGAATACAGAAGGTGGATTGTTCTATGTTATGGTTTTATACTGTCAAATAATGCATTGACAAACGATAGATATCTAAACAAGGAATGACCAACATGCAGGATAATCGAAAAAAGTTTAAGGCATCGCCAAAAAGGTTTCATCCCAGAGGGCTTAAGATTCTGTATGAGGATCATGATATTCTGGTGGTTTTTAAATCCAGCGGGCTGCTTACTATGAGCACGGATAGAATTCGAGACAAAACTGCCTATTTTCTTCTGAATAACTATGTACGCAAAGGAGTTGAGAAATCTAGAAACCGAGTATTCATTGTACATAGATTAGATCGAGATACCTCTGGTGTACTTGTGTTTGCGAAAAGTGAAAAAGTAAAAATCTTTTTGCAGGCAGAATGGAAAGGATTTTCCAAAAAATACTACGCCGTGGTCCATGGGATTTTGTCTAAAAAAGAGGATGTGATCTCTAGTTATTTAACGGAAAACATAGCGCATAAAGTATATTCTGTGCAAGACCCGGCCAAGGGGAAACTCGCCCAAACCGGGTATAAGGTTCTAAAAGAGGGCAAAAATTATAGTCTTCTTGAAATCGATTTAAAAACAGGCAGAAAGAATCAAATTCGCGCCCAGTTTTCTGAAATGGGCCACCCTGTTGCCGGGGATAAAGTTTATGGGAACAACGACAAAGAGAATCGAAAGCTGGCGCTGCATGCGGGGGTTTTGACTCTGCTGCATCCTGTATCTAAAGAAAAGATGGTATTTGAGGCCCCCACTCCTGGCTATTTTAAATCGCTCCTGAATAGTTAAAGGAGGAAAGTCGGTTCTTCGGAAGTTAGCACAATTAGGCAATATTTACAACCTCGTGCTCAATAGCGTTTTCAACAAATTGATTCAACGAAAGCCCGGACAATTGAGCTATTTCAACCGCTTTTTTATGCAATTCAGGTGATATCCGAATATTGAAACTACCTTTATACGATTTGTAAATCTCCTTTCCGGAAGATTCACATAACTCAATGTAATCTGCAACAGCTTCTTCAAATGCTTTTTTTAGGTCTTTTACAGTCTCGCCTTCAAAGGTTACCAAGTCAGTAATACCTTCGATCTTACCGAAAAATATTTCATCTTCAGTACTAAAGTGAACTGAACCGATAAAATCATTGTGAACGATAACATCTTTCATTATAGTAACTCCATTTTTTTAAATTCTTGTATAATCAATTCTATTTGGTACAATTTCAATATATTCTTCGGATGAGGTTTATGTAATCGAATCATATGCTTAGTTTTTTCATTAACGAATGCAACTCTAGACCCACTTGATTTCCCCTTTTTAATTTCATTATAGCCCATTTTAGAAAGCATAGTTGCAAGTTCAGTGTATTTAAAATCATTAGGTTTCGAAAGAAATCTTTTCAGTAGCTTCTCTTGCTTACTCACAATCTAATATATAAAATATAGCGGTATTGGCAACTAATATTTAGTTGCACATTAATGTATTTAACTGCGATTCGATTCAGAATATAGATTTTGGTTCCCTTTGATGTTAAGATCGATTAAATCAAATTATTAATCATTCAAACGAAAATCAAAATATCCCTCAAAAGCAATAATTCTGTCAGGGTTGAATACTGTTTTCGCAATGAAATCCAGACGGTAAATTGCAATAATATATTACAAATAATAATCATCGAATGATATACATGTCTTAAATTATGCTTTGGTAAACTTTCTAGAATAAGCTATGCATAATTTCCGATAAACAAAACAGGCATATAATAAATGTTAAGGTATAAAATTCATAGCTATTCACTTCACAATTCGACCGCACTACAACAATGTTATACTTTTAACCTTGTTTGTTTTCACGCATTTTGTTTCTTCGTTATTATAATAAATAAAGCCCAATTCCCCATATACGCTTTGCCCCAGAACCTTATATTTCACAAGTTTTGAGCTTAAAATACAAGTCTCGTTTCCGGCCGTATTTTCTTAACCTGTTAACCGGTAAATCCTGTCAAAATCTCTTCTTCCTTCTTTTCCAGTACTTCCTTATCCTTCCTTCCTGCCTTCCTTACCCTGAACTCTTTCTTCATTAACCCCGCTACTCTACAATAATTCATTTACAAAACAGGGAATTAAGCCCTCATGCCCTATATGTATAAGCTTGTATTGTTGCGTCATGGTCAAAGTATCTGGAATAAAGATAACCGATTTACGGGTTGGCATGATGTTGATTTAACCGAAAAAGGTCGCGAAGAAGCTGAATTGGCGGCAAAACTGCTGAAAGAGAATAATTTTACTTTTGACATCGCATACAGCTCTGTTTTAACCAGAGCAATTCGTACACTCTGGGCTGTACTAAACGAACTGAATATATTGTGGATTCCGGTTTTTCGAAACTGGAGGCTGAACGAAAGACACTATGGAGATTTGCAGGGTTTAAACAAGTCAGAAACGGCGGCTAAATATGGCGATGAACAGGTTTTTATCTGGCGTCGTAGTTTCGATACCCCTCCTCCGTTACTCGAAGAATCTGACGAACGTCATCCGGCGAACGATCAACGTTACAAAGAAATTGACAAAAGGATGCTACCGCGCGGGGAGAGTTTAAAACTTACCGTCGAACGAGTACTGCCTTATTGGACAGACACAATCGCACCGTCGATTTTGCAGGGCAAAAAGGTCATTATTGCAGCGCATGGAAATTCGCTTCGAGCCCTGGTTATGTACCTCGACAATTTCTCCGAAGAAGAGATACCGAAATTCAATATTCCAACAGGCATACCGTTAATTTATGAATTAGATGAAAACCTGAAACCAATTCGACGCTATTTTCTAGGTGATGAAGACGCTATTAAAGAAGCTCAAGAAGCTGTCGCCAAACAAGCCGCAGGCCCCCATGCATAAATCGGTAGTTCGGTAATTCGTTTTTGCTGAGAATGTAAGGCCAGAGGGCAACCCATAATGTTAAAAAGGTTTTTTCTTTCTATTCCATCTTTTGGTATCGGACTCGCTCTCTCGCTAACTTTATGGAATGTAAACCAGGCTGACAAAGTAAAAAAAAATATATTTTATAATGTAGGAAATGCCCCCTCGACAGAAATGGCAATTGTTCTTGGAGCCTCCGTAAAGGCAAACGGGGAACCATCGCCAATGTTAGCGGAACGACTAGAAGCTGCCGTAAAATTATACCACCAAAAGAATGTATCCAAAATATTAATCAGCGGGGACTCCACGGACGACTATTACGACGAAATTAAAATAATGAAAAAACAGCTTTTGGCTAAAGGTATTCCGGCTGAAAACTTAATAGAAGACGGATTAGGCGTACGCACCCTGGACTCTCTCTATCGGGCCCGCAACGTTCATAATATACAAGAAGCAATTATCGTCTCACAGTTTTATCACCTGCCGCGCGCCATATATCTCGCTGATCATTTCGGTATAAAAGCGGTGGGGTTTTCTGCAAGCGCCCCCGGAATCCAACCCTCTTTCAGGCATATCTTTCGTGAATTTTTGGCCAGGTATCTGGCTTTCTTTGACGTTCAGCTTTTTCACACCAAACCTGATATCACAGCGCAGCCATAAAAATAGATCTTATTTACCAATGCAAAAGCGGCTGAAAATTCTACCGAGCAGTTCTTCGTTCGTTATTTCGCCTGTTAATTCACTCATGAAGTCGATACAATTTTGTATGTGAGAAACCACAATTTCAGCCAATTCGTTCAATTTTATCGCATCGGACATCTTCAAAAGCTCCTCATACATTTTTTCCATAATCTCTGTTTGCCACCCTGCAAGTAAAATGGACCCCGTATGAGGGTGCAAATTTTCAACTAAAGTCGATAGTCGGTCTCTAAGCTCTTCCGTATTTAGCTGTTGAGTAATGGAAATATGGTGTGTTTCTGCTATAAGTTTTTCAACAACACTTTCAGATAAGCCAGCAACTATCAGGTTCTTTTTTAGTGCCTGTTTTGACGAAATTGACTTTAGCCACTCTTCCTGAACGATATCCCATTTGTTTAAAACAAGAACCAGAATCGGACTTTTATTATTTGCTATTAAATCGTCTAATTCCTGAAGCAATTGGTTTTCAGGGGCAATAGACGAATCTATTAGAAGAAGACAAATGTCAGACTCTTTGTATTTTTCTTTGCTGCGCTTCATACCCAGATTTTCGGTGTTATCGTCAGTCGCTTTTCGAAGGCCCGCCGTGTCCACAAACTTTACTGGCATCCCGCTAATTTGCAATTCCGATTCCAGATAATCTCGAGTTGTTCCCGGAAGTTCCGAAACAATAGCCCGGTCTTTTCCAATTAAATAATTCAGTAAAGAAGATTTGCCTGCGTTGGGGGCGCCCAACAAAACAGCCTCATACCCCGAACGCAATATTTGCATCTGCTCGGAATTTTTCAGCAGAATTTTTACCTCATTGCATATTTCATCGATAATTCTTATTTTCTCGGGTTTTTCTTGAAATTGAATATCTTCTTCAATAAAATCGAGCTCAGCGCTCAAATCTGCGGCTAAATTCAACAAGGAGGAACGAAACCGTAGAAGTTCGTTTCGAAAACTACCCTCTTTCATTAGCTGGGCTTTTTGTAATTCCCTTTCGCCTCGCGCTTCGATAATTTCTAGAATTGCCTCCGCCTGGGTCAGATCAATTTTCCCATTTAAAACAGCTCGCCTACTAAAGTCCCCCGGGCGTGCCGGTTCAAAACCAGATTTATAAAGAGCCTGTATAATCTTTTTAACGATTAAAGGGTTTCCGTGGCAATGGATTTCAGCCATCTCTTCTCCGGTAAAAGAGTAAGGAGATAGAAACGGGACGAGAATTACCTCATCAATAAGTTCGTTATTAAAAGTAATGTTACCTAGAAGTGAAATTCGGGGGTAATCTTTCAACTTTACCTGCTTTTTCGCAGGTTGAAAAATTTTTTCGACTAAGGCCAGAGTGCTTTCTCCGGTTAATCGCAAGGTTGCGATGGCGCTGTGGCCAATAGGGGTAGCCACAGCACATACCGGTTTGTCCATCAAGGGTTATTATGATCGCCTGAGTTACCATCTGCGTACTGGACATCTTCTTCTAAGGGACTATTCACATCGTCGTCTTCATGCTCATGGTCTGCATCTGAACCAACCAGAATTTTTTCTTCATCGATTTCATCCTGATCAGCAGGAACTTCTTCCGGCATTTTATCCGTATTCACTTCGGCTCCCGGAACAGGCCGAACTTTAATGCGAACTCTTTTATAAATACCAGTGCCTTCGGACTCTGTTTCGACTCTGTCGTCTTCTTGCAGTTCCACATGTATTAACCTGCGTTCAAACGGGTTTAGAGGTTCTAGTAGACGGCTTTTACCATATTTGGCAACCGCGTCAGCCATTCGTATAGCCATGTCTGCCAGGTACTTTGCCCTTCTTTTACGATAATTTTCTATATCCAGAAGAATTTTAGGCGGTTCGCCAGTAAATTGCTGGGTAACCAGATTAACAATAAATTGCAATGACTCTAAGGTTTTTCCACGTTTACCGATCACATGACCGGCATTTTCCGAAACCATGGTGACGTAGAGTTTATCTTCATCGGTTTTTTCGATTTCTTCAACCGTTACAAAATAACCCATTTTGTAAGTTACAAACATAATAATACCGGTAATTACGGCTTCTGTTGGAGTTTTACCCTGTATGGCAAAAATTCTATATGTAGATGGCTCTTTTGAGCCAAGGCCGAGAAACCCTCCCCCGCCTTTAATATGAAGCCTGGCTTCAATTTCATCGGGTTGAATTTTTAATATCTGGGCCGCTTTTTTGGAAGCGTCCTTGTCTGTTGTAGATTTTACTTCAAGTATTTGCATGTAAACATCCTTTTATTTTCCCAGCGAAACACAAATTATTTAGGCGCTACTGCGGCAGCCACACCAGATTTTGTAAGCACTTGTTGAACAATGGAAAATACATTAAAAACAATCCAGTATAAAACCACTCCAGATGGCATGGTGTAAAAGAAAAACAACATCATAAAAGGAAGAGCGAACATCATCATTTTCTGATTCTTGTCACCCGAAACCGTAGTTAATTTAGTCTGTAAGAACTGACTCGCAACCATCAATAATGGAAGTAAGTTCATGGCTCCACCCCCGATAAAAGGAATTCCTTCTGGAAAAAGAAAGAGTGTATCAGGTTTAGATAGATCGTCTATCCAGCCGGGAATAAAAGGGGAGCCCCAAAGTTCATATGCATTACTAAATGCGCTATACAATGCAATAAAAATCGGTATCTGGATAACCATGGGAAGGCAACCACCAAGTGGGTTAGCTTTGTTCTTCTTGTAAAGCGCCAGTGTTTTTTGTTGCTTCAGTTGTGGATTATTCTTGTACTTTTCATTAATTTCTTTAATCTGTGGCTGCAAAACCTGCATCTTTTTCATAGATTTTGCTTGCGCCTGATTCAAGGGGAAAAATATTAATTTAAAAAATAAAGCAAATAAGATAATTCCAATTCCGTAGTTTGGAATGAATTTGTAGAAAAATTTCAATATAGATACAATTGCATCTCGAATAGGGGCAGTAACTCCAAAATCAAAAGCCTTATAGATTTTTGGATGCATATGCTTTAATTCAGGATTCTTTTGCAGTTTTGCCTGATCTATTTCCATATAGTGGTTCACTTTTGGTCCCGTATACACAATATAAGAGTGCGACATTGTTTGCCCGCGTTTGATCGTTAACTGCTCTGGCATAGCATGTAGCATGACCATCTCTTTCTCATAGTCATTCTCTACAACGACACCGTCTGTCTTTGTCAGCGGTTGCATTGCAATAATCATAAAACGAGAAGCCATACCGAAAAACCCCAGGGTTCCGGCTTTTTCATCTTTTTCCCATATCTCGTCGCTACCACCGAAGCCCATCATTCCTTCACCGGAATCTACACTGCTTTTAGTTTCAAAGTCTTCATCTAGATAGTAAAACGCATTAAAATTTCTCATCTCCATCGAAGAGTTCGTTTCAGGTACCGGACCAATTTTATTAATTGGTAAAAAACGAAGTTCAGACAAGCTCACCATATGGCTGCTTTTATTGGTAACATTCCACTGGAAATCCCAGTAGTGCAGAGTTTTATGAAAACGGTATACTTTTTCAAGTAGTAGAGGAATAATAGTATCTTTGTTTTTTTGAACATCGGTGTGTACCGCGTCAATGGAAACCTGAGCGCGCACTGTAATAAAATCGCCAGATTCTCTAACATCCAAATTATACTGCAATGCCTGCATAAATTCACGAGTATCGAATTTCCCTGCTCGATTGTACAAGTAAAAGTCAAATCGAAACGGATTTTCAACATCGACTATCTCTACATTATTTTTTAACTGATTTTCGGGGTCTTTATGCCGAAACGAAGTCAACATTCCACCTTTCGAGTTTATCGTAATATTGAAATAAGTGGTCTCAATTACCTTTTCGCTTGGTGTGTGGTTCGAACTCTCTTTCGTAAAGTTCGATATAACCAGACTCTCTTTTGGAATTATAGACGCTTCTTTGGAATTACTTCCTGCTGAATCACTTCCAGCTTGTGCATAGACATTCACCGTTGCAGTAAAGTTAAAACTAATTACCGCTGCTAATACTAATAATTTTCGTAGATAAGATTTCATAATAATAACCATTTTTTATACAATAGCCGGATATTATCGAAATTCCCTTGTACCGGTAAATTGTTTTTTAAGTCTAAAGAAGATAAATGGCCAGAAATAAAGTTGTCGGAGCATAACGCACTGCAAAAATAACCCAATAATGAATGTTCAAAAAACAGTACTAATACCCGGAGGAGCCGGTTTTATAGGCGCCAACTTAATTCGCAAACTGCTCGAGGAAAACCACAAGGTAATTGTCTGGGATAATTTTTATACAGGACAAGAATCGAATTTGACGGAAATTATTTCCAATGGAAATTTCAAATTAGAGAACCATGATATTCGAGAATACAAAGAAATTGAATGCGACGTTATTATTAATCTGGCATGTCCCGCCTCACCGCCTCATTATCAAAAAGACCCGATTTACACATGGGAGACTTCAGCGCTCGGAGTATTAAACCTTTTGAAGCTCGCTAAAAAAAACAATGCTATATTTATACACGCCTCGACTTCAGAAGTGTATGGGGACCCACTCGAACACCCGCAAAAAGAGACCTATTGGGGAAACGTAAACCCCATAGGAATTCGCTCTTGTTACGATGAAGGAAAAAGAGCGGCAGAAACCCTCGCTACTGATTATATGCGAACCTATGGAACCGATGTTCGACTCATTCGAATTTTTAATACCTATGGTCCTTTTATGCTGCCCGATGACGGTCGAGTGGTCTCTAACTTTATTGTCCAGGCTTTGCAAAACAAACCATTAACAATTTATGGAGATGGCGCCCAGACTCGTTCTTTTTGCTTTGTCTCTGATCTGGTAGAAGGTTTTTATGCCATGATGAACTTGAAAACTTCTCCGGGCGTCCCGATTAACCTCGGGAATCCTGATGAATTTACCATCAGTGAACTTACCACTCTGGTTGGAGAAACAATTCAAAAGGAGATAAAACTCGATTATAAAGAACTACCGGCAGACGACCCGACAAGACGCTGCCCCGATATATCCCAGGCTCAATCTATATTGCAATGGACCCCCGGCGTAAAGTTAAAAGACGGACTCGCCTTAACTGTAGAATATTTCTCGAATGTATTGGCTAAAAGACAGGTATAAAAATGTACCGTTTATAGAATTTTGTAGTTTTTATATTCTCCAGGTCGAATGCCTGTAACTTTTTCAATCCAGAACGATATCTTTTCTTTTAAAGTAAGTTTTTTTTGCGTAGGGTCAAAACTAAATGTCCAATTAACTTTTTCTATTCTTTCTTTCATTATGGCAGGGTGGTCACTTTCAAATTTCTGCAAAGAGTCAATTTTGGAATAATCAAAGTTATCAACATCTTCAATATTTTTCTTCATCCATTCATCATTATGCCAGTATTTATTAAACGTCTTACGTTTTTCTTGTTGTTCCCGAGGGTGTTTTACCCATCCATAATGATACACAAAAGCATCAATCGGTTTCACATTTAATTTGCGATCGTCTTTTCGAAAACCCATGGCGTCTTTATACGACCGAATGGAAGGGTCCGGGCGGACAATTCGTATCTCATTTCGATACCACCTTCTTGAATCGCCTACGTAATCATACGAGCCATAAAAGTGAAGGTACTTAAACAGAAGACCCTCAACCCTTTGATCATCTTTATATTGTTCCATTGCCTGGCGTATGGCAGGTAAATATTTTTCATGTATTATTTCATCACCTTGAATATAAAAAGCCCAGTCTGAATCTCGAGATATTTCATCAAAGGCTTTGTTGGTTTCAATGGCAAGAACGGCTCCGCCCTCACGCAATGAGTCGTCCCATACTGTATCGATAATACGAATTTTTTTAGAACCTATATTTTCTATTAACTTTCTGGTACCGTCTTCCGATTGCCCAACTGCAATAATCAATTCATCAACAAGAGGCAAAATGGAACAGATGGACTCCACAACCGGATAATCATATTTTACTGCATTACGAATAAAAGTAAAGCCCGAAATTTTCATATAGAAGGAAATACATTCGCATTCAAGCCGTAAACAGTTTTACAATATATTAAAAAGTAATATCCCTGTTTTTTTGGCATTTTTTTCATAAAAAATGTTTGACCTTGTTCAAACTAAAAACATGTTGTTAAAAAACCCAACCATGGATACCGAAAACAAAATACCAATATTGGGACAATTTCCCGACATAGATACACAGCTTAAAGAGCATATCATATTACTCGAACAGTATAAAGAAGTCGTAGACGAAAGCAATATTGTATCTAAAACAAACCCAAAAGGAATTATAACATATATAAATTCAAAATTCGAAGAGATTTCAGGATATACTGCCAAAGAACTCCTGGGGAAACCCCATAATATTATACGACACCCGGATATGCCTGCGAGTGCTTTTCAAGGAATGTGGAAAACAATTCTGCAAAAACAAACGTGGCATGGAATTGTAAAAAACAAAAAGAAAGACGGTGGTTTTTACTATGTAGAAGCAACCATAATCCCCATACTCGATTCGAATAACAAGATTAATGAATATATTGCAATTAGAAAAGATATAACTCGTTTAATGGAGCAAACGCAACAAATTAAAAAACAGACTACAGACGCTTTAACAGGTTTACCCAATTATAATAAACTTGCTGAAGACGCGGAAATTGCGAAAGGCAAAACCCTCATTTTACTGAATATAGACCTGTTTAGAGAGATTATAGATTTTTATGGCGAAGAAATCGGCAACCAGGTTCTGCATGATGTGCAAAAAAAATTACGAAGGCTTTTAAAGAAAATTAATAAGAAGTTTAATTTGTATAAATTATATGGCGATGAATATGCTTTTTTTATGGGTCGTACAACTACGAATGAAAAGTTAGAAGAACTGACTAAATTTATTCATACCTATGTGAACCGGGATGGTGTACTGCGAACAAGCACTGTGGACATCCATTATTCCCTATCCATTGGTTCCTATACCGGCGTTGAAAAATACAGTGTAAACAAAGCTAAAATAGCAATGAAGTATGCAAGAGAAACCAAAAAAGTGTATTATCTTTATGACGATATAATAAAAGTACAACATCGGGAAAATCTAAATTCGGTAAGAATGCTGAAGCATGCGATAGCCCAAAATAAAATAATTCCCTACTATCAGCCCATTGTCAATAACAAGACTGGAAAAATTGAGAAGTATGAAAGTCTGGCAAGGTTAATTGACTCTGATAATAATATTCTTTTACCGGAATCTTTTTTGAAGGCTGCAAAACGATCCAAACTTTACCCTTTCATCACGATGGCAATGCTCGATAATGTTCTGACGATGGCTAAAAATAAAGATATGGAATTTTCAATTAATTTATCCGTAGAAGATATTGCCAATGAAAAGATCAAATCAGTTATTTATGAAGCTTTACAGGCTTACCCCGAGTCGCAATCGAATATTATTTTTGAAATTACGGAATCTGAAAATATTGACAATTTTGCAGAGGTAAAAGATTTTATAGACAAGGTTAAACAATTTGGGTGTAAAATAGCAGTGGATGATTTTGGCAGCGGTTATTCCAATTTTGAATACCTGACCCAGCTAACAGTTGATTATCTGAAAATTGACGGTTCGCTTATAAAAAATATACATAAAGATCCAACATTAAAAATCATTGTCCAAGCGATTGTAAATTTTGCTAAACAGATGAATTATAAGACTGTCGCTGAATATATACATACGGAAGAAGTTTACAAAGCCGTTCAAGAACTGGGTATAGATTACTCTCAGGGTTATTATTTTGGCAAGCCGCTTCCAGATGTTCTCTAAAATCTGTTTTTTCCGTAAGAAGTTTCAGGCTTACATCTTATTTTATATCCGTTTCATTGAAAGCTGCTGCGCCATACAAAGCACTGTTCTCATTTGTAATTATATATACAGGAATGTTTTCAAGAAAATTACTCATTTTACTCTTTTTTAAAAACATTTGTAAAAAATTAGTAACGTACTCTAAATACCTTGTAGAATTTCGCGTATCGAATATTTTTGGAGCGATGCCACCGCCAAGATATAAACCGCCATATGGTAATGTTCGAAACGCTAAATTTCTAGCTTCGTTGGCATAAATGGAAACAAACAGATCGACCGCTTTTATACAATATTCATCTTCTCCTGAATTACTTCGAGTTGTAATTTCTTTCGCTGTCAGGTTTTTTTCTACTATAGAAACCGATGGATTCTCAGCTACCCGAGAATTTTCAACAAGGTATTTATAAATATTGACCAGCCCCGGGCCCGAAAGCAAACTTTCAAGACTGGCATAAGGCTCTGTTTTGAGTATATAATTCCATAGTTCAGACTGCTCTATTGTAACCGGCGAAAAACCGGCCTGGCCGCCCTCCCCTGGAATTACGTGGTAATCTTGTATTTGTTCACAATAAACGGAAGAAGCCTCGCCTAACCCTGTACCCGCGGCAACCAGGCAAATATTTCCCTTTTGTTGTCGTACCCCCTTCTGAATTTCAATATAATCGGTATTGTTTAAAAAGGGGACTCCCATGGTCATTGCTTCGAGGTCATTTAGTAAATTTATTTTACGAAAGCCAAAATCATTTTTTAGCTGGGCTTCGTCGAATTGCCATTTCAAAGTAGTCATATAGACGGAATTTGCTTGTACATGGCCTGCAATACCCAACACACCGTTATGAATTGCAATATTACCGATTGATTTTAGGTACTCAGATAGAACAGCATACCCGGAACTGAATTGCTCGTTGTTGTAAAGCCGTTTTTCGTATAACTGATAATGAGGATAAGGAGCACCAGATTTTTTAGCCAGCGCAAACAAAGATTTTGTTCCACCGATATCTGCCACTAAAACGGGAAGTGTACTCATATAAAAACGTCCTGTTTTCTCTATCGGCATGCACAAACCTGTGTATTGAATTTCAAAAAAATTTATCGTTCGTTTTCGAGAATTTTCATAAAAACAGTTGTACAATGGTTAAAATTTGTAAATTTGGCTTTCTTAAATTTATTTTCAAATTATATTTTGGGGGATCTGATTGCAAGACTGGTTTTACTTTCAATTTGGCGAAAAAAAGCCTTTTGACTACACTACAAAAAATAATAAGGTATCGCTCGCCATACCTTACCAGCAAAACCTGAAAAAAAAAGGTGACCTGCTTATTGCCCAGATGGTCATAGAGACAAATAGCGCTCTAAAGACTCCTGTAGTAAAAGGGCCTACTAAAAAAATTGAATACGATTCCTACACGGTATTTCATGAAACTGCCCGAAATGTTTTTATGGCTAAAATATTTGGTTTTTGTGGTTTTGTAAATAATCGACTTACAGTGGTTGCACCCCTACTTTTGGACTCTGGAAATTCCATCGCTCGATTATATATAAACCCGGATGATGTGAAAAGTTGCCCGAATATTGATGATATTTATTCTGTAATCGAGAGTAAAAAGATATTTCCTTCTATTGATAAAGTGCAACTAGAGAAGAACTTAGCCAATGCCATTAATACGAAACAAAAATATGTAGTTATTGCCAGAGGACGCGCTATGGAAGAGGCGTTCGAAGATTATGTTATTTCGATCATTGATTTGGAAAAAAGTGTAGGTAAAATCAATAATGCGGGAAAAATCGATTACAAAGACAGAGATGCTATTAAAGAAGTGTTTGAAGGTGATGTAATAGGTAAATTTTTTCCCGGTAATCCCGGAAAAGAAGGCTTTAGCGTTTTTGGTGAAAAACTTTTAGTGAACAAAACTGAAAAAGGCCCTGCCCTGGGTAAGAACCTTTACATGGATGAAGATGAGCCAGGAATCGTTAAAAGTAAAATTAACGGATATATAAATCTTAAAAACAAAGTACTTGATGTTATTGAAACTTTAATAATTGAAGGCGATGTTGACTATGAAATTGGAAACATAGAGTTTTCCGGTTCCATTGAAATTAAAGGTAAAGTAAGCTCGGGCTTCTCCGTAACAACTTTTGGTAACTTAACCGTTCATGGAGTGGTAGAGGGAGCGAACCTCTTTTCCAGTCACAACATGGATCTGCTGGGCGGTGTTCTCAGTAAAGAAGGTTATAAAATCGAATGCCTGGGCAATTTTTCAGCCCGGTATATTCAAAACGCACAAGTCCATGTAAAAAAGGACATGAATATTATTGATTTCATATACCACAGTAATGTCGTATGCAACGGAAAAGTCAAAGTTATAGAAAAAAGTGGCGTTATTCTGGGCGGAAAACTTATAGTTAAAAAAGAGGTCGAGTGTAACCAGGCTGGAAATAAAAACGGAGTTGCAACCGAAATTATCGCCGGGGTAGATCAAGATCTTGATGAAAAAATAAAGCTAAAACGAAAAGAGTTAAATATTTTAATCGATCGTAAAAATTACATTGAAGAACAATTGAAGAAAAATGTATCGCCAGGTTTTTTTCGTGACCCTGAAATCGCCTTGTCAAAAATATGTGAAGAGAAACGGGCCGGTATTACCACTTTATTTGAACAATTTCAAAAACTGGAAAAGTGGATAGAGAAGACCGATGCAGAAATTGAAACACTAGATACGCGTGGGCCGCAATACGATTTTATCCCCAAAATAATTATTCATAAAGAAAAGCATCCCGGTGTAAAAGCGCTCATTTACGAAAACGGGAAAAGAATATCAGAATTTGAAACTAATTGAGTTCGGGTTTCTCGACAACACGCAACAAATAGTCCATAGCCAACTCCCCTTCGCCTTGCAATATTGACATTAACGACAAATCAAAAAAGTCTTTCGAGGTTTTAACAGGTTTTGTTTCCAGATTGGTTTTCTTGTTTACAATTTTTGTTTTTGTATCTGTATCTAATTGAGTCGAAAACAGAGTGCTTAAATTTTCCAGTTCAGCGTCAGAGGCGGCCAGTTTTTTATACTGTTCAATTGACTCTACAACTTTGCCCTCTTCCAGGTTTATTATCCCTTTCATTTTAGTCAAAGCGGGATGATTCGGGGCAATCGAAATTGCGTTATCCAGAAATTTTGTCGCAGAGGCCAGGTCGAAATGATCGTGTAATACCATTACAATGGCGATATGAATGGAGATATTTTCAGGCTCAATTTTTAACGCCTGGTTAAAACACTTTAACCCTTTTTTCGCTTCCGATAACCGTAGAAAAGAGTAACCAGCCAGAAGGTAAGAGCGTATAAAACGAGGGTTTAACTGTATGGATGTTTCGAGTGCTGAGATCGCCGTATCAAATTTATCTTGTTTATATAGCTCTGCGGCAAGGTTGTAATAGGCCCGTTCGTCTTCTTTACAATCGATTGCTTTTTTAAAGCAATGAACAGCTTTATCTGGCTTCTCGAGCTTCGAAAATACAACACCTGCATTAAGCCACCCGTCAAAAAAGCGGTTATCCTTTTGCAATGACTTCTTGTAGTTTGCAAGGGCGACTTTAAGCTCCCCTTTTTGCTCATTTTCTTTGGCCTGGTTAAAATATCTGTTGCGAGCTTCCATTACGTATTACCTGATACTATTTTCGGACTATTTTAATACAATCATATTAAAATTCCTTGACGCCGGACAAAAAAACAACATCCTACGAGCCTAATGAGCAATAACCAACCATACTATATTACAACCCCGATCTACTATGTAAACGGTCTGCCCCATATTGGACATACATATACAACCATTGTATGTGATGCTATGGCCAGATACCAGCGTCAATCGGGAAAAGATGTCTATTTTTTAACCGGTACCGATGAGCATGGCGATAAAATCGTACAGGCCGCAGAAAAAGAGGGTAAAACTGCTCGTGAGTACGTTGATGAAATTTCGGGTACTTTCCGAAAAACATGGGACTCTCTGAATATTGACTATTCTCAATTTATAAGAACTACAGATGACGACCACAAAAAAATTGTCGGTCAAATTTTGCAAAAAATTTATGACCAGGGTGATATCTATCTTTCTGAATATGAGGGTCGATATTGTGTTGGCTGTGAAAGATATTTAACAGAAAAAGAGTTGAACGAAAATGGGGAATGTCCTGACCATAAACAAAAGCCGCAGATAATTAAAGAAGAAAACTATTTTTTTAAACTGCAAAAATACCTTCCAGAACTCGAAAAACAGTTGAAAGAAAACCCCGAATTTGTTCGCCCCAAACAATATTACAATGAGGTATTAGGAACAATTCAGGAATTAAAAAAAACAGAGGAAGATCTATCTATTTCAAGACCAAAGTCCCGGCTAGACTGGGGAATTGAACTTCCGTTTGATAATCGTTTTGTAACGTATGTCTGGTTTGACGCTTTGTTAAATTATATCAGCGCTATTGGCGGCCCGGACAGTGAAAAATTTAAAACCTACTGGCCCGAATCTACCCATGTTATAGCGAAAGATATTTTAAAACCACATGGTATTTTCTGGCCTTCGATGCTACTGGCTGCCAAAATTCCGAATTATAAAAAATTAATGGTGCATGGTTACTGGCTTGGTTTTGGTGAAGCAAAAATGTCTAAATCTTTAGGAAACGCCGCAGACCCCATTGAATTAGCTGAAAAAGTCGGGGGAATCGATCTATTGCGTTATTTTTTACTTCGAGAAATGGCGTTTGGTTCAGACTCAAAATTCAGTGAAGCTGCCATAGAAAGCAGAGTTAATATTGACCTGGCCAATGGCTTAGGTAACTTATTGCAACGCACCTTAAGCATGATAAAAAAATATTTCGACGGTGAAATTGTCGGTAACCTGGAAGACCATGCCTGTGCTAAACAAATTAACGATCTCATTCATACAAAAGTGAACGGGTTTCATGAAAACTTTAACTCTTTCAAATTTCACATGGCCTATGAAACCGTATTTGAATGGGTCGGTTTGCAAAATCAAATTATAGAAGAAAATAAACCCTGGGCAATGGCAAAAGAAAATTCACCTGAACTTCGTCCCTTGCTCGAAACCTTATTAAAAGGAATATTAACAGTATTATTCTATTTACAACCGGTTTTGCCCGAACGCAGTAAAAAGATTTTCGACCTTTTACAACAAAAAGAGCTAAATCGTTTTCCCCAAAATATTTCAGAAATTCAATTGACGGCAATGAAACTCGAAGAGTGGCCGATCTACTTTCCTCGCTTAAGCCTGGTGGAAAAAGAAAAATAAAAAAAAAGAATTTTATAAGGAAAGCAGGAAGACAGGAATGAAAAAAGAAATTTTGACAGGATTAACAGGTTAAGAAAGATGATATATTCAATTAGCACACAACGATTTCTCTTAAATCATGTTAATCATGTAAATCCTGTCTATTAATCTTTTTCTTTTCCTGTAATTCCTGCCTTCCTTATATCTACTCTTCTCTTTCTCAATAAACCAGGCCGCTTATTTCTTCGTAAATTATTTCAGCGCCATTGAGGGTGATATCATGCTGGAGCATGTTGGTTTGATACTCTGTTATTTTCTCGGAAGTGAGTAGCTGTTCGATGGTTTTTACGGCGGCGTTCGCGTCGAATGGACGTAAGTCAATAACTGCGCACAGGTTTTTATCTGCAAGCATAGCTGCATTCATTTTCTGATGATCATCTGTGGCATAGGGATAGGGTAAGAACAGAGCTGGTTTGCGGACGGCTAAAATTTCAAAAACCAACCCCGCCCCTGCCCTGGCTATAATAAAATCGGTTTGTATCATTTCTTCTGCCATGTTTTCAATAAACGGAAATATTTTGTCTATTTTTCTTGCCGCTTTTAGTACAGCGTCAAATTCACGTTCGCCGCTTGAAACCGTAAAAACTACTTTTTGAAAGGTCGGTTGCTGCATTAATTTCAAATATAGCGAGTTTATATCGGATGCTCCCTGAGAGCCCCCCAGCAAAAGTATATTTTTTATTTTTATTGCATTTTGCGTCTTTTTACTTTTACTCTTTTTAGCGGTTGGTTGGGCATCTTTGGCATCATCCAAAGCCGTTTGAAATTGTTGCCGAATGGGGTTTCCGCACACAACTTCATTGGGTTGTTTATGCTTCGAAGGAAAAGAGAGAAAAAGTTTTCTTGCTTTAGATTTCATTAACCGGGTAACCATACCATAGGCGGCATTTTGCTCTTGTAAAAAGTAGGGAATGTGGTTAAACTTCGCCCATAAAACGGCAGGAAATGACGGGTAACCGCCAAAACCGATTACGGCGTCAGGTTTACCCTCTTTTGACGCTTCTTTTAGTTTCATCCAACAGCTCAGCATATTCTTAAAAAATGAGAAAAAAGCCAACGGGTTCTTTACAATTTTTGGAGCGTTATAAGCGATAAGTTCATATCTTTTTCTGTTTTTTTCCAGGTCGGGATAAGTAAGGTTGCCAGGCAATGTAAAAAAAACGATGTTCCAACCTTTGGAAATAAATTCTTCACATACGGAAACTGCGGGAGAGATATGGCCGCCTGTTCCGCCTGCGGCTACCCAGAGTGTTTTCGGATATATCATTATTTTAGATTTCCTGCATTTTCTGACTCTAAAATCTCTTTCGCTCTTTGTAGCAAAGTTTCATATTCATTTTCATATAATTCATCTTTTACTTCGTCCAAAATAGTTTTTAACACAATACCAATTTTCGGCCCTTCCGATAAACCAAGCTCAATAAGATCGGCGCCGCCTACCTGTAAATCGGTAACCTTCATTTCTTTGTCCAAAGCAATTACTTCCTCGATATGAGAAATTAACTTTTCTAGTCCTTTTGGAAAAGGATTCTTTTTACCCGAACCGATACGGTCCGCTTTTCGAAGTTCAATTAAATCCATTAACTCTTCATTCGAAACTTTTCGTAAAAAACGACGCACCGCGCGGTCAGTCCATTCGTTCGTATAATGAAACATATGATTTCGAATAAGAAATTTTATTCTCAGGCCAATTTCTTTCGGTACGCCGAATCTTTTAAGAATAGGTACGCAAATATTCGCCGATACAATTTCATGATTATAAAAAGATGCCTCTCCGGAAGGTTTTACTTTGCGAGTGGGAACTTTTCCGATATCGTGCAACAAAGCCGCCGCGCGCAAAATAAAATCTGGCTGTTCTACTCCATCACAGGCATTAATTAAATGGTCATAAATATCATAAATGTGAAACCGGTTCTGGCTTAAACCCTTTCCTATAAAGATTTCCGGAAAAAAGACATTATGAACTTCACAATGCTCAAAAAAGTGAAATGCCCTGGAGGGCTTTCTACCAAGCAAAATTTGTTCAAAATAATATTTTCGCCGACCATAAGCAATGGATAAAAATTCTGGCAAAATATCTTTCGGCTTTATGGTTTCATATTGTAAAAACAGATACCGAGAAACGAGGCGCGCTGCTTCTAATATGTCTTCAGCTTCGTAGTTTTCCAGCAGTTGAATGGAATTGTCTGTTGCCTTTATATTGAATTCCCTGGTTTGGTTAACCGGAACAATTTTCACTTCATGAAATGTTTCGGGAATATTTGAACTCTCGTTCTCATTGACAAAAGAAGAAACATGCAAAGTCTGTTCCGAAACAGGCAGGTTAAGTTCCGTCCACAGGGCGTTCTCTTTAGAAATTAAAATGGTTAGTTTTCCCGCCTGAGTAAAAAAAAGATTGGAACCTATTTCCGTTTGACCTGAAGCCATCTCTATTTTTTTAAGAATATCCCACTCTTGCTCTAGCTCCCACTGTTGCAGATCGCAAAGGTGTTTTCTTAATGTATTGTATTGAATTTGCATCATATCTATATTGGGTACTTCAATCTATATTTTTAAAAATTATTCTGTGTACGTTTTTGCAACAAAGCAAAAAATGTATCTGAAACCGGATATGCACGTTGCGCCATTTTCCAGAAGTTTCTGAACAAACGAAACCTGCCCAATGGAAAACGTTCCGGGTGTATTCCTTCTGATTTGGCTACGAGCATTTTAAACCCGAATTTTTTTGCTATAATTTTAAGAGTTCGCGGAGAGTAATCGACAAAATGGTCTAGCGGATGGTCTTTAACCCACTTCTTTCCATGAAAGAAAAAACCAGGGCCGGCTGTGGATGGTAAAGCAAGCAACAGATGCCCCCCGTTTTCCACGAGTTGGCTTAAAGCTTGCCACATTTTTTTTTGCTGGGAAACATGCTCCAATACATAAAACATAGCAACAGATTGAAAAGGTTCATTTTTCCCTTTTGACCATTTTTGATACAAAGAAAAAAAGTCACCGGCTTTTGTTTTTAAACCTTTTTGGTTTGCTATATTTGCCATTTTCTTTGAAATCTCCCACCCTTGCGCTGACATACCTCTGGCTTTAACCAACTCTAAAAAAAAACCTGCCGCCGAACCAACTTCAAGCAGCTGACCTTTGTTCATCTGCGCCGAATAATGATGACAAATTTCAAGTCTCTCTTTCATCTTTCCTTGTATTTGAATTTTATCGTCCAGGTAAGATCTACCGTATTGGTTTATATACTCTGTGTTAAAATAATCTGACTCATATTTTACACTACGCGCCTGCGCAAAGTGAATTAAACCACAATCGGGACACTTTCCATACGCCTTATTTGGCATTTTTAAAGCCACAGCACATATCTGGCAATCTGTTTGCCGTTTAACCTTCATGAGTTTTGTAGCCAATTCGATTGAAGACGGGGCGTCAAGAGATTCAAGCTTAAGGCAGAGTGTTTAAAAGATTTTCCAGGCGAGCGCCGTTCCTAAAGTCTTCATTCAGTAAAACCTCACCATTTGCATCAATTAAAACCGTTTTTGACATTAAACCGCCAAAATAATCCGCCAGAGTATCATTTTTATCCGATATTACGGTTATTTTACCGTTAATTCCAGTAGCAATGGCTGAAGTTTTCGTATTGGAAACACTCCCGGAAACATAATCAACAACCAAAAAGGTAACATTTGCATAAAAAGGTTCAATATTATTGATTATATGGTCCGTATGACTTGTACAAATAGCGCACCACATGGTAAAATATAAAACAATACCAGATTGAGCTGGTATGTAATCTGAAAAGTTTCTAGAAATACCGTCGGAGTCCACAAAACTTAAATCGTCTACGATATTGCCAACATCACCGTCATAGGATGTTGTCTGTGTGTCCGATAAATCTTCTGAGCTGGGGAACAGATCGTCCGTAAGGTTGGAGCACCGTGAGCCTGAAACACTCAACAAGATAACAAAAGTGAAAGTAAGTATTTTATTAACGTATGACATTCCAAACCTCTATTGAAAATGTATTTGTAGCCGCTGTATTTGTTCCCCAATAATCTTTTTCTGGAGAATGAGATATTGTAAACTTTAACACTTTGTTTTTATCTGCTGTTGCAACTGAAGTTGTAAATGACAATACATTTTTTGTAAAAGCGGTAAAGGGGTTCGATTTTCCCCCTATTTTACCCGCAAACTCTTCAACACGAGAGTAAGCCCCCGTTAAAGTCAAATTTACAATATCTAAGTTAAACGTATATCCCATTGCAGCGTTAAGAACCAACCTGTCACCCAGCTGTTTCGTATACGGAGTTATATACTCTCCGTATTCACGATTGACCGGTCTGGTAAAATGTTTTCCATAGGTGGCTCCCAGAGAAATATTAAAAGCATAAATCGATTTATCGATTAAAAGTTTTAGATCGCCCCTGTAAAACCCGCGCCCGGTAATATGAAAATTGTCTTTTATACTGGAATATTGGGAATTTCCCGTCGGCAATAAAAAGCCCACGCCAAAATATATAGCGGGTATTAAATCACTAAAATCTCGAACTTTCCAGACACAGCGAACATTGTCGAAGGTTTCGTAAGTTAAGTTTAAAGAGGAATCTCCCAGGCCATTGCTGGTTGAAGAGACGCCGGAGTATTGAATGGAGTTCCATACATAAGGAATACTTAAAGCCAGTTGAAACCGATCGCTCAATCGTATAGCCCCACCAATGGTGGTTTTATACTGTTTCAGATCGGACTGTGGGGGGTCGGGATTATGAAATCCTTCGACGTCATAAGAGCCATGGTATATTTCAGAGCCTGCTGAGAAGCTAACCATGCTTTTAGAAAATTTTGGTAAAATTAATGAAGTGCTCGACCCACCTCCGCAACAGGAAGCGGCGTGAACTTCCACAGGAATTATCCAGGCGGTAATTGCTATAATTAACGCCTGAATAAGCTTCACACTTTTTCTTTTTTGATATTTTGTTTTCTGAATTTTATAAAAAATGCGTTTCATATTCAAATCTTCCGGTATATATTATTCATGTTTTTCAGGTAATCGAAGCGACAATTTTACGCCGCTTCGATATCCACTTTTCAATCTTTTTTTAATATGGCAAAAATCCGAAAGCTTGTCCGCCGCCGGTTCCATCCAGAGTTTTTATTTCTGTATTCACTTGTACTTCCACAGCAATGGGAGCGGGTGGTATGGTCAAACCGGTCCCCTGGTAGTAGCCCCCACCTAAATGGGTTAAGGACTGCCATGCGCCCAATCCATCCGATTGAGTATTAATCTTGACAGTCGTTGCATTGCTAGCACTGTTTACCGTCCAGTCGGCGGAGTTTTCATCTGTAAGACTCAACCCATAATATAAGGAGGGATGTTCCGTAAGGGAATTTCGAGTAGCAACAAATAAGAGAGCGCTATTGCCGGCTGCGTCTATATTGTTTTCAAAAATAAAATAGAAACGGTTCGTTACCATTCCCATTTGCAGAAACTTATCGGTAACACCTTTTAAGGTAGCTTTATCCGTTCCAGCTCCAGATACGGTGGTGTCGAGTTTGGCAATGTTGCTTCCATCTACATCTACATGAATTTGCCAGCTGCCTGCCATGGAGGGCATAAGATAATAAGCCTCCACACTATACACCCCACTTCCAGAATCGGTAACAGAGTACACGGGAGTGGTATGGACCATACCGCTGTCCATGGTCATGGTAGGTGTAACCGTTACAGTCAGGTTTTCAGCGCCTTCGCCGGTTGTTTCATCGATAATTTTAATATCGAAATTAGATTTTCCTACGATGTGAGTTCCTCCCGAAACCAGAGTCGCCGTATACGAAGACTCCAGTGCCGCGCAATTTAGTAGAGGCAACAGCAAAAGAGCAACCCCAACAGTTTTTAATTTGTTAACGTATATTTTTGATAGTGAATTTTTGATAATTTTTAATGATTGTAAATACATAATATCCTCTTGTATAATTTTCTTATTGAATTAATTTTTCAACTTCTTGAATAAGCTTTTGAATGCCTTTTTCTGAATATCCTTCTATTTCCAATATCATTTTTCCATTTTGATCGAATACGTAGGTAGAGGGCATAATAGAAACTCGTAAGAAATCTGAAAATTCCTCATTAGTATCGAGCAATAGCTGCATATCGATGTTATGCCTTTCTTTAAATTTTAATATTTTTTTAAGCTTGCTATCTACCGCAACCGCAATGAATTTGACTTTTTTACTGTTAAACTGTTTACTGATATGATTTAGTTCTGGTAACTCTTTTAAACATGGAGAACACCATGTTGCCCAGAAGTTAACAACCAAAACTTTATTTTTATATGGCTCTAAAGTAACAACTTCCCCTTTTTCATTGGTCAAGTTGTATTCACTGTAATTTAAATTCATGTCGGCGGCGTGCATCCAGAAAAATGCCGGAAAAACCACCAGAAATTTTAATATGTATTTCAGGGCCAAAAAACTTTTTTTAAACATAACAATATCCTCTAGTAAAAATTTGTAAATATCGGGAAAATTTTAAGTAGAGGGTTAGGAAGGTAGAAGAAGAATGTCTGGATTATATTCTGGAGGTATGAGATCGTTTTTGAGTTTTATAAACGTAAATTGATTCGAGTTTAACGACGGGTCAAGCTCTTCGAAGAAAGATGCTAATAAACGGTTTTCTTCTTTCTCAACATTACGCCCCGCATCCGTGGCAACGGGTATTCCCATACGGCTGAAAATAGAATCTTCATTGTCGCCTGTAGGGTTCGATTCAGATTTTGTATTGTCTGAAACATCCGTCAAAACATCACCACAAATTGCATTAATCTGCTTATGGTTGTAAGACATAGAAATGTATCCTACCCCGACCAAATGTACGGCAATTATAATGGCACTGAACCAACGATTCATGAGCAACCAAATATTATTGAACTCTAATGTCAATAGATATTATTTAAAAACCTGATTAAGAAAAAGAATATGGCCGGCAACGAGACCGGTATTTCAGGGTTGTTAAGGTAGAAAATTCATTGGTATGTAGTTCGGAATTCGACCGCACTACAGATCGGTTTATACTTTTGAAGAGTCACGAAAGAGGAGAAAGAAATTTTTTTAAGGAAGGCAGGAAGTGCAGGAAAAGAGGAGAGGAATAGACAGGATTTACATGATTAACATGATTTGAGAGAAGATTGTGTGGCGCCGGAGTCAGACAGGTGAGCAAAGCGGGTAAGCGGAGGTGGCATGAGAATGTGGTTGAGCATCTACGAAAAAACAATTGATGAAAAATATCATTGTGAGACAGAACGAGCGCCATGAAGGGCTACGCCCATTTAGGTCGGGGGTGGGCAGATAAAATTTGTTAGACGCAAGATTAAGGCATGTGTCTTTCGAACAAATTCCTAATGTAAATATACAGCTCTTCATCAGATTTATTTAAACCATATGCTACATCTTTGAACCGTCTCGTAAAATATTTTGCTCCCCTGTCTAGGTCATCTGTGCTAATGGGGAACTCTTCTACCTCTAGAGCTACTTGTTGTTCCAGCCAACTTTCTATAAAACTTTCTTTAAGGGGTTCAACATTTGTGCTAATCAATGTTTTTGCATAATCTTTCTGTCCAAAGCCATAATTTCTTGAACTAAATAGAAAATCCATATAAATACCAAATATTTCCTTGCGTATATTCTCTGGTATTTTTGACCAAACATTTTCTAAGATATATGTAAGTGTATTCTCTGTATTAAAATCACCTCGGTTTTCTTTCAACGTTTCCAACAATGTTTCGGAAAATATTTTCTTTTTCCTGGAACTTTCATACTCATATATTGGTTTTTCAAGCCTTGTAAATATAATTGGATTTAACAAGTTTAAGTCATGAGTTTTTTCAAATAACTTTACATATTTTGGTGTTACCGATTTGATAATCTTTCCATTTTTTAATATAAGGCTGATAGCACTTGCAAAATTTAGAAATAAATAATTTTTCTTTTTTGAAACATTAGCAATATAACTTCTATAGTACATTGAAAAATTTTCCAATAAGTACTCAATTACGCCAACCATAATTTCTTCAGACAAATCGGCCACTTTCTCCTCAATCAAATAATCCTCGATTTCCTTTTTCACTAAAATATATTTAAGAAAATCACTTTTTGTTGATTTATCCAATCGAGTAATATTTTTTGAAATCACCTTGTCTTCTTTTACTAAATTGTTGAATTGTGTTGCAGAAAATTCATTGATATTATCGTATGAACTCAGTTTAATTATGTATTCTAGGTATAATACTATTGGAAAATCTTTTGTAAATAATAGATCAATATTACTTGATCCATGAATTATCAAAATATTTCTATGTCTACCTTTACTAATTGATTCAATAAAATTATTTGATAATTCTTCGTATGAGATAAACAGGCCCAAAGTTCCATCAAGTTTGTTATCTACTTTTCCAATAAATGAATATAAATGTGATGCAGCTAAATTCACCTCCACCCATTTAATTTCAAGTAATATTATTCTATGGTATACTTCTATCACTCCATCAATTTGCTCCGACTTATTATCACTAGTATGATAACCTGATTTAATTGAAATATTGTGGATATCAAATAATTGATTGATAAGTTTTTCAAATGTAATCCCTCTTTGCTGAGCAGTAATCTTGGCAGAAGGCAACTTCTTTATTTCATGATATTCTTTAGTAATTTCTTCTATGTCCATCTAGGGTTAATCCTGCGCCTAACAAATTTTAATCTGCTCAGGCGCGACTGCGCGCGCCTTCGGGGTTCGCATCGTTTTATACTTTGAAATGGATTGTACTTTTATAGAGACATTCGTTCAATTGTTTTTTTTGCAGATGCTCACCCACATTTTGGGGTTAACTCCGCTTAACCGCCCTACTCGCACCAAACTTGAGGTTTGTTTTGCGCTCGCAGGGCTAGCTACGTTAACCCCAAAACGTCAGATAAAATTGAAGCGTTATGCGAAAAAACGCGGTTTGGTTCTCAAGCTCGCACCTCCTGTGCTCATGGGATAAAGAATAAGTATTGACATTGTAACCGAATTATGTAATCCTTTTAGATATCATAAATGTGAGTGTTGTACATGGGTTGTAGAAACGCTCAGAATTGGCTGTAAATGTAAATGTGGAAATAAATACTGACATCTCGTTTGGGTTGGAATCCCAGGTGACTGAGCTAGTTGAAACTATCAAAAGTAGCGTAAATAAAGTAAAGGAGCTTGTATTGAAAATTACAAACGTTAAATCATGTGTATGGTGCGGAGTGGCGTTCTTGCGAGGCCATGGTGGGACATTCCAACCTTTACGAGAGGTGGTGTATTTATTTGAAATGTTTGCTGGCCGATAAGGACGTAGAGGGGTTCGAATTCCCTCCCTCGTACCTACTATAATGTGTTTCTCTGCTTGGTGTAAAACGAAGAGCAATTATTCTTTGGTTACAGGGCTATGTCGGATATAGCTTTATTAGCTGAAAATAACACTTGTAAAAGGGGAAACATATTGGCACTACACTCTTGATATTTGTACGGCTTGCAAAGCCTCAACATTAGTATTATGCAACAAACCAATCGATGTAAATTCTGCGGGTATAAAAAAAAACTCATAAAGGCTCATATAATTCCTGAAGGTTTTTATAGGCAAATCCGAAGTGAAAAAAATGTTCTTAAAATCCTCAACAATAATAAAGATTTTCCCAAACGTTCACCTATTGGTATTTATGATGAGAATATTTTATGTAAAGATTGTGATGGCATTTTCGCTGATTGGGATAATTATGCACAAACTCTTCTCACCAATAATCCTAAGGATGCAATACCAAAAATCAAAGATGAGGTAATTGTTGGCTATGAAATATCTCAATATAAATATGATCTTTTAAAATTATTTTTTATCTCATTGTTGTGGCGAGCATCAATCACAAATCATGATTTTTTTGCCAAAATAGACCTTGGACCATTTGAATCAATCGCCAAAAATCATATTGAGCGCAGAGAACCCGGATCTGCAAATGATTTCAGTGTTATTCTATCTAAATTTGAACTGCCAAAAGATACTAAAGCCTTTATTCTAGATCCGCATTTGGAAAAATGGGATCAAATAAACTTTTATCGTATCTATCTTGGTATTTACGTTGTTTATATTAAAGTCGACAAACGCAAAACTACTGGTCTTTTTGAAAAATTTATGTTAAAACCTAATTTACCTTTTTGTATTATTCAGCGTGATATTCTAAATAGTAAAGAGCTATCTTTAATTCACGATATTATAAACGTTTCAAAGGCAACTACTAACAACAACAAACCTGATCTAAAATAACCTGTATTAAAAGTTACAGTAATTTTACTCACCAGCTCGGCCTCGTGCTTCACTTGGTGTTTGCTTATACTAGCGTTTACATCCGATTAGAAATTTTCATCTGCTCAGGCGCGCCTTCGGGTTTCGCTAGAGCTCAACCACATTTTGAGACTACCTGAGTTTAACCGCCAAGCTCGCACGAAACTTGAGGTTAGTTTGGTGCGAGCATGGCTGACTCGGTTAATCTCAAAACGTCAGATAAAATTTAAACGTTACCTGAAATGGTGCACGATTAAATTCGATATAGTTATTTACACTTGAACTTAAAGGGACATAATGTCTATATGAAATACAAAAGGTTTGTTATTAAAAAATACAAAGCTGTCAAAGATGCAGAAATTAAATTCAAAAACAGTTTGATACCGATAATTGGTATCAATGAATCTGGGAAAACAAGTATATTACAAGCGATATTAGCATTCGATCATGATTGTGATAACATTCAAAACGGCGCACATTTGGATGCTCGAAATCGTTACGAATATGGTTCAGTTGATCACATAATAGCAGCAGAGGTAGTTTTTGACAACAAACAAGAAAAAGAGTCATTGTTAAGCAAACTATCCGGTAAAAAGTCTTCAAAGAAATATATGGTACTTAATGAATTTTTTAAAGTTAAAAATCCTATATACATTGAAAGAAATATTGATACTAGAAAATATGATATTCCCGAACTTGATGCTGACCTCGAAACTAAACAAGAAGTTGTATCGAAAATACTTAAAATTACCCCATTTTTACTCTATTTCGACGACTTCACAGACCGGGTTCCCGATCGAATAGTATTTCCTAATTCATACTTTACCAATACTGCCGCTGAAGAAACTTTTAAGCCAGATGAATGGAATTTATTTATTGAAGAGATTTTCTACAGAGCTACTGATAGAAAAGTTCCACTCAATAAATTCATTAAAATTGTTAACAAGGAAGAAAGAGACGGTGTTCTTGATGATGTTACTGATAAACTAGATGAGGACATCATAAAGAATTGGCAGAAACTAAAAGTCCTGAAACAATCATTAAAAAGTGAAATTGGTGGTCTAACGCTCAAGTTAGACTATGATCATGACGCGAATAAAGGGATTCATGTCTTTGCATTTAAAGTAATAGATAAAAATTTTAAAGATAAAAAAAGGCACTTCAATATTCGGGAACGCAGTAAAGGTTTTCAATGGTTTTTTAACTTTGCTATAAAATTGAAATACAATATTAAGTATACTTCGGAGTTTGAAAATGCTATTTACTTATTGGATGAACCAGGCTCTTACTTACATTCTTCCGCCCAAAGTGAACTATTGAATTCATTAAAACTAATTTCTAAGACAAATAAAGTAATATTCTGTACTCATTCAGAACATTTGCTCGTTCCCGACATAATCAATATTTCCAGTATTAAAATTGCAAGTCGGGTTGGGAGTAGTGTTTTACTTCAAAATTTTGGTGACTATAATCAAACCACTCGTTCTTCTGGTGCACTCGATCCTGTGTATCATGCGCTGCACTTAAATGCTGGTACTGTATTGAATTTCAAAGAAAATGATATCTTGATAACAGAAGGCATTACCGATTTTTATCTTTTTGAGATGATATTGAAAAACATCAGTAAGTACAATAATACATCAATCACTATTTTACCGGGTGCAGGTGCTACAAATTTAAAGGATTTAATTTCTTACTCCATTGCTTGGTCAAATAAATATTCATTGTTATTAGATTCAGATGCGGAAGGCTTGAGTGCTCACGAAACATACAATGAATATTTTGGGGATGAGGAAGCAAAAAAATGGCTGTTCGTGAATACGCCAGATAAGTCATCGAATATTGCAATAGAAAGCTTACTTTCTGATAATGATCAAACTATACTAATGAATTTAGTCGGCAGTAATAATTGTAAAAAAGGATTTATTTCTTTATACTACTCCAGTAAAGCCAAACAAAAGGATTTCTTTAAGAATATAGACGAGATTACGACTAAAAACATTCATCATATGATGGATAGTATAATTGCCAAACTTAGTTAACTACCCAGTGCACCACATCAGATAACAAATTTTCATCTGCTCAGGCGCGCCTTCGGGCCTAATAATGATAGATCCTGAAATTGTATTAACAATAAAAAGATTTTCTGTTCTTTTGTATTATAGTAATTATTCGGCCACATTTTGGGGTGCCTCGACTAATCCGCCAAGCTCGCGCCAAACTCTTTGGCAAATAGCGAAAGCCTACGGGAGGTTCGTTTGGTGCTCGCAAGGCTGACTCAAGTAACCCCAAAACGCCAGATAAAATTGAAACGTTAGACGCTCGCTGAAAATGATAATGAAGCAATACTGGAATCTATAAGAAATTTTAATGAAATTAGCATATATTCCAGTTAATAGCAAACCAGACATATTACCATGTTACTACATGTTGTTTGATACAGAATTTAATGAAATCGGCAAATCACATTCTTCAAAGTGAGCATTTATCTCTAATGAACCGCCTCGACTCTCTATAAAAGAAATTAGTTCTTGAATTTTATGATTCGAAATATTACTTTCCTTTGACTTAACATCTGCTTGACCGAACATCTCCTGTAGTTCATCTAATCGAACCTCGAGTTTATGGTCTTTTAATATAGCTTCTACTCTTTTTACAGCCAGATCTTGACTACGATAAATTTCATTTGGTCCCTCTCCATAGCTTGATGAATCTCCTTTATAAAGACCAAATCCATAATTCGGTCTAAATTCAATCGTTATACTTTCTTCTTCTGAATATATATCGACCCAGGTTGATCCAGATTTTGTTTCAGCCTTATCAATTTCATATTTTAAGCCTGGAAATCTTTCCTGGACTTTTTGAATAAAATTATCGAATTCGCTCATAATTCACCTACTAATTTACCGTCAAAGCCCGGTTTGTCAACTATTACAAGATCTTTGACAGTAACTCAAAAGCATTTTCTTGAGTTTTAACTGGCTCTGCGTCAAGCAGCCTTTTTAAAAGCAGAAGTACTTTTCAGTCTTTTTCGATTCACGTGTGAAGCCGTACGGGGTCAGTGCCACCTTAAAGGTGTTGAGGGTAAGTTTCCCGAACTCTTTCATCAATCCAGTATTCATTTTATTCTAATATATAATTTAAAAGGTACTCTATCTTTTAAGTAATAGATAGGATTATATTGAAAACTATTGTATTTATTATGGTGTCAATAATAAATTATTTAACCTGTAAATCCTGTTAATCCTGTCAAAATTTCTTCCTCCTTTCTTATTCCTCTTTTCCTGACTTCCTGCACTTCCTGCCTTCCTTGCAATAATTCTTTCTCTTTTTTATCCCCAAACAATTTACAAAACGAATAAAATACGTCGGGGTAGCGGAGGCTCTTTCTATTGAAAAGCCGGAGCGAGGGGCAGACTTGCCCCTTTTAAATGAAAATTACTTTGATCTGGGGTGAAATTTTTTGTGGGCTTTCTTTAGCTCGTCAGATACAAGGTGGGTATAAATTTGCGTAGTTGAAATATCGATGTGACCAAGAAGTTCTTGAACGGCGCGAAGGTCGGCGTTGTTTTGCAATAAATGGGTCGCAAAGGAGTGACGCAGAGTGTGTGGTGTAATGTGTTTCTTAATATCGGCCCTGTCAATATATCGCTTTAGAAGTCTCCAGGCTGATTTTCGGTTTAAAAATCCACCTTTACGAGAAACGAATAGATATTCAGATGTACGATCGCCCAGAATTTCGGTTCGCTCTGACTTGATATATCTTTCTAGTTGTTCGTGGGCAATTTCTCCGAACGGGACGAGCCGTTCACGACCGCCCTTCCCTATTACGTTTATAAGTAAACTATCCATATCGATATCTCGGGTTTTTAAAGAGCATGCTTCTGAAATACGAAGTCCGGCGGAGTACATAAGCTCGAACATGGTCAAGTCGCGTATTTCTAGCGGATTGCTATCTACAAAAACGGAGAACAGTTTTTTTATTTCATCCTGGGTCAAATAATCGGGAAGCTGCCTTTCAATTTTAGGGCTTTCCACTTTATCCATCGGATTAATATCAATTAATTTAAGATTTTCAAGGTAGTTATAAAATTGCCTTAACGACGCAATTACCCTTGCTTTTGTGCGAGTAGAGACCTGTTTTTTGGTTTCCTCTCGTAAAAATTCCTGTATCTCTATACGACTGATCTCGGTAAACTCTTTATGTTCTTTATTTAAGAATCTATCGAACTTGTTTATGTCGGATAAGTATGAAAAAATACTGTTTTCCGAAAGACCTCGTTCTACTTCCAGGTACTCTCGAAATTCTTTGACAATTTTATTGGTTCCCGCGGTCAAAGATGGCTCCTCTTTTCTCTTGCATTAACAGTTAAATCGGTATATCTGAGAAATATTTTACGAAAAAAAAGTTTTTCTTTTTGAGAGTGACTATTATTGTATCCTTACAATGGAATTCATATGAATAATTTATTAAAAAAGCGAATATTAATCTCATTTTTACTGGTAGTTCCCTCTCTGGTTTTTGCAGAACCGATTGAAACCGGCTCAATGCATGCAGGGTTGAAATCGATTGGTTCAGATCGTCCGGCTGATATTATGGAAAACCCCGGTCTATTGTCCTTTCCGACAACTTCAGAGAAAAATGGAGTTTTGCTCCGGGACACTCTCAATATTTATCTGGGAATGGTAAACCCTCTTTTCGGTGGAAACCGGGTTTCAAGCTATTTGACGAATTCAACTTCTCTGGGTTACGCCCATTTTAACCGTGCAAAAGGCAAAATGAGCTTTGGCATATTTCTTCACAACAATTTTCAAAATGTGTTCGAAGAAATGGGATACTATCTTCCCTTGCAATCTATTATTCCTTCTACGATGAGTGTTACGGATAAATCCATGTCATTTGAATTTACTCCCGTGGGGGTTCATGGCGGACTCGGGGCTTCTTTAAAATTATCAGCATCTCAATCGATTGGTCTTTCTGTACTGGTATCTTACCTGTCTCTTGATTATATAAGAAAATCAAGTATGACATTTAAAGAAACCAGTGGAAGCCTTACCGGGTATTCTGAAGAGAAAAACCAATCTAAGTTAGTTCGACTGAAAACCGGTGTAATACTGGGTTATGTAAACCATACCCGAGAGGGAGATTTGACCTTGTCTGTGCAACCTTTTAGCTATATGCAAGACACTATGAATCGTAATATTGATTATTTATATAACTATAATGGGTCTGATGTAGATAACATTACAAGTAAAACCAAATACAAAAACGCTTATATGGAACCTATAAAAGTTCAATTGGGAGTGAGCCAGAAAATTTTTCCTTTTATGAAAGTTTACTTAGAAGGAGATTTAATGACTCCGATGACAATAAAATACAAAACCGATGAGTTGGACGCTGATTCTACCGGGAGTAACGCACAGATTATTACATTCAATGTGAAAGAAAAATTTGATTTTTCGCCTACTTTGAAACTTGGTTTTGCTTTTATACTTAAAAATAGTTTTTATATTAATGCCGGTTTCAGTTGGTTTTCAGGAAGTAAAACTTTAATTTACAAAAACAAGAATGATAAGTCAGACAATGTTTCACAAGTTTACGATTCAAACAATTACGAAGCGCAACTCGGTGTATCGAAACTTTTTATACATAGAATTCTTGTCTATCTCTCCGCTACCTACCATTATAGCAAAGATATTATTCAAGATAATAAGTATATTTCAAGTACTTTGTACGAGAATGAATACGAAAGTTATTTTTCTAGAATTGATATAAATGCCGGCGCAGAATTTCATTTCTAAGAGATCAAAACTGTGCAGCAAAAGTAGTACGGAAAAACCTTTAACGTTCCGATATAGTTCTTAATACATAACATTGTGTTATTGTAAATTCAGCAGGAATAAATTTTAATGAGCAAGGACAATACAAAAGAAGATAAAATTAGTGTAAAGACTAATAAAATAGCTGATGAAAAAGCTAAAAAGAAAAAAAAGCAAGATGCGGAAGATCGCGACTACCGTGAAAATGAGATTAAATTCGGTATCCGGGTTAAACTCATTAGTGTTGTTTCTGTAATTGTACTGCTTGTTGTAATTACCATCACTTGGATTGCCACCATTAACCAGACCGACGCATTGATGGTGGAGAAAAAAAAGCAAGGTGAAATTATTGAAACCGGACTGAATTCTGCCATTAAAACGGGTTTAATTGATATTATTGCAGGGCAAAACAATAAATTGTCCCGCCTGAAAGAACCTTCTGAGTTTCGTAATTTCTATTCGAATAACTTTATTTCAGATGAAATATTTGAATTTATTGACCAGGTAAAAAGCCAACCGGATGTAATTTATGCCTATTTTCTGGGTAAACACGGCATCGTCCTGGGTCATACCGACACGAAAATTGACCCTTACTCTTATTATCAATTTGAAAAAGGGATCACAAGTTATTTTGACGCCTATAAGACACAACGCCTCACCAGTCTTGAACCCATATTACAAACTACGACAATTATTTTACCTCCCCAAAAAGGAGAAAAAAAAGGGGAAGAAGTTGAGGTTATCGATTTTTCCCGTATTGTTACTTTCAAAAGCGACCCGGAGCTAAGTGACGCTTTTGGCGAAATACATATTGGCATCAGTTTAGACGCTATTAACGATCAAATTTTTGCCAGCAAGGTTCAAATGCAATTGATTGGTTTTGCATCCATTTTATTTGGAATTGGAATGGCCGTAATAATGGCAACACTAATTGCTCGCCCTATTCGCAAAATGATCGAAGGGATGAGACTTGTATCGAAAGGTGATTTCTCGGTCTCCGTTTTGTCAAATTCAAAAGATGAAGTTGGCCTGCTATCGAAAACTTTCAATGTGATGTTGAAAGGGCTTAGTATTCTGGTCTCTCCGGAAGTGGCACGGGTGGTGTTATCCGGTGAAGATTTAACAAAAAGTGGACAGCGAAAAACAGTAACGGTACTTTTTTCTGATATTCGGGGTTTTACCACCATTTCTGAGTCCTTGACTCCACCACAGGTCGTTGAAATGTTGAACGACTATATGGAAATTATGACTGAAATTATTATTAAATATGGCGGCGTTGTGGATAAATTTGTCGGTGATGAAATTTTTGCCGTCTACGGAGCCCCTTTCGACCACCCTCTTCACCCTTTATGCGCCGTGGCAACAGCTTTAGACATGGGTACCGATCTGGCCGCCCACAATAAAGAGAGAGAGGCTGAGGGTAAACTTCCCATTTCTATTGGTATCGGAGTCAATACCGGCGATGTTATTGCCGGGGCCATGGGTTCCAAAAAGAGAATTGACTTTACTTCGATTGGCGATGCGGTAAACCTGGGTGCGCGTCTTGAGGGTACGAATAAAGTTTATGGTACGTTGGCGATTATTTCGGAATTTACCTTAAAAGAAGTAAAAGGTGACCTGATCGTTCGTGAACTCGACTCCATTCTGGTAAAAGGAAAACTCGAACCCGTTATGATTTTTGAAGCCGTGGCTTTAACTGAATCTGGTCATAAAAAGCTGGAAAAATATACCCAGGTTGAAAATTCTTAATCTGTTTTGTTTAAGAATTAAGTAGTGGAAAACTAATTTCAAAGTTAATTTTAGAGTTCTGTTTTGCCTGGTCAAGCTTCGATTTGTCGGTAACCGTGGATGTAAAAATTTTACCGTTATTTTTACGGATAATTTTTTCTACCATTGTAAGACCTAGCCCGAAATCAATGGTATCATAATCTTCGTACACAAATTTTACCAGTCTGAAAAATGGTTCAAAAATCAATTTTTCATACTCTTCTGGAATCGATGACTCTCCTGTTATATTCATGGATGGTTGGTTCATAATCGAAATATAAAAACGATCTACGGTAGTGTTGGTAAAAATATAAATATCTGAATTGGGTACTGAAAATTTTAGAGCGTTTATAAAAAGTTCTTTAAATGCGCTTTTTAAGTGTTCTACATTTACAAGCATTTCTTTGTGTACATTGAGATAATTCGCATCATTAAAAACTATTTTATGATTGTTTATTTTGGTAAATATTTCAACACCATCTTTTACTTCCCTTAAAGCGTCGAATAAATCTTGAGCTTTAATTCTTGAAAGCTCAAACTCTTCTTCGAGCATATTACTGATCTCAGTAATTGTATTTAGAGCCCGTTCTGCCATAGCAGAGTTTTGAAAAATAAGATCGAGAATACCCTTGCTAACAAGGTAATCCTCTGTTCCCGATTTACGAATATTGCCTTTCATGTGAGAAATGAGAGAAGTCAACGAGCCGATGCCAGCCCCCTGGTTAAAACTGGCTTTTAAACTTGAAAAAAGTGTTTTATCGAAACGATCGTAACTTCGCGCCGCAATTCTCTCTTTCATGATATTCCAGTCTTGCTGTTTCTCATTGCGTGTTTGCCGTTCTGTTTCGAGTTCTAGCTTGGCTTCACGCAGTTTCGCCAGCTTTACAGCGTTGTTTATTTTAAAACTGAACTCTTCTCTATTAATGGGTTTTAACACATAATCGCTAATCCCTTTTTTCATCATCTCAATAATAATTTCTGAGTTTTTTTCACCAGTTTCGACCACCATAATGGGAGGGTTTTCCAGAATACTGAGTTCTGATACCAACTGTTGCCCTTCCATAACAGGCATCGTCAAGTCTGTGATTACCACATCGAATGGTGATTGCGTGTAAGCGAGAAGCGCTTCATGTCCGTTTGGTACCAGGTGGACGTCGTACCCGTCGCTCAATAATATGCTTTTGATGAGTTCGCGAGTAACTTCGTCATCTTCAGCAACCAGTATTTTAGCTTCACCCATATTTACCTTTCTCTACCCTTAAAGAGTTATAGATTAAATAGCAGTCCAAAATGTAAAGCATTGTTCAGTTTTCTTTAGAATAACTAATTTTGTGCTTTTCAAGCTGGTTTTTCGTTTCAATCTGTCGTCTCAGGGAGTAATACAAATGGAAACAAAGAAAAAACTTTTAGAAATATTAACTTACGTGAATAGTACACTCATCCTTGTCTTAAGTGGACTAATGATCTTTATAATATTGCAGCCTTCGCCCCAAGAGGTTGCTCCGGTTCAACAAAAACGGTTCGAACAAGGTCAACGTGTTGATGTCAATTTTGAAAATTTGATAGCCGATTCTTACTGGAGGGGAACCGAAGACGCTGCGACTACAATTACAGTATTTAACAGTTTTACTTGTGGTTTTTGCGCCCGAGCTATAG
>JBEQLE010000003.1:0-109386 GCA_040326155.1 Leptospirales bacterium | reverse complement strand
GATGTCTCAGGAAGATGTTTCACAAAGGGTTGGTAAAGACCGTTCCACTATAGCAAACAGAGTTCGTTTGCTGAAATTGCCTGCTCAGATTAAAGCCGCATTGGCGGACCGTCGAATTACAGAAGGACAGGTTCGACCGCTTCTGGCTATTGAAAATGAAGCCGTACAAGCCAGACTTGCGAACGAAATACTAAGAAACCAACTGACAGCGCGGCAAGCCGAAGAACTTACAAAACAATACCGCCCGAATGCCAGGCCCCCCGTTGACAAAAAGAAAGTGAATAAAAATTCTAAAGAAGCCGATAGTTTAGCATTAGAACTTGGGGAACATTTGCAAACCAGGGTATTGGTAAAACATGATAATAAAGCTAAAAAAGGAACAATTGTAATAGATTATTTTGATCTTGAAAATTTAGAAAGAATACTTCAAACGATGGGTTTTGATAAAAAAGTGTTGTAAGTGCGTTTTTTGTATATTTTTTGTTATAGAACTTGATATTATAAAGATTAGAATGAAATGAACCGATAAAACTAGTAAGGACTGAAACGTTCTTGAGTATAAGTTATAAGATCAGGTAAAAAGGAGTTTGCCATGGGAACAACGCAAAAATGGTTATTAAGTATTATTGTTGGATCAGTTATTGGTCTGGGGGCCAGTCTCTTTGCACAGGAGACTGAAACTACAACCGATACTACGACCGATACGACAGCCGAACCTGTTGCTGGTGAAAAGACCAGAGGCGGCATGAATGATATTGAGTTAAATAAATTTGAAGAAGCCGAAGATTGGAGAGCTTTTGCCACCAGTCCTCTGGGTGACACTAAAATAAAAAAATCCGTTCAATTGGGAAAGATCGAAGATCCCCAGAATCCGGGTAATTTAACTGAAGATGAAACGAAGGATTTTGTTGAAGGACAGAATCATGTACTTGGTGTAAAAACCTACTTTGTTGACAGGGGTTTTGATCGTGTCGAAGTTAAACCGCCCCATGAGTACATTATTCAGGGTATTGGGAAACAAATATCCATATGGGTGCTTGGCAGACAGTACAGGCATACATTATATGTAAAATTACGAGACTATCGTGGGAATGTCCACAAAATTCGGATGGGCCGTCTTGACTTCTTTGGTTGGAGAAAGATAACCGTACCGATTCCAGGATGGGTTCCACAAAGCACACGTTTCGCATTGTACAACAAGAATTTACATTTTGTATCATTGTTTGTAGTAAGTGATACGCACGAAGTACCGGGAATTTTTTATTTCTATGTCGATAATCTTTTTATGAAGGTTGATAAATCCGAAATGGATTACCCCGGAAGTTTAATCAAGGATACCTGGTAAAATCAGGTCGATTGGACAAGGAGTTGAAAATGAAAAGTTTAATACGAAGAAAAAAAGTTCTCTTTACATCTATATCTGTGGTGGTTATGTTATTAGCTTCAGCCATTTATTCGATTGAGACAGCAACCGGCGATGACGTAGATTCGCTGGAGCTTCGTTCGATTGTTGTAGAAGGTTGGGAAAATGCCAAGTGGGTTGCGAAAGTAGTCCCAGGCGAACCGCAAGGGATTATTGAATCTAAATTGGTCGATGGACAACCTAAGAACCTTCTTCAAGATAAAGGCAATAAGAAATCGTTTGCTATTCGCTATGAATTTGTATATTCCGGCGTTGAGAATAAAGTGGTTTTAGTGCCACCAGCAGACAAAGTCGTTAAACGTCCGCTTGATGTACTTGATGAAAATAACGAGCGTCGATACGAATCGGTACCCGGTATTGAATTACCAGGTAAAGTAAAAGCTGTCAGTGTATGGATTCTTGGCCGGGGAAATGAGTATATACTTGAAGGTTGGATAGAAGACTGGAAAGGTGATACGCATATCTATAAATTCGGTTCGCTGGACTTTGTTGGGTGGAGACCTTTAACGGTAATTATTCCTGACTCGGTACCTCAGGATGTAAGTTCTTATCCACAAACTAAAACATTAGTGTTTAAAAAGTTTGTAATTCGTTCTACACACAAAACCAGTAATGAAAGTGTTATTTTGTTTTTTGATAGTTTAAAGGTTTTAACCGATGTCTACGACGTTTACTTTGACGGCGCTGATATGGATTTTGACCAGAAAGATAGAGATCAAAAAGATAAAATGATTGATTATGAGAAACGTCTTAAAGAAGATGCAATCGGTAACGGTGGCAGTTAATTCTACTCTAAATTCAATATTCGGCAAGTTTTGTAAAAGACTTGCCGAATATTCTATTCTCTGATATTAAAAAAGGGCTTGACAATTGCAATTTAAGCTATTATCGTTATTTCGATAGTAGTATATTGCTACTATAATTAATTATCGCGCTAGATTCCGTGAATCGGATAATCATGCATTTGTAAGGAATATATATATGGATAAAGAAACTGTTACGACTTCTACAGAATCCGATTTGCCTGAAAATCCAAGTTCTATTGAAGCAAAAGTTCAAAGTCAGTTTAATGAAGAAAAGTGGACCAGAGTGTCTGCAAAAGATGTCAGTATTTCTCGGTTTAATTTACTTGATACCATTTTTCAAGAAGCTATAGAGGAAGATTTTTTAGACCGTTTAAAAGAAATGGCTAAAGAGCATTTGAATGAATATGAAGCCTCTGTTGCGGGGCGTTATTTTATTGGAATGATTGCTCTAAAAAAGAACTTACCTGATGAAATTATATATTTAAAGCAATTGCTTGATCAGTTTCAGGAAATTTCAAAGTGGGCTGTGGTTGAATATTTATCTGACCAAATGCTTGAAGTTTCTGAAAATCGAACTATATTGAGGGCCAAAGTTACGGCTCTTGAAAAACTTGGCAAGATTAAAGAAACTATCCCGGTTCTTGAGAAATTAGCAAAGGTAGATCGAAAGAATCCCGATGTAGCTTTTAAGTATGCTGATGCAATTATTGATGAAGATATTGACAAAGGTATTCAATTCTATAAGCAATCGGCTGAAGCTTATGCCAAGAACCTTCAATTTGAAAAACTGAAAATCGTATGGAATAAACTGGTTGAATTGATACCGGAAGACCTTCCTTTCTTTAAGAAGATTGAACGAGTTCTCAGTGGGCACAGGCAAAAAGAGATTTTGTCAGACCTTTATGTTCAACTGACATATTACTTTATTCGTAATGAAGATTTAGATCATATTATTATGCTTTGCAAAAAGGTTTTGGAGTATAACCCGAACTATTTGCGCTTTAAAAAAGAGTTGGTTGAAACGTACCGCAAAAAGTATGCTGATCACTCGTTACTTGAAGATTTTATTCGTTATTCAGGATTACTTAATAATAAGAAGAATATTTTAAATTCAATTCAAGATTTTGAAACCAATATTGTATTTGACCAAGGTAACTATGTTTTTCACCGCTCCTGGGGAGTTGGAAAAATTAATGATTTTAATACATCTGAAATGGTTATTGATTTTAAAGATAAAATTAACCATAGAATGCAGATTCAAATGGCTTTGAAGTCTTTAAAACCTTTGAAAGAAGACCATTTTTGGGTTCATCAATATGAAAAACCAGAAGAGTTGCAGAAACTTTTCGATGAAGATTTAATACAGTTTTTTAAGATATTGATTCAATCTTTTGGAAATAGAATATCTTTAACGGATATTAAAACCGAATTAAGCGATGTATATGTATCCATTAAGGACTGGTCAAAATGGTGGACAAAAATTCGCTCTCAGCTTTTAAAAGATAATCATATTGGTATTTCGCCTAAAAAACGAGATATTATCGAATATTACGAAGTTCCTATTACACTTTCTGAAAAAGCTATTGAAGCTTTTCAAGCCGGGGCAGGTTTTGAAGAACGAGTTTCGGGCGCTATGACCTGTTTGAAAAATCCCGCTGATTATGTTGACGCAATTGAATATATGCAACCTGTATTTAAAGAGTCGGTTCGATCTTTTGATCTTTCCGCCAGACTGCAAAGTATCTGGGTACTTGACCTGTTTCAAGAAGCATTAAGTGAAGAAGATACTATTTATACTGCCGATGAGTTAACGTCCGCAATTGAAGAATCTATTAAATTAACTGTTAAGGAAGCTTCCGCATTAGCCTTAAAGTTTAAAGATACCGAAATTAATAAAAGCTATGCAAAATGGCTTTTGGCTCATCATCCAGAATGGCAAAAAGTATATTTTGAGATATTATTTCATATTCCCGTTAAAGTTCATAAGTTATTAATTGCCGAATTAATTTCCGATGAAGCGTTTGAACTTATTATGGAATTCCGTAAAAAGCTTCGCCAGGAGTCGAAAGACCATCCGGAAGTTTATTTATGGGTGATGAAGAACCTGCTGACAAAAGCGTGGGGTATACCTGAGGCGCCGCTGGGCGAAGAGACGCTTACATTTTTTCGGCTGTTGAAAGTGATTCCAAAAATTGAGCCTAAAGGAACAAAGCTGAAAAATGCAGCTAAAGATATTTTAGTCGGTGCTACTCAAAAAGATTTATTTATCGAAATTCAAACTCAGTCAAGTGACTATGCAAGAAAATTAATATCGCTTATAAAAGATATAGCTTTTATCAGTGATCATGATAAAGAAGATTTGATTGTTGCTATAAAACAAATGCACGCAGATATGACACAAGATGAGAGCGCTGATAAGATCAGCCCTGTAAATGTTCTCGATGACTTAATTAAAAGCAATGGAACTGTGGCCAGCCAGAACGCGATTGATGATATGCAGGCTGAACTGGACCATATTGTTAAGGTTGAAATGCCCGCAAATTCAAAAGATATTGGTCTTGCTCAAGAAAAAGGTGACCTTCGGGAAAATTCGGAATATAAGGCTGCTCTTGAAAATCAGATTATTTTACAAGCGAACTTAACTCGACTTGAAAATCAATTAAAAGAAGTTAAATTAATTATATCTAACCAGGTGCCGAATGATCAGGTCAGTCTTGGAACAAGAGTTAAACTTAAAGATGTAAAGACCGGCGATATTTTCGTTTATTCGATTATGGACCAGTGGGATGCTGATGTGGATAAAGGAATTATTTCTTATAAATCTCCACTTGGGGAAGCCCTATTGCATACCAAAGTGGGTGGCCAGGCCAGTTTCGGTTCCGGTGATAAAACGCAGGAACTCGAAGTTCTTAATATCGATAAGGCTATTAATAAAGAAGGCAAACTGAGCTGATAATCTCGGTTTAATTTTTTTCAAATGCCTGACGCTGTTAGTGGTATTGACGATTTTTATCAAACACCATTTGTTATTTTGCCCTTGAATGAGTTTCAAAGACTTAATCAAGGGGAACGCATACAACTTCCTGCTACGGACTTGCATCATATTCGAAAATCGCTTCGTTTGCGCGGAGAAGTTTTAATACATGTTACAGATGGTGTTGGGAATGTTTTACCTTGTAAGATCGCTGATGACGATGTAACCGCTTCTTGTGGTGTATTGAAACCAGAAAAACGGCCTATGCAGACATTGCTAATAATGGCTCCTGTCAAAAAAAAACACTTGGAGATTATGGTTCAAAAAATTACCGAACTGGGTGTAGATGAAATTCATTTTATAAATTCAGATTATTCCAATGCCGGGCTTGATAAACTGGAGAGGTTAGAAAAAATTGCTTACGAGGCTTGTAAACAGTCAAAAAACCCTTTTTTACCTCTAATAAAGCAGTTTAACGCTAATTTGATGGAATATCCTTACGAAGAAGAGTCGACTTATTTTTGGGGTGATTGGCATACGGGAGAAACTCTGGACTTGAAAGAGGGTACTGGCAATATGTCAAACAGTGGTTTTGGTTTTATGAATGGCCCCGAAGGGGGATGGTCTGAAAAGGAGCGGAATTTTTTAAAAAATCGTTTCCCATGTATAAATCTTTCCCGAAATGTTCTCAGGTCGGAAACGGCGGCAGTTGTTGGTATTTACCAACTTAAACAATATATATATTATCGGAGTGATCATTGATAGTCAATGGGGAACAAATTGAACTTTCTAAATTAGCATCCCCTGAAATATCAGGTTTGCTGGGTTATTATAACTTGAATAAAGATCGTGTAGCGATTGAAATTAACGGATCTATTGTAAAAAAGTCGGGGTATGAAAAGATTTCCCTGGTAGATACGGATAAAATTGAAATTATACATTTCGTAGGTGGGGGAGCTCAATGGACGCAGAGACGATAGGAAATGCTATTGTTTCCATTGGTGTAGCCTTTATTTTATTTGCCGGCAAAGAGTGGTTTGTTGCGGCAATGTCGAATACGATGAGCCTGGCAAAAGAGTGGCGATATAAAAAGCTTTCTGAAGTTATTGTTCGAATAGATGTCTGGGCGCTTGCTGTTTTTTCTTTGTGGGGCGTTGCGTGGGGTGGTCTGGTGAATCGGGAGCGTAAATCTTTTTTAACGCTTTTTATTCTATCGCAGCTTTGGTTTTTACTTATGATCGGATTTGGCTTATTGTATTATAGCTTAAAAAATCCTGAAGTCGGGTCCTATATTGATCTTTTTGTAAGACGGTTGATAAGTGGGGCATGGACGTTGCATCTGGTGAATTATATTTTCATTCCGCCTTTTGATGCTTCTTTTTTTTATATGCACAAAAAGCTCTTACAAAAAACTTTGATTGCGGTAAAAATTATCTTTATTCTTTCACTTATGGCGGGCTTTTGGAATAATGACTTTATCAATGGTAACCAATTTTTGAACTGGTTTATAATGGAATAAGAATATGGATATGTCAAAAAAAACAGTTTTAAGTGGAATGCAACCGACCGGGAAACTTCATCTCGGACATTATCTGGGTGTTTTAAATAATTATACTAAACTACAAAACGAATACGAATGTTTTTTTATGGTGGCGAACTGGCACTCTTTAACTGTATTTTATACGGAATATGAGAAAGCCCACAATTTTATAGCTCCCCTGGTTTCAGATTGGATTGCTGCGGGCATTGATCCTGAAAAGTCTACAATCTTTGTTCAATCTGATGTGAAGGCCCACGCTGAGTTGAGTTTGTTGTTATCTATGTATACTCCGGTTTCCTGGTTAACCCGGAATCCTTCTTATAAAGAAAAACAGGAAAATATAGAAAAAGATATTGATTCTCAGGGTTTTTTAGGATATCCGGTTTTACAAGCCGCCGATATATTTTTATACAATGGGCAAATTGTTCCCATAGGTGAAGACCAACTTCCACACCTTGAGCTCTCGCGAGAGATCGCGCGACGGTTTAACCATATAACAAAAGCCTCCGAGGGTAATTCTATTATTGAACCTAAAGCTCTTTTATCAGAATATCCAAAAGTATTGGGAACAGACGGTAGAAAAATGAGCAAATCTTATGGAAATACCATTGCTTTGTCTGAAGAAATTGATTCATTGACACAGAAAATGCGGAAAATGGTTACGGATACGAATCGCGTACGTAAGACAGACAAAGGAGACCCGGAAAAATGCCCGGTCTTTACTTATTATGATTATTTTCTGCCGGCACGAAAAGGTGAAATAGAGAAAGAGTGTAGAAGCGCCGGTATTGGATGCACCGATTGTAAAAAAATAATTACAGATGAAATTATAAAAGAGACGGAACCATTTCGTGAGAAGAAAGAATATTTTACGCAAAATCCCGAGCTGTTGAAAGAGATTTTACACCATGGCGCCGAAGTTGCTTCCGGGGTGGCTAATGAAACGCTTGAAAGGTTGAAATCGGTTCTCGGTATGAGTTCAAATTATTTAATTCAAAAATGACACAATCTGCAGAACAAAAAAAAGATCCTTTTTCGATATCTTTTGTAACACGCGGTGGGGTTCAACAAGCAGGACCGCTGGCCTTGTTATGGAAGCTTATTGAAAATTACGATGTTGATATTTTTGAAGTTTCTTTAAGTAGAATGACAGACGATTTTATAGATTATATTGAGAAAAGCAAATCGACACTTGAAGAAGAATCTGAATTTGTTTTAATGGCCTCTCGCTTGATTAATTACAAATCGAAACTTTTATTACCGAACCCTGGTTTTGAAGAGGAAAATGACCCCGATTCATTACCTCCAGAATTGGTAGAACAACTTCTGGAGTATAAAAAATTTCAAATAGCTGCTGAACAGTTGCGTGAGATTGAAGACGCTTCGCACTTAAGTTTTATTCGAGAGAATACCTGGAAGGACTATGAAGAAGGTATTGATTATTTGCATGTCGATTTAGTTGTATTCTTGAAAGCCTTCAGAGATTTTCTCGATAAAAAAGAGAAAGAGGGAGTGCTTGAAGTTGAAGCAGAAGAAATTGATATTGAGACGATGGTGGCTGAAATAAAATATATTTTAGCGGAAAGTGAGTCACTTGTATTTTTTCATTGGTTGAAAGATGCTTCGATTATGCGTATAGTCGTAGCGTTTCTGGCTATTTTAGAGCTGGTACGTCTAGGAGCTATTGAAATTCACCAGGCAGGTCAATACCAGGAAATAAAAATAACACCGACAGATAAACTTTTTCAAGCGGGTGGGGATATTATTTATAGTAGTGAAACCGAAGAAACCGAGCAAGATGGAGAACATCCTGATTCTGCGAATTCTGATAATACTGAAAATATTAATGATATTAATGATAATAAAGATGAACAAAAATGAGCGAAAATAATCACGAAATACTTAAATCTGCCATAGAAGCCTTGCTTTATGTTTCAGGTGATGGACTGTCTATTAATGAAATAGCCTCGGTGTTAGAGCAGGCTAATGAAACTGTTGAAACTTATATTCATACACTTATGGATGACTACCATGAAAGAGAGGGCGGAATTTTTATACAGGAAACCGGTGGAAAATATAAGTTTGCAACTTCGCCTGCTACATTTCATATAATTAGAGATTATTTGCAGATAAAGAAAAAACAAACTCTTTCTAAAGCTATGCTTGAAACATTGGCCATTATTACCTATAAACAACCGATTACTTTGCAGGAAGTTGAGGAAATTCGAGGTGTAAATTCCAGAACTCTGGTTACAGGGTTAATTAATCGAAAGTTAATTAAAGTTGCTGGCCAAAAAGATGTGCCGGGAAAACCGAGTTTCTATTCTACTACAAAAGATTTTCTGGAATATTTTGGAATCAATAGTTTAAAAGAGTTGCCGCCTCCGAAAGAAGTTAAAGAATTAAATTTTGACGAGTTATAATATGCTGGAAGAAGTTCGTAAAGAAATTAATAGAATTGATAAAGAGCTGATAGATCTAATCTCGAAGCGTATTAAAATCGGTAAGAAGGTTGCTGAAGCAAAAGTCGGAGAGGGCGATGAAACATTTTTTCGTCCCGATCGGGAACAGGCTGTTTTAAATCGTATTAAAGAGTTAAACCCCGGTGAACTCGATAATGTCAGGCTACAGAATATTTTTCGTGAGATTATGGGGGCTACTATAGATGTTCAAACTTCAATGAAAGTAGGGTATCTTGGTCCAGAAGGAACTTTTTCACACCAGGCAGCAATAAAGAAATTTGGGCATACAATAGAGCTTACTCCATGTGTTGGTTTTTATGAAATTTTCGATGAAGTACAGAAAGAAAATCTTCGATATGGAATTGTTCCCATTGAAAATTCAATTGAAGGAGTTGTCAACAATACACTCGACCACCTTCTTCAATTTGACTTAAATATTTACTCTGAAGTCTATTTAGCCATACATAATAATTTACTATCTTATGCGGAAGATTATTCGCAAATTAAAACTATTTATACGCATCCCCAGCCTTTTGGGCAGTGTAGAAAGTGGCTTCAAAAACATATTCCTAAAGTTGATTTTATTGAAACATCGTCGACTTCAAAAGCGGCGCATATTATAGCTGAAAAAAAAGACCCTTCGATAGCGGCTATTGCGCCGATTGCGGCTGCAGAAGTTTTAAACCTTCCCATAATGGCCAAAAAGATTGAAGATCACGAAAGAAATAATACTCGCTTTATCGTCATCAGTAAAGAGAAAGCACTGGCGACTCCCGATTCGAGAACAACGATTATGTTTGCGGTTCATCATGAACCGGGAAGTTTATTTCAAGCCCTGCAACCGATTCATGAGCGAAAGTTGAATATGACAAGTATTGAATCTCGTCCATATAGAAAGGAACCCTGGAATTATATTTTTTATCTCGATTTATTAGGTCATATCGATGACCCTGAAGTGAAGGAAGCTCTGGAGCTGATTAAAAACTCAACTCCATTTTTTCGGGTTCTTGGTTCTTATCCGGTAGATCAGAGTTTTTCTTGAAGATTCAAACTTTGTGAAATTTTCATGGAGCAAAATTTTGGTCCACACATCGAACAAAATTCAGCCGACTTAAAGGAATCTTGCGGTAACGTTTCATCGTGCATCGTTTGGGCCTTTTCCGGATCGAGAGAAAGTGCAAATTGTTTTTTCCAGTCAAAATTATAACGGGCTCGCGATAATTCATCGTCACGGTCTCTTGCTCGAAATCTTTTTCTGGCAATATCTGCGGCGTGTGCGGCAATTTTGTATGCAATAACGCCTTCGCGAACGTCTTCCATATCGGGTAAACCCAGGTGTTCTTTCGGAGTTACATAGCAAAGCATACTTGCTCCGGCGAAAGCTGCATTTGTTCCCCCTACCGCGCTTGTAATGTGGTCATAGCCGGGAGCAATATCGGTTACAATAGGACCTAACACATAAAAAGGGGCTTCAAAACAAACTTCCATTTGTTTGTGCATATTCCATTCCACTTCATCTAAAGGAACATGTCCGGGACCTTCGATCATGACTTGTACTTCTTTTTCCCAGCACTTTAGAGTTAATTCGCCCAGGGTTTCTAACTCTGCAAGCTGCGCTTCGTCTGAGGCATCGTGTGTACTTCCTGGCCGCATTGCGTCGCCCAGGCTGAGAACAACGTCATGTTTCTGGCATATTTTTAAAATGTCGTCCCAATTGTCGTAAAAAGGGTTTTGTTTATGGTGAGACTCCATCCATTGCGCTAAAATAGCCCCGCCCCGTGAGACAATACCTGTAATTCTTTTTGCCGCCAAGGGAACATGTTGCCATAAAATACCGGAATGGATGGTCATATAATCGACACCTTGCTCGGCTTGTTCTTCAATAACTTCCAGTATAAGCTGGCGGCTCAAGTCTTGAATTTTGTCGATTCTGCTTAGCATTTCATACACAGGTACAGTACCAATTGGCACGTCTGAGTTTTCTATAATTGCGTTGCGAATTTCTGTAATGTTGCCGCCGGTCGACAGGTCCATTACCGTATCGGAACCGAACCGAACCGCATATTTAAGTTTTTCCACTTCCTGTTCTATATTGCTTTGTAGTTGGGAATTTCCAATATTTGCATTTATTTTTGCCGTAGATTGAATTCCAATCGCCATAGGGTCAAGACTTGTGTGGTTTATATTTGCCGGAATAACCATTCTGCCGCGTGCCACTTCTCTGCGGACGAGCTCTGGATGTATATGTTCTTTATTTGCACATATAATCATCTCTTCGGTAGTAATACCGGCTCGCGCATAGTGCATTTGGGTAAAATTCCCGGTTTCATTTTTTGTTTTTCTGTCTTCTATATATGCAGAGCGTGCGGTAGTGTTATTTGGAACGGTTTTTTCATTCGTTGCTGTAGTCATTTATAATCCTTATATTCGAAAATACGGTATGGGCAAAATTGGAACTTATTCTTCTGTCAGGGTGATAATATTCTGACAAGCATCTTTTAATAATTGTTGGTCATAGTTTCCTTTGTAGACACTAAGATACAACCGAATAAAAGGATTATCCATAATATTTTCAGAACTGTTTTCCACATTTTCAATCTTACCAAGCGAGGTAAACCCGTCATAGTAAGGGCTGGGAATACTTTTTTCCAGATGGGTAAATCCATTACCTATTCGAATTCGCCCTTTTTCAAACAGTATTTCCAGTTCGAAATGAAAATAGGGAACCTGCGTAATAGTGGTAATTTCTCCGCTGATATTGTTTTGGTGTGTACAATGCAGTGTAAACGATTTCTGTAAATCGTCCTTTGTTTTTGGGTACCCATTCAATGACGAGTTTTGCGGTCCGAATAAATAATAGGCAAGATCAAGTAAATGGGTGGTATCATGCAATAATACACCTTCTTGATCGTCATTTGCAAAGAGTTTTTTTTGACTTGTGGTAAATAAACCACGGTAATAAAGAACTTTTCCATAGGGTTTAGTTGATTCAATTTGCTTTTTTAATGTACTATATTTCGGGTGAAACCGTCTTTCGTAATTGACCCAGATTTTGACTCCGTGTTGTATTGCCGTTTTTTTCACTGTTTCAGCTTCTTTTCGGTCCATTGTTATGGGTTTTTCTACCACAATTTTCTTTATTCCTCTTTGTATGGCTGCCATTAAAATAAAGTAGTGCACTTTGGTATCTGCAGCGATTACCGCTATATCGGGGGCCGTATTGTTTTGAAACATTTTTTCATAATCGGTGTATTTTATAATATGAATGTCGGGGTTATCTATTTTTATATACTTTTCTACTTCATCCAGTCTTTGCTCTTGAAGATCACAAAGATATATATTTTTAACGGGTATTTCCGATTTGGAAAGGTGAACTATGGCTCCGAGGTGGGTGCAGGGTTTTTTTCGCAACTTGTCTTTTTCAAGCAAAGCGCCTATTCGGCCTGTACCAATAATCGCAATCGTCATCGTCTCTTTTTTTTGATGCGAAGGACGGATACCATTCCACCGACTAAAAGCAAGGAACTTATTATACTGAAAAAACCGTTGAAAAAGGTAGTAAGATAAAAAGAGGCTTCCAACAAAACATTTTGATGTTCTTCAGGGGCTGAAATATATAAAATGAAACCCATGGGGATAAACCCAAAAAGGAACCAGATTATTTTGACTATTCCATTTCTTTTTACGGCCTGGCTTAATGAAAAAATCACTGGTATCAATAATATAAATATAATTGGTTGTAGAATTGATGTAATCGTGAAAATAATATTCATTACAAAAATCCCGGTAGTGGGGTTTGTGTTAAAGTTTAAAGTATTTTTTTCCAGCCTGTTGAAAACAAATAGAAGAGCCAGAGAGGCTAATATTAACGAAGGTATAATATAATTCGAGGCATGACCAATGTCATATGTAAGTTTAAGACCGATAAAAAAGAAAAGCGGGACGAGCATGTAATATACTACTGCAAACAGACCTCGCGGTATTTCAAGTCGATCATTTGAATTATACCTTTTATTGAAAAAGGGAAACCAGATTAATATAACCAGTAAAAGCAATAATATACGAAATCCATTGCGAGTCAAAACACGGTTTGGGCTAACCCAGAACGAGAGATTTTCAATTTCGTTATTTCCATTATTTTCGAAGTACTGTATCGTTCTTCGCATATCGGTGGCCATCTGAATCGTAGTATTTACATCTTCAGGTGAATTTGCATAGAAAAACCCGATAGCGGATTCGTTGAGACTTAAAAGAGCCCCTTCGGGACCCTGAAAAACCGGAGAAAGTGTTACGCCTAATTGTTTTAAGAATCCAGGAATTATTGTAAAGGATGGCAGAGCAAATTGCCAGTTTGTGGAACTGACGTTTCTCATTGTTCCGTTAATGGCAACTCCAGAATCAGCGCTATTTCGTTTAGAGTAGAAAATATAGTTTGCTGTAGCTGTTAAACCGGGTATATTTGCTACCAGGTTAAACCCTTCAAAACAACGATAATGATCGCTATAGAACAGATAGTAAATTGATGCTTTGGTTTCTATGTTATTCAGAGAAGCCATAGTGATCATTGCGGCTTTGGCGATTTCACCATGATTTTCAATAGGAATGCCAAGTACAATATTCTGATGGTTGGTACCGGGTTTATAAACGGAAGTATAAGAACATTTTATATCGTGTTGTTTTTGGGTTCGTGTTTCAACTATCCATTTTCCAATTCCCAGAGCTGTTTTTCCATTTTGCAGCGCAGTTGTTGAAAAAACAGTGCCAGGGTATAAGTTTTGCTCAACATATTGTAATTTATTTTTGACGGTTTCGGTATTAAAAACAGGATTTTGAATAATTTTTTTTCTGGAATCGAAGTCTCCTGCTTCATATGTACCCCAGTAGAAAATCAGTGGAACAGTAATAATTACAGCTACCCACCAGATAACGTAGATTTGCATCCATACGGGAAGTCGGAAACGTCGTTTGTAAAAAATCTTTTTCATAATCTCATGAATGTATTATGTATCCAGTAAAAACGGACTCATTGGTAATATTTATAATAAAGCCCGATAAGTATACTCTTTTTCACAGAAAAAGTGTTACAAAAGAGTCTATATCTTAGCGGAGCGATATGTATGTTAAAGCTTTTTTAAAAAGATAAGAAGTTCGTTTTGCCGAAAGGATCATGGTTTTATAAAGACTTTCTGCATCGTTACTTTTTCCTTTGTCCGATTCAGTAATCTGTAATATTATATGTTGGGCATTTAGTCCGAGAATTTTATTTACTTCCGGAAAGGAAGATATACGATTATCTACTTTTTTCATGGAAGCCAGAATTTGGCTTTTCGTGGCAGGATTATGTGAATTTTCCAGATCTTTCTGGTGTTTCAGGTTTTTACGATATAACTCTTCCAGATTCAAGGTGTCTTTTTTTAGCGTTGCTAATTTGGTTTTTAACTTTGTATAATCACACTGTTTGCTGCTTTTGCTTATTAATTCCGGTTTTAAGTTGTTTTTTTCGGTTAATATTTCCTCTAAAGGTTTATAGGAAAAATGTTTAAGTCGAATTCCTTGTTTAGTAGCATTAAACAATACAGGTTTTCGAGTTTTTTTGGAAATAATTTGTGCGGCTTGCTGTTCAAACCATTTAACAAAAATATTTAACTTCGCGGTGGAAAATAGTGTTTCGTTTTGTGGTTTTATCGGTTCAATTTTCACCAGGGGATGCGCTTTCATTTGCTTGTAATTTACCATTTCATAATTTGAAAATCTGTTATACGAGTGAAATACTCTTTCTTCCAGGGCCGCCCCTCTTGTGTGTGCAAGGTTATGCGTATAAGCGAGATCTTGTCCGACAAGAATAATTTTTTCAGCGCCAAGCTTTATGGCCAGGTCAAAAGCGTTCGTACTTGCAGATCCCCCATGGGCAATAACTCCTCGGTCACCATACAGATTTCGGACCATCTCATCCAGGTAAAACGGGTTATCCCACCAGAAGATTTTCGCTTTTCTTTGTTGAAGGTAATGTACCATTTGGTAGCTGACAACCGGGTCTAGCATCCACATTGTTTCGGTAGCAGCAGCGTGGTATGCAAAATATCGATTTATCGATTGTGGGTCGGCTCCGATGACAAGGTCGGGCGTTACGCCCCCCCGGACGAGCGGCAAAAAGGCCGTGTCTGCACAGATCAGAAAATAGTTATTACGATTTATTTTTAAATTTTCAATGGAATCACATAAGGAAGGACCAGCTCCGCAAATAACAATATTTGTGAATTTCGAATTATATGTATCGATAAATTCATTTAAAGTTAAACCTTGCAAAATAGCCCCAACATTTAGAGCGATATTCGAATTCCAGAGGTTTTGGAATTTTATGATCGTAGCCTGGTTGATGGTACGAATTTCAAGTATTTCTTTTAATTTAGGCTCTAAACCAAGATATTTTTCAGGATGCGCTTTTTTCGAGGGTGTATGTGGAATAACTTCCACTTTATCGAGATTTTTCCCCCGAAGCAATCGAACCAGCTCTTCCAGGTTATTATTTTCACCTTTGTGTAGTAAAATAAACTCCGCTTCTGTCTCTGAGAGTATTTTTTCTAATGAAAACAAGTTCAGAAAGTAAAAAACCATTTCAGCGTCGGGTTCTATCCAGGCAATAAATTCAATAGTTTTATTGATTAGTAGTTCTTTTACCAGATAACCGAGGCCTGCTCCGAGTAAAATAGCCCCCGTACGGTTATTTTTCACCATTGCGTCAACTACCCGGTTTACTTCCCGAACAGGGTCTCTTCGAGAGTGGTACCAGATATTCTTGAGCGAAAAAGTGCCGGTTTCCAAAATAGAAGAGAGGGTTTCTACCCATTGCGTCGGAGGTTCACTCAAAAGCGCCTGAAGAGTGCTTCGATCTTCCGGTATGGTTCTTTCCAGCAACAGGTTTATTCGTGCGGAGTATTCTTTATCGAGTTTGAAGTTCATACTGCAATGCTTACTTTAGCATCGGTTGATTTACTCTTTTATTTTGTTATTTTCATCGAGTAATACAACTGTTGGTGTATGGTTTTTTGCCTCTTCAGGACTATAAAGTCCGTATGATATAATGATAATTTGGTCCCCACGGTGGCCCAACCTGGCGGCGGCGCCGTTTAAACAGATAGTACCGGAATCAGGTTCGCCTTTAATTAAATAAGTTTCGAGCCGGTTTCCATTGTTAATGTTCACAACATGCACTTTTTCATGTTCCACCATACCGGCTTTTTCCATTAATTGGTAGTCTATTGTCAGACTACCTTCATAATAAAGGTCAGCGTCCGTAACCGTGGCCCGGTGAATTTTTGCTTTTAATATTTGTGTATACATATAAATTCCATAAACTCTTAAGTTTTTCTCCGTAAAGCCAGATAAAATAGCATAGATATATTGAAAAGCAACTCATAGGTATCTATTTGAATATATTTTAATCCTGTGCAATGGTCCAGTTTTTTATAGTATTATGGAGCCGGATCTAACTATAATTTTCCGGTAATTTTGGAAATAAAACCGTAAAACTGAAAAAATTTCCAACTTTTGCCTATTACACTTGTATGAAGAATATAACTACGTATCGTAAATTGAAAATACCAATTGATAATGTTTTAGAAATTCGGCTGCCTCCTTTAAGTTGGAATAAAATAAAATAGGTGGCAGTCTGTACTTACGCCCTGGAAAATTGCGGGGTAATTACCCACATTGTAGAACCCATACTATATACGCGCAGGCGTTTTATTCTCTTGACAATCAACGGAACAGAAGTTTCATAGAAATTTTGTATGTTGAATATAGTTGTTCAAAGGAAGTATTGTGAAAATTAAGACAACTCATATAATAGCTTTATTTTTAAGTTTCGCGGTATATATTTCATGTGGCGAGATGCCGGAATATGCGAAAAAAAAGATCTTATATAAAAAGTATGAACTATTTATTGCTAACATGGATTACCTTGTAAAAAGCAGTAGAAATTTAGATGAACTTGCTGCTAAAGTAAAGAAAATGAAACAGCCAAAGAATTTAATCTATTTAGGTTTGGAAATAGATAGCGATGAAACGCGTGATATTATAAAGAAAGTGAAATGGAGTTCAAATATATTCTACGTTTCAATGGGAGCAGGCTACGGAAGTATACAAATCGGAGATATAACCGTTCCAATAGTTATTATTGACAAGACAACTTCAAGTGTAAAATATTTAGAAGGATATACAATTTATCTAGAACGTAAACAGGATTAAATGATCATATAAACGCATCAGGTGATTTTTTGGCTATGTCCCAACGGAAGAATTACCGGGCCAGCTAACGTAATTTATGTTTTTTACTTGATACTTCAGGCAGTCGTGAATATATGCGAAAGCTATTATTATGACAGAAAAACCGGTAAAACAGATACAAACGATTATTTATGTAACCATAATATCGATTATTTATAACCTTTTATTCTTTTCATTGTTTATTATAATATTTTTTCAATATCCCAAAAACATTGTGTTTTATACAATGGGTTTTTTGTTATTTTATATTTTGGTGGCGCAACCGCTAAAAGATTATATAATTACTCACTTCCTTTTTAGATTGGCATTTCCTAATATAGAAAAACCTCTGACCGGAACCAGGCGCGAACATCAAATGAGTTCCAAGCGCGATATACAAAATTTTTTAACTTGGTTTATAAAATCCAATAATTTGCAACATGTGTACCTGATTCTGGAAGGGTCCGATCAAAATTGTTTTTTTCTAACTCGAGACAGGGAGTTTCAAACTGTAAATCCCGAAAGATATCGGAATAAAAACCTTATTAAGTATATCAAGATGCGGCCTGAATCCAGGAATATGGATAGCTATCCTATTCACTTACAAAAGTTTTTACGCGAACAAGAATGGCAAACGATTATGCCAGTCTTGTTTCGTTCCACCGTCATCGGTTTTATGGCCTTTCCGGTAAAACTTGAAAAAAAAATGGTTTCTTATCTCGATAAATATATACAACGTATTGGACTTATTTTCGCTAATGAATCAATGGCAGAAAAGGCGTTTAATAGTAAACTTTTTCAAAAAGAATATTCATTAGCGAAGCGACTCGAAAAACTTTTAATAAATATTTCAAATGAATCATTTGCAAACTATATGGTTTCTTCCCCGCTTTTAAATAAGGCAAAAAAGCCATTTCCTGTGTTAATTGATAAAACTATTGCGGGAAAAAAGAGTAATAAACACTATTATTTAATTTGTACCATTTCAGAAAAAACACACCGATCTACTATTATGTTACTTTTTGCCGTTCAAGGGTTCTTTTTTATATCTTCCAGAAAAACAAACACTTTAGCGGGTCTGGCGAAAAAATTAAACAACCTTTTATGGCTCAGCGAAACCGAGTCGGCTATTGATGGAGTATTAATTGAGCACACTACTCGTTCCGGCTGGAAAATTATACCGTTTGGAAAAAATATTTCCATTGAATATGATGGTAAAAATAAACTAATTAACAACACACCAATGGGTAAAAGTGGAAAATCAACTTACCGGGTTTTGACTTTCGATAATTTTGAATCTGCAGTTGTAAAAATAAAGCAACATCAGGTATTTCAGATGGAACGGCATTAACCCATGAGAAAAACCATTGTCCAAATATTATATTTTGTTTTCTTATTGTTCTTTTTTTTCGTCTTGTGGAATTATTATGAAAATGCTAAAACAAGCGAGGAGTCCCTTTTATATACCCCGAATGGTAATGTCGCATTCAGCATTACCTCTTACGATTTTGGCGGACACTATTTTCGAGTACCGCATAAAAGCAGTCCTAAATTGGCCAATCTCAATAACTGGTTTTATGCAATGAGTCCGAATGTGGCAGCGGTTATTATGTTTCAAATATCCGTATTGTTTCTTTTTTTGTATGGCCGCATACGAAAATTGGAATATTACTATATAATCTTTGCATTTCTTTTGTCGATACAATATATTTTATATCTAGATTTTGTAAGTAAATATAATTTTGTTCCTTTGTTTTACTGGACCACCTTCATTCTTAATATCGCTTTAATTTTTGTAATAAATGCCTTGTTCAATAAAAAGACCAATTTTCGGTATTTTTTTCCCGCGTCCATATTTTGCGCTATCCTGGTCTATGTATTATATCCTACAAATCATCTTCAGGAGCGGACAATGATCTCCGTAATTGGAGGGGCTCATATTCTTACTTTTTTTTATGGTTTGATCATGCTGTGGAAAGATATTAAGCGTCCTTATCCTTCTCCGGTTATTAAAGATAATTTTGTACGGCGGTTATTGGTATTTACAGCGTTGATTATAATTGCTGTTCCAGGCACCAGTTATTTGGCGGCACAATGGTTTGAAATACCCGTGACAATGAATAAAAATGCAATATTCTTCTTGCCTTCTATTTTTCCAATGATACTTCTATTGTTTAGTTTGCGGTATGGATTTATTTCATTTACCACTCCTATTCGGAGTTTTTATGTTCGTTTAGTTTATTATTTATATTTTGCTTTTTTATACTGGTTTCTGGTCGGGTTTCAACTGGAAAGGTTTACGGATTATAAAGAACATTTGTGGACGCATATTATTTATGCTTTTGGGATTATCTTTTTATTCGACTTTTTAAGGACCGTATCCTATGTAACATTGAATCAATATTTGTTACATAGGCGTTTTGCGTTTAATGAATACCTTTCTGAATTATCGAAATATATAAATAACCCGATACAACTTTCCGATATTATCTCCAGAATTCGTGATGTGGTAATCTCAGGTACGGGGGCGTCCAACGCTATTCTATACGTTAGCGACGAAGTATTCGAAGGTTGGAATCTAAACAAACCATATATTAAATATTTGCCAAGTAATCATCATATCTGGCAACAAATGAAAAAGAAAACCGGTTCAGGATCTTACCCCTACGCGACAATTACTCGCGGTGGTAGTGTGCAGGCTTTATTACAAGAACAAGGCGGTTTTCTATATATTATTTTTCAACAATTTCCGCTCGGTATAATGTTTTTTGAAAAATCGAATAAAGAGCCGTATTTTACGGAAGATATATCATTTATACGAAATTTAATACGAAATACGGAACCATTGCTTGAAAACTATTCTTTGCTAATAAATAATATAAAGCATAAACGAATTGAAAAAGAACTTGAAATGGTATCGGGGTTGCAAAGAAAAATCTTACCTGAGCCGGTAATAACACCTCATGTAAAAGTGTCACCGTTTATTCAACCCTATATGCTTGTAACTGGCGATTATGTAGATATCATTCAACGTTCAGAGAATGATTATTTTTTAATATTAGGGGATGTGAGCGGTCATGGACTGGCGAGCGCTTACCTTATGGTGGCTGTTCGTTCTATGATACATGGCGGAATGAACGAAAAAAATGCGGACCTTTCGAGCCTGGTCACAAGTATTAATGAAATGCTGTGCGCTAAACAAAGCGCACAAAGTATAATGACATTGTGCGCGATACGAATTCAAATTGTATCGAACCAAAATACGAAATCAATTAAATTGTCTTATATAAACGCAGGACAGCATGCCCCCATTATTTATAAACAAAAATCTAAAAAGTTTTTCCCACTTGAAAAAAGCCAGAGGGTATTAGGAGCCATACCCGATAACTATGTTATTACGGAACAGGAATTTAAAGAGTCCGTAAGAATTGTTTTAACTACAGACGGGGCCTTCGAAATATTTAATCAAACCGGCGACATTTTAGGCGAGCGTAAATTTATGAACTGGATAGAAGACAGCATTCTAATGGAACCTGACAACCAGATTATCTACCTTGTCGATAAAATTCGAGATTACACCATGACGAAAGAAAAAACCGACGACATTTCAATGTTGCTGGCTGATATTTCTATTTAGTCGGAGCGTTGTATCGATTCACCGTATACTGTCGTCGTAAAATACCCATCATTTCCCCATACATTGCTTCAAAATGATTTACAGAAGGCTGTAATTTTTGTTGGCTTAAATCCAGGTCATCTGCGTTTAGATCTGGAATATCACGTTTTGTAATGGAGTAAATGAAAAGCGCTTCGCCTTTATTAATTGGTCCAACAATTTGACCTAACTCGGTTTTGAACGTATTCTGAAGAAACATTTTATCTTCGGTAAGTAGACTGAGGTTAGCAGGCGATGCGGGCCATTGCTGGGCAATGTTGGTATTTAAATTTAAATTTGGCAAAGCCTTTAAACTTCCGCCATATTTATTTTGTAATTGTTTCATAGACAAGGTTTCGGCCATTTTGAGCATTTCTTCTAATAACTCTTTTTCAATGACGGCTCTTCTTTCATTTACGAGTGATTGAGTAATCCCTTCCCGTTTGATTTTCGTCAATTTGTCCTGTGGATTGTTGGCCAGAAAGTCTTTGTTGAATTTTTCCCGAATATCTTTTTCTGTGATATTCGCCCTTTTTTCTACCAGTTTATTTTTAGCCTCCATATTTATTACCAGTATATGATAGCTTATTTTCGTATTGTTCAGAAGATATAAATCTTCTGTTTCTTTTTGATGAGGTTTATAAATGCCTTGAAACATTAATTCATTTCGCCGTAGAGCATACTGTTGAATTGCGTCGTCAATAACTATTTTATTACTATACCTGTTGGGCTCTTGTATTTCATCTCTGAACTTTACAAGATCGAAACCGTTTTCAGTAATATATTGGGGGAAATTTTCAACAAGATACCTATTTTCAAATATATTCTGCGTAGCCATTGTCGGGTAAAAGCCGGCTTCCTTAGACAAAATTATAAATAGTTTTAAGTTGACCAATCGCTCGATGGCCATACTTTCCATATACGTTCTTGCTTCAGGGGGCATGTTACCATCAGGGTACATCGTTCCTCCCAGATTGTTTGCCGTACGGTTAACTTGTGTCCAGGTAATAGGGTCACCATCTATATCAGCTGCATATTTATTACCGCGCTTTTTCAGGGCGCCGGTACAATCTGGCATTCCAAAAGCGATAATAATTAAGCTGGTCAGGAATAGAACAAAAGTATAAGATCCATATTTAACAAATTTTTCTTTAAAGGTCATATGGTCAAATTTCCGCTTTGCAATAGGTAAACAACCTTTTTACATAACCATAAAGATCAAAATTCAGGATATTTTTGGTTTTCACGGTGCCCTGGTTACACCAATATAAAAAATAATTAGAAAAATAAAGCCGAAAAAAAACAGAGTTTCAGCCGATATTAAAACGATACCGGAATCGAAGTATTATACTTTTTCCGGTGAAAAACAGTTTAATCAGGAATAATATGCGCGTAAAGTTTTGGGGAGTAAGGGGATCTCTGGCAACAGGAATTACCCACGAGGCAATCAGGGGAAAACTAAAAAAGGCTCTTACACTGGCAACGCCAGGAGATTTATTAAGTGAAGACCGAATAGAGTCTTTTATTGATTCATTGCCATTTTCCACAAGGGGAACTTTTGGCGGTAACACTACATGTGTGGAACTTCGTACGAAAGATAATGACCTGGTTATAATTGATGCGGGTACCGGCCTGGGCCGACTGAGCCAATCTCTAATGAAAGATTTAGATATGGAAAAAAGTGAAAAGTTTCACATGTTTCTTACCCACTCTCATTGGGACCATATACAGGGACTTATGTTTTTTGGACCGTTTTTTATGCCTCAAAATGAGGTTACCTTTTATTCATCCTTTGAAGATATATTGGACCGGTTGCGATATCAGACTCCATTTACACATTTTCCGATAACATTTGATGAGCTTGGAGTCACGAAGCATTTTAAACATATAGTAGAAGGTAACGAATATGAAGTGTGTAATTTAAAAGTTAAAAGTAAAATTGTTCGCCACCCCGGGTCTACTTACTCTTATCGATTTACCGATGAAGATGGTAAAATATTTGTGTTTTGTTCTGACGCAGAGTTTAATCTTGAAGTTATGGATGAAATTGGCGATTATATTGAATTTTTCAAAGACGCCGATGTACTTGTTTTTGACACTCAATATACATTTAACGAATCTTTTCAGAGAATTGACTGGGGTCACAGTTCCGCCGCTATTGCCACCGATATTGCGATTAAAAGCAATGTAAAAAAACTTGTTCTGTTTCACCACGACCCATCCTACGATGACGAGAAGATGGACGCAATGACTATGCAAGCTATTAAATATAAAGATCTGATGGCTCCTAATCATCATGTTCATGTGGTTACAGCTTACGAAGGTCTTGAAATAGAGCTATAATATTTATTATGGGTCTAAAATTAAAAACAGGAATCAGGTTTGTTCTAGCCCCGGGTTTATTTTTACTAGGCTTCTATTCAGTTATTGCAGCTGATATTATAGGCTGGTATCCGTCGACATTGATTTCGAGCAAAGTTTATTCTTACTCGGTCGCTTCCATGCAAAAAAAAGAGAATAATGTATTTTTCGTTTCGGCAGGTTTAGAAGAGACATTCAAACCTGAAGAGGCTTCTTTGTATAATATTAATTTACTTCGATTTAACGGATCTGGAACCAAAAAAATTCCAGTTGCCACTATAAGTTTACCTGCTTCACGTTTTCGTTTTTCTCTACGCCCAACGGTAGCGATCTCTGAAAGTAAAATAATGGTTTTCTGGCAGGAGCCGGCGCAAGAAAAAGTCGGATCTCGTGTTATGTATTCCATTGGCGATCGTTCCACGCTTGTATTTTCAGAACCTGCGCAGTTTGCCGAAAAATTGAGCGCAAGTAGTCCTTACGTGTTAGTCGATAATAAAGGCATTTTCTATATATTCTATCAGAGTTTTTCGAGAGCGTCAAAGCTGGGAAAGTTTTTCATTAAATTCACTAAATATGATAAAGATAGATTTAGTAAATCGTTGAGTGTAATTTCTGACCCAAGTTCAATAGGAAAAGGGGTATTTTTTCCGGCAATTTTTATTGTTGAGTCACAGATTCATGTGCTTTATCAGAGCAAACAGTCAACAAGTTTGAAAGATGAAATTTTTTATATAAAGTCTGAAAATTCCGGCAAAAGTTTTTCGAAACCCGTACAATTAACTACCAATGATGTGAACGATTTTTCACCGATGGCAATTTATAAAAATGAAGAATTAGACTGGGTCTGGCAGTCAGACTCAGATACCGGCTATGTTATTAACTCTTCTCTTTCGAAAAAAATTCAATTGAATATATCGGAGTCAAATTCAAACAGTTACAACCCGGTACTTGTCCATTCTAAAAAGGCGGGTTATATTATAGCCTGGCATGATTTTCGAGTATCGCCACCCCAGATCTTTGCTCGTTTTGTAAATAAACCCGAAGATACCATAATTGGAAAACCACACCAGGCAACGGACCATAAACTTTCCTCCTCAAAAACTTCTTTTGTAAAGCTCGGCGGACGAGTTTATTTAATATATCAAAGCGGTTCCACTTTGTATGCTAAACTAGCCGATATTTACACTTCGGAGATAAAAATAACATCGAAAACACATTCCAGAGGAAAGTATTCAAACACTGATAAAGTGGTTTTTGACTTAGAACTTTTGTCGGAACCTTCCGGTGTAAAAGATTTTGCATTTCTAATTGATCACCGTCCTAATTCTGACCCTGGAATAATAAATATGCGCGGTGAATCGAGAACGATTGAAAAAGCTGGTCTTGAAAGCGGTAGTTATTTTCTACATGTAAAATATATAGACCGAGCGGGGAACCGTTCTAAAATATATCGATACCCGTTTTTAGTCGATGTGGAAAAACCGGAGCCGCCTGAAATTGTTTCAGACACTCATTTACCAGGAGAAGCTTCAGACAACTTGAAATTTCACGCCACCTTTAAATCCAACGATAATGTTGGCATTAAAGGGTACAGGTATAAGTTTACTCATAATATTGGCGATGCTCCCGATCAATTTACCAAGACGGGTGAAATAACCGTAGATAACCTTGAGCCGGGTCAGTATTTCTTTATCGTGCGCGCTGAAGATAATGCGGGAAATGTTTCGGTTACGGCAAACTATCTCGTAGATATTCGTTATCCCGATGCGGAAGATTTTTTAATAACGAGCAGTATTAGAGCAGGTAACGTTGGAAAAAGTATATTAACTGTTACTGTTACGGGTTTACGCGATGAAAAAAAAATTGTTCGTTTAAACGGCGGCATCACAACCGAAAAAAGAGACCCCACTGAAAAAGGAAAACTAATACCCTCTGAAAAAAGCGATAATGCCCTAACCGCAGTTATTGACTTGCATAAATTAAAACCTGGCTTTTATGTTTTTAATCTGGGAGTTGTATATGCGGATGGAACTAAAAGTTACCCAAGGTATTTATACTTTTTATATAATCCTCCAGATTGGGATAAACAACACCCGACAGCAGGTCGCCGGTTGTCCATTCCATCTTATATTTTCAGTTTGCGACCTTCGATTACGGTTCAAAATATTGGCTCCTTATACGAAGTTTCATTTAAATTGCCTTCTAATGTACAAAAAAAATATGGTCGTTCCCTAAAGGGGTTCAGTTATGCATTTTCACAGACTCCGCGAAAACCCAGCGGACAACTCAACTATGGCAAAACTCCAATATATTTTTATGACTTGAAACCAGGAGAATATTATATTACCGTAATTCCGGTATTTAAGGGAGGAAAAACCGAACCCGACGCTTTCTCGTATTACAGGTTCGAAGTTGGCACTGCATCTGTCTTTCCACAAAAAATTCTAATAATAATTTTGCTGGTCGTTCTATTTCTGTTTATTATATTAATAAACAGGAAGAAAATACGGTTTTACATGAGTCGTATTTAAACTTGATTATGAAAAAAATTCTCCTATTTATAACTTTTTTAATATTTTCGTCTAATTTATATAGCGCCGAAAAAGAGACATGGCCTTTATTTGATTATAAAATTGTGCCAACAAAAGCATACGCGTGGAAAAAGAATTATTTTTTTACCCGTAAGCAAAACCTGTATACGTATGCAACCGGAGAAAAGGGCGGAGTAAAAAAAATATTCAGCTATGCCGGTGCCCCTGACTTAATTCGTCATTTCCCATATAATGACGCCGACGCCATTGTAACCTATCATAAAAATACCGGAGTCGTTGAATTAAATGTTTATAATAAAAAACTTGCAATAGTTTACCATGAAGAATTTATAATCAGGCAAAATTTTATAGATTTTGACATGCAATTTGACAAGTCCCAAAAGCCCGTATTTTTGTTTTTATCAAAGGAAAATGGCAACTATTTACTTGATATAAAGTTCGAAGAAAAAAAGTTTAATATTTTAACAAGTTCAGATTCGATTATTTCTTTTGGTTTAAACTGGACGAATATATCGGCTCACTTTATTTACCAGACAAAAGGAATTTATTATTGGGGCGTCTGGAAAAACGGTAGATACAAACATCGACCTCTTTCCATGGCGGTAAAAGCCTCACTTTTTATACCATCCGGTGAAACGACCTATTGCTATTTAATCGATTCTGAAAATACACTCTGGGTCTTAAAAGAAACCGGTGAAAAATACAAAACAAAAAAATTGTTGAACGAAGGAAACCTGCAATATACAACTCATATGGTAATGCTGAAACATTCAGGAACAACAGCTCTGTATATGCTATCGGAAAATTCTTCGTCTGTATACTGGGTTGAACTTGATAACATGGAGCGGGCGAAAAAGCTGAAATCGTTTTCCATGCCTTTTGCAATGAAACCTTACCCCGGAATTGACAAAAAAGGTTATCCCTGGCTAATACTGGAATCCAGCATTGGTCATTTATATTCGGTTGACCCGACTCAACAGAGCCTGGCAATAACTCATTTCTCGTGGAGTATCGATGAGGCGGAGGGATACCCTGAAATGGTGTTACAGTGGCAAAAAACTCCGCAAACGGAATTATACCAGTACAGGTATATATTAGATGAAAATCCAAATGGAAAACCTTTACCCGACTACACAAGCGTTGAATCTGAAATAGTGCGACTTTCATCCGTAAAAGAAGGCGAGAATGTATTGCATATTCAAGCAAAATCGGAAACAACAGGCAGGGAATCTCCGGTGTATCATATACCAGTGGTGTGGAAAAAACCACCTGCGCCCGACATTGTTGTAAAAGGGGAAAAGGCCGATAAAACAGTTTCGGGTAACCCAATTTTCATATTTATTAAAAATTACGGTCCTTATGAGTATTACCTGGAAATAAATGCGATACCAGTATACACTCCTGAAAAATTATTTCAAAACTCAAACGGGCAGGGCTCGATAAAACATAAATTTAAACCGGGAAAATATTATGTACATGCTCGCTCCCGCAGTATACAAACCGGCCAGTTCGGACCCACAATTCACTATACGATTTATCTGGAATCACTGCCAATGGAGCAAAATATAGGGATGAAAGAGTTTAAAGATGATCAGGCAGAGTTAGAGTTTATTTTAGAAAAAATAGAAGATAATCGAGGTGACCAGGTAGAACAACTAAAATGGCGAAAACGCCTTAAAGAATTGCGCGAAAGAATGGAAAAAGATATTAAAGACTCTATGTAGGGTTTTTATCGGAACGGAATTATTTTCTAAAATTTATATTCAAAGTCTCTATAATATATTCACTTTAATCCACTTTATAACATTTTATATGGAAATATATTTGACAAACAGTGTACCTGCGAGAGAACCGGCAAATGAAAAAAAGTCCTTTTACAAAAAAAGAGCTGGAAGATTTTAAAGCGCTGTTACTCGAAAAAAGAACTCGGTTAATGAAAGAAATTCAGAACCAAGTCGAAGAAGTTTCCAGTGAAAAGTCTGATGAGCCCGGTGATATGGTCGATATGGCTACAGAATTGCTTGAGCAAGAGATGAATTTAAGCTTAACCACTGCGGAAGTGAACACACTCAAGGATATTGAAGAGGCCTTGGCTAGGCTTGAAGAAGGCAAATATGGAATTTGCATTGATACAGAAGAGCTTATAAATAAATCTCGTTTAAAAGTTTTACCTGAAGCCAAGAGAAGCCTGGGTGCTCAAGAAAAATACGATAAAATTCAAAAAGACAAGCTAAAAAGGTCAACCAATATATGATATGAGGCTGGACTCCTATCCTGAAGTTCTTCACTTAGTCAAAGATTTGAAATCCTGGCTGCGCCAGTCAGATCCTGACACTCTTGTATGGAATCGTGAAAATGAAGCGGATCCCTTAGCTATTGACCTTTCGTTTGCGCCACCCATTGCAGAAACAACAGTCGAAACGCTTTATGACCCGAAAGTTTGCGTCATGTGTTCTCGAAGAATTGGCTATAAACCGCGCCAATTTGACGAGGAGCTGGTAAAACTACCATATCTTGTGTTAATTCACAACTCTTTTATTTTAGCAAAAAAGCAATACTATGAGATGCCCTCAGCCGATAAACTGTTTCGAAAAATGATTTCAGCAGGTTTGGGAGTTCCGACGGAGTCTTTGTTGATTCGGGAGGTTCTAAGGTGTTATTTTGGAAAAAACGATGAAAATGACCCGGCAAATTTTTCAAACTGTGTACAGCATATTCGTGAAGATATTGATCAATACAAGTTAAAGGGAATTTTAATTTTAGGGCAAGCCGCGCCTGTTCTTTTTGGCCGCGATAAAGAAGCTCTTGAAAAGGTAACGGGTAAAATAACAACGTTTGAAGGTCTTCCGACAGTTGTAACATCTGGTCCGCAACGTTTGGTGTATATGCATTCCAAACGTTTCGAACAGGCGAAAATTGACGACGAAAAAAGGCGGATTCTAAGCCACCTTTTACTCTTCCGGGATGAAGTGATGTCTTCCGCTTGACCGGCCGATTTTGCTAAATTCCGGTAAATTGGAGACGGCGGGAGTCGAACCCGCGTCCTGATGCTCGCTAAAAAGCTTTCTACATGTTTAGTCTATAATTATTTCTCGGAGAGACCCGCCTCATAGACAAGAAAAATCAATCCATAGCAGAAGTTTTCTCGATTCAAAGTATCTGCGTCAATGAACCCAGCTTCCGTAAGTTAACTAGCACGAGCAACCAGAAGCGTATGCTCAGCCAGTGCAAACTGCAATTAAGCAGCCATTGCGTAATCTACATCGTCGGCATTTAAGACCGAGTCCCTTTTTAGAAGATGGGTACTTCACATGCTTTTCTTTCCACCGAAAACACCAGTCGATGCCAAATTCGTCCCCGGTTCAATGTAATTTATTATAAAAAACAACAATTGTCAACCCATTTAAAGGTTTTGTACATTAAAAACTTTTAAACAAAGAGCAGGCAGACGAAGTCCCTCGAATTTCCGTAATGTAAAGGTACCTTACACCAGGGGTTCGCAGTGCGGAATGCTACCGGTCTCGTTCTAATATAATTTCGTTTAAAGAGAAAAGTGGTTGTTTCTCTGTTATTGTATTATATTCTACCAGATAAACGTTATATGCACAGATTAAAATTCAAATTTTTAATACTATTATTTGCTGGAATATCTACGATCGCGACAGCATGTGGTGAAAATTTTATGATGGTTGAAGGGAAGGTTACGTTTGACCATGTTCCTGCTCTCGATTCAAGTGAAGGCGGAGCAAAACTCGATTTTAACGCTAAAACTAAAAAGCCCGCTCGAAGAGTGGTTGTTCAGGCAATTTCCGGAAATTCCGTTGTCGGTGAGGGAGTTACGGACGATGAAGGAAAATTCTCATTTTCCACTTCTGTTACAAACATAAAACTGCGTGTTTATGCGGTACTGGAAGATACAAGCCATACTAAAGACGGTATTGGACCGGAAAATTGTTCCGGCGCCTCCTGGGAAATATATGTTGTAGATAATACAAACTCAGGAGCAGTTTACACCGTTGAAAAATCTAATGTTACGGCAGGTGAAACTACAAATATTCATATTCCCCTAAAAGATGAAAACTCGTCTACTAATTCCGATAGAATCGCAGGCCCATTTGCCATTCTCGATACAGCTTTGCGCGAAATGGAGCTGGTTTGTCAGGCAAAGCCATCTCAGAGTTTTCCGTTTTTATATATAAACTGGAGTCCCAATAATACAAATACGGGTGGGTCTTATACTCTGGGCCTGATTGGAACTTCGCATTATACTGAAATCAGCGGTACGCCGCACCTGTTTATTCTGGGCGACGCCGGGGTAGACACCGATGAGTACGACGACCATGTTGTAGCGCATGAGTTTGGTCATTACGTAGAAAAAAATATTTACCGTGGTGACAGTGTGGGTGGCGCGCACTCTATTTACGACTCTCTTGACCCCAGAGTGGCTTTCAGTGAAGGCTTTGGCAACGCCATTTCAGGTATGACCTTCAGCGACCCGGTTTATGTAGATACGTCTGGCGCAAATTCCGCCTCTGGCTTCGAATTTGACGTTCGCACAGCCGCCGCCGCTTATTCGGTCGATCTGAAAACCGTTTACAGTGAATTCAACGTTCAGAATTTTCTATGGTCTTTGTTTGATGCCCGTGACGGGGTTACTGACACCAGCGGTTCTTTTGACCGCATAGACCCGGTTTTACGTTTAATGAAAAAAGAGAAAAGTTCGACGACACTACAATCTTTTGCCGCATTTTACAATCAGAAATACGGTGGAACTGCGGAAGGTTTAAGCTCTCTGTGGGCTGCGCTTGGTAACTCGTATAACTCTCTTTGTTCCGGTGCCTGTACGGGTTCAGGCGATACAGCCGACCCTCTCGATGTTGACAACGACCTCGGTACGGCGTACAATGCGGCGGGAATCAAGTACCCTCCTTCAACCGGCGCGGTGCAGACTACAGGCTGGTGGTCACTATATAAATTGAGTACACTGAGTGTTATTTTTCCGGATACAATTAAGTATGGCAGTGGAAGCGGGGGCAGTACCCACACGGGCGGTATACTAAATTACCCGTATAATAAATTCGGCGCTCATCGTCTTTTTCAGTTTACGGGCGATGGAAATTCCATTACCGTAAAGGTCGATACCAGCAATACGGTTGTCTGTACTGGCACCTCTTCAGACTTAAAGCTTTCCCTGGTAATCTGGTCTGCCGGTTCGATTGTAGATTCTGATACTACATCCGGGGATGCGAACTGCCCTTCAGTGACATTTACGAGTGTGAATGGAAGAACTTATATTGTCGCAGCTTATCTAAAACAAAGTTACGTTGGACCATCTCCCATTGCGATATACTTTTTGGCTCAATAGGAACTTAGAAAATGAGAGATAATAATATAAATTGTAAATCTAAATCACCGGTGCGCATGTTTTATATTTTTGGCGCATTAGCGGTGGTTATACCCATTTGTGCCGTTGTATATAGTTTAATAGCTGGAAGCAGTTCCAAACAGAGTATCTACGAAACGCCGGTTAATCCCTATAATGATGGAAAACCTCAGTTTGTCTATATTGTACCTTCCATTTCGGGGCAAATCAGCGCAAATGTAAATGTTCCTGTCACTGTTCAAATATCGGCGGCTATGCCTTGCACAAGCATTCAATCAAGTATACGAATTCGAGGAGATTTGAATTTCAATGGCTCAACAATAAAGTCTTCCGGTGTATGTGAAAATTATACACACGATGTAACAGTAAACCTTCCGTCGGAAAAAACTGGTTTTTTAATCGTAGACGTAGAATTTGTATCGATAAACTCAGCAACATACCAGAGTTCGAAAGCAATCTATTTTTCAACAATAGCCGGCGCAGACACAACAGCTCCCGTTGATGAACTTTTGGAAACAGAAAATGGTCAAAAAATTATTGTTATACCGGTTGAGTAGTTTTGCTCTTGTAGTGAGCTTGTTCCTTTTTTCCTGTCACGCAGCAAACTCCATACAATATTCCGAAGCAGAAACTCCCACAGCTAAAATTACCGGCGTTGCATTTTTTTCCGTAGATTACCCGACAGAACATCCTTTATTTACGGAAATTCCGGTAAAAGTTTCTATTAAACCCGCTCAGAAAGGTTCGAAAATGATTATTCGAGCGCGTATTTTAAATGACGGTATAAAATGGAAAAGTGGAAAAAGAAAAATAATAGTCGAAGGACCGATCGAGTTAACGGATATTCACACTTTTGAGTTTACAGTGAAACTTACCAAAAAAGGCAGAATGTTTATGGCGATTGATGTTATTATCGAGCAAAATGGCAAAATCATATCAAATTCACAATCGATCTACTTCAATGGCGGCGGTCGCCTGAATTAATTAAATAGGTTTACTGCATCGATAGCAATTTTTACTTGAATCTGAATATACAATTCATCTCGGCTTCTGCGCGGGAATTGGTTACGGAGTAAACTATGGATTCTGATGAAAAGAAAAGAAAGAAAAAGCTTAACACGATATTTACGGTAGTCGGAATATTGTCCGTCAGTATTGCCGCTGCGGTTTTTACGGTCGTTTCCATGAAAATTGCAGGTGTTAGAATTCACCGGCCAAGAGTAGAAATGACCTCTACTACTTCGGGGGTAAAAGTTTCCGTAGATCGAGAGGGAAAAATTTTGCCTGAACTTTTTACAACAGTAAAGATTGGTATTTTTCCGGTTGAAAAATGCAACTCTATGGTTATTAATCTATCCGTTGAAGGCGATCTTCAGTTAAACGGTAATACAACCAATCGATACAAATTATGTGATGAAGTCATTCATCCTGTTGATGTCAAGGTGGAGCAAAGAGGCTACGGAATTCTACACGTTGATATTGACTACGAAAGTGATAAAGGCACCATCTCGGCAAAGCGGACATTTCCTTACCATACCTGGAATACCGACGTACCAGAAAAAGAAAAACAGTACGGAAAATAACTATACAAAAAATAATCGCTCTATTTTGAAAAAATTAGATCTGCATGAGGTTTGGCAACCTGGATTCCGATAATATAGGTAGGCCTCGCGGTTTATCAGGAGTAGTTTCTATGGGAAAACAATTATTCTATATTTTCATTGCAGTTGTCGCCATTACGACCGGTTTGCTGGCACAAGATCCTTTTTCGATTGATTTCAGCGGTATTTCCGGGTTGACGGCGGAGGCCAGGTATGAACAAAAAAAATTGACGAAGGCTATAGCCGATTCTCAGTATGCCGACGCTGAACTTGATATGCTTCATAAACGGGCTAATGTTTTTATACCGTACATTTCCAGTTCTATAAAAGACAACCAGAATGGTATCAAAGAGTTAAAATTAGATATTGATTCAGGGGAAGGGTATCGGTGGAATGGTGAAAAGTATTTATTTACATCGATTATTCTTCTTACCATTGAAGATGATAAACTTAAAGAAGTAAAGTTACAATATGACCGTTTTAACCCTTATGGTGGTACTTTTCTATTGGAACGCCGTGAACTTATAAACCCCACGCCTTTTTCTGGAGATAATTTAAATGCAGACCCAAATGATGATCTTATTATTGTCTATTCGGAAGCAAGCGATGCGGAATTAACTTTTGAAGAAAAAGACAGGTTTGTTTTTACCGATCTTGATCGACATCGGGACCGTACCGGTTTAGTTTTGGTGTATAAACAATATATGCGAAAAGCTATTATACAACTTGAAAACAAGGTCAAAAATGAAAAAACTTCAAAACGAGCCGACCGGCTCTATATGATTGAACTTGAATAAACTGTTAAAAGTATGGGCTGCTTTTCTGGCCCATACGCCTATATACTTAGGCTTATTAGCTTCAGGCCTTGCTTTTACAACTTCCAGATATTATAAACTGGTTTTGCCGACACCTTTTTACTTCTTTGTATTTTTTTCAACTTTATTCGTATATAACCTGGATCGTATTTTATCGGTAAAAATTGACTTTCGCAACCAACCAGAGCGAACCCGATTTTTTTCTGAAAACCGTCGTTTCATCATAATCTCTATGGTTATTACTATTCCCGTATTACTATTTCCAGTTCTTTTTTATACACCTGTTTTTATTGCTATCAACTTTTTTCTATTTATATTATCTATATTTTACATTATTATATTTTCAAGTTCGAAAAGAGAATCGAATATAAGATATTTAGCTATTTTAAAACCCTTGCTAATCGGTACGGTCTGGGGTTGCGTAGTTCTTATTTTACCGTTTAGTTTAGAGCCGGAATTTGAACTTCCCGAATCGATCTACTATTTATCGGGTTTTCGCTTTCTTATATATGTATCTAACGCTATACTGTTTGATTTGAAAGATGTTCCAGGCGATATTGAGTCCGGTAAACTTAATTTTACTGTATGGGCAGGTATGCGTCGAATTTATATTTACATGGCGGGGTTTGCAGTCGTTGGTGCTTATTTTTTATGGCAATGGTATAGTTTCATTGGCGACCCCATATTGCTTGTCGGTGAAGTCCTCTCTCTAATATGCCTGGTGGTCATAATTACATATTCGGCACTGTCAGACTTTCGATTCAAGTCTGAACTTTCTTATATTTTATTATTGGATGGAATTTTATTTTTTCCGGTTTTAACTTCGTTGGTTAGATTGGCTTTTCAATAAAACCTGGGTTTATCCCTGTCGAAAATTTTTACTTTACCATCGTTTTTGTCTAGTTCCGCAGGGTCTGTATGTATAATTAATTCCAGGTTAGGATGCATACTTTGTAACTCTATCATGGTTCGTTCTACTACATCGTGGCTTTGTTTTACCGTCATATCTTTCGGAACTTCCATGTGGAACTCCATAAAGTCCACACCCCCGGCAGAACGGCTTCGCAAGTCATGGTAACCAAGAATCTCTGCTGATACTTTTTTCATTGCCGACTTCAGATCGTCTCGATACCTATCTGAAATATCCTTATCCATAAGTATGTCAAAACTCTGGCGAAAAATTACAATGCTCGATTTAATAATGTAAATTGCTATAATCATAGCGCCGGCTGGGTCTACCCATTGCCAATTAAAAAGTTTACTCGCCAGCAAGGCGACAATGACAACTGCATTCGCTAGAATATCCGTAATGTAATGCAATCGGTCGGCTGCTATGGCAATAGATTTACTTTTTTTATGGACGTAGGACTGGTAAGAGACTAAGGCAACGGTTAAAGCAATGCTGATTGCCATTACTATAATTCCCTCCAGAACTTTGGACACTTCGTTGTTTGTAAAAAACCTCTGAAAACTTTCGTAGATTAAATAACCTGCGGAGCCGAAAATGATTATACTTTGGACAAAACCAGCCAGCGCTTCGGCTTTTCCGTGACCGAAACGGTGTTGAGCGTCTGCCGGCTTCGCCGCATGTTTTATAGCGTAAAAGTTCACCGAAGAGCTTAAAAAGTCAAACGCGGAATCAAGTGCTGAGGCCAGTATCGCGATGGACCCGGTAACAAGCCCGGTAGTTATTTTAATTGAAAATAGTACAGAGGAGACAAGAGTTGAAAATATAGCAGCTTTTATATTAAGTTTTGTCGTTTCCGTATTTGTCTGGCTGGTGGGCTGCAACACAACCCAGAATGATATAAAACTATAAGACGACAACTCTTTATATAATCTGGTTTACATTGCAATAGAATATTATTTTCCTGTGACAATATGCATGGCGATAGACAATATTTTCAAAATATCAGACGAGATTATTTAAAGAACGGGCTTCTTGAAAGTGAATTAAATGCCGATCCTGTTAAACAGTTTGAGTCCTGGTTTAATCAGGCTATTGATGCGAAAGTGGTCGATGGTAACGCCTTAACTCTGTCTACGGTATCAGGTGGAAAGCCAAATGCACGAGTAGTATTGTTAAAAACCTTTACCGACCAAGGCTTTATTTTTTTTACCAATTATTCCAGCAAAAAAGCAAAAGAACTTGAAGAAAATCCTTATGCGTCCATGTTATTTTACTGGGGTGAAATGGAACGCCAGGTAAAAATAATGGGCCCGGTTAAAAAAGTCAGTCGCGAAGAATCCGCTGAATATTTTGAAACTCGTCCAAGGGAGTCTCAAATTGGGGCGTATTCATCAAAACAAAGTCAGACACTTTTAAATCGTGAGATTTTAGAAAATAAATACCAGGAACTGGACAAAGAATATAAAGGTAAAGATATTCCACTACCGGATTTTTGGGGTGGTTTTATTTTACAACCCGAATATTTTGAATTTTGGCAGGGTAGACCGAACCGTTTGCATGACCGTCTGGTTTATGAACCGCAGAATGGCTCATGGGCAATTCGGAGACTATACCCATGAGGTCTTTGAAAAACGAAGAGAAAGCAATATTACTTATAAATACCGGGTCGCCGAATTCTATTAACACTGGCGATGTAGCTTCTTATTTACGTCAATTTTTAATGGACAAAAGGGTTATTGATATTCCCTGGGTTTTTCGAAGTTTATTAGTGCGGGTTATTATTGTTCCGTTTCGAGCGAAAAAGTCAGCTGCCTTTTATAAAAAAATCTGGACCAACTCAGGGTCTCCGTTGAAAAGCGAAACACAAAAGTTGGCTTCTTTGGTTGAAAAAAAAACCAAATTTCAAACGGCTATGGCAATGCGTTATGGAAACCCTTCGATAAGCCAAACCGTAAAAGAATTGTATTCACAAGGCATTCGCCAGGTTTTTGCCGTGCCTATGTTTCCCCATTATGCTATGTCTACTTATGAGTCGGTTGTAGAAGAGTTCAAAAGTGTCTGTCAAAAATTTAGTAATTTGTCGGTCGATATTAAAGAACCTTATTTTGAGAATGCTCAATATTTGAATGCAATAATTGCAAATGCGAAACCTTTTGTTACAAAGAAATTCGACCATATTCTATTTACATATCATAGCCTGCCTAATCGTCATCTTGTTAAAACAGACCCGACAAAAAATCATTGTTTGCAGAAGGAAAATTGTTGCCATATAGAATCTGAAGCTTTTGTTTACTGTTATAAAGCTCAGACTTATCGTACAACGTTAAAACTGGCCGAAAAGCTAAAATTGAAAGAAGGTCAATACAGCATCTCGTACCAGTCTGCCATGCGTGGTGAGTGGATTGGCCCGTCTACGGAAAGCGTATTAACACAGATTCCCAAAAAAGGGGTGAAGTCGCTGGTGGTTATTGCGCCCGGTTTTGTTACGGACAATTTGGAAACACTCGAAGAGTTGCAAATTCGAGGCAAAGATTATTTTTTAAACGCAGGGGGAAAAAAGTATACTTTTGTTCCTTGTTTAAATAGTACAACTCCGTGGGTGAATGCAATATCGCAATGGGCTGGAGAGGTTTTGTGAGCAACTATAAATTAAAATTAGTATTAATATTTGTTTCAGTTTTGCTGTTTACAGGTTGTGAAAGCCTGGGTCCTTCCCGAAATAATTCTGGAGCTTCTATTATATCTGACAATTACTGGATAAACAATGATACATTACAGTTGGTAGTTACCGGGGAACCGGAAAATAGCGATGTACCATATACGGTGCAAACGGAACAAGCTTGTAAAATTGCAGAACAGAATATTAAAACACGATTATTGGAATTATATCCGAAAGCCGCTGAGCAAAAATATAGAACATCCATTATTCGTAAACTACATACCGAACCCGGACATTGCGCTTTGGTTACGCACATATCCGGGTCGGGCTTAAAAAGGAAATTAAAATGATAATACCAGTTGTTCCCGAAAAAACTCTTCCTGGAGATATTAAAATTGGCGGTTCGAACCCATTTTTTTTAATTGCCGGACCTTGTGCTATAGAAAATGAAGAAGAATTAGATAAGGCTGCCGCAACTTTAAAAGAACTTGAAAAAGAAGTTCCGGTAGGAATATTTTTTAAATCTTCTTACGATAAAGCAAACCGTAGCAGTATCACCTCTTACCGTGGCCCTGGAATTGAGAAAGGGCTTAAGATGCTGCAGAATATAAAAGAGCGGTATGGTTTTCCCCTTGTTACCGATGTTCACTCTCCGGAAGAGGCGGAGCAGGCAGCAGAAGTAATTGACATGATTCAGATACCCGCTTTTTTATCGCGCCAGACCGATCTAATTGTTGCCGCAGCAAAAACAGGTAGGTGGGTGAATGTTAAAAAAGGCCAATTTATGGCGCCTAAAGACGCATTAATGATCGTTGATAAATTTCGTCAATCGGGTTCTGATAAAATAACTATCTGTGAACGCGGTTATACTTTTGGTTATAATAATCTTGTCGTTGATATGCGCGCCATCGAAATGATTCGTAGAGAAGGTGTTCCCGTCGTAATCGATATTACACATTCGACTCAACTTCCCGGCGGGGGAACACAGACCGGGGGAGACCGTGCAATGGCCTTTCCAATCGGTCGCGCCGCTGCGGCTGTCGGCGTCGATGGAGTATTTATGGAAATTCATTCCAACCCTGAAAAAGCTTTATCAGATTCAACTACGCAACTGCCGCTCGCTGACCTTGTTCCATTTGTAAAGTCTTTGTATGCTATTGACAAAATAGTAAAAAACAGACAGGATTTATAAGAGTCATTTACGACCTACTATTCCTGGAACCAGGAAATGTAACCTGTTTTCACTCCAAAATAAGACTGCGGATAAGAAAATTCGCTCATGTTCTTCTCTTTTCGATCTATACAGGCTTTATTTGAATTCGCCACCTCTTTCCAGTTTTTACTGCTACCCAGACTGTCGATCAAGCAGGTGTCATAGTAAGTGTACTCTTCTTCCGCGCCACAACCAAAGGAAGTTTTATCATCACGGGAGGCCGTTAAAATAACTCTATTCGCCCGGCGCATACCGGGTTTTAGAAAAATACCGGAGTAACATGCCGAAACAATCAATATCGTCGGTTGGCTTTTACAGTAGCTGTTTATCCAGGTATCCATTTGCGAAGGAGTGATCATATTGAGGTCGCCCAGCATAAACCCGGTGTCATTTCCATGGCTTGTCATAAATATAAAACAGATGTCATTTCTGCCTATGTTTAACTCTTTAAAAGATTTTTCGATATTGGAATTTGTTGCGAGTAAAACCCGGGAGTTGGTTTTATTCTTTTTTCGAGTTAATTGTTTAATGTTTTGTGTTTTTACGCCATGCCGGATCAAAATCCTTTGTATTTTTTCCCTGGCATTGTCAAAGGCATCGATGCTTGAATCACCGGCAATCAGTAAAACTTTATAGTTATGAATCTTTTTAAATGCTTTTAACTGCGCATCCGTGTATTGAAAATGGAGAGGATCTACAATTTTCGCCGTCTCCGGATGGGAATATTTCGCAAGATTGTATGGTGTATCCCAGCTCGAATTTTCGAGGGTCGGGTCGGCCCCATATTTAAGAAGCAGTTTTGCAATGGTCAATAATCCCTTTTTGGCTGCAATATGAAGCGGTGTCTCCAGCGTCCTGTTTTTTGCATTGACGTCAATTTCATAGTCCTTGCCGCCGGATTTTTTATAGCTTAAAATATATTCCACAAGTTCTGCCGATTTTGAATATACTGCCCAATGCAGTACTCCCATCTCATAACTATTTCGGGTGTTTATGTCGGCGCCGTGGCGCAGCAGCTCTTTAAATACATTGAGCTTACCCTGGCGTGCGGCAAAAGATAAAGGGGTTTGACCAGAATTATCCGCAATATCGACTTCAGCGTTGTTTTTCAGCAAGTACTCTACAATACCAAGATGGCCGTTGTATGCTGCATTGTGCAGCGGGGAAGATTTTCTATGAAGGTTTTGCACATTGACATTGGCGCCGGAGGCAACCAACAGTTGAACCACTTCCAGGTGACCACGCGAGGCAGCCAGATGCAAGGCAGTATCTCCAGATCTGTCAGTGTGGTTGAGATCTACGCCAGACTTGTTTATCAGGGCTTTGAGTTCTTTTACTTCTCCTTCGTCGGCATACTTGAGTAAAAGTTTATAATCCTCTTTCGACGCCATCGAAGATCCACTCTTTTGATCTTGCCAGGAATTTCCGTTGCGGGAGATAATGAAATCGGAATTATACGGGCTTTTACAATAGTTGTGCTGATTTTCCGTTTCGAAAATTACTCTAGTCTCAGATTTGGAATTTCCCGGTGCGGTTTGGTTTACAATCGTGGCAATTGAAAATAGATACAAAAAAGTCGATAGATAAATTGTCTTTCGTTCCAGACTCATATATTACCACCTTGCGGTTTAAAGAATATAATTACGATCACAATTCGGGTATTTGAATCATGTCACTCCATTGGTCAAGTGGTTTCAAAAACCGCCTTTCCCCCTTCCTAAAAAGAATAAGAGTATGGCCAGCGAACAGCAGAGTGTTTACGTAGCGTTAAGGTATAAACGATCGGTGTTCGCACTGCGGTATTTGACCGCGAAAGCAAACGGGTTTTTTCGGATGCAAATTTTAATTTGAGCCAGTTTTTATAAAATCTGGCAACTTTTATGAAAATTTCAGCTTGGTTTGACATTCAAAACTATAAAAGTGGTTGGCATTGTACCAAAGAATTTTTTTCTATCCGAAAGGCATATGTCAATAGAGACAGCTATGCTTGCTTCGAGATTTAAATGGAAATGTCATATATTATATCAATCGCACTGGGTATCGCAACTTCAGTGTTTGCTGTATTGATTAACCTTATTATGCGTAAGCAGGGGGACGACTTGTCTCCATGGTCAGGGTGGCAGTTAGGGACAACTATTCGTATAATGGGTTTTTTAATTTGCGGTACAATATTGTATTTATACATAAAACAAAACAGTATAGAAAAGTCTGAAGGGACAATTGCATATATGATGCTCTTTATTACTATTACAAGCGGAATGGTTGTTGATATGTTTATTTCCCTTTCGGGAATCAAGGGTATTACTGAAACGAGGTTATCCAAATAATGTTATCATTTTTAACCCAACTGGTTACTCCTTCGAGCGGAACTGGTGAAAACACAGTACCGGTATTAGAAGAAGCGTCTGCTCACGCTATAGAATCATTTCCTGAGCCTGCCGGTTTCGATATGAGCGGCACAATTTCTCATCACTTGTCAGACAGTACAATCTGGGAGCTAGACTGGGAAGTGTTTGGGCATGACATCTCCATAACGAAACGAGTCATGATGATGTGGATAGCATCATTCTTTTTGTTTGCCATCTTTATACCAGCTGCCAGGAAAATCGCTAAAAATATCTATGGTAAACCTTCCAGATTTACCGGAATAGTCGAAGTTTTTGTAAATTTTATTAGAATTGATGTGGCTAGAGGCTCTATGGGCAAACTTTCCAAGCCTTACGAGCCGTTTTTATTGACTTTGTTTTTCTTTGTTTTGTTTTGTAATCTACTGGGTTTAATACCTCCATTGGGTGAAATTGCTTATAAAGTTTCTGAACTTTTTGGTAGTACTCATGCCGCAGGTGGCCACGGCGATGAAGTACCGTTTTTGGTGAAATTATGGCCCGGCACCACGCCGACTGGTGATATTGCCGTAACGGCAACTCTTGCCATAATGAGTTTCATGTTTATTTTGGCCGCAGGTTTTATTCACCAGGGTATTGCATTTATTAAAAATATTGTACCGAAAGGCGTTCCTTTTCCTATTAATATTATTTTATGGTTTATTGAGATCATTGGCCTTTTATCAAAACCTTTTGCATTGGCCATACGGCTTTTGGCAAACATGACCGCCGGGCATTTGATTATTCTGGTGTTTCTCGGGTTTATTTTTCAATTTCAAAGCTGGGGTGTAGTTCCGGCAAGCATAGGCGCTTCAGTGGCAATTTATCTGCTGGAGATTTTTGTGGGCTTTTTACAAGCCTATATATTTGTGTTTTTAACGGCTTTATTTATAGCATCAGTGCAACACAGGCACTAAAATGAAATAACGATAGATTATTAAGAATTAATTTGAATTAACAGGAGTAAGACAATGAGTTTAGCATACGGATTAGCAGTTATTGGAGCAGGACTTGCAGTTATAGGTGCAGGTTTAGGAATTGGTTTAATTGGTAAAGGCGCTACAGAAGGCATTAGCCGTCAACCCGAAGCTGGTGGAAAAATACAAACTGCAATGATTATTGCTGCGGCCCTTATTGAAGGTGTGGCACTATTTGCATTAGTAATTGCTTTCGTCGTAACCGGCAAAGTATAACCAAGTAAATACTAGTAATGGCATTATTAAGCAGCGGTTCTCTCGATCTACTACATGTAGAATACGGTTTGGTTTTCTGGACAATTGTCACTTTTTCATTAGTGATGCTTGTTCTTTGGCGTTTTGCCTGGACACCAATTGTAACAGCTCTGGACGCCCGAAATACGAAAGTTGAAGATGACTTAAATAAAAGTGAAAAACTTCGTAATGAGGCTGAAGACTTATTGAAAGATTATGAGTCTAAGCTGGACAACGCCAAGAAAGAAGTGGCGGATCTGCTAGAAGAGGGAAGAAGAGACGGAGAAGTCTCGCGAGCAACCATAACCGAAGAGGCCCAGGCCGAAGCGGCTAGAATTCGCGAGCGTTCTTCACATGATATCGAACAAGCCAAATTGAAAGCCGTTAAAGAAATACAAGATTTAGCGGTGGAAATTTCCTTGCAGTTAATGTCTAATGTTTTACAAAAAGATGTTAACGATGCTGAGCATAAAAAACTCATCATGCAAGAGCTTGAACGATTAAAAAGTGATAATTAAGAGGGGTTATGAACACAGACAGTGCGGCATATCGATACTCAACGGCGCTTTCAGAAATTGAAGGGGCCGATTTAAAAAAGATGGAAGAATCTTTGCAGACGGTCGTCACCCTGTTTGCTGATAACCCTGAATTAAAGTCGTTCTATGAGTCGCCCAAAGTTCCGGCGGAAAAGAAAAAAACGGCAATAGAAAGCGCTTTTAGAAAAGCCATAGATGGTGAGGTTTTATCCTTATTACTGGTTTTAATTAATAAAGGACGCACAACATTGCTCGATAATATTTCCCGGGGCTTTACGGAACTTGTAGATATCGCCTTTAACAGGGTACGTCCCCTGATCACTTTAAGTCGCGATTTTCCTGAAAAAGATATAAAAGCGATTGTAAATAAAGTAGAAGAGCTGATTAAGAATCACGGCGACCAGTTTGGCGTTGTTGATGGTAAGACTGTCGAGTTTATTCCGAGGTTAACAACTGACGAATCGCTTCTCGGCGGGGTTATTTTACGTGTTGGCGATTACCAGTGGGACTCTTCGGTAAAAACATACCTTCGGGAATGGAAATTGAGAGTACACGGGTCGCGAATCGATCTTAAAACAGCGAATTCACTATCGGACTAATAACAGAGATTATACAACAGCAAGAGGTTGAACGTGAAAGTTAATACGGATGAAATTGTATCAGTACTAAAAAAAGAAATATCAGAGTATGGTAAAAAGCTCGACGTCGATGAAGTCGGGTCCGTACTTGAAGTCGGAGACGGGATAGCCCGTGTTTTCGGACTGAAAGGTGTAATGGCCAATGAGATGGTGGAGTTTTCGAACGGCACTACTGGTTTGGCTTTTAACCTTGAAGAAAATTCGGTCGGGGTTGTGATCATGGGCGATTATTTAAATATTCGCGAAGGTGACACTGTTAAACGAACAGAGAGAATTCTTGAAGTTCCTGTCGGTCCCGAGTTAATCGGACGGGTTGTGAATCCGCTCGGAGAACCAATCGACGGAAAAGGGCCGATTAATGCCAAAAAAACGCGTCCGGTTGAGATTATTGCTCCCGGTATCGCCAAACGTCACCCCGTGCATGAGCCGATGCAAACAGGTATTAAAGCAATTGATGCTATGATTCCTATTGGAAGGGGACAACGAGAGCTTATTATTGGCGATCGTGGAACCGGTAAAACGGCAATTGCATTAGATACTATTATTAACCAGAAAGGAAACGGCGTAATTTGTGTGTATGTTGCCATTGCACAAAAAGCTTCGACCGTTGCAAACGTAGTACAAAAACTTGAAAAAGCCGGCGCTATGGATTATACAATAATTGTCACAGCGAATGCTTCTGATGCCGCTCCACTTCAGTATATTGCTCCATACGCCGGTACATCGATGGCCGAAGAATTTATGTATGCTGATGGAAAACATACCTTATGTGTTTTTGATGACCTTTCAAAACATGCTAACGCTTATCGACAAATGTCTTTATTATTACGACGTCCTCCAGGACGTGAAGCATACCCCGGAGATGTATTTTACTTACACTCCCGATTATTAGAGCGTGCCGTGAAAATGAGTGAAAAATATGGCTCAGGTTCATTGACTGCGCTTCCCATTATTGAAACTCAGGCTGGTGAGGTTTCGGCTTATATTCCAACCAACGTAATTTCGATTACCGATGGTCAGATATATCTTCAACCAAACTTGTTTGCCGCAGGTGTTCGACCAGCGGTAGATGTGGGAATTTCAGTATCTCGAGTGGGTGGTTCGGCTCAAATTAAGGCAATGAAAAAAGTTGCCGGAACATTGAAACTAGACCTTGCCCAGTTCAGGGAGCTGGAAGCTTTCTCTCAATTGGGAACGGAACTTGACGCTGCGACGCAAAAGCAAATTGATCGTGGTGTGCGTTTGGTTGAACTATTAAAACAAGACCAATACGCTCCATTTTCAATTGAAAAACAGGTAATATCTATTTATGCAGGAACAAAAGGCTTTCTCGATACTATACCAGTATCTGAAATTACCGATTTTGAAGCTAAACTTTTGGAATACATAGAGAGTGCTTTCCCGGAATTTTTAGCGACTATTACTGAAAAGAAAACCCTGCCCGATGAAGTTGAATTGAAAAAAGTATTAGCTGATTTTGTTGATCAATATAAAAAAGGCATAACAAAGTAAATGGCCAATTTAAGGGAAATAAAAGCGCGGATTAAAGCCGTCGAAAACACCAAGAAGATCACCAAAACAATGGAGATGATCTCTGCAGCGAAAGCAAAACGAGCTGTAGACAAGGTGCAGGCGGCGCAGCCATATGCTCGAAAAATTAATGAATTGATAAATTCAATAGCGTCACTTCAAGTTGACGCCGATCATCCGCTTTTAAGACAGCCCCGGCAAATTAAAAAGGCAGCACTGTTTTTTATTACAGCAAATCGCGGTTTATGCGGTCCTTATAATAACAATGTTATCAAACTTGCCATGAAAAGAATTGCACAGTACAAAGAAAAAGGAATCGATGTTGATACTTATATCGTAGGCAAAAAAGGCGGTACAGTTTTCAAGTATCGTAAAATTGATTTTGTAAAAAACTATACTGATGTTACGGATAAACCAACAATTCAAGACGCCACTAAATTTGCAAATTTCTTTATGGAGGAATTTGAAAGTGGGCGCGTTGATAAAGTGGAACTTATTTATACGGAATACATTAGTTCATCCCGGCAGACAGCTTTGGACCAGAGCGTTTTGCCTCTTTCCATAGAAGATAAAGAATATACCGGGCCGGCCAACCAGGCTGCCGTTTTTGAACCTTCACCGGAAAGAATATTAACTTCTCTGTTGCCAAGAGCCGTTCGGGTAATTTTTTACCAGGCGTTGTTGGATTCAAATGCAGGGGAACAAATCGCGCGACGAATTTCAATGAAAAATGCAACAGATGCAGCCACCGACATGATACGCGATATGAGCAGACTTTATAATAGAGCCAGACAGGCTAAAATTACACAGGAAATTTCAGAAATTGTAGCAGGGGCTGATTCGATCAGCTAAGCAAATCAAGGGAGTATAGAATGAGCGATAAAAAAAATATTGGAAAAGTAGTACAGGTAATCGGATCGGTATTGGATATTCGATTTGATCAAGAAAATCTTCCTGCCATATATAATGCTATAGAAATAGAATTTAAAGATAGAAAACTTGTTTGTGAAGTTCAACAACACATGGGTGGGGGCGTTGTTCGCGCTGTAGCCCTGGGAACTACGGACGGAGTAAAAAGAGATCAAAACTGTATCGATTCGGGCGCTCCGATTTCTGTTCCAGTTGGTAAAAATACTCTGGGACGAATTTTTAACGTATTGGGCGATACAATTGATGAAGGCGGCGATTTTGATGTCAAGGAAAGACGGCCTATTCACAGAGAAGCTCCTGACTTTGACCAGATTGTACCGAAAGACGAAATCTTTGAAACCGGAATCAAGGTTATTGACCTTTTAGAGCCATATATTAAGGGCGGTAAAACCGGTCTTTTCGGCGGCGCCGGGGTAGGTAAAACCGTTTTAATTCAAGAACTTATTAATAATGTTGCCAAACAGCATGGTGGATATTCTGCTTTTGCCGGAGTTGGTGAAAGAACTCGGGAAGGAACTGACCTTTGGATTGAGATGAAAGAAGCCGGAGTTATTGATAAAACCGTATTGGTGTACGGACAGATGAATGAACCTCCAGGAGCTCGTCTTCGTGTGGCTTTGAGCGCTTTGACCATGGCGGAGTGGTTAAGAGATGAGTCCGGTAGTGATATTCTATTATTCGTGGATAATATTTTCCGATTTTCTCAAGCCGGTTCTGAGGTAAGCGCCCTGTTAGGACGTATGCCTTCAGCTGTGGGTTACCAGCCTACACTGGCTACTGAGATGGGCGCCCTTCAAGAGCGTATTACATCTACAAAAAGTGGTTCTATTACCTCCGTTCAAGCAGTTTATGTACCAGCGGATGACTTGACTGACCCTGCTCCGGCTGCGGCATTTACACACCTTGACGCAACTACCGTACTTTCGAGAAAGATTTCTGAGAAAGGTATTTATCCGGCTGTCGATCCACTCGATTCTTCGAGCCGTGCATTATCACCTCAGATTGTTGGTGATCGGCATTATGGTGTTGCCAGAGATGTTCAACAGATTCTACAAAGATATAAAGATTTGCAGGACATTATTGCTATTTTAGGTATGGAAGAGTTATCCGAAGATGATAAAATTATTGTAACCAGAGCTCGTAGACTTGAAAGGTTCATGTCGCAACCTTTTCATGTTGCCGAGCAGTTTACAGGGTCTCCCGGTATATTTGTAAAACTGGAAGATACAATTCGATCTTTTGAAGCAATTTTAACCGGTGATTATGATACCCTTCCTGAACAAGCTTTTTATATGGTGGGTACAATTGACCAGGTTATTGAAAATGGAAAAAAACTTGAAGCTGAAGCAAGTTAAAAAAATAATAAAAAGAGGGTATTTATGTTAACAGTTAGCGTTATATCACCTGAAGAAATTTTATTTGAAGGTAAAACAAGCAGTGTCCAACTACCGGGAAGCGATGCAAGCTTTTCAGTTTTAGCGGGGCATACCAACCTGATTGGCGAGCTTGAACCTGGAATGTTGATTATTAAAATGGACGATTCCGATATGAAATATATTATCGATGGCGGATTCGTTGAAGTGAAAAACGACACTTTAAGCGTTTTAGTCGAGGGAGCCATTTTACCCGATCACGTTGATGTGGAAGCTGAAATAAAAAGTCTGGGTGAAAAGATTTCTCATATTATTGCTCCTGAAGAAAGAGATTTTGTAGAAAATGAAACCTCCGCGCACCGAGCCCGTATTGCTTACGCAGAAAAAAAATAATAGACGAAGAGTTACAGCCATTTTTACCTAACAAAGCATCGGTTTCGATGTGTAAAAAGTATGATTACGCTTAAACTCTTGCTTGTTGAAGACAATGCTGTAAACCAAACATATTTACAGGCTATCATTAATAGCGTTTCAGATTCTGAAGCGAAGTCCGAACAACGTCGATTTGTTGTCACTGTAGCTGAGACATTGGCCGAAGCCTTTCTTGCGCTTGAAAACCAGAGATTTGAAGTCATATTACTCGATTTAACTTTGCCTGACTCGAATGGATTGTCTACGTTCGAAAAAATTCACGAACCAAAGCCCGATATCCCGGTTATTATATTAACCGGAGTGGACGATACCGAATTAGCCCTGAAAGCAGTTAAAATGGGGGCGCAGGATTATTTAATTAAAGGTAAAATTGATAAACTTTTACTGAATCGTTCCATACAATATGCTATTCAACGTTCCGGTATACTTGCCGCATTAATAGAGAGCGAAGAGCGGTACTCCCTGGCTTTGCAGGCGACAAATGATGGTATCTGGGAGTGGAATTTACGTACAAATGCCGTCTATTATTCTCCAAGATGGGCTGAAATACTGGGTTTTGATTCTAAGGAAATTATGGGAACGGCAGAAGTGTGGTTTGACCGAATTCATCCGGAAGATACAAGCCATGTGGAAGATGAAATACATAAACACTTTTCTAATGAAACGCCGAAGTTATATACCGAGCATAGGCTATTGCATAAGAATGGATCGTATATATGGGCTCGTGTGCAAGGTAAGGCGCTGCGAGATGCTGAAGGTTCTGTACAAAAAATCGCGGGTTCTCTTATTGATATCACAGCAGAAAAATTGCAAGATGCGTTAACCGGGCTTCCCAACAAAGTATTATTTCTGGATAGAATTCAAACGGTTGTATCACGACTGCACCGCAACGGAGGAGAAAACTTTGTTGTAATTATTATAGAGCTTGAAAACCATAAGTTAATTACAAGTAATTTTGGACCGCAGGCAGGAGAATTTGCGTTACTTAGTGCAGTTGAAAGAATTTCGAAGATTATTCGGAATGTCGATTCTCTGGCTCGTACGGGCGGTTCGGAGTTTGGGCTTATTCTATTTGATAATCCCGAGGTTACCGAGGTTGATAAAATTGCTAAAAAAATCCATAAAATTGTTTCAAAGCCGCTGCTAAAAGATGGAACTGAGTTTTCCATGAGTGCCAGTATCGGACTGGTTTTTGTTGATAAAACATTTGAGTCAGCTGCCAACATATACCGGGATGGGATTACGGCGTTGCAAAAAGGTTTGCAAAAAGGGCGCGGGTCAACCGAAATATATGATTCGAAAATGCGGGCAAGAATCGTAAATATTTTACAAATGGAAGGACGCTTGCTGCGAGCTATCGAGCGTTATGAATTTATCTTACAATATCAACCCATCGTTTCTTTACAGGAAAAAAAAGTTTCATCGTTTGAAGCTTTAATACGCTGGGATAGCGGCGATAAGAGAATAAGACCCGATGAGTTTATTCCCATAGCGGAAGAGACCGATATGATTATTCGTATGGGTGCCTGGGTCATTGAAGAGTCGACTCTTCAGCTGCAACGATGGGCCCTCAAAGATGGAATCGATACATCAGTTGCCATTAATTTTTCATTGCGCCAATTTAAAAATACAGACATTATTAATTATTTAAAAAGATCTCTGGGTGTTGCAAAGCTTGATCATGGAAAAATAATTGTTGAAGTTACGGAATCTATAGCTATGGATGATATTGATTATTCGATAGAAATGCTGAATATATTAAATGAATCTGGTTTTACGATTTCGATTGATGATTTCGGTACAGGTTATTCTTCATTGAGTTATTTAAAAAAATTCCCTATTAATAAAATAAAAATCGATAAATCGTTCATTGATGACATACCACATGATCCAGATAGTACTGCCATTGTTCGTGCGATGATTCAAATGGCCCATGCCTTAAGTTATGAAGTTGTTGTGGAAGGTATTGAAAATGAAGAACAATACAACTTTTGCAAAGAGCAAGGCGCCGATTACGGACAAGGCTATTATATTGGTAAACCAATGGACCCGGAGAAAGTAGCAGATTTCATAAAAGAATATATGGGCGAAGATAAAAAAGCTTAAATGATAGTTTGATTTATGAAATTCGATTGTTACCCTGAACTTAATATAAGTAAAAAAGCCTTGGAAGAAAACCTTCGTCTCTTACAAGGTTGTGGCCAAAATTCAACGAAAGTTTTAATACCAGTGAAGGCTAATGCCTATGGATGCGGCATTTTGGAGCTTTTACCATTTTTTAATGAAGTAAAGATTGACTACCTTGGAGTAGCAAACCCATTGGAGGGTTATACGCTTCGAGACCTGGGCTGGCAAGGTCAGGTTTTAAACCTCGGTGGTTTTTACAAAGAAAGTGCAACAATCTTTTTCGAATATTCTATTACCCCGAGTATAACTGATGTGTGGCAAGTCGAATATCTGAATAAAATGGCCGAACAACGAAACCAGAAATTATCGGTTCATTTAAAACTTGACCTTGGAATGGGGCGAATAGGTTTAAAGAAAGAACAGGAAAGTAAAACAGTGGAATCTTTAAATTCTGCCCCTAATTTGCAGGTTGCCGGAATATTTACCCATTTTCCAAATGCAGATATTCCCGATGAAGTTTCTACGAAAAATATTATTAGCGAATTTAAAGCCACATCGTCATTCCTTATTGAGAAACTAAAGCTAAACCGTGATGAAGTTTTGTTACATACGGCTAACTCTTATGCGACAGTTTTTTATCCAGAATCTCATTTTGATATGATACGACCTGGCCTTATGTTTTATGGATATTTTCAGAATAAAAAAGATCTGGATGAATTCGGGAAAAAAATCCCATTAAGGCCGGCTCTTTCATTGAGGGCGAGACCTGTTTCCGTTCGCCAAATGCAAAAGGGTGAAACCATATCGTATGGGTCAACTTTTACGGTTAGCGAAGAGATGGAAAATGTGGGGGTAATACCTCTTGGTTACGCAGATGGAATTCCCAGGGCTTTATCGAATAATTTCAAATTCGGTAAACATCCCTTGCTTGGCAGGGTTACCATGGATCAGATTTTGTTAGGTAAAGTTTTTAATTTGCAAGAGTGGGTTGAGTTGATTGGGCCAAACTCTGTCTCTTTGGAAGAGGTTGCACAGACTTCCCGGACAATAACATATGAGATTATGACCGGTTTTGGAAATCGAATACGCCGACGTCTAACGGACTGAATCGCCCTTATATATTATTTTTTCTTCGATAATCATACTACCCAGAATTTTAATTCTTAGAACCCCGTTGTTCTTTATAAAATTATCCAGCCAGACAAATTTTGCAAAGGCTTCTTCATATTCAAAAAACTCATAATGTAAGGCGTAATTTTGAGATTTGTAATTATACGGATAAGGGCTAATCATGAGCAAGGTAACGAAGAATCGATCTTTTTTATCTTCCAACACCAGGTGAGAAACTTTTTTATGCCAGACCGTTTTTTCAAACAGGGTATCGGGCCAGACACGCGGAGGTTCCTTTTTAAACTCCAGTTCATAATAGCGAAGTTCACTTCTTGTATCGCCGAAATAAGTAGGTGCGAACAAGGAAAATAGTATAATTGCGCTAAAAGCTTTTATGGTTTTTTGTACATGCAGTGAATAGATCATCTAAATACCTAATTATACTATCGTCCGTTTTGCCGGATGTTCGATATCTTTTTCAGTTTTGATCGCCTTCGATATTGGCGAACCGGTATATGTTGATAATTATTATTATTTTGTAAGTTATTTTCGTTGCTAATTCATGGCAAATGCCGTCCTATTGATATAACGTATGAGTACCGTAAATTTATTTATTAAACACAGAATGGGCGCCACTGAATTTATAATAACTGGACGTTTGGATGCAGATCAAATTCTTACGTTGGAATCAGAAATTATAAAAGAAATAGAAGAGCATCCGGAACCAGTTTTTGCAGTAAATTTGACTAAACTCGGTTATATGGATACGGCGGGTTTGAGTTTATTGATCAAGCTGCGAAAATACCTGGAGAAGACAAGCCATGTTTTGCTGTTATTTGGAGCAAACATTAATGTTTTAAGCATAATTAAAATGGCGCGTCTGGAGCAATTGTTGCAAAGTATTAACGAGGGTTCGTTCTACATCGAGTACCCGTTAAAGCAGGGAATCGCCTCATAGATCGATTATAGTAAAATTTCCTCTCGTTTTTTCTTTTAACCATTTATCATCATTTTCCTGAAATACAACATCTTTTTGGTACATGGATAAAAATCCGGCATAAATAGCCGCCATTCGAAAACGTTCTCGTCCATATGGAAATTTAAAGCACTTAACATATGCCCGGTTTTTCTTTTTATCCGCAATAGCAATATACACTGTTCCTACCGGCTTTTCCTTTGAGCCCCCGCCAGGACCAGCGATTCCCGTTAAAGACAGACATTTGTCGACATTGAGTTTTTCTAAACCGCCTTTCGCCATTTCCGCAGCAGTTTCTAAACTGACAGCCCCGTATTTTTGAATGGTTTCTGGTTGAACACCCGCGCAAGATATTTTTGCATTATCATGATACGTAACAATAGACCCGTTATATACAGAGGATACTTCAGGTATGTCAGTTATAATTTTTCCCCCAAGTCCTCCGGTACAGCTTTCGACAGTTCCAAGCGTAAGTTTATTTGCTTTTAAATATTCGATATAATTATTCACAGGGTTTTCAACGATATTGAATTCAAACAGGTTTTTTACTTTGAGCAAAGTTTCTTCCAGTAAAGGTTCTTTTTTTTTCTCACATCGTAAAAACAGTTTTGTTCCGTATGGTAAGGAGTGTACCCCGGCGTGAACTTCAGGGGGAAAATTTATACTTTCGAAAAGGCGACTTTCAGCGATACCCCAGAGCGCCATTGTTTTTGTCAGTTGAGATGGCGGAGCCATTGTTGAAATAATCTTTTTGACCTGGGGCCAGATTCCATTTATTTCAAGTGGAAACCCTGGCAAGGCAATTAAAGGCAGCTCAGGAATATAAATACCGGGTGCTAACCCGACAGGATTTTTCAAGGCTATGCTTCCTTCAATGATTCTACTTTGTCGTATTAGACGATTTTTCATCGATGAGTTATGGACGTTTAGTGTTCCTGCTTCCATTAAACTTTCAATGTTTTTACGAGCAAATTCGTCAGATACCGGTTTTCGTCCTGTAAATTTAGAGAGTATGTCGACGGTTAAATCGTCATCCGTTGGTCCAAGACCGCCCGTCATTATTATGAGGTCTTTTCCATTTGACAGATCTTTTACTGTTTCCAGAGCTTTATTGAAATCGTCTGGTATAATGCGTACTTCACTTAAAGACAGACCAAGAGAGTAGATCTGTCGGGCAAAAAAACCCGTATTTGTATCTTGTATATAACCGTTGGTTACTTCGCTTCCTGTGATAATAAGTTTAACACTGCGCAAGCGGATAATCTCTCTTATCGATTTTCGTTATATTTGTTTTGTATTTGTTTTGAGTCTGACAATACAGTTTCATGCAGACTTTTGCCATGTGCGTCCATCGTAACAATACATTCAAAGTTTTCTACTTCTATTACCCAGAAAGCTTCGGGAGTTCCAAATTCTGGTTTTAACACAGCGTTTACTTTTTTAACTTTTCCGGCTGTGTAGGTGGCCGCTCCACCAATGGCGTGTAAATAGACAGCTCCAAAGTCCTGGCATCCTTTCAGAGTTTTTGGTCCCATACCGCCTTTACCAATTACACCGCGTAAATTTAATAGTTTAATAACATCATATTCATAGGGTTCTTCTCGAATGGAAGTTGTAGGGCCGGCGGCGGTAAACCTATATTCTCCATTGTCGTCTTTCATAACGACTGGTCCGCAGTGGTATATAATTCCACCATCCATTTCTTTTTTAAGTTCATCGAGAACTTTTAATTCTTCAACCGGGGGGTTGTCGTTGTGAATAAAATTATCTTCAAGATATTTGTGCGCTACGTCTCTACCGGTTACAATTGTTCCGGAAATGGAGACAATGTCTCCCATTTTTAAAGACCGTATTTTTTCTTCCGTTATACCGGGGGATTGTATGTTTATTATTTCTGTTGCCATAGTTAATTACTCAATTATAAATTCGTTCCCTTTGATTTCAAGTTTTTTTCGACGCGTAGCCCAACACATGTAAGAAATGCTCACATAAAAGCTGGCAGGAATTCTATGCATTTTAGCTGCTTTAATTCCTAAAAGCGTGGTCAAACCGCCAAAACCCATGGGTCCGATACCCAGTTTATTGGACTCTTCTAACAGCTCGTCTTCAATTTCTTTTAATACGGGGTCGGGGTTTTCATCGGACAGTTGCCTGAATAGTTGTTCTTTAGCAAGGCGTGCGCCACTGACACGGTCCCCTCCAATTCCAACGCCTAGAATTCCGGGCGCACACCCTTTACCCTGCGCTTCAACGACTGCGTCTAATATTACTTTTTTTATTCCCGGCACATCTCTTCCGGCATTCAGTCCGGTATGTGGAAGCGCATATTGTGTTCCAACATTTTCACATCCGCCCCCTTTTAGCATAATTTGTATAGTGAGTTTATCTGATTCCCACTCATCAAAATAAAAAGAGGGTAGTCCGATCCCGGTATTGTCGCCAGGGTTTTCTCCGGTGATGGAATCGACAGAGTTGGGTCTTAAATACCCTTTTTTGGTAGCGCTTTGTACAGCCTCGGTTAAATCCTTTTTAAGTTTTAACGAACTTTCTCCGACTGGATAATGAATATGGAAAATTACCGTTCCTGTGTCTTGGCAAATCGGAGTTTTTTTCTCATATGCCATTTTGATATTTTCGATTATAATAGAAAACGCACGTTCGGCCTGTGAGCCGGGTTTTTCTTTTTCCTTCTGAGCAACCATGGCTTTTACAACATCTGGTGGTAAATTAGTAGACGCCTCTTTAATCAATTCTATAAAGAGATCTATGCGATTTTCCGGTAGTTTCCCGGTTACGGGTTTAAAGTTTTCTTCAAATTCTTTCATAAGGATAGTGACCTACAAACACAACTGGTACTCACTCTGGCAATTTTTTTTCTTGTACACAAAGAAAAAACTTGTTATAATGGCCTAATAAATGACAAATCGACCAGGCACATATCAAAAAGTTCGCAGCGTCTTATTGAAAACAATTTCGGAAATTTATCCTGCAAACATCGATAATTATGCAAATGCGGCGTTTATAGCTAAAATATTCATACTCAATTCGGCGGTATATTTTTCGGCAGAAACAGCAATATCGAAATTAGCTGATAGTGAACGCCCTGTAGATCTAAATTCATATTTTGATAAAATAATGAGTCGTAATGAAATCGGTAGCGAAACAGTAGAATTTAACCAGGAAGGGTTTTTAGATTTTATTTTGTATAATGCCGCCAATAGCAATTTGTATTCCAAGATAGAAAAAAAATGTTTGTTACCCTTACATACACATTATTATGCATATATAATTCCAGGGTTAGTTTACGAGCAGCTTTTACGCTTTAACGATATACGCCGGGAGGAAGATAAATTACAATCGGACCAAAGTTTCAGAAAAAAAAATGGCGCTTATTACACACCACCGATTCTGGCAAAAAGTATAGTCGCGAACGCGTGGAATGCATTTCATAAACAGCAACAAAGCGACGAATGGCAACATCCGGTCGTTCTCGATCTAGCCTGTGGTCCCGGAATATTTACTCATTTAATAATAGACCTTTTTATTCACAAAGCGAAAGAGAAAGATTATAGCAATGAGTTATTGTATTCGGAAATAGTATTAAAAAATATCTATGGTATAGATACCGATGTTTCAGCAATAGAACTGTTAAAAACTACAATTGCTTTCAGAATTTTGAATTATATGGATAAGCATACATACAAGGAAATTTTGACAATACTAAATGAAAAGTTTCAGGTAAAAGATATCTTATTTATAGAAACTCATACAAAAACCTATGATATAATTCTTTCTAACCCACCTTATGTATCTCTATATTCAAGGCAATCCGCAAAAACGACTGTGGATAGTAAAACCGCGAGAAAAATTTCAGATGAGAATTCGGATGATTCCATGCAAAAGCGTTTGAACCTTTCCATGTACATTCTTGGTTTTGGTTTTAAATACACTAAAGATAAGGGTATATTTGCTTTTATTCATGATATTAATTTTTTTGAAAAACCATTTTATAATATTCGATTGCAGAGTATTCAAACTTTTCACCCATTGGAAATCGAAATTAATATCGCCGGATTTTCAGGGGTAAACAGCGGGCAAACCGTCGTGGTGATGCAAAAAAAAAGCGTAGTAGATAATATTCAGGTTCATGTTCAGGATGTTCAAGACCAAAGCGCTTATTCCATCTCGGTGGAACAATTTACAAAAGGGGCTGTATTTATTGATAAAACCAGATATTCGCAAATGCAGAAACTTGAAAGTTATCCGAAAATGGGTGATTATGTTGAAATTCGCACGGGTGTGAATATCGGTGGTTCTTATGAAAAATTTATACATGAGACAAAAGTTTCATCTGATTATTATCCTTTTGTGGTGAGTGGCTCCATAACAGGACGGTTTGAGCCCCTGGCTGCGACCACTTTGTTTATACATTTCGATACGGCGTTTCAAAATGAATTGAATAATGCAGCGCGCTTATCGGGAATTTCGAATCAAATTGTACTGGGCGATTTACATCGCTTTACAGGCGAGAAAATTTTCATACGACAATCTGACAGTCGTTTGTGCGCTACTTTTGTTCCACAGGTAGTGGTGGCGCCATATAGTATGTTTGTCATTTACAAATCTGACATTTATCCGTTAAAATTTATATTGGCCTTATTAAACTCTACGTTTTTAACAAATTATGCCAGATATACTGGTATAATACGAATCAGTCGTGGAAAACAACCCCAAATTCGTAAATCAGGACTGTTTAACCTTCCGGTTCCTGGATACGTAAAGCCGGAGTCTATGCAAGAAATTGTCGATCTGGTGGATTCAATTTTGGTTCAATTTGAAGCAAAACATTTAGACGCGATTGTTGAACTGGAAAGGAATCTGGACATAAAAATCGATTCATTGTATGAAATATCTGCCGATGACGTAAGTTGAAGGTAATTGTAAGTGAATCTGTTCTGGAAATTCAAATGGGTATTATTTTTTGTTTGTTTTACTTTTTCTCAGTTTTGCACGTCATTACAAGAAAACAATACTGCCGATACGAGTATAAAATCTGAAGTTAAAACTCCGGCTCAAATTCAAGAGCAGATTAATGCATTGTTAACATTACAAGTAGACAAATACGATAAAGATCAATACCCCAGAGATTTCGGCATTGACTCACGAAATAACTTTTCGTTGATCATTGTTTTTATTTGCCCTGGGGAGTGTAAGGATGAACCTATTCTTTTTTTAATCTATAAAAATGTCGACGAGAAGACATGCAAAGATCGTAAAATCGGTGATTCTTTATATTCATTACAAAACGGTAATTACATCGGCTGTGAACCTTTTGGTCTTTAAGTTATTTAATCAAGAAATTTTATCCCAATTTTATAGACCTTGTCATCCAGGACCTTTATTCGGACAACTTCACCGCGCAGTGGCAGGACTTCTCCAATTTTTACTACGCACTTTGCGCCTTCTTCCAGGCTGACTGCACGTTGGTTATAATCGAGAAACACCAGACTGCACCCTTTGTGCGCCTCATCTTCAATTAAAGCGCAGAATTCACCTTTGAACTCTTTTTTAATAGCTTCGTATTTTTCGAAATCCTGGGGGTTAATACTTACGACAGCAATCTCTTTCTCTTCAGGAAAAAATCGGACAGATTTTCTATGTTCAGAACTCATAATTCACCTCATTACCTTCAAACTAATAAAAATAGTTCATGCTTTCTTTTAAATATACTAAAATCGAAGAAAAATAACTTGCCCTCTATTGGCAATCTTTTATTTTGATTGCAATGAAAAAATCCACATTATCTTTCTTGTTCATTTTCGCGACTGTTTTTGGAATCTACGGCAGCAAAGGCTATATTCCAGGAATAAAAACGGTATCTATGTTTCCGTTTAGTTTTACCAGTCCCGTTTTTATAACTCCCGCTCCATGGTCAATACGCGAAGCCAGGTCTTATATTATAGTAGAAAAAAAAGGCTATCTAAAATATGCATATCCCACAGTACAAAAAGAGAATTTAACCTGGCAAAATTCCACACTAATCGATATTCATAAGAAGGTTTGTTCAAAAGGTTGGGAGGAAGGGTTGTTGGGTCTTGCTTTTGACCCAGACTTTGAAAGTAACAAATCGTTATATATATATTATTCCGTATGTAAGCCGAGAAAGACAAGGCTATCTCGTTTAGTTTTAACAGAGAATGCAGCCGACTGGAACCCCGAAACCGGCCAACTCTCTTTTAAAGAAGAAGTTCTCTTTGAAATAGATCAGCCTTATGGTAACCATAATGGGGGCCATATCGAATTTGGCCCGGATGGTTATTTGTACATCGGCGTTGGTGATGGCGGGTCGGCGGGAGACCCCCATAACAATGGGCAAAATTTGAACACAAAACTTGGTAAAATATTACGCGTAGATGTTTCAAACCAGCAGGGATATTCCATACCTAAAGATAATCCATTTTTAACATCCGAGGCGCCGGAAATTTTTGCGTATGGGTTGCGCAATCCATGGAGATTCAGTTTTGATCGGTTAACCGGAAAACTTTGGGTGGGCGACGTGGGCCAAAATGAGTACGAAGAAGTATCGATTATTGAAAAAGGTAAAAATTACGGCTGGCACATTCTGGAAGGAACTCATTGTTATAATCCTGCGGTAAATTGTAAACGCGCTGGATTGGAAAATCCGATTTATGAGTATACACATGAAATGGGAGCTTCCATTACAGGCGGTTATGTTTATCGCGGAAAAAATATACCAGAGCTGCACGGACTATATATTTTCGGTGACTTTGTCGAGGGACGTATCTGGGCGATTTCGCAAAATGGGGCAAAACAAAATTTGGCTTCACTGGTAGTCGATACGAGTATATATATTTCCAGTTTCGGTCTTGATGTTGATGGTGAACTTTTAATTGTAGGTTTTACTTCTGGAAGAATCTACAGGCTTGAAAAATAATCATGATCAGTGTTATTTGCACAGATCCATATTATCGGTAACCACGATATCGACACCAAGATTTTTCATTTCTTGAAGTTTCTCCGAACTGTTAATACCCCAGACCAGAATTCCATAACCCAGTTTTTTATATTTTAGAACTCTTTTTTGGGTCGCCAATTGAGGGTGTAGATGAATGGAATCGGGTTTTACAAAGAGTCGACCGATTGCAATTTTTAATGATGCAAATGGACTCAGGTCGATTAGAATTCCTATTGCTGCAGCAGGTAAAGCTTTGCGTAAATAACGTAGTGACCATAGATTGAAGCTGCTGAATATATAATTACCTTTGCCCCAATTTTTTTTACAAATGTCTATAACTGTGTTTTCCAGGTTATGGTTAAATATACACCAATCGTGTTTTATTTCAATGTTTGTAAAAACTTTATTTGCAAACAGTTTTAAATACTCTTCCAGTAGAAGGGGTTTTACAGGTTTTGCTTTTTTGGGCAGGTAGTTTCCCCAGTCAAGTTTTTCAAGGTCAACCATGTTTTGCTTTTCGAGTCGGCCAAAACCAGAAGTGGTTTTTTCAAGGGTGGGTCCATGAAACAGTACTGCTTTTAAATCCAGGCTAATTCTTACATCAAGTTCATGAGCTTTAAAACCGCGCCGCGTACTTTCTTGAAACGCTCCGAGAGTGTTTTCAGCAATTGGCCCGTGTTTACCGTAGCCCCGGTGTGTGGCGAGTATCGTTTTTTCACTTGTGAAATACTCAGGAAAAAGGGTTTTTAACGCCCGGGGATAGTTTAACCTTTTAGAATTCATTATCTGGATGTATAAAGCCGGGGCCGGGAGAGTAAACCTCTTTTTATAAGTTTAGATATATTCAGCAATTCTCATTAGAGAAATCATTTATTGAAATTTATCCGAAGGAACCCGAAGGACGTTATCTATATATAGTTGTGGTTTATCAAATGGATGAACATAAAAAAAGCGATAAGCAAAAACTACTGTTAGATAAACTGGATAATAATTTTTTACCGGAACCGTGGTACGGCGTATAAAAATAGATTCAATAGTTTAATCGTTTTGGAGATTCTCGATAAACTCGTCAAAAGACATAACGGGTGAATCTTTATCGCCGCGTTTTCTGACAGAGAGGGTTTTGTCGTTGACCTCTTTTTCTCCGACAATTATGCCATAGTTAATTTTTTGAGAATTCCATTCGCGAATTTTGTATCCGATTTTTTCGTCACGATAGTCTTTATCTACCCTGAAACCTTTTTCTTCAAGCTGTCTTTTAACATCATCCGCATATTCGACAAAAGATTCGCCTACAGTCATTATGCGAATTTGAACGGGCGATACCCAGAAAGGCATTTTACCGGCATAGTGTTCCAGTAAAATCCCCATGAATCTTTCAATCGACCCGAGTATGGCACGGTGAACCATTACCGGGCGATGTTTTGCGCCGTCGCTTCCGATGTATTCAAGTTCGAATCTTTCGGGCATCGAAAAATCAACCTGGATGGTACCCAGCTGCCAGTTTCGTCCCAGAGAATCTTCTACGTTGAATTCTATTTTCGGTCCATAAAAAGCGCCTTCGCCTTCTTTGATGGCAAATTCTAAATCCATTTTCTCTAAAGATTGTTCGAGCGCTTCGGTTGCGTTTTTCCAGTTCTCTTCTGAGCCCATCGCCTTTTCAGGTTTTGTGGCAATAAAGATATTAATTTTATCGAAACCAAATTTCTTGTACACATCAATCGTAAATTTTATGGTTTGTTCAATTTCAGATTGCAACTGATCGGGCGAGCAATAAATATGCGCATCGTCCTGGGTAAAAGCGCGCACCCGAAAAAGTCCATGCAGCACACCCGAAAGTTCATGACGGTGAACCATGCCAAGTTCGGCCAACCTTAACGGCAGGTCACGATAACTTCGAGGGCGTTCTTTATATACCAGATTAGAGCCTGGACAGTTCATAGGTTTTATGGCAAACCCGCGATTATCCAGTTCCGTAAAATACATGTTCTCTTTAAAGTTTTCAAAATGGCCCGACCTGTGCCAGAGCTCATCTGAAAGAACAGTCGGCGTTCTCAACTCTTCGTAACCCCTTAAAGAACACTCTTTTCTTATATATTCCTGCAAGGCGTTAAACAGGGCGGTTCCTTTGGGATGATAAAATGGCATGCCAGGAGCTTCTTCATGAAAACTAAACAAATCAAGTTCTTTACCTAATTTGCGGTGGTCCCTTTTTTTAGCTTCTTCCAATCTATGTAAATACGATTTCAACTCTTTTTCGGAAGTGAAACTAATGCCATAAATACGTTGCAGCATCGGATTCGAGGAATCGCCTTTCCAATATGCGCCAGAAATAGCAGTAAGTTTTATATTTCCTAAAATCGATGTATTGGGAACGTGTGGACCGCGACAAAGGTCTTGAAACTCCCCTTGTTTATAAATGGTAATTTCATTTTCAGGCGGAATATCTTCAATAATTTTAGCCTTGAACTCTTCACCCATATCTCGAAATTCTTTAACCGCATCTTCGCGTTTATACACAGAGCGTGAAACTGTTTGCTTCTCTCCGGTAATTTTTTTCATCTCGTTTTCGATGGCTTCAAAATTTTCTTCTGAAATAGTTTCGTTCTCGAGAAAGATATCGTAGTAAAAGAAGCCGGGGCCGTGAGAGGTGACTGGCCCAAACGTTAATTGCGCCGATGGGTAGAGTCGTTTAATGGCCTGAGCTAAAACATGCGCGCTGGAGTGCCAGAAAATTTCTTTGCCCTCTTCCGAATCGAAAGTAATTGGCGTTAGTTTTCCACTGCTTTCTATTTCCCGCGAAAGGTCAAAAGTATCGTCGCCAATTTTCACCGCTACCAGTCGCTGAGCCAGTTTGGGCAAGTGTTCTGCAATTACATCGCCGTAGGTTTTTACACCATCGATTTCAATATCTTGTTTGTTCGGCAGGGTCAGGGTAATCATAATTTACTTCTTTTTTGTGTGGAATTTTGCGCATGACTGGACTCGAACCAGTGACCCCTTGCATGTCAAGCAAGTGCTCTAACCACCTGAGCTACACGCGCGATCTACGTCCACCGATAGGCATTTTGACACCATGTCAAGTGTGATATTACGGCGGATTATCTCGTTTTTCAATCGACAAGAGGAATGTTCATTTACATATAGAAAACCCTTTAGAAAAGGATTACTATATATATGTCGCGAAAGAAAAAACAACTCACGGATGTCCATATACACTCAGTCGCTTTTGGCACGTCGGCCTTGCACCACCGTTCCTATAACAGGGTCAAATCTAATATAAAAATTAAAATGATGCTGAAGACGCTGGCCGAATACCATGGTATACTGGATAAACGAGATACCATAGATACTGCGTATGTTGAATACTTGTCTAAAACTCTGGAGCAATCTAAAAGCGTTTCACGTGGAGTCGTTTTTGGTTTAGACGGAGTTTATGATGAGAAAGGGTGGCTCGACAGGGACAGGACTATTTTCTTGATTAATAATGATTACGTCTGCGAGTCTCTAAAACCTTACCCAAATTTATATTACGCCGCCTCTATTAACCCTGCCCGTCGCGATGCACTTGATGAGCTCGATAGAGTATATGACCAGGGCGCGGTATTGGTGAAAGTTTTACCCAACACCCAACACTTTAATCCCGTCGATGCAAAATACATACCTTTTTATAAGAAACTCGAAAAACTGAATTTGCCTCTTCTAGGTCATACAGGTTATGAGTTTGCTTTGCCTGGTTCAAACCAAAAACTGGGAGCACTTTCTTTGTATGAAACTGCGCTGGAACAGGGAGTAAATTTTATTGGAGCCCATGCCTGCGCTTCGGGCTTAGCCATTTTCGAAACGCAGATTGAAACTATGGCAGATTATTTTGCAAGATATCCGAATTTTTATATCGATTTATCGGCCCTGAGCCTGCGCACTCGTTTTAATGTTATTCAGCATCTGCAAAACCTTACCGAGTTTAAATCGCGAATGTTTTTCGGAACCGATTTTCCTCTACCGGTCACAACTAAATCGGCCGGTAGACAACTGGGCCCCGTAGAAAAATCCCGAATAGATAAAATAGAAAACTACTTTGACCGTTACATCGCCTTTCTCGATAAATTCGGAATTCTTCCCGAAAAAGATCCGTTTGACTTGTTTGCAAATACTTCTTAAGGCAGAGTACCACTCTTCAAAAAGGCCAGTACCCGATTACGGTAGGTCACAGTATTTTCAAAACCAACAAGTTCACAATATCCCGTTCCGTTAGGGTGCTTGCCACTTGTATCCGTATAATCTGCAGGCATCTCGCTGGCTATCGCCAGATCTGCTCTTGTTGAGGTCAATTGTTTCGTATTAGTATCAATAATCATGTTGTTGCATGCAAAAAATAAATACGCATAACCCATCTTTTCGTGTTTACAAAGTGTATTGCCGTTATTTTTGAAACGGTGACAGAGATATCACAGCAAAATTCGAAGGTAATTGCGGCAGTGGGCGATTCTATAACCTGGGGTTATCCCTATGGTAAGTCATGGACGCAAATGGTAGAGGCCGCATTGGGGATTTCCATAATCAATCATGGGCTAAACGGTGATGTTCTCGAAGGAATGCAATACAGGCTGGGTGAGATTGCGGCGACAACCAGAGCGCGAACGATTATTGTTATGGGCGGAACGAATGACGTTTACTCTGACATTACAATCCAGGAGATGATCGACACGTCACAAGAAATTGAGAGACTGATTTCAGGGGCGGGGAAAAAATTGATCTGGGGAATACCTGTACCAATAGTCGAACCCCGAATTGACGCTGAACTTGAAATTTATCGAGAATGGCTTCGAAATACGGGACAACCGATTATCCCTTTTGACCGCGCTTTCTATGAGAATAACATACTGAAGGCCGGATTGTTGCCAGACTCGGTTCACCCTTCTGAGGCGGGCTATGTTAAAATGGCTGAAATCGCCAAGAAAACTTTGGAAACACTCGACTATTCTCAGGAAATTTTGGACAAATGAAGAAAAGTATATAAATTACTTTGAAAATAAAGGAAATAAAATGAAAAAAAACTTAATATTGAAAACTGTTCTTGGGTTCCTTATCGTAACCTATACAATCGGGGAGATGGTTATTTCACGAACGAATCCCGAGCAAAAATATACCGGTGTGATTTTAGACGAAGCGACGGACAAGATTTTGAAGCGTTCTTGCTACGATTGCCATAGCCACGAAACGGTTTACCCCTGGTATTCCCGCGTGCCCGTTTTCTCGTTTTTAATCGGCATGCATGTAAACAAAGCTCGCGAGCATTTGAACTTTTCAAAATGGGACTCTGTAAAAGATTCGAAAAAGCCAAAAATCTGGGGTGAAATTCTGGAAGAAATTGAAGAAGGTGAAATGCCGATTGGTAATTACCTGTGGTTGCATCCTGATGCAAAAATGCAAGAAGGGGATCTGCAAACGATCAAAGACTCTTTGGAAGCTGCTGGAATCACGCCAGAAAAAGGACATGACGAAGATGAAGAACACGAACATTAAACCGAATAGGTTCTAATCTAAAGCGAGTTCTTATTACCGGCGTCGGCGGGGCTATTGGCAATGCAATCGCAGATGATATTGGCCTTCCGGCCCGGATATGAAGTGTATGGTTGAACAGAACATCCTGGAAAGATTGAAACTTCCCAGGATGTGTTTGCGAGAAATTATTCAGTGGCAGGGTTTGTTTCAGTGCCAGGGGCGTTGTCGGACTCTGTTTCGGTTTTGTTCGCTGCTTCGGCTTCTTTTACAGCTGTTTCTTCTTCTTGTAACCTTTCAATTTCGGCCAATTGTTCTACAGCCAATTCATTGAAAAAAGAAGCGTTGTTAGCTAAATCAGTCAGTTTTTCATGAGCTTCATCGTATTTTTTCTCTGCTAAAAGCGCCAGAGCTGTTTCATACTCTCGGGCATCGAGAACAAGTGGAGCATCGATAGAGTAAGAGACTGACTCAACCCAGTGTTTCGTTATCCACTTTCCATCGTATTTACCGACATAAATTTTAGTCCAACCGTCTTTTTCTTCTAAAACAAAACCGATTGTTCCTTTGGGTAATGTAACTATCACCTTACTTGCAGAGGCGGGTCGATTAAAAACCCGGGTGTCTTCTACAAAAACTATGGGATCATTTGCAAGGTATCGAGATTCAACATAACCAATCTGGTCATCGGCCAAACGAACTTTTGCAATTGTAATCGTATCCTTTTTGGCATTGAGCTGTTCAAACTCTTCCAATAGTTCTACTTCTTCGGCTTTTTCCAATGTTGCCAGCCAGTCTTTTAAATCGGCCGCTTTCCGAATGGAAACTCTGTATTTTGCATATTTATTGCCTATTACGGTGTCAACCGGGGTAATCGGTTTTTTTTCACCACACGCAACCAGTGAGACAAGTGAAAATATAATTAATAAACTTAGTGAGCGTTTCATTAGCTCCTCCTCAAAAAAAATTACTTCATTAGTATCAATGAAGTTTTTAACCGTATGTCAACCACTATTCAAATTCCCATATGGCAACTCAAGATTCTACAGACCGTCATTGTCCATCCCGACAAAAAAACGGGTGAGAATTTCTGACCAACAAGGTTGCAAGTGCGTAGGTACACCATATTGCCTTAAATTTATTCGTAGCTAATTACCATAAGGTCTTTAGAGGCAAAACCTTGGTAGCTGATATGAACGCTATTATAACTGCCAATAGCTATAGAATTCCAGTTACCAGATGATGTTGTGGCCAAGATGGTGCCAAAAGTCCATGCACCGGCATTGCCTGTAGCATACAGAAGGTTTCCGTTTGAAGCATCGACATAGCTGATATGGGCAGTGTCAGTAGAATCCATAGCTATAGATGTGTGCCAACCAACATTAGCAGAGTTCTCCACCGTTTCAGCTACCCATCCACCAGATTCGTTGGTAGCATACTTTAGGGATGTATTGGCACCATCGTGGTAACTGATATGGATCTTGTCAGCAGAATCAACCGCTATAGCAGTGTATTCACCAACAGTCCCTGCTTCTACGGTAGCAAGAGTAAATGCGCCTGCATTGCCTGTGGCATACTTGAGGGCTGTATTGGTAGTATCGTAGTAACTGATATGGACCTTGTCAGTAGAGTCAATAGCTATAGAAGTCCATTTATCAACAGATGTTGTTGCATCTACATCTTCAAGAGTCCATGCGCCAGCAGTGCCTGAAGCATAACGGAGTGTTCCGGCAGTATCAATATGGCTGATATGAACCTTGTCAGTAGAGTCAATAGCTATAGATGTGTATGTACCCATACTCCCTGTTCCGTCCACCGTTTCAGCTACCCATGCACCAGAGGCGTTAGTGGCATACATAAGGTTTGAGTTCGTAGAATCGAGATAGCTGATATGAATTTTACCGGAAGAATCAATAGCTATAGATGTGTACATTCCCACTACCCCGCCTGTGTCTGCAATTGTAGTAACCCAATCGCCGGAACTGTTAGTGGCATATTTAAGGTTTCCATTTGTAAGATCGCGGTAGCTGACATGAAGTTTACCGGAAGAAGCCACAGCTATGGATGTGTAATCACCCACTACCCCGCCTGTGTCTACGGAAACTTCTGTTTGCCATGTCATGGCAACATCCACAATATCAATAACATCGCCGCCCCCACCACCGCATGCAGATAGGCCGAACATGGATAATATGAATGCCGTTGATAAAAATCTTTTAGTAACTCTGTTCCTCATAACTGCTCCTCTTCCCAAATATTACACCACTCATTCGGAAGTTTTTAATTGCATTACATGCTTCACTCATCTCAGGTCAACGAATTATCAAAAAATTCTCATAATGTGTCCAGTAATTCTCACTAAGAATTCTAGATTTTTATATACTCAAGCATTTTTTGATAATGCCCATATGGCATTACCAGATTATACAGGCCGTCATTGTCCATCCCGACAAAAAAGCGGGTGAGAATTGCTGATTAACTAGATGGCGAACTAATCCCGAATGGATACACAAAAGACTTGACTATAAGAAATAAAGTATAGAATAGGAATATGGACATACAAACCCTTAGAAGAGGCGGTCTTGATGAGTTCAAGATACGCGAATTATACTTATATAAAGTTCCCAGTTTAAAAACCTGTGATAATTGGACAGCGGTAAAAGAGATCGGGTGGATAGAATTTAAAGGTAAGCATGCTACGTATGAAGGGGCGTTGGTTCAATATGGAGAAAATGTCTACTTTATTTCTCATGCACGAATTGAAGCGTTAGCGCCATATCGAAAATGGTCTTTAAAGCAAAAAATTGAAGTTATCCCTGAAAAAAAAAAGTAAAACATAATTAGTCAAAAGGGTATCGAAATTTGGTTCTGCATTCCGGGCATAAATATTGTCCGGCTTTCTTAATTCGCAAACTTTGGCGACAATTGGGACAATACACATACATCGGCGTAAATTCAGTAGGGTGAGATTGTACACTCTCTGAAGCGGTTTCTGTTAAATTAATATACTCATCTTGTTCTTCGACAGCCTGTGGCGCAGGTTCTGCGTGTGGCACAGGGGCGTCTTGAATAGCCGCTGGCGCTGATGTGGTGTTTTCAACCACCGTCTCTTTTACGATTTCTGTACTGACTGGTTCTGGCGATGACGCTGGAACTGCAAGTGGCGTCTCTTCAATATCAAGCTCTATAACTTCTTCCACATTCTCGTCAACAGGAGCGGAGGTTTGTTCCTCCGGTGTCGATTTTTCTTGCGAAACACTGTCTTTGGGTTCTTCAGGTACTTTTGTCTGTGCAGGTGCCGGAGGTGGTTCTTCTGGTGTGGCTTCACGGGCAATATCGGCATAAGAATCGGAAACAGATTTAAAGTCGGCAAGAATAACAATCTCGCTTGTTAGTTTCAAAAACTCCAGAAGTTGCAAAACTTCATTACTCACATGGTATAAAACCAGCACCGATTGCTTGGAATGAAACACCCGGTGAATATCGACCAGAGAACCAATACCCCGAGAGGATATATACTCTAAGCCGTGGCAATTTAACGAAATTACACGATACCCTTCGAGATTTTTTTGAATCATCCACGATTTAAAATCGTATGCACTCTGGCTATCTAGTGCGCCGGAGAGTTCGATGTCGAAAATATTACTTTGTACGGAAGTTTTTAATTCAAGCATTAGTTTTCCTCAATTAAAATAGCATCCTGGACATTATCAAAATCAATAGGCTCCAGAATATCGCCCGACCTTTTACTCGGTTCGGTTCCTTCCGACTTTGACTCATTCGGAGCAATGGCAGCCACTTTTAATTCTTCGATTCTTTTATCAATATATAGCATTTCTTCTTGAAACCTGACTTGGTCTGTTTCTGCCTTAAGAATTATAAGAAGGCCTTGAATTTGTTTCCATTTTTTTTGTATTGGAATTCGTATGAACACTAAAAACAGGGCAGCTCCCGAGATTAAACCGAGCCAGGCTATGCCAAAAGCTTCTAATTTTTCGAATAGAAATTTATCTATATTTCGCCGTGACATAACAACATGCAGACTTCCCTCTGCCTTTCTTTTAATATGAATCGGTGTTGAAAAATCTACAGCGCGAAAATAAAATTCGGGCAAAACAGCCTTCAATAGATGCAGTATTTTACCCCCCCTGTCATATTTTTCGCTTGGGTAAGGTTGCACATACACATCACCCGGTGAGAGCATAACAGAGTTATGAAAAAATTCGTTATTATAATGGCCCGATATTTTACTGACGATGCTTTTTGCATGAACCGTAACCAAAGTCGGGTCCGGATGAGCCAGCACTACTCCCTTACGGCTTAATAAAAACACCTCTTCAATTAAGGGTATACTATCGTTTTGTTTTTGCTCTTCGAGTAAATGATCAAAAATTAATATTAAAGGAGCGTATTTTTTAGTTTCTATGCTTATTTTTGAATTCTCACCCAGAGACAAGGCAATCGCTCTACCTGATTGTCGAAAATCACGATCGAGCAATCGTACTTCTGTGTAAAGAGTGTAACCGAAAATTCCACCCATGGTTAATGTGCCTATAAGAACAATTAAAAAATAGACCCATCCATAAAGTCCTGAAAACTTTGAAATAGCCTTAAACGCGTGCGTCATTTTTTTTACATCGTTTTTTATTTCTGAATTTGTGGATGCGCCTTTTGCCATGCTCTCGTATCGACTCATATAAGAAAAATTTGAGTAAAAATTCGTCTACAATGAAAATAAACGAAGTGTATAGTTTAATATAGTACCGATTAAAAAGGAAAAGGGAATAATAAAAAATACAATTGCCATTGCTGTTTTAAACCCTCTTTCTTTAATCATCATGAGCAGGTTAGCCACACAAGGAACAAAAAGTGTAATAACGACAAGTGAAACAAGAGCCTGGCGAGAATTCAACAAGCCATCTTCCATCATGACCAGAAAACCTGCGGCGCCAAAATCACGTCGTAAAAACCCCAGAATAAACCCTTTCGCCGATTCCGCCGGCAAACCCAGGGCATGAACGGTAATTGGCTTTAACCATTCGTTTAATAGCGGAAGAATTTGTAATGTATCGAGCAGAAACAGTAAAAAAGTACCGAGAATAAAAATTGGTACTGCTTCTTTAATATACCATTTTGACCGCATGTAAGTTTTACGAAAAATGTTTATAGCCTGGGGAAGCCGAAGCGGGGGAAGTTCCATCAAAAACATGGACGTACGGCCCGGCATAAGCTTTGAAGCGGTGAAACCCACAATGACCAATATCGAAAAAACAATAAGCGCCCAGGCCAATACATAACCGAAACTCAGGTGAACCCCGAAGGCAAACATTACCCCTAACTGGGCGGAACAAGGGACGCCAAGCGCCAATAATAATGTCACAAGAACTCGCTCTTTTCGATTGTCGAGAACACGCGCTGTCATGGTTGCCATAGTATCACAACCCAGGCCGAGCACCATAGGCAAAACAGCTTTACCGTTTAAACCCATGTACTTAAACATTGTGTTTAACAGAGCCCCCATTCGCGGTAAATAGCCAGAATCTTCCAGAAAACTAAAAGCAATAAAAAATGTAATGACAATCGGTAAAATAATAGCAACGGCGTAGGTGACCCCCATTGTTAAGAGTCCATACTTACCAACAAAAAGGTCGAAAATCAGATCGGGCGGAGATATATATGTAAACACAGAAATAAAAAATGGATTTATATAATCAGCAAAAAGAGTTTTCTCGAGAAAATCTACGCCTACCTGAGCTCCCAGAAAACCGACAAATTGATAAATCAGATATAAAACACCCAGCAGTAAAAAAGAACCCGTCAACGGCCTTATTGACAAATGGCCGAGAAAGTTTAAAAACCCGCTTTGGGAAGCGATCTCCCGCTGGTAAACTTCGGACATTAAATTGTTCGCGTGTTCCACCCATATAATTTGAAATCTTTTATGGTTCAAAGTAGATTTGGCTAAAATTTTCTCCGCCTCTTCTACTTGTGCGACTTTGAGCATGTCGCGAACCGTTGTATCTGAATAGAACACCGACAACGATAACAACGGGTGTACTGTAGCAATCATCGATTCAATAGCATTCTGGTGCTCCGCTGGAAAAGAGAGCGTAGCGGAGGATGTTTGAAACGTTTCGTGTATTAATTGATTTATTTCGTGAATGCCCTCTTTTTGAATGGCAATAGCAGGTATAACAGGAACTCCAAGTTTTTTCTGAAGCAATTTACGGTCGATGTTTATGCCAAGTGAGTTTGCCTCGTCCATCATGTTCAGTACGACAAAATAGGGAATGTCGGAATAGGCCAGTTGGTAAGCCAGTATCAGACCTCGCCTGAGGTTTTTGGCATCTATAACAAGAACGACTCTGGGTTTTTTACCAGTGGCTTTTTCATGATTATATAATATATCTCTGGTAACACGTTCGTCCTCACTTAACGGAACGAGGTTATTTACACCAGGAGTATCAACGAGTTCTATTTTTTGTTTTTTTAGTAAGTTACCGGGTATTAACCCCTTCGTAACTTCAACCGTTGTTCCGGGGTAATTCGATACCGTGGCATACTTTTTCGTAAGCGCGGAAAAAATAACCGATTTACCAACATTAGGATTACCGATTAAATATACGGTATTTTCCACTTTTATTATTTCATTTGGTGCTGGCATTGTTACAATATACGAAAATTAAGATTATTACGGCTAATCTTTTGCCTTTCTATTGTAAATTGTTTTTTCATCACTGTTTTTAAGAACGGTTAAAGTCATCTTCAAGTCTGACAATATCGTCCTCTCCCAGGTATTCGCCAACCTGCGCTTCAATCAATACGAGATCGACTTTACCGGGGTTATCCAGGCGGTGTTTTGTTCCCATAGAAATATAGATCGATTCATTCTGTCGCACAATTTTTTCATCTTCACCGACAGTAACTAAAGCGGTACCGGAGACAACAACCCAATGTTCATTTCTGTGAAAGTGCTTTTGCAAACTCAGGCGTTTTCGCGGTTTTACAACGATTGTTTTTATTTTATAGCCGGGTCCCTCTTCCAGAATAGTATATGTACCCCAGGGACGATGAGCTGTTACATGTAAATCGGGAAGGTCGGAACCCGACTCTTTCAGCTTACCGACAATCTCTTTTACTCTTTGACCGCTGCCCCTTCGTGCAATGAGCAGAGCGTCGGTGGTATCAATAATATGCAGATCGTGTACATCTATCGTTGCAATCAACCGTTCATTGCCTACGATCATATTATTCGAGGAATCAATGTTAATATGGTTATGGCAGATCGTATTACCATCTTCATCGTTGGGAAGCTCGTAATACAGACTGTCAAAACTACCCACGTCGGACCAGCCAACATCTGAAGGAACAACTTTTACGTTTTTACATTTTTCCATTACGGCATAATCGATGCTGTCATCGGGAATTTTTTCCATTGCTTCCGCAGTAATACGTAAGGTATTTTCGGTGACCACGCCAGATTTTACCGCTTGTTCACACGCATCGTGCATTTCAGGATTTTGTTTTTTCAGCTCTTTCAAATAAGATGACGCAAGAAAACAAAACATTCCGCTGTTCCAATAGTAATTTCCCTGCTCCAGATATTTTTTTGCCGTATCCAGGTCGGGCTTTTCTTTAAACGATAAAACATTTTCGCCATCGGCGTGAATATAACCAAACCCCGTTTCGGGAGTTTCCGGTTTAATTCCAAACGTAACCAGAGCGCCTTCGCGGGCAAGTTCACCGGCCCGGTTTATGGCTTCCGCATACGCTGTGTTTTTTTTAACGATATGGTCTGAAGGGGTAACCAGTATAATATCATCTTTTTTGAGTTGCAGACAAGCCAGGGCAATAGCCGGAGCCGTGTTTTTACCAAATGGCTCCAGAAGAAATTGGGTATTCGGAACTTTCAATTCATCTTTCTGGTCCGAAGCCAGAAAATATTGATCTTCGTTAGAGACAATAATCGTTGCATCACAAATGTTTCGGTTTCGTTCCAGGGTGAGCTGGTATAAAGAGCGATTTTCAAAAAGGGGAACAAACTGTTTCGGCATCAACTTACGACTAATTGGCCATAACCTTGTACCGCTGCCCCCGCATAAAACTATATTGATCATTTTTTACCTTTCACTTTTACTCTTATTATCGAATACAAACGTCTGCGACCTGAGTTTATCGGGATGATTAATAAAAGCGTTTGAAATTTCCCTGGTCATCAACTAATTTGACGCATTAGAAAAGAACTTTTTCTACCCGGCCCAACGCATACAAAATCAAGAATCATACTTTTAAAAGAATCTAAAACTATGACGCGCCGACAAGCAATATATAGTTGCAAATTTAACCCTTAAAAATATTATTTTGACTTTTCAGCCATCTGCGGAGAAAAATGGTAAATTCTCTGACCCGATTTTCTATTTTCCCCCAATTTACAGCACCAAATTCGATGCAACATTTTTGTAACTAATTCTTTACGGGTCTATTCGTTTTTAAGATTGGTATAATACCAGGATTTTCAATAACTGATATGTTTATTAAAAAAAAAGCCAGGCGTACCTTTTTTCTTTTTTTATTCGATTTTGCAGCACTGGCAGGCTCTTTTAACGTCAGTTATTATGTTTATAAAAATCAGTTGGCGCCGAATTATGCGTTCTCCTGGTTGCTGCTTTTAATTATTTCAATCTCTTTTTCTATAGAGTATATTCTAAACTTAAACAATTTTGACGAAAGGCGGTCTAATAATTTTATTATAAATCGTACTTTTATAACCGGAGTTTTACTTATTGTTATAACCAACACGATTTTATTTCTGACCCCCTTACGATACCAGGGTGGTCTAACGGGACGCGGAATATTTAGTTTCGCAATGTTTCAATATGTTGTCTGGGTTGGTATTATTCGCTGGGTAACCAGTCGTATGGTTCGTATAAAACTTTCACAGGACTTCTGGTTGTTACTCGGAGACCTGGAAACCCTTTCGCCTTTTTTAGTAGATCTAAAACAGTCCAAATTTCAATCCAGATACGAAGTTCTGACGAAGCAATTTGCGTCGGATAAAAAGAAATTAATTGAAATGGGAGTTAAACCCAAAAGAATTATAGGCGGCTGGAACAAACTTTCCCACTGGAAAACAATGCAACCAAAGGGAATTGTTTTAGCCTGCTCCGATAGTGACGCCATTACAAATGCAATGCAAAACGAGCTAATGCAAGCTCGCTTATCGGGTGTTCGCGTCTATGACCTGACCGATTTCTACGAGATGACATGGCAAAAAGTTCCCGTTCTGAATATAAATAAAAAATGGTTTGTGTTTTCCCATGGTTTTGATCTTATTCATAATCCCATCGGTATACGGGTTAAAAACCTCATCGACATTGTCGTAGCTATATCTGGACTCATAATCTCCTCTCCTTTGTTGTTATTAACGAGCCTTTTTGTATTACTCGATTCAAAAGGACCTGTTATTTTCAAGCAAACTAGAACCGGGGTAAATGGTAAGCCATTCACTTTATATAAATTTCGTTCCATGCGTACCGATGCAGAAAAAAAAGGGGCGCAGTGGGCGAGTAAAAACGACGAACGGGTAACCAGAGTTGGTAAAATTATTCGTAAGCTACGTTTTGATGAACTGCCACAACTTCTAAATATATTGAAAGGAGAAATGAGCTTTATCGGCCCCCGGCCCGAAAGACCGGAATTTGATAAAAAGCTGAAAGCTAAAATTCCGTATTATAATTTACGAAACTCATTAAAGCCCGGTATAACCGGATGGGCCCAGGTAATGTATCCTTATGGAGCCTCCATTGAAGACGCCCGAGAAAAACTTGAATACGATATATACTATATAAAAAATTACAGTCTGCTGCTCGACCTTACTATATTAATTCGAACTATAAAAGTTATTTTGCACCTTCAGGGTAGATGACAGCCGGAAATAGCCCTTTCGGAGCACAAAAAAGTCCCCAAAAAAGGATTGCTATGTCATCTACTTACCCCAAATTATACCTGTTTTTCACGGTTTACTATGAAATATAATCGTTTTTCACGTAAAATAACTGTTTTTCACGGAAGAGAGGTGCCCGAGACGGGTTTGATTGCGGGTTATGGGTCCATCATTGACGCCCTCGATTTGCCCCTGCCGCTTCCTCATACTCTTTGTTTGATCAGCTCAAAAAAAAGGCAATATGAAGAAGAGGGGTGGCTGGTTTTTACCCCGAGGCACCAACCTGAAGATAATTTGTATAAGCAACTGATTTTTGCCATCAAATACGAAGGGATAAATTTATTGGTTTTGAATCGACTGTTTGCCAAACTGACCAAAGATGAAGTGCTCGATCTTATACGAATCGAACCTTCGGGGCAGTATAGCCGAAAAATATGGTTTTTATATGAGTGGTTAACGCAAGATCAACTTGACTTGCCGAATCTCAGCGCGGGAAACTATGTTCCCTTGCTTGATGACGACATCCAGTTTACCATCGAGGGCGTCCGCTCGCCGCGCCACCGCATTCTCAATAATCTGCCGGGAACCCGAACCTTCTGCCCGCTCATTTATAAGAGTGCCAAACTCAAAGCCATGACCAGCTCTAACCTTTCCGATCAAAAACAGACCTACCTGAGCAGTATTCACAAAGACGTGTTACGGCGCGCTTCCGCTTTTTTGCTGCTGAAAGATTCAAAAGCCTCTTTTGCCATAGAGGGTGAAGAGCCTGGCGGCGCCCGGGCATCGCGATGGGGCAGGGCCATCGGTCAGGCCGGTTTAAAGCCTTTATCGAAAAATGAAATTCTCCGATTGCAACAGATAATTATTGCAAGCGACCGCTTTATGAATATGGGTTTTCGCGAACAAGGCGGTTTTGTGGGGGAGCACGACAGGACCACCGGCGAACCGATTCCCGATCATATTTGCGCGAGGTGGAAAGATCTGGAAAAACTCATCGACGGATTGATGGAAACAAGTAAGCTTTTGGAAGACCCTGGGTTTGATGCCGTGCTCGCCGCAGCCGTGATCTCTTTTGGCTTTGTATTTATTCACCCCCTCGAAGACGGCAATGGCAGGTTACACCGTTATCTTATTCACCATGTTCTTTCCAAAAAACAACTTGCAGAGCAAGGTATTATTTTTCCAGTGTCTGCGTCAATTTTAAACCATATCGATGATTACCGCCAAACCCTGGAGTCCTATTCAGAACCATTGCTGGACTTTATAAAATGGACCATCACCCCTGAGAACAACATTGAAGTCCTGAATGAGACAATGGATTTATACAGTTTCTTTGACGCCACCAGGCAAGCCGAGTTTTTATATGATTGTGTTGAAGACACCCTTCGCAATATTATACCCGAAGAAGTATCTTACCTTCAAAAATACGATGAAATGAAATCTTACCTCGATGACCATTTTGAGATGCCCGATAAAAATGTCGCACTTTTACTTCGTTTTCTGGAACAAAATAACGGACTTTTCTCGCAAAGGACCAGAATAAATGAATTTTCCCAATTGGATGATGATGAAGTTGCAGACATCGAAAAGAAATATAAATCAATATTTGCATTCATACCCGACGCCATGTAAGCTGGAACATCGGAAACGGTAATCCTCAAACCTCTGTAGACGACAATACCGATGCCATGCTCGTTCAACGATTATTAGATCGATCAAAAAATAGTTGCAATTTTGTGGCAGATTTAATATATTGCTATTATGAGTACAGTAACTATCTCTTCAAAATATCAAATTGTAATACCGAAATTGGTTCGCGAAAAATCAAATATTACTCCCGGTCAAAAGGTCGAAGTTATTTCCTATGACGGTAGAATCGAAGTCATACCCTTGAAAAACATCAAGTCGTTGCGCGGGTTGGCAAAAGGAATTGACTCTAACATAGATCGCGAAGAAGATCGAATTTGAACATAGTCGATTCATCCGGCTGGATAGAATACTTTTCTGACTCTAATAGAGCTAATCTATTTTCCAAACCTATAGAAAATACAAAGAAATTGATAGTGCCTTCCATAACACTTTATGAAGTTTTTAAAAAATTACTTAGCGAAACCAATGAAGACATTGCCTTAACTGCGATTGCCCACATGCAACAAGGTAAAGTCGTTGATTTAGATCAGGAAAATGCGATCAGCGCAGCCAAGCTTAGTTGCAAATATAATGTTCCCATGGCTGACAGTATTATATATGCAACAACATTACTGTATAACGCAACTTTATGGACCCAGGATGTTGACTTTAAAAATCTAAAGGGCAAAATAAAATATTTTCGAAAACCTTAGTTCGCGCAATCTTTTTTTCCAAAAAGTGAAATATTTTGCTCTTTTTGCCTATTACTATAGTATGAGCCAGGTCGGCGCATAGTTTCGCCTTTACCGCTCTGGCGAGAGGTGAAGGTGAGTTTTCGGACCGGTCCGAAAAAATGGAAAACAAGGAGCATACTATGGACGAAGATGTATCGTCATCAATTGACGAAGTTACCTTGAAGGTTTAATATTGAGGGGTTAAGCGTAGGCTCGCCCGCAGGGCAGCCGAAGTGGAAGGGGAGACTTCCCCTTTTTTGTTGTTATGTGATATTTGAAAGAACCGCTTTTACAACCTGTTCGGCTTCGTCTTCGGTCATGGTCGGGTAGAGCGGCAATGTAACAACACGATTTGAAATTTCGTCTGAAATGGGAGTTTTCTGATCAATAATGTCTTTATAATAAGAAAATTGTCTGTAAGAAGGGTAGTGAATACTTGCCTGAATTCCTTCCGCTTTCAGGGCGTCCATGAAAACGGCTCGGTCAACTTTTTGCGGCAATAAAATCGGGAAAATATGGTAGGAGGGTTTTACACTACTCGCAATCTTGACAAAAGGAATGGTAAGCGGACTGTTTTTCAATCTGCTGATATAATATTCTGTTATTTTTCTTCTGGATTCGTTATTCGCGTCAAGTTTTTCGAGTTGGACTAGACCGAGGGCGGAACGAAACTCATCGATTCTGTAGTTTAATCCGGGTTGTAAAATATCGTATGAAGGGTTTGCCCCATAATGGCGTTCGCGAGACGATGTACTCATTCCGTGGGAGCGTAGTAATTTTGAACGCTCGTACATACTTTCGTCTGAAGTGACAAACATTCCACCTTCGCCAACAGCCAGGTTTTTATTGGCAAAAAAACTAAAGGCAGCCATGTTGCCAAATGTGCCGCACTTTTGGGAGTTTACCGAAGCGCCAATTGCATGGGCAGTATCTTCTATAAGCGCTAAACCATGTTTTGTTGCAATATCTTTTATTTGCAACGATACGGGATAGCCGGCGTAGTGAACTGCTACAATGGCTTTTGTGTTTTCTGTTATTAACGATTCCACTTTTTCGGGCGACATGTTCCAGTCGTCCAGTGAAGCTGAATCGGCGACTACGGCTTTTGCTCCACACAGTTGAACAACATTCAAATTTGCAACAAACGTAAGACTGGGAATAATAACCTCGTCGGTACTGTTTAAGTCCAATAGCATTAGTGCGATATGTAGCGCGGCTGTACCGCTCGAGACTGCCGTGCAATAGACATTGTTTTCAAGACCGTTTTGTAAATAAGTTTCAAACTCTTTTTCAAAACCAGCGGTTTTTGGACCCATTGTATACCAGGAAGCATTGAGAACATCGATTAAAGCATCTTTTTCTCTGTCGCCAAAATCTGATTTATATAAAGGGATTTTCCACATAGTTCACCAAAGCAAATCTTATTTATCAGTCAATCTTATTTGTAGGAGTAAAAACACCTGATACATTACCGGTGATCACGCGATAAGTGCCAACTAAAAAAGCAATGTTTACAAGAACGAAATTATAAAATAGCGACAATTTCGATATTTTTTTCTTGGCAAGAAGGTGCAATGCCGCCAGAAAAAAGAATAAAAACCCGCCACCAATCACCAGATAAGAAATTATAAGTTTCGTTTGTACAATGATAGCAAAGAAAGTGAGTATTAAAAAAATAAGGGGGAAAAACCAGCGCAGGTATTTATGTGCAATTAAAGTTATTGCATAAATCGGCTTTTTTAGCATCGCCCATAGGTTCCACCGTTGAAACCGTGCAAGTATATTTTTTGAAGAAATGCGAACCCTGGCATTAAACTCTTTTTTTTCAGTCTCTGGATATTCGTCATAAGCAATTGCACTCGGTTCGTGAAAACATTTATAACCTTGTGCTACAACATCCATTGGTGTAATGGAGTCCGTATCGCCGGTGATCGATAGCGGTACAAACAAAGAAGCCCTAACAGCAGAACAGGCGCCTGTACCGGCCATGTAAATGCCCAACACGGTTTCTGCATGACGCAACCATTGTTCAAAACGCCAGAATATATCAGAATTCTGGGTAACATGGCTGGTATTGCGATTATGAAATATTAAACGTCCGCTGACATAACCAATCTTCTTATTACTGTTAAAACGATTGGCGATACTTTGAAGAAAATTCAAATCAAACTCGGTATCGGCATCGGTAAAAAGTAATATGTCACCAGTAGCATGTTTAACAGTTTCATTGTGTATATAGGCTTTACCTATCTGTTTTTTTGATTCAACAAGCTTTATGAGTTTTTGTTTTCTGGCCAGTTTTTTTGTAATAGCGACTGTATTATCATTAGAACCGTCAGAGCCCACAATAATTTCAATTAAATTTTTATCGTAATTACAGTCCCATATATTTTTTATACGCGATTGAATGTTTTTCTCTTCATTATATGCGGCAATAATTATTGATATGCGTAAGTCGCCAGGGGGAAGTTTTGCATTCTTCCCCACCGGTTTAATCGTTAATTTTACAATGGCAAGTAACGACACAATAGCCGGGTACAAAAACCACGGAGTTATCAATAGCAAAATCAAAAAATATTGTAATACATCGGCATACATAAATTAAAAAACGGTGAACTTTTACATCTTTATTTATAGAACTTTGCAATGTCCGCCTGGTACTGTTTGGTAACGACATGCCTTTTAATGGAAAGTTTTGCCGTAAGTTCCTCTCCCATTTGAAATGGTTTCTCAAGAATTTTAAACGACACAACTCTTTCATAAGGCTTAAAACCGTTATCAGCATTAATCAATCTTTTGATTTCGGATTTGACCAATTCCTGTACCTGCTCATTTTTAGCAATTTGCTTTAACGTCTTTCCATATTTTTCAAGCTCTATAGCGCTCGGAACGATTAAAACACCCAGGTTTTTCTCATCTTGCCCTACCAGCATGCAGTTGTCAATATAATGCGACTGGTTCAACATGTTCTCAATAGGAACCGGCTCTACATTTTCACCGCTCATAAGCACAATGGTATCTTTCGTTCTACCGTAAAGTTTTATACAGTCATTATGAGTAACCATACCAAGATCACCGGTGTTAAACCACCCATCAGCTGTCAGTACTGACTTTGTCATTTTCGGATTTTTATAATACCCTTTCATAACCTGTGGCCCTTTAACCCAGAGTTCGCCTTTTACCCCTTTCTTCCCAGGATAAATCTGCTCTTTTGTTTCCAAATCAAGAAATTTTATCTCGGTTTCGGGAACCGGCGGACCTATGGTTCCAACGACAAGATTATCAAAAGTACGGACGGCTAAAACGGGGCTTGTTTCCGTCAGTCCATACCCTTCCAACACGGGTATGCCAATATTATTGAAAAATTTATCGACATGCATCGGTAAAGCGCCGCCACCTGAAATGGTTCCACGAAACGCTCCACCAGTAGCTTTACGTATTTTTTTCAATACGATAGTATCTAGCAATTTTTCCGGTAGAAACAAAAGAGTTAATACCAGAGCCTCAGGAATTACACGACCAACTCTGATCAATAAATTGCCGCCGGAAATACGCAACTCTTTTCCGGATAAAAATCGAAGCGCCCTGTTGTAATGATTTGAAAGAAAATAAGCAGCGCCGAATAACTTTTGTTTTATTCCGGGCGATTTTGCAATCATAGTATGAACACCGTTGTAAAGACTTTCCCAAACGCGAGGCGCCGAAGCCATCATGGTTGGTTTTACAAGTTGAAAATTTTCTTTTAAATCGCGAATCGTAGAGTAATATGTACAAGACCCTGAATTCAACGATATCATCTCGATTGTCCGCTCAAAAATATGCCAGATCGGTAAAATAGAAACTAAACGATCTTCGGGGAACAAATGTATGGGAACATTTTTCAATTGAGCGACGAGATTCTCGTGCGTCAACATTACCCCTTTCGGCGTACCTGTCGTTCCTGAAGTGTAAATAAGCGTACACAAGTCGGAAGGCTTAATTTTTTTAAATCGGTTATCTAGCTCTTTTCGGTTTTTTTCAATTAAAGTTTTACCTTTTTCGATTAAACCAGACATCGATAAAGCCCCTTTCGGAGTCTTTTCGCTGCTATCCATAATGATTATTTTCTTTAGATTCGGCAACTTTCGCTTAATCTTTTTTACTCGTTCATATATGGCAGTGTTTTGTACGAACAATACCTTCATATCAGAATGAGGGACGATATATGTAATATCATGTTCATTTACATCGGTACCTCGTGGAACGTCGGCTGCGCCAGCCAGGATAACCGCCATATCTGCCAGTATCCATTCGAGTCTGTTATCGGCAAAAATACCGACATGCTCTTTAGCCTTTACCCCTTCGTTTATTAAACCCATTGAAAGTTGTTCAGCCGTCTGAAAAAGTTCGGAATAGGTAATTGTGTTGTACTTTTTGTCCTTGTCTCTGGATGCAAACGCCGGTCGGTCTGCAAATTTTTCTGATGATTCTTTAAACATCTGTGTAAGATTATCCATAATAGAACTCCTGATTTTATAAAAGTAATGACATCAAACATCCGGCAATTCAATTGTCAAATCAATAATAATTATTTGATGAGGTGTTATTCTTTTGTTTGGTACAGCAAAATAAATATATACCCTGAGTTTCATCGTTCAGATATTGACAATGCGAAATAACTCTAAAGTTGATTCTGAGACATGAAAAACATACTGATTAAAAAGACATTCACCAATTTGGCTCATGCTTTCTTAGCCGGCTCCGTAATGTCTTATATTCTAATTTACACTGAAACTATTTACCATTTTCATTCAGCTGCCATGGCTGAATTTTTTACGCCGGCATTTCTTTTCTCTTATATGTTTTACTTGATCGGATTTTTATATTTACTGGTTCCACTGTTTTTGTTTTTTCTTCTTTTTGAATACTTAATTGGTAAATTACATGCAATATTGAAAAACCGGGAAACAGCAAAGGGTTCACAAAAAAACAGGGCTCTTCAAACTCTGAAACGAATTGCTCATTTTAAGCAAAAGCGAATTCACCATGTTATTACATTTATAACTGTCATTGTTTTCTGGCAAATGGCTGACAATTCCAGCCTTTTGGTCAGTGACCGGTTTTTTACGGTTATAATTCTTTTGAGTATACTCTTTTTTGCCATTGGTACCACTTTCATTACACGAGCAGGTTTTATATTTGTTATTCTACTTTTGTTGATTTCATTTGCAAAACATTTCGGTAATAACATGATCAGTTCCGGAAACTCCCAGAAGAATATACCAAATGTGTTGTTGATTGTCTCCGACACCACACGGCAAGACCACATGACATTTTATGGATACGAACGAGACACAACGCCAAATATGAAAAAACTGGCGGACAAGGGGGTTGTTTTCGAAAATGCATTTTCAACTTCCGCCTGGACAAAACCTGCAACAGCGTCTCTGGTTACCTCTCAACCACTGACAGATGATACCGTTCATAACGGGGCCTATCCAATTGCATATCAAGGAACTTTTATGGCGGAATATTTTTCGTCAAAAGGTTACGAGACTGCGCTGATTTCAGCGAATAGCAATGCCAGCTCATTTTTTGGTCATGCAAAAGGGTATAAATATCGCATGCACTCTATGCCGCCAGAGCATACTGCCTTTCATAAATTTATAACTATCCGGTTTTTCGAAAATACATTCCATGGAAAAGCATTTTCATCTTTAAAAAATAATAGTATTTCACTGAAAGAGTACGCTGATTATCTTAATTTATCGTTATCTCAGTTAAACGATTTTCTAAATGAAAAAATTGAGCCGGGAATTAAATTAACCGCCGAAGAGACAGCTCAATATCGGAAAATAATTCATAATCTCATTGATAAGCAGGCTGCAGATGAATTAAGAAAGTTTCCCAATATCTTACCGATCTCAGGAAAATGGTACACGAATGTTCTAAACTCCTGGTATAAAAATACGCTCTACTTTTTTTATTTTGTACTTGAAGACTCCGAAGGAGAAATTGTAAATTATTGGCTTAAAGATAAAAATGTTACAAACAAGTTTATGGATTGGCATAAAAATATTAAGCCTGCCAACAAACCATTTTTTGTACACCTCCAGATTATGGGACCACATACGCCTTATTACCAACAACTGCCGTACTTACTACCCTACTTTGGCGCAGAGTATGTTAACCAGCAGTATTCACCGCCGACACAACATACCCCTCCTTCTCAGCCGGCGCCAAGAATGGGCCCGAGAAAACTGGAAAGCCTGATCGCCAATTACGATAATGCAATACGCATTACTGACGCAAACCTGGGAAGAGTCATTGAGTATTTGAAACAGGCAGGCGAGCTGGACAATACAATTATCGTTTTTGTTGCCGACCACGGAGAGTCGTTCTATGAGCACAATATTTATGGGCATATGAACTCCCTGCATGCGGAACTCATTGACATTCCGCTGTTTTTTTATTGGAAAAATAAAATTGCACCAGCGCGTATTGACCGACCGGCATCCATACTTGATATTTTTCCAACTTTAATAAATTTAACCAACCTGCTACCGGATAAAGAAGATACCCTTGGCCTGAAAGGCGAAAGTTTATTTCATGTTAACCTTACACCTCTTACAGACAAAAGAGAAGATTTTATGTTGCCGGTGTTTACGATCGTTGGTAGCGCCTGGAAACTGAAACGGACCAACGGCCTTCCCTTTGGTTTACACAGCGCAGTAATTACGCCATATGGAAAGCTCGTGAAAGAAAACGAAGAAACCGGCGTACGGTATATGTTTTTTGAATTTGGCGATAAAATTGAGAAAAGGGAGTTCTATGATATTGAACATCCCGGCTTATCAGAGTCGATACAAAGACTGAAAAAATTATTGCCGACGGAACCTGAGCGTTGGAAATTACGAAATTAAATATATTTCTCGCCTTTCTCAAAATTGGAAGTTACTCTTTTGGGGCAGCCACAGGGGAAGTTCTGATTGAGAACCTTGTAGAACGAAAAAAGTGGATGAGCCTTGAAAAATTGCGAGAGGCTTATGCCGTGGCCGCGTTTGCGCCCGGACCCTATCACGTTAATATTGTAGTAAATTTAGGATACCAGTTAAGAGGTATTTCGGGAATGTTGCTTTCCGTTGCCGGTTTTGTATTGCCCTCGTTATTCATTGCAGCAGGCATCGCCGCTATGTTATACCAACCTGGTGTGGCTGCCTTCTTTATGGAAAACCATGGAATTCTTATGGGGCTGCAAGCCGGTATCGCGGGACTGTTATTAAATGCTACTATAAAACTGGGTGAGGATATAATAACCGGAAAAACAGAAACAGCAATTTTACTGTTCCTTCTTTTTGTTATGGGAGCGGGAAAACTGTTTTCAGATGGTGTCTCATTTTTTGTAATAATTTTAGCTGGCGCAGTTATAACCTATGCAATTCCAGTCGTGCGAAAGATACGAGGTCACAGTGAACCTTAAATTATTTGCTTTGTTTTTTCAGATCAGCCTTTACAGTTTTGGCGGTATCTATTCAATCTGGGCTCTCACGCAAAAAAAGCTGGTGACCGAATGCAAAGTGGAAAAACAGTGCGAAAGAGAGATCGTTTTTAAGCAGGAAGACTTCGACAGAATATTCGGCATATCCAGAATGATACCCGGACCGCGAGTCGGCGGAATAGCCATGTTGGGGTATCCTCTGGGAGGGGTTTTCACGATGCTCGCCATATTACTGGGGCTGCTTGCGCCTAGCCTGCTTATTGTACCATTAATAACGAAATTCTATAACCGGCTATCACATAAAGAGAATGTTAAAAATATACGCAAAGGCGCTCAGATTGCTATTATTTCTATTTTAGCTGTGTTCTTATATGGACTCTTGAAAAAAGGGTTTAGAATGGAATGGGTTCAGTCGATTTTCTATATTGCTATCGCAGGAAGTGTATTTTGGCTGAATAAACGATACCGCATTAATCCTGTAATATTAATAGTCGCGTCTATTATTGCAGGATACCTGCTATTGAATGCCTCTTCGTAAATGTAAATTCATTTGATTCGATAGGTAACGCCCAGACTTACATTTATAACGCCTATAAAGCTACTGAAGAACCCACTTCCCATATTTGAAAGCATGGGAGCTGCGATGGAAGCGTCTACGGCAACTCCAAAAGACTTGCCAAAGTAAAATCTGGCGTTGGCTCCCGTTTTTACTACGGGTCCGTCCATGGTTGCAGACGAATTTTCCGATATAAAATATTCACCGAGCAATATATAGGGAGAAAGCACGAAGTTACCGCCCATCTGAATTGGAATAATATAACCAAAATAACTAATGGAGACATACCATGTCGAATCGTATGAATTGCCATTGTCAAGCTTGATGGCTTCAAACTCATAATATGTGTGAAAAGATTTACCGAGTGGAGGCGGTTGCCAATTGACCTTCGTTCCCAAACCTATCATATTAAAAGTAGAAATATATGCTCCTGAAAAATATACGTCGATAACGGGATTAAACCTGGTATACCCTGAAAACCTGCGTGCTTCCGTTTTACCTGAAGAACTGACAGAGGTAGTTCGATCGACCCGTTTGACAACCTTATTTGACAGATTATCCATAGCTGCAAAAACAGAATTCTTTAATGAGCCTTTGGTTTCTTCCTTGAAGTCCTTTTTTTCATCACTTTTTTTCATGTGATAAACATTTATGGTAAACATATAATTGTTCTGGGCTGTTTTGTATACACCAGAGATAACGATATCAGCTTCCACTAATTCAGCAATACGAATAGCATTCTTTTTTAAATGAATTTGATTTTTAGATATTTTCAATTTTTTAATGGCTTTTTTCATTTTTGCTTTTGAAATAATTTCAAATTTTCGGGAGGTTAATAATTTTTCATTCAAGATGTCGGAACCAGTAGTATGGAAAAAATCGACTTTAGCACCGCCGCCGCCATTTGCAAAGTCGAGTATTAACACTTTTTTTACACCCTTTTGTGCATATATGGAAGACGAACCACCTACAAGTAAGACAATTCCAATTGTTAATAATATGTTTATAATTCGTTTCATTTTCTTGCCTTTATATTCATTAATATACACATTACCTGCTTGGACAGGTTGTTCCACCTACCACAGTGGTGTATGGGGGGGTGTAGGTGGAGGTGTAACCCCCAGTGCCCATACTTGGTGTAAAGTGATCATTGTCTGTAAACATTACATATGGAGTGGAGTATGGGTAGGTGTTGGTGACGGTCGTACTTGGGGACGAGTAGAATATACTCGTTTTATAAATTTGCACATTACGGTTGCAATTACAAAACCAGCTCACATTGGCCTGGCCAAATTGTGTATAGTCAACTTGAACTGTACTGGAATCTGAATTTACGTATTGAACAATATAAACTTCATCATTTGCTGTGGTAGCAGAACCAACATTATCTGCGTTATTAAATATCGATATTTGTCCGCTTGACATTAAATTATACAAAGGTGTGTTCGCGCCTGTAGGGTTTTTAACTGGTCCCATACATGGAGAAAAATAGTCATCCGTTATTAAACGCTTAGACGCGCTGAAGTAAAATGTACTGGTTTGCAGAGTTGAATTACCATATGGAATAGGCTTTGTCTGTACATCATCATAAATTATAATGTAAGTGTCGCCCTGGTCCACCAACGGTAAAAGACCACTCCATTCCCCATTACCCTTGTCGGTCAATTGCACTTTTTCTGAAGAATATCCGCCTGTTTCATATCTTGTTGAAACAGCCCAGAGATCTACAGCCTTTTTCGGGCTTGTTTTATTATTATTATTCTGGTCTGCATTATAAACCACAATACTCACTGGTTGCGACAATTGGTTAAATAAAGAGAAATCTCCGCAATTTGCAAATACCAAAAGGGGCAGTAATAATAAAAATAATTTCTTCGTTAGTTTTTTTAATTCGTTTTTATGTAATTTCATAATTGCACCACCTTAGAACTTTCCGGCAACTCCCGCACTGAATTCAAGCAACATTTGTATATCATCGTCATGCAAACTGACTAAACTTACGGTCACATTAGCGCCGAAATTTTCTTTGAATGCATACTTCATATCCAAGCCGACTTTTGTAGCAAATATCGAAAATATTGATTTGTTTGAAACATGACCGCCATAATTTCCCACTAGAAGAAATGGCGACAATATAAACTTCGGAAATAGAACAACAGGGTAGGTAGTACCGGCAAATATTCCATTAAACATCAAGGGAATATTCTGGTATTTATCACCCGAAAACCATAAATTCCACTCAAAATACATATTTAAAACTCCATTAAACAAGGGCGTTGGCGTAAACGCTACGCGAACCCCTTTACCAAATTCAAGCATCTGGGCATTATCGGTAAGACCAAAAGTGCCAATAAACCCAATGGAAGCCGACGGCAACATTCGGTTTTGTTTCTTTTCATTTAAGGCAAGACTCTGTTCGTACATAGCTCGTTTCGCAGGTAACTCCGTAACGTCAATAGGCCCGAGTTCCTTTGACATTTTTGATGCTACTTGTCGAGTCAGCTTCTGTATTGTAACAAAGATATTTCTATCTGTTCTTCCTTGAACTGTCATTACCACCGGAACTTCGCCCGAATGTACATCGATTGCTTTTGCCTGTATTTGAATATAACCATTGTAAATTGCGTAGTTGCCAATTACAACAACATCGGCGTTTGCTGAATCGCCAACTTTAATTGCTTTTTCAACATCATACCGGGAATCTCGTTTCATAACTTTAGCCGCTTTTTTGGCAGCCAGGTCACGCCTTAAGATAATAAAGTCATTCGTTTTTTGTAAGTGTTCGATTAATGCATCTGGAATAGTTAAATCGAGATGTTCACCGCCTCTGGCTTTACTGGCATTGGAAAAATCTAAAATAAGAACCCTTCGCTTTAGGCGCTCTTTTTTAGCACTTCCCTGTGCTAGTATTGACTCTGCGGGAACCAACAAAAACCCCAGAGTACAAAACAATGCTACCATTTTCGCAAATAAGCGAAACTGTTTATGGGGTTGAGAGGAGAATTGTTTCCGTTTTATTTGCATATTATATTCCATAAATTCTGTTTACTTTATTCTGCTTATACAGGCCCCACCGACGGTTGTCGACGCTGTATCTGTAAGATTCGGGGATATTGGTGTTGTTGACATGACAGCCGCTTGAAATATTATTTGACTGAACCACCATCCAGATGCAGATGAATTATGATAAACGTCGCTGTAATAGTAAAAAAACGCCCAATCGGATACCTGTCTCGGCGAACTGACTGCATACATTGCATTTACAACGTTTAAAGGTTTCGGACAGTCACAATGGTTCGCTGTGGGTAATATGAAACTCGTGTAATCGACCGTTATTGAACTGTCAGGTGAGACACTGGTCACGGTTGTATAAACTTCCTCCGAAGGCCCGCCATTACTAGCCACCTGGCTATTGGTACCATATGTACGATAATTACCAGAACTAATAAAAGCAGTAGCGTAGCCAAAAGCAGGCAAGCGGTTGTCCCCATATACTCGGTTAGATAATAATACACCCAAAGTATCCGAAGCCCCGGTACATGGCGTAAAATAGCCTTTTGCTTTGAGTAGTTTATGGTTTCTCGAATAAGGGGCATATCGATTTCCACCGTATGGCGTCGCGTTTGTTAAATCATCATCCCAGACAATGACAGTTACACTTGTTGTGCCAGGTTTTACCGGAAGATACCCTACCAAGTTGCCGTTTTCGTTCGAATCCAGCTTTACTTTCTCGGCCTCATAACCTGTAGTTTCGTATCGGGTGGTTGCAGCCCATATTGTTTTGGCGTAACCACCCATCATCGCATTTTTGTTCATGTTCATTTGGTCAGACTGAGTAACAGTCACTTTAACTTTAGGGACTACCGTGTCGACATAGCTGACGCAAGAGAGCGCAGTTAACATCAACCCGGTAATCGTTAGAATAACCAGACTTCTCAAGAATTTTGTTTCTTTTGTTTTATTGTTCATAAGACTACCATTAGATTCTCTATTATTTAATATATCAAAATTTGATGGCATAACCAACTCCTGCTTCCAGAGAAAAGAAATAACCTTTTGGATCTAGCACATATGGCATAGAAAAATGTACGTTTATACCCTTTTTTTCGTTGAACGCAAATTTAACATTCACTCCCGGTTTCACGGAAGGAATAAGAAAATACTCACTTGTCGGGCCTACTATTCCGGTAAAAATTCCGCCCATGATGTAAGGAGAAAAAGAGAATTTTTTCGAAATTTTTAGCGGGTATGAAAACCCAGCGTGCAAATTACCATAATACACATCTGTTGAAAACAGAGTTTCTCTACCATACGATACTTCCAACTCAGCCACTAAAAACAGTGTCATAAAGCCAAATGAATTGCTTTCATAAAAAAATCGAACACCGATACTGGAAAAACCTGCTCCAATTATCATGTCGCTGATGCCGTAGTTCACCATTAAGCCTACCATTAAATTTGGAACAAAAGGATAGGCACGACCACCGGACTTGACATTACGCTGAGCCATCACCTCTCTTTCTGTCAAAGGGGGCAGCTCTTTAACCATACCCCTGGTAACTTCTCTGGCAATTTCTTTTATAGTTACGAATACCGAAGCTGAAACTTCGTTGCTTTTAGTTACAGTGACCCGGTTTCTACCGGTGCGAACATCAAGCACTTTGGCTTGAATCTGCATGGAGTCACCTCTTCGCTTATCAGCAACGACAAAATAGTTACCCAATAAGACAACATCAGCATTGGCCTCTTTTGCAATTTTAATGGCCATCTCTTCATTATAAAAATCTTTACTCTGAACCTTGGCTTTCTTTGCAAAAGTGCTGCTTTCTTCAAGGGTTAAAACCTGAAAAGAGCCACTTTTGTTTAGTGAGGTAATTATTACTCCAGGAATACTGACAGAAAGGTACCCGGCTTTTGACTTTTTTTCGCCAAGATCAACAAAAGGTAACACCAGAACTTTTCTCTTTACAAGATTTTCATCAGGCTTTTCTGCATCTTGTGAAAAAGCAGGTGAAAACAGACTGCCAGCCAGAAGAAAAGTTAACAAGGCAATTAAATATCTAATATTCATACTATTATTCCCATATTAATACCAAGGTAGTACGAAAACACACTAGTTGTCAAGTAAAAAGTGAATATTTACTATTAAGTATGTACATATAAACTTCAGATGTATATTTTAACATACAAAAATAATTGAAAATCATAATCATGGCCAATATTAACCTTGACTATTTATAGTGAAATTCACAACATACTGTATGAATCAGCGGAAAATAATTTCCAGTATCTTGATCGCATTTTTAATTTCTTTTGGCTATTATTCCTATGGAAAATCGAAAGCTATTGGGAAAGTCATTGCCTACCCCAACCCTTTTCACCCAGGCAAGCACACTTTGACCATTAAACCGGCTAATTCGGCAACATTCAGCGGTACAGTCCGTTTCAAAGTATACGATTTCAACGAAAATCTCGCATACAGTGGTTCATCCGTCACAAACAGTGTAATCAAATGGAGTGGCCATAATAATTCGGGAACTCGAGTAAGTCCCGGACTCTATTTTATTCAACTCACACAAACTTACCCTGACTCCTCTATTGGGGTAAAATACGTTAAAGTATTGGTTCAATAGCCTTATGCAAAAAAAAGTAATTTATTTAATTATATTGTTTCTCACAACGGCTTCATGGGCTGAAATTCAGGCTCAGTCGGCTGGACGAGTTCTCTATGGAACGTACGGAGCGGAAAATATCGGCTCGGGGGGTGCAAATGGAGCGGTGGTATCCGATCCTTCTTCACTTTTAGTCAACCCTGCCGGACTTAGCCAGATTAACGGCGAAGACAGCAGTCAAAATAGTCTTGAAAAAGAGAGCGAAGATACGTTTGACAATTCCGATGACAACCCATTGCCCGAAGGCTTCTGGGATGAAAAAGACGAGAATAAAAAAGACGAGACCAGTGAGCGAACTTTCGAAATGCAATTTTTCTCCACATATGGCCAGATGACGCTGGATCGAAAAATTGTCTATAGCGGAATTGGCTTGACCCTGTTTAAAGGGACGGTCGGTATCGGATTTTTGGGTAGTCTTGTTGATGGAATTCAGGGGTACGATGAAAGCGGAGTTGCAACACGACAATTAACATATCGTTTTGGTGATATTATACTTGGATATGCCCGAGAGTCAGGAACGTTAAGGTGGGGTTTATCGGCCCACTTTATGCAGGAATATCTTGGTACAGCGAGTATTTATGGAGGAGGGTTTTCCTTCGGAGTTCAAATTGCGCCGATACCAATTATAAATATTGGATTTGTCGCAAAAAACCTATTTGGACTTTACCAACGATCAGTAGGTTCAAGCAATTATGAAAAAATGGATACCGAATTAGATCTTTCGTTGGCAATTACACCCCCTACCACGAACATTAAAATAATGATGTCTGTGAACAAAAATATGGGCGATGTGAACAATCCCACTACAACTCGAATTGGCGTACATTTTCTATTTGCGAAATATATATTTCTGATGGGTGGACTGCAAGATGGTAACCTGGCTTTCGGGGCTGGTCTTGAGCTTCCCTTTTTAAAATTTGCCTACTCCATTAATCGCGATCCTCTTAGAATTGGGTTACAACACTATGTCGACTTGAATTTTGTCTTTTGAAAACGAATAATTTACAAATTTGGGCTGTTATCAACCTTACATCTGACTCTTTCGTACCCGATTCAAGAGTTAAGCCCGAATTATTCTTAAACACTGCAAACAAATATTTACACGAAGGTGCGAACATTCTTGATGTCGGCGCCGAAAGCAGTCGTCCTTTTGCATCGCCGATTACGGTCACAGAAGAGTTGAAAAGACTCGCCCCGTTGGAAACTCTTACACAGACTAAAAATGGTACTGAAATAATAAAAAATATTTCTGTGGACACGCATAAAGCGGAAGTGGCGCGAAAAGTATTGCAATGGGGGGTATCCTTTATTAATGATATTCGAGCCGGTGAATCAGATGGGCTTTTACAGGCGGTTTCAGAACACAAAGCCGGTATTGTGCTTATGCACTCCAAAGGAACTCCAGAGGTTATGCAGGTAAAACCTCAATACAAAGATATTGTCACAGAAACCATCGACTTTTTGAAGCAACGAACAGAAAAAGCTTTGAAATTTGGCATAGATGAAAAAAAGATTATCTGGGACTTTGGCATTGGTTTTGGTAAAACTCTCGAACACAACTTGATATTATTAAATAATGTAGAACGATTCAAACAAGAGGGTTTTCCACTTCTTGTCGGGGTTTCCAGAAAGTCACTTATGGAACACTTACTGGGTATTCAAGAGGTTGAAAAGCGAGGCGACGCGACTCTTGTTTTCCATACATATTTAGCTTTACAAGGCGTCGATATATTGAGAGTTCATGATGTTACCCCGGCAATTCAAATGAAACGAATTTTAGCTGCCGTTGAGGCAAACGGAAATCAAAATGGTTGAAAGCTATACCGTCCTTTTTCGCAATGCAATTGATATTCTGCTCGTAGCTTTTATCACCTATCAAATTATTCGATTGTTGCGGCATACTCGCGCTACACCTGTTTTTATTGGTCTTGCGTTATTACTTACCGTTTCTGTTATTTCCCGTATACTACAACTTGAGACAGTAAATTGGATTTTTGAATCCATCTCTGGGTATATTTTAATTGCAATGATTGTAATTTTACAACCCGAATTACGGCGTATTTTTTATACAATTGGACAAACTCGATGGTACCGACTTTTATTTCAGACACGGGAAGTACCGGTTGATGAAATTTACCAGGCTGGCATGCAATTATCAGAAGTTAAAACAGGAGCTTTGTTTGTTTTGGTAAATAAAATCGGTCTGAAGCACATTTCAGAAGGGGGTATTGCTATTGATGCAAAACTAACCAAAGAGTTGTTGGTTTCCATTTTTTACGGGCAAAACCCACTGCACGATGGCGCCATCATTATTGAAGGGAATCAAATTTTATCGGCAGCGACATATCTGCCACTCTCAAATTCAGATCAATTGAAAAAAACCCATGGGGCAAGGCATAGAGCCGGGCTTGGTATTAGTGAAGAGTCAGATTGTCTGGCCCTGGTTGTTTCGGAAGAAAAAGGGTGGATTACAGCTTGTTATTTGGGTGAGATGAAAGAAAAGGTTGACCATGTAAAATTGAAATCACTTTTAATGGCTTTTAACTCTGATCGATTATCTGAAGAGTGGAATACTTTATTTGCGCCAACAGGGAGCGGTAAGAACAAATGAGTTGGTTTACGGAAAACTGGAAAATAAAACTCGTAAGCATTATTGTTGCCATCATCACATGGTATTATGTGCGCGATATTAAAATGAATACCATTACAATACCTGTTCCCATTACTTACGAGCAAAAACCAGATAACCTTTACTGGAAAAAAGACCCGCCTCGCTATCTGCAACTCAGTGTCAGAGGGCGTCAGGAAGCTTTAAAATTCCCCACTGGTAACCTGAAAGCCTCCGTGTATCTTGGCGACGCCGAAGCCGGACGCAAACAGTATAAAGTAAAATTTGTTGCCGAACAGATACCGGATAAAATTGAAATTACCTCAATGGCGAAGGCGATAAAAATCGATTTAGAGAAAGCAGTAAGAAAAATAGTTCCCGTTAAAGTGATGGTCCAGGGCGAAATCGCTGAAGGTTTCAAGAAGGGTAAAACACTGGTTACCCCTAAATCAATTACAATTGAGGGTCCTGAGTCTAAAATACGCGAAATCAAATATGTACAAACTGAATGGGTAAACCTGGAAAATGCACAAAAGTCTCTGGTTGTGCGAAAGGCTCTGATAAAACCCAGGCAAAGTAAAATTATTGATCATCAATCTGTTGAAGTTCAGATTACAATATCGACTCAGGATAATACTCGTGAAAAAACTATTTCGGGAATTAAAGTCGAGGTTGAAGGATTAGACCCGGCATTAGAAGTTCGCTTATCCAGCCTTGAAATTAAAATTCGCGTTACGGGTAACCCTGAAGTTATTAATAAATTGAGCGCTGATTCTTTTCAAGCCTATGTAAATCTCGAGGGAACGCGTTTCATTCCCAAAACGGGAGCCATAATGCCATTTGATACAGAATCGGAAATCGATATAATCATTAGGATTCTGACAAATAAGAAGGCTATTGACATAATAGAAATAATGCCGAATTACCTTACCGTGCGTTTTTCCGTAAAACCGGAATATATAAAAGAACCTGAAGAGAATAACGACCCTGATGACAATGATAATAATGGGGAATTAAATGATGGAAACTGATCATAAAATAAAAGAAATTAAGCTTGGAGTAAATATCGACCACATTGCCACGCTTAGAAATGCCCGTGGTGAAAAAGACCCATCTTTAATCGACATGGCTCTTGAAGCGCAAGAAGGCGGAGCAGCCTCATTGACGATGCACCTGCGGGAAGACCGTCGCCATATCGTGGACGACGATTTATTCGATATAAATAAACATCTGAAAATTCCAATTAACATGGAGATGGCGCTTACGCAAGAGATGATCGATATTGCTTTAAAGTTAAAGCCAAAAAGTGTTTGTATTGTTCCAGAGAAACGAGAAGAATTAACTACCGAAGGCGGTCTAAATACAACGGAACTCTATGATCTGTTGTCTGAAAGTCTTCCGGTTTTTAAAGAAGTTGACATTGAAGTTTTCCTTTTTACAGAAGCTACCCAGACAGCAGTCGAACATGCTGCGAAACTGGGCGTTCGCGGAATAGAAGCGCATACCGGTAATTTTGCTCGAAGTTTTTTTCATAACAAAGCGCACGAAGACGAACTGAAAAAAATTCATTATGCCGGAAAACTTTGCAAGGAAAAACATCTAGAGTTTCATGCAGGTCATGGATTAAACTATCATAATATTTATAGTTTATTACATATTGAAAATCTAAGCGAAGTGAATATAGGGCACGCCATTATTTCCAAAGCTCTTAAAGTTGGAATGCGGCAAGCCGTACATGAGATGAAAAATATTTTATTGAGAATGGTGAATACATGATCTTCGGCCTGGGTGTAGACATTTGTGAAAATTACAGAATTAAATCGATTCTTGAAAAATACGAAGATTCTTTTTTGTCACGAATATTTATTCCAGAAGAAATTGAATACTGCATGAAAAAGAATAACCCGGTGCCACACCTGGCTGCCCGTTTCGCTCTAAAAGAAGCTTTTATAAAAGCCATTGGGTTCGGCACTTTCGCATCGTACAAAGAAATCGGACTTGTTGGCAGTTCCGGTAAAAAAGACCCGGTAGTGTTCGGAGACATGAAAGAAAAAATCAATACGTTACAAATTAAAAATATCCACTGTAGCATATCTCATGCTGACAATTATTCTACGGCTATGGTTGTTCTGGAAAAATAGATAAGATTATGGAATCTCAAATTTACGGAAAAGAAAAAAATTCATCGGAAGATATTACCATACGTCCTGCGGATTTTAACGAATTTATTGGGCAAAGGGAAGCGGTGGATAATTTAAAAGTTTATCTAAAGGCTGCTTCTTTACGAAACGAAGTTTTAGATCATATTTTATTTTCCGGGCCACCGGGGCTCGGGAAAACAACTCTGGCAAAAATACTTGCCGGTAAGCAAGAGGGACAATTTTACCAGGTGTCGGCGCCAAATTTAAAAAGACCCGGAGACCTCGCCAAAATTTTATCTACGTTAAATGAAAATGATATACTTTTTTTAGATGAAATACATCGTCTGCCGGCTCCGGTTGAAGAAATACTTTACCCCGCTCTGGAAGACAGGCAAATTGATATTACACTTGCCGAGGGTCTCGGGGCGACTACCGTTACAATCGATATTCCTCCTTTTACTCTGGTCGGGGCGACTACGAAGCCGGGAAATCTTTCGTCACCTTTGCGAGACCGGTTTGGAATTCACTTGCGACTGGACTTTTATAATATAGAAGATATAGCAAAAATAATCAGCAATGCCGCAAAGAAGTGGCGTATTTCTATTAATGCCGACGCCTTAAACGAAATTGCTCAAAGAAGTCGGCGAACCCCTCGTATTGCCCTGCGGCTTTTACGTCGGGTCTGGGACTATGCAATTGTAGGAGAAGAGTCTCAGGGTGAAAAAAATACAGTGATCGATGTGAGCATTACGGACCATAGTTTTACGGAAATGCGAGTCGACAAACTGGGGTTAACAGCTCTAGATAACGAATTTCTGCGTATTCTAGCCGTACAATACAAAGGTGGGCCTGTCGGTTTGAAACCACTCTCAGCAATTTTATCGGAAGATTTAATTACTCTGGAAGACTTTGTGGAACCATTTATGATTCGACTCGATTTAATACAAAGAACCTCAAGAGGACGCATGCTGACTAATAAGGGATATGAGCACATTCATATACAACCCCCTGGAGTAGAAAATGACCTGTTCAATTAAAAATAGTTTTGCAATAAAGTTAATTACATTGTTTTTGCTATGGGGATTTACACTACCAATCTATTCCGAACCACTGGCCTGGCAGACATGGAATGCGCAACAGGTCTCCGATAGTTCCGAAAATGACGACACGGAATATACGGAAACGCCTTTTCGACGAGGCGAGATTGTGTTTTTTTTAGCCCTGCCATTTATAGCTTTAGCGAACATATTGGTTTTCAGCAGTGGTTATTATATTTACGATCCGACATATGATTTTACTCTGGGCGCCTTGCCGACCTGGTATCTTATTACAATGGGTGCATCTACTGTTACCCTCACTCTTTTAATCGCCATAAAGGACGCCAAAAATAATCGTGAACCGACAAACTTTGACAACCTGAACAATAGACCGGGAATTAATCTGGGTCTTTCAAAAAAGTTTTAATGTAGAAAAACTAAACGTTAATCAAACGCTTGCGATGAATATTCATTAAAATTCCGAGGGCTATAAAATTAACGATCAGGTTGGAACCCCCATAGCTGAAAAAGACCAGCGGTATTCCGGTCACAGGTAACATGCCAAGGGTAATTCCTATATTAATAAATATATGTAAAAAGAATATCGAGGTAATGCCGGCCGCAAGCAGAGCGCCGAAGTTATCTTTGGACTGCCATGCAATACTGACCCCACGAATAACGATACCTAATAATAATAAAAGCGCGGTGACTGTACCAACCAGACCAAATTGTTCGCCTATGACGGGAAAAATAAAATCGTTATACCATTCTGGTAAAAATGGAACATCACCTTTTGTCATATCGCCTTGAAAAATACCTTTCCCGGTAATTTTTCCAGAGCCGACTGTTATTAAAGAGTGGTTGAGTTGGTAACCAGCCCCTTGCGGAAACTCTTTGGGGTTTGCAAATGAAACAATTCTAACAACCTGGTGGGGTTTAAAACTGACGAAACTTCTGAATAAAAACGATAGTGATAAACTCAGGGCAAGAATTAAGGATGCAACAGTGGCAACCTTGGCTGCATTTTGGCGAAAATAAAAGCGTTGTAAAAAGAACAAAACTCCATAAATAACAAAAGACGATATCGATAGTAGAATAATTAAGCGATCATTGGCAAAAAAATCACGTAGAAAATTACTTTTTGCAGCTCTTGCCGTATCGGCAGTTTCGAAAAACAGTTTCAAGTTATCGCCTTTTAACAAGGTTACTATGGCCTTTTCTGTTTCAGTCGTCCCGATGGTCATGCTTGCATACTTCGCAGCATTCTCGGCATAGCGCCATACTTCAAAACTTAAAGACTTAATGGCATGAGACAAATTATAATGATCCAATTCTAATAGTTTAACTATTTCTCCGGTAATAATATATTTGTGATATTCCAGAAACATAGGTACAAATAGAATGGAAAAACCGACTACGACCAGTCCAGCCAGAATAGGCACATTGGCTCCCCCTAGAAACAATAGTATAAAAGAAAGAGGTAACATCATGACGGCGTAACCGAGGTCAGGTTGAATCGCAATTAAGGTCATCGGAATAATAGTCAGTAAAAAAGGTAAAAACAATTCTTTAATATGGGCAATCTGGTTTTCTTTCAGCGTTAAATACTTTGCCAGCATAATTACCATTGCAATTTTCATTAACTCTGCCGGCTGAAAACCCATGCCAAAAAAACGAATCCAGGAACGAGCTCCTTTTATTTTTGCGCCAATTCCCGGTATTAATGTAATGACCAATAAAAACAGCGCTACGCCAAATATAATAAGAGCATAAGAACCAATTAACTGATAACTCACAAAGGTAAACAGGAACATTAATATAATTCCGAGTACTAACCAGATTAAATGTTTAATGGCAAGAGTTTCTCCAAACCCACCGCCGCCATATAAGGATAGCGCGCCAAACAAAGTTGCCGTAATGGAAAAGATTACTATGGTCCAGTCTATTCGTATCGGATTCATTTTAGTCCAGCGGTAAATTTCCCTTTAGTTTATTGCTCCACACTTTGAATATATCATGTGCAATTGGCGCAGCCCCGACAGACCCGGAAACTCCTTGTTCTATAAATACACCAACAACGATCGTTTTGTTAATATCGCCATTGTATGGCCCATAACCAATAAACCATGCGTGCTGGGTTTTGTTGGCGTGCCGGTCAAACGAACGAGTTTGTACGGTTCCTGTTTTTCCTGCTATGGGCATTAAATAGGGACGATTTAAAACCCACCTTGCTGTTCCTTTCGATACCACTTGACGTAAGCCTTCTCGTATGGTGTCCATCGTTAATTTCGAATGTGGAAGTTCATATAAAACTTGCGGTATAATACTTTCTTTTATCTGATCATTTTCTGCAAAACGAATTTCTTTCACCAGATGGGGTTTATATACAATGCCACCCGAAGCGATAGCAGCGTAAAAATTGACCATTCCAATAAGCGTTGTCTCAATAAAGCCCTGGCCAATGCTTAAGTTCACAGTATCGCCGTCATACCACCCCTGATGAAATTCACTCTGTTTCCATTCTTTGGAAGGAACAAAACCGGCAATTTCTCCTGGCAAGTCTATATTGGTAACTTCATTCAGCTTAAAATGACGTGAATAATTCATTATAGGTTCTGCGCCAATTCGTAAACCAAGGCGGTAAAAGTATACGGAGCAACTATCTCTAATTGCTGTTATTAAATTATTCTTGCGGTGGGTTTTCCAACAATGAAAAGTCGAATCGGGTAAATGAGAATAAGAACTTTTCATTACGAATTTACCGGGGCAATAAAAAGTTAAATCGGATGAAACGAATTTTTCTTCCATACCGGCTATGGCCACAAGTGGTTTAAATGTAGATGCCGGCGGAAACTTTGCGGAAATAGCGCGATTAATTTCGGCGTAGCTGGATCGAATATAAGCTAGATGTTTTTTTCGCTCACCCGGGACGTCAGATAATAAAGTATTGGGATTATAATCGGGTTGGCTGACCAGCGCCAAAATTTCTCCTGTGGCGGGTTTTAAAACCATAATGGCCCCTTTACGACCTTGAATACTCTTCCAGGCAGCTTTTTGTAAATCTTCATCTACCGTTAAAACAAGATTGTTTCCGGGAACAAAACTTCGAAAAATCTTTTGTTCTTCGAAATTTCCCGTCGCTGTAGTAATCTGAACAATTTCCCCGTCTTGACCGCGTAAAATAGAATCATAATACTTTTCCAGGCCGTTTTTTCCAACGAGCTGGTAGCTGCGTATTCCGGCTGCAATATCTTTTTTATTGGGCGGTCCAATATAGCCGGTAATATGGGCAGTTTTTTCCCCATCATTATAAAACCGCTTCGTGTTTTCTTTTATAATAAATTTATGAAAATGCAGGTAGTAATCAGCAAGTATCGAGAGATCTTTCGGAGTCAGATTTTCCAAAAGCACTATTGCCATTTTTTTTCGTATCGCCTCAGGGGTAATTTTCTTTACAAGGCTCTTGTCGGTAATTTTGTAAGCTTCTTCCAGTAACAGGGTTTTTTCATAGAGTTCGCCTTTATCAAAATGGTCAGGTACGGCAATCAGAGTTAATGTGGTTGTATTCTGGGCAACATAACTTGAGTTTTCACGTCCCTGGTAATTACGATAAAACATTTGTCCACGAGGCGCGTTATCCACTACAATTTTTCGAATTACCCTTTTCGAATCTTTATAATAAGCTTCTCCATCTATAACCTGTAGCTGTAAAAGACGAAATAACAGGGAAAAAAATCCGAGCGCTATAATGACAATCATAAAAAGCATTCGCTTTCTAATTCTATTCCAATTTCGAGCTTGTGTTGCCGATCCAAACATTTTATTTCCTGAGGTCGACCGGGGGAATGGCCCAGAAGAGTAGTTTAAACCAAACGATGCTTAATAGTGCGTTATACAAAGATTCTGGTAAAATAACCGTAATAATCGCCTGTCCGGTTGTACTGCCGGAAAAAAGAACAGTCAGTAATAATTTGACCAGACCTTTTAAAATACTGAAACCAAAAACAAGAAGAACCAGACTGAGTATGTTATCCTTTCGTACTTTTTCTGAAAACTTACCTGCAATGTACCCGACTATGGATTTTGGTAAAACATTCATTCCAATAGAGTGCTGAAGTGAGCCCATGGCCATAATAGAAAAGGTCCCGAAGTTAATATCCTGTAACAGTCCGCCAAAAAAACCGACCCACATGCCCGCAAACTCTCCCCGGTGTACGGCAAAATAAATGGTTAATAGCATAAGGAAATCGGGACTTATAGCTCCGAGTTTAAAAAAGTCCATACTTGTCTGCATAAAATACGAGACAATAATCGCAACGGCTATAATGAGTTTTTCAAAGATCATGGCGTTTCAGGTTCTTCCATGGCTTCGGTAGAGATTTTTTCCTGCAAGGTTTTTTGCACTTTCGGCGAGGACAGTGGTTCGGTTAACTTCTCTCTGTCATCGGGTCTTTTCTTTACAATTAAGACAAAATTGAGCTTACGAATATCGACAGCCGGTCTCAAATATGCTTCTTGAAATGTTGCCCCTCGTTTAATTTCTCCTTCGATAACGCCTATATTCACATTCGGAGGGAAAATACCGCCGGCGCCCGATGTGACAATTTCATCGCCAGGCTCAAGGTTCAGTTTCAAAGTCACATATTCCAGTTTTGGAGGACGATCGTCCTGGCTTTGGCCAATTAATAAACCCCAGTGTCCAGTTTTTTTAACTTTGACGCCGAGGCGGGAGTGTTGATCTGTAATCGGTAGTATTCTGGCCGAATGCGCAGTTACCTGAATTACCTTACCAACAACGCCATGTACAAGTTGTTCTACCATCGTTTTCCCATCTTCCGATGGAACCGTAACGACCTGGTAGGCAATTACGGGCATATAGACTTCTATTCCGTCCGCTTCGCCTTTATTTATAATAATAGTTTGAAACCAGTTATCCGGATCAACAGAAATTACTTCAGCAGTAACCATGTCATAATTTTTACGTTCAGGAAGTTCGATTATGGCTCGTAACCTGCGATTTTCGTCTTCGAGAAGTTCTGTTTGAAACTGGAGAAATTGAGCATCTTGAAGTTTCTTTCTCAAAGCGTCTCTTTCGCTTTCAAGTTCATTATAATTGCCATAGCTATCGACAATTCGTGAAAATCCTTGTCCTATGGAATGAAAAGTACCTGTAAAAAAGTCTAATACCGATGTGGCTGTATTCACGGATGTTCCGACAAAATCGGATCTCGTTATTAAATTCGTAAAAGAGAAAATGATGGCGAAGGCCAGGGAAAGTCCCGCCTTATAATTCGATATAAATTCGGCTAACATTTAGGTTAGTTCCTGTTTCCACCGGACGTCCGATATTCCGGCATTTAAGAAGGGGAACTTATCTTGCTTTTCCTTCAATATTTTTCAGTTCTTCGAGATATTTACCAGTTCCGATGGCTACACAATTCAGTGGATTTTCTGCAAGAATTACTGGTACGCCGGTTTCTTTCGATATATATTTATCGAGACCTTTTAGAAGGCTTCCACCGCCGGTTAAAACAATACCTCTTTCGGTAATATCTGCGGCAAGTTCAGGCGGAGTTCTTTCCAGAACATGTATAGTGCCTTCAAGAATAGCATCGAGAGGTTCTTTTAGAGCTTTTCGAATTTCTGTACCATCAATAATGAGTACACGAGGAAGACCCGACATAGCGTCCCGACCTTTGAGTTCAAAAGATTCACTCTTTTTTTCACTAAATGCGTTACCGATCGATATTTTCACTTCTTCTGCTGTACGCTCACCAATGACAAGGTTATAATTATTACGCATATGTTTGGTTATGGCTTCGTCAAATTCGTCTCCGCCAACTCGAATGGAATCGCTAATGACCATACCACCTAAAGATAAAACTGCAATTTCGGTCGTTCCCCCCCCAATATCAATAACCATATTTCCTGCAGGTTCTTGTATTGGAATATTCGCGCCAATTGCCGCAGCAAGAGCTTCTTCAATTAAGTAAATATTACGGGCGCCAGCCTGCTCTGCAGATTCACGTACAGCTCGTTTTTCCACCTCTGTAATACCGGATGGTACACAAATAACTATACGGGGCTTTACAAGGGTAGTTCGATTATGAACTTTATTAATAAAGTAACGAATCATTTTTTCGACGGTTTCAAAGTCGGCGATTACTCCGTCTTTCATCGGTCGAATCGCGACGATCTCGCCGGGTGTTCTTCCCATCATCCGTTTGGCTTCTTGCCCGACGGCGATTACTTTTCCGGTGCTAGCTTGTACTGCAACGACCGAAGGTTCGGAAAGGACAATGCCCTGACCTTTGACATATACTAATGTATTTGCCGTTCCCAGGTCAATTCCCAGATCGTTAGAAAATAGTGAGTGGAACCAATCAAGTATCATATTATTGCCTATACCCAAAACTGCGTCTACAATAGGGTGACAAGCAAAAATTATTTGACTACAGGACACGCGATGCGACAGGGAGTTGACTTTATGAATGAATCTGAAATTTTCAAAAACGACCCGCTGGTTCTTGGCAAAAAGAAATTCTACTCGCGACTGTTTATCGGAACGGGTAAATATGAGACACTGCCACTGATGAAAAATTGCCACGAAGCTTCGGGAACCCAGATGGTTACCATCGCCTTGCGCAGAGTTCCTTTGCACCTCTCATCGGAAGATACCGCCGACATTTTAGATTATATAGACTCCGAAAAGATTACTTTATTGCCGAACACAGCCGGGGCTCATAGTGCAAAAGAGGCGCTTCGCTTTGCAAAAATCGCCAAAGCTATGGGGCTAAGTTTTTTAAAATTGGAAGTCATGGGCGATGTTACTACTCTTTTACCAGACCCGGTAGAAACACTGAAAGCTGTTGAATTAATAAAAGCGGAATTTACCAGCGATGACCTGTTTCTTATGGTTTATACAAATGACGATCCGGTTCTGGCCGGTAAGTTATTGAAAGCGGGCGCAGATGCAATTATGCCCGCAGGAAGTCCCATTGGCAGCGGGCGTGGAATTCAAAACCGGGCCAATTTTCAAATGATTATGGAAATAATTAACGGGGAAGTTCCGCTGGTTTTAGACGCAGGCGTGGGTTGCGCCGCCGATGTTACCATTGCTATGGAACTTGGCCTGGACGCAGTTTTACTCAATACCGCTATAGCGCAAGCATCTGACCCTTTATCGATGGCAATTTCGATGAGACATGCTTCCATTTCTGGCCGCATTGCCTACAAAGCGGGAAGAATTCCGAGAAAACTGTTTGCTACAGCGTCGAGTCCCGAGGCTGATTATTGACTTTATGGTTTAATCCATAAAGATGGCGCGTTTAAAAGTTTGATCGCTTATTAAACTGTCCCACAAAATACGGGAGCGAGAATACGGTTCCTTTTCATCTGCCGGATGCGAGCCACTCGACAAATAAAGGTTAAAGTTTTCTCCACTTAATATCTTTAAACTTTTTTCGGCAAACTGTTTTTCGGCATCGAAAAACTCTATGGCAATTTTCGACAGCATCGTATCGTAATTTTTGCCATGAAATTGTTTTTCCATAACAATATTTGCGGGAATAATTTTTGTATCCATTAAGTAGATTTTTTTTACCCGAGCCGGGCCATATGGAAACTTTGGAAGATCATTTATAGAGACAATCCAGTTTTCTGAGGGAGCTTTTTTATTCTGCTCAATTTCCAGATTTCCAGCATAAACATAATAGGAAACAAACAACATAGAAACCATGATCGATAGTACATGTTTCGAAAATTTTATCTTGTCGAAAGTAAACGAAGCTGAAACCGAACCCAGCACAATCGCGCCGCCTATCCAGAGCAGAGCGGACGCGCCTCTGGTAATTAAAAACATATCTATGAGTATAAAAGCGAAAAACAGAGCAAGTCCGAGAGGGGCTTTTCTGGCAAAGTGTAAAATTCCTTTATAAGAAGAAAAAGCGACAAGTAGAAAAGCTATTATGTAATAAATCGTTTCCGGAAGATTTTCGGAGAGGCTTACCATATAGTATTCTCCCGTCGTTCGAAAATAATTAGCATATCCAAGAAAATGAAAAAATACAAAATGAATAGAGTCTTTAAAGGCTGCGCCAAATAAAATAAACGCCAAAAGGGAATGAAAAAACAGTATAGAAGCCAGACTCCATAAAATTGTAATAACAGATTGTCGGTTATTTTTATACCCGTAGATAAAATAATAATATGGGATGGTAATAAAAACCGTCGGTAAGTATAAAAAAGAGAAAAACAGAATTGCGCCGCCAATACGAATATTACTGTTTTTTAAAAGAATCAACTCTAAAGCAAATATCGATATCCAGATAAAAGAGACCGCATACCCAAACAGAAAAATAATCGGCAGGGTGGCAAGCCAGGCTAGAACGGGAAAAACATAATCGGGATTTTTTCGAACTATAAAAAACAGCAATACGGGCGTAGCCGTAAAAGCGAGAATCTGTGCCAACCAGGAAACCCCGGCTTTAGCTATAAAAGAAACTAAATAATAATCGGGATGAATCGAATGAAAATCGAGGGTAAGGTAATATGGGTTTTTCCACAAATAAAAAAAGTAGGAGTTAACATCCAGTTTTCCCGAAAAAATAAAATCTATTGCGGTGTCTGTCGGATGAAAACCGGACAAACGAAAAAAAAACGCAGTTACAATTGACAGAAAAACAGATATCGGTAACGTATGACGCCTATTCTCGATAAAAAACTTCATCCAAACATTTCCTTAAGCAACTGGGCGGGCTCGGGAGATTTCATAAATGTTGTTCCAATAAGCACACCGTCAATGCGTTCGGGCAGCCCCGTGAAATCGGTTCGCGACTTAAACCCCGACTCTGAAATAAGGATTATACTTTGTAACTCTTTTTCAAGGTTTTCATAAATTCTATTGGTTGTTAAAAGGTCTATCGATAAATCGTGAAGGTTTCTATTGTTGACTCCTAAAATTTCAACTCCCGCAGCAAGAGCAATTTCGGCTTCTTTTTCATTGTGAATTTCCACAAGTGCAGGCATATTCCACTCTTTGCCAGCATCCAATAGTTCACTCAATTGCGAGGGCGCAAGCGCGGCAACAATTAATAGATAAAAGTCCGCTCCGTAGTGACGGGCTTCTTTCACCTGTTTAGTATCTGTAATAAAATCTTTTCGTAAAAGAGGAATGTCCGTTAATTCGGCTGCTCGGGAAAGGTCTTCTAAAGAGCCTCCAAAATAATTGGGCTCCGTTAAAATCGACATTGCCGCGGCGAAGGGACGGTAGAGTTTAACGGCGGCTTCGACGTCAATTTTCGGATTAATTTCCCCCTGCGAAGGACTTTTCCTTTTAAGTTCAGCGATAAGGCGAAGTTTATTTTCAGATTTTTGCAAGGTCGCTTTTACATCTTTTGTTGTTGGCTCACACCGAAAAGCCTGGGCCTCTTTTGCCGTCGGTATATCCGGTTTTCTATCGCGAATAATCTTTTCTAGAACACTCATAAAGCAGGTTTTTAAAACGAAAGTGGGTGTCAACCTGCTCACTATTTCTCATAGGCAAATTTGTTGGAAAAGCCCAGAGTACATGGGGTGAGTCCTACGCCACCCCATACGATATTGAGGCAGCGTAAAACCTGGCTCAGTCTGGAATGACTGCGCAGTATGATAAAAGTATTGACATATGAACTCATTCAATATATTTTTGATGTATGGCAGTGGCAATAAAAGAATTATTGGACCTCAATGTTTCAGAACGCATCGATTTGGCTTTAAAATTATGGGAAAGCATACCTGATAAAAGCGAAAATATTATTATTTCACCTCAGGATCAAAAAGAACTCGATAAACGGTATCAAGAACATTTGAATAATCCAGAAGCGGGCAGATCCTGGGTTGAGATCAAAACAGGGTCAAAAAGTAATTGAGCAAACCCACAAGATTTAAACCTAAAGCCGAGAAAGATTTTGAATCAATTTTGAATTGGTACAGTGAAATCAATTCTTTAGTTGCTGACAAGTTCTGCACGGAAATTGATGAATCTTTATCTATTATTTCACAGAATCCAAGAATAGGTGCAAGTTATAAATTCAAAATCAGGAAATATGTTTTAAAGAACTTTCCATATATTATTTTCTACGTTGCAGAAACTCATGAAATAATTATTTTAGCAATATTTCACGGGCTTAGAAATCCAGAGCAAATGGAACGAGATTTGAAATAGCTACCATTTAGAACGTAAATACCCTCTACTGTAAATACAATTCGCATTTGAATTTACAAGGGGCAAAGGATAATAATAGCTCGCTTTACAATCTGTTTATACATAGAAGTAGTGATATATGAAAAAATCCTTATTGATAAATTCAATATTTGGTTTTTTAATTCAAATATCAATTGCAGCTTTTCTTATTTTCGTATTGCATTTTTTGAAAATTGAATTTATAGGGCGTTACCTGGGCCCTGTCGGGTTGCTTTTTATCTTGTTGTCGTTTTTATATTCGTTAAGAAAGAGAAAAATAATTCATGGTGGTTCCATGAAAAACTACCTGTTGTTTCATGAAGTGATGACCTGGCTTGGAGCTTTGCTCATATTGGTTCATTCGGGAATTCATTTTAACGCTATAATACCTTGGCTTGCAACGGCAGCAATGTTGGCGAATATAACCAGTGGTTTTGCCGGACGCTTTCATTTCGAAGAAGCCAGTCGGGAATTGGAAGTTTCAAAAAAAGTATTAATGAAAAAAGGTCTAAATGATGAAGATGCAGAAAACAAATTATGGGGGGCTTCACTTCATGCTCAGGTAATGGAAAAGTGGCATGCCATACATCTGCCCATAACCTCTATCTTTGCCGGGTTGCTTGTTTTTCATGTGATCGTTGTTCTCATGTACGGAGCTTTTTAATGAAGCCTAAATCGTACGCTATTTTATATTTTCTTGGGTCGATAATGTTGGCACTTGGGCTATTTTACCTGAGTCCGAAATTTGCCGCGTCGCCGGGGCCTCTTATGCAGGGCCATACATCTGTTTCAGATTGCCAGAAATGCCATACTGTTTTTAAAAATGATTACGAAAGCAGTTGCATTTCTTGCCACGCTATTACTAAAATCGGTTTTTTCAAAACAACCGGAGAAAAAATACCACGAAACACAAAGTCCGGTAAAGTAAATCACCAGCGTATGGGACCGGTTTCTTGTGGCCATTGTCATGTTGATCACCGAGGGGTTAAGCTTGCGCCAAATTTAACTGCATTTAACCATGAGAATGAAAGTTATGAAAATGGTCAAAAGAAAAAAAAGTGCCAGACTTGTCATTCGAACCCTCCAGATACGCCGCATAAAAAGAATACTACAGACTGCGATGTATGCCACAGTACGAAAATCTGGAATAAACCGAATTTTGACCATTCGGTGAAGAAAGTGCCGGAAAATGTATTTATTAGATGCGAATCATGCCATAAGTCATCTAAAGACTCTTTTCATAAAAGCAAAAGAGAAAATTGCGGTGACTGTCATAAAAACGACGTTTGGAAACCGATAGTTTTCGACCATGCTAAATATTATCGTCTCGATAAACGACACAAAGGCACATGTAAAAATTGTCACAAACTGGGTGTTTATACACAGTACAAATGCACCGGTTGCCATGCACATTCTAAAAAGCCGTAGCAGTTAAATTTTGGTTTAAACCAGTGGGTTGGCGTAATAACGTTTTTATTTTAAGAAATCTTTTATTCTGTTTTGAACGCCGCTCTGCCCAAAGTATTTTGTATGCAACGCGTTATGAATTACTTCTTTGTAACCGGCAGGCAGTACTCCTGGTTTTACAATTCGTTGCGCTCTAACACCCACAACCCAGTCATGTTGTTTGCCAAGAAAAATTTTAATAATAAGGTCAATTAATCGCTTGCCGATTGCTTTAAACCAACCCACATCTGCACGATAATCGCCAATAATCGGCAAAAAGGTGGGAGGGTCCTTTCTTATGTTATTCAAAATGTCTTGCAAATCATCCTTGCCTGGCGTCATGGCGCGAGCGCCGGGTAAGTTTAAAAACCATTCTGTAGAAAACTGTGCCATACCAAAAATCAGCTTTAAAAAGGCTAAATTACCGAGGTTTGACTTTTTCATGGCTTTAAGGAACTTTGCTACATCTTCACCTGCCGTAAAATAACCAACGCCGTTTGCCCCCGCAACCAGAGCCCCCTTTTCTATTTTAAAATTCTTCCCTACGGAGCTTAAATGTTTTCCGACAAGCGCTCCTCTGCTATGGGTAATAATGTCAACGGTTGCGGTTTTAGCTCCACCGATCATTTTAAAAAAAGCTTCTATATTTTCTACGGGCCCTTCGGAAAAAGTTGGGTGGTCGAAGCCAATTACATTATCGTAATTGTTTTCGATCTCTGCCAACCAGGAGGCACCGCCTTCTTCAATTAACCCTTTAAAAGCGGTGTTGGTATTTGAGACGGTTCCGTGTATTAAAAACAATGTTCTGCCATTTGTTAAATCGGGCAAACGGGTTCCCTCAATCTCTTCAAATTCATGGTTACTCTTATTCCAGAGCTGCAGTTTATGACTACTACCAAAAAGGTGGGCTTGTAATTTTTCCAATATTCCGTCAGGTTCGCTTTTCTTCTTGCCGCCAACGGCCAAAATGTCATCTTGCGTAGCTCTGAAACCGGTTAATATTTTAAGCGTCGGTTTGCCTTCCATAATTTCATCAATGGGAAGAATATAATGAAGCCTGTCTCTTTCTGTGCAGCTGAAATTTTTTGTTGCTTCGGGTAGAACATATTCTATATCTGGTTCTTCAGGTTTATTATCTCCATATTGAAAATAAACTACAGCCCCCTCATCTTTTTCTAAAAATAGAGTAAGCCTTAAATCTATAGGACCCAATTTCAATAATTTTTTTCTGTCAATACCTTCGAAGCTGATAAACCTTTCTTTAATGGAACCTTTTTCAATATTAATTTCCTCTGTTCTACAACCTCTGAATAAGCCAATCTCAGTAAGAGTTAATTTGCCTGACTGACCGGCTTTTGAGTCGAGGCTTCCTTCATTTGAATATTGAATGGATCCCTGCAAATCAATTGGTAGATCGCTGGCCGTTCCAAGCGTTCCCCAGATTTCCGGAATAGAAACCTTGTTTTTTTTACTGATCTTCTCTTGAACCTTGCTGAAAAATTCATCCCCCAAATCAAATTTTTTCCCGTCATCATCAGTCCTGTTCAGCAATAGAATATACTGACGGTCGCTTTTAG
>JBEQLE010000039.1:0-39700 GCA_040326155.1 Leptospirales bacterium | reverse complement strand
ATGGCAAAACCAAAACAAAAACCGAAACCAATACGGAAATGGAAAGTAATATAGAAGCCGACACCCAAATCAAGTAATTCGAATAATTCTTTATTTGAAATTAAACCGTCTCAGAACATTATCGAAACAAACATTCATAAGTCTTTTCTAAATTACGCAATATAAATAAAAAAATTAATTATTGTGTTGACAGGTCCAATTATTTTAACTATATGCATTTAGAAATATAATTTGGCACTTGAAAAATTAATGTGTAAAGATATATTGTAAATTACAGTGTTTGAGGGGCGAAGAAATGAAATGGAATGAATATTCGACATGGAAAAGTAATCTTAAAAAAATAATACGTGTATTAATTATTCTCTTTATAATTAACGGAATTTATCTGGCTATTTTTAAAACTTTCCAATCGTGGGATAGTGACCCAGATCGGGGAGCTATTGTATTAGAACATTCCAAGTTTAAGGATGATTACAAAACTCTATACCCGAACGCTGATTCGCCCGAAGAGGTTCGTGACTGGCAGGGGTGGTCGCCGTCCGATAGTATGTGGTTTTACACAACAACCCAGGGGTCAGATTTAATGCCATATGACTTTTTTATGGTTTTAGAAAAAAAAGATTCGCAAGAACTAATTCGATCTAATGAGAATATGGACAGCTACCGTTACATTGTTTTAAAACCAACTTTCAGCAATCCCGACGGTCTGCCTGTAGGCTTTGTCAAAGATAAATACAACGGTGATGAATATGTCGGGTTTACCTGCGCTGCCTGTCATACGGCTCAAGTCAATTATAAGGGAGTGGCCATGAGAGTTGACGGCGCTCCGGCAATGTCCGATATGGAAACGTTTATTGATGATGCAAACAGCGCATTGTTACAAACCAATTCGGATGAAGCCAAACAGAAACGATTTGTAAAAGCGGTGCTTGATCGAAACGGATTCTGGGAATGGCTTACCGGTGGACGAAATTATACCAGTGAAGAAGAAGTTTTAGAAGACTTAAAAAAGTATGCATCTCGCTTACAGGTTTATGCGACTATAAATAAAAGCGAATATAAAAAAGGCAATAAAGAATATGACCTTAAATATGGTTATGCGCGTCTTGATGCTTTTGGACGTATTTTCAATAGAACTCTCCAACACGTGCTAAATAGAGACGCCATTGAAAAAGTTTTAGCGTCTGTTTTACCGAAAGATAAATTAAAAACGGTTTTGAAAGGTATAAAAGATGATATATTAACGAACGATGAATTTGATCATATCCTCGATAGAATTAGACCTTTACTTTCAAATGAAGAACTACTTCAGGTAAGCAAAGAAATTTTTAACAGTCCCAATGCGCCTGTTAGTTATCCATACATGTGGGATGTTCCCAATCACGATTATCTCCAGTGGAATGGTATCGCCGCTAACGCCGGAGTCGGACCGTTGGCTCGAAATACCGGTGAGGTAATCGGCGTATTTGGTACACTGGATTGGCAGGCAAAAAGAAAATATACTCTGAACTCGATTCTATTGGGGGCAAAAGAGACAAAAGTTTCTTTTCGGTCTTCAGTGGATGCGCATAATCTGGAAAGGCTTGAAAACCACTTGAATGATTTATACTCACCATTGTGGCCTGAAGATAAACTTACAAAAATAGACCACAAAAAAGCGGAAAAAGGAGAAGAGCTGTTTAAGGAATATTGCGCTTCTTGTCATCACAGTATCAATAGAACAGACCCATACCGCAAAGTTGTGGCAAGCTTTATAAATTTAAAACAATCTGGAACGGATACAACGATGGCGATGAACGCTTTAACACGAACAGGCGCTTCCGGTATTTTAAAAAATAAGTATATCTCAGCTTTTATTGGCAATATGGTCACTCCGGAACAAGCTCCGGTTGCCTTGCTTTTCTTAGGCGTTACAAAAAATGTACTTCTTACCCCCGACTACGACAGGAACTTTATCAGACGTTGGTACGGTTTTGTCTATAATGTTGCGGCTACATTTTTCAGGAATAAAATTAAACCATCGCTTCGGGCAGGAACATATACGCCGAGTACAACAGTTGGGCCATTTAATGCTTTGGCGGCTTATAAATCGCGGCCACTCAATGGCATATGGGCAACGGCGCCTTACCTTCACAATGGTTCGGTTCCGACGCTTTACGATTTATTACTTCCCTCAAAAAAAGACCTTACAGATAAAGATGGAGTATTTCATCCAACAGCAGAAAATTTATATCGGCCTGACAAATTCCTAGTGGGTAGTCGAGAATTTGATCCTGTTAAAGTAGGTTTTATAACAAAAGGGTATGACGATGTGGGTTTTACATTCGATACTTCGCTACCTGGAAACTATAACACAGGACATAGTTACAAAATGGATGAACTAACGGACGAAGAGCGCTGGCAGTTGGTCGAGTATCTTAAAACATTATAATAGGCATTTGAGCGAGAAATATAATTATGAAAAATAATAATGAACCCCAGAGTTTTTTGGACAGATATGATAGAGCTCCCGAGAGTCAGAAATGGAGTCTGGTATTGGACTGGCTTGCAAATTCGCCTTTCGAATTTTTTAAAGAACTGCGCGAGAAGCGACCAATTTTAGAAACTCCAGAAGGGGTATTGCTGGCTCGATATGATGATACGATTGAGGCTTTAAGTCGACCAAAAGATTTTACAGTTAAATTTTATAAACCTAAAATGGGAACATATTTAATGACTCAGGACGATACTTTTCAACACGATACGGAGAAGGGTATAATGATGTCGTCCTTTCTGGATAAACTGAATTTATCCAAAGTACGCGAGTTTATCGGGAAAGCCGGCGCTGAAATTCTCGAAGGAAAGAAGGGGAAAATGGAAATAGCATACGGTTATAGTCGTATGGTTCCCACCCTTATGGTTCAAGAAATTTTTGGTCTAAACCGGATTAAAGCGGAGAGATTAATACGCTGGTCCTATTGGAATCAATTTGACACTTTTCATAATCAACCTTTTCATCGCAGAACAGACGCAAAGAAAATTATTTATTCGCGCAAAAGTTGCGGAGTCTGGATGGCCCTGTACCTGATTATGCTGGCCTTGCGTAAGCTGTTTTTTATTAAAATTGGATTTCCAGGCAAAGATGTAGCGTCAAAAATTCTGGCGGCAAAATATCCCCAAAAAGATAAGTTCACTTTGCCCCGACAAGTATTGAATATTGGCGGACTTTTAATCGGGTCCGTAGAAACGACGGCGCAAGCTGTTATTCAGGCTCTCGATGAACTATTTAATCGTCCTGAAATGTTGAAAAAAGCGGTAGAGCTGGCAAAGTCTGAAAAAACGGAAAAATTCGACATGATGGTCTGGGAGGCTCTGCGGTTTAATGCGTCTTTTAAATACATGTTTCGATCTTCAAGCGGAAATCACACTATTGCGAAAGGGACTAAAAGAGCAATAACGCTAAAGAAAGGACAAACGGTATTTCCGTTAATTTCCTCAGCAATGTTTGATGCTTCAAAGTTTAAAGACCCTTATACGTTTAAACAAAATCGTCCCTATGGTGATAGCTTACATTTGGGTTATGGGTACCATAAATGCATGGGAAATGCAATTGGAATGGAAATGGTTCCTGAAATGGTGCGACAAATACTCTTGAAAAAACGAGTTAAACCGGATGGAGCCGTTGATTATGGAAATACGCCAATACCGCAGAAATTCCGTATTTCATGGGACAGATAGCAGATAACGCCTATTTCTGCTTCCCTTATAAAGCTATTCCTGTACCAACAATTTTCTTTACACTACATCGCAAAAAGCTTTTTAAGCTTATGTCTGATGATTCCCCTGAAGAAATAGAAAATTCCGAGCTAGATAAAAAATCGGAGGCTTTTGTTCAAAGAGAAGAAAAGTACCACGCCCTGGTTGAGCGCGGAATTGATGTATATCCAAACAGGTATAAACCTGATTCTTCTGTTAAAGAAATTATAAAAACATTTTTTAATGAAGAAGAAATTAAAGAAGGTGAAGTTTCCATTGCCGGAAGGGTATTTGGAAAACGAGCGATGGGTAAGGCCGGTTTTCTTTCTCTAAAGGACCATTCAGGAAAAATTCAGGTATACTCCAACAATAAACTGTTATCAGAAAACGACCATTTTGTATTTGAAAAAATTGATATTGGCGATATAATTGGAATTAAAGGACAACCTTTTCGGACAAAAACCGGTGAAGAATCTATTCGAGCGAAAGAGGTCACCATGTTGGCTAAAAATCTTTTTCCGATACCTGTGGTAAAAGAAAAAGATGGAAAACGGTTTGATGAATTTTCTGATGTAGAGGCCCGGTATCGACGACGCTATCTCGATTTGCTGGTAAACCCGGAAGTCAAAGAGACGTTTATTCTTCGCTCTCGTATAATAAGTGAAATTCGTAAATACTTTATAGATAAAGATTTTATGGAAGTTGAGACTCCTATGATGCAATCTGTGGCATCGGGAGCCGCAGCTCGTCCTTTTGAGACCTTTCATAATACTCTGGGCATGCCGCTTTTTCTACGCATAGCTCCGGAATTGTATTTAAAAAGATTAGTAGCCGGAGGCTTCGATCGCGTTTTTGAATTAAACAGGAACTTCAGAAACGAGGGAATAAGCATTAAACATAACCCGGAATTTACCATGCTCGAAGTGTACCAGGCCTACGCCGATTATTCCGATATGATGGAACACACCGAGTCTCTGTTTTCTCATCTGGCGGAGACGATTATTGGTTCCAACAAGTTACAATACGGACAACATACAATTGACTTAACAACCCCCTGGGAAAGAAAACCATATCTTGACATTATTAAAGAAAAAAGCGGTCTCGATTTTAACCCTTTTTTATTAGAATCAGAACCGTCTGTTGAAAAAGCCAAAGAGATGGCTGGTTCCATCGGACTAAAAGTTGATAAATTACACACCTTCTGGGAAGTTGTTGACGAGGTTTTTTCTGAGAAAGCCGAGCCTGAATTAATTCAGCCCATTCTAATAACAAATTTTCCAAAAGCCATGTCGCCGCTTGCCAAAAATATACCAGGAAATGATCATCTGGTAGAACGGTTCGAGCCATATATATGCGGTCGCGAAATGGGAAATGCGTTTACAGAGTTGAACGACCCTTACGACCAACTCGCCCGTTTTGAAGAACAGGGAAAAATGAAAGATGCCGGTCAAGAAGAGACTATCGCTTTTGATGAAGATTTTATCGATGTACTTAAAGTTGGCTTACCGCCTACCGGTGGGCTTGGTATCGGAATTGATCGACTGGTAATGCTTTTTACTAACGCCCCGTCTATTCGCGATGTAATTTTATTCCCCTTGTTAAGAAAAAAATAAAAGAAAATAAAGACAACCTAAAACCAGAATAACGAAAAAGAAGCCAAAAAAGGAAAATATAATGATTAAACCCCACCCAAAAACAGTCCCTTTAAAAATGAAGAGAGACCACCTTCAGGTATTAAATCAGATTTTATTACCCACTGCAACCGAATGGGTGCGATGTGAAAATGAAAAAGATACGGCTGAATCAATTCAGAAAATGCATGTTCGCGGAGCCCCGGCCATCGGAGTAGCCGCCGCCTATGGTTTTTACCTTGGAGTTCACGCCCAGATTAAGGCCGGTAAAAAAATTACCGAAAAGAGCTTGCAAAAAATAAAAAATACGCTCGACAAGTCTCGCCCAACGGCAATTAACCTTATGTGGGCAAGTCAACTCATGTATGAAAAAGCCATAGAACTATTAAGTGATTCGAAAATCGGATCAAATAAAAACTATCTACCTTTTTTATTGGCCATGTATAATGCGGCAACGGAAGTTCATGAAGACGATGCACAACGTTGTTGGAAAATGTCCGTAATTGGCGCCGACTACATAGAGAAAAAAATTAAAAAAGATAAGTACCGAATTATGACTCACTGTAACGCAGGCGCTCTTGCGACCGGTGGAATTGGCACAGCAGTCGGTCTTATACGGGTTTTACATTCTCGCAATAAAGTAGAAATGGTTTATTCGAATGAAACCAGACCCTACTTGCAAGGCGCTCGTTTAACTTCATACGAACTTGAAAAAGAGAGAATACCGGCAACACTTGTTGTAGATTCCATGGCAGCTGTGCTTATGCGCGACAAACAGATCGATTTCGTAATTGTCGGTTCAGACAGGATTGCAGCCAACGGTGACGCAGCCAACAAAATTGGAACCTTCGGTCTTTCTATTTTAGCAAAAGAGTTCAAAGTGCCATTTTTTGTAATAGCACCGCGTTCCACTGTGGATGAAAATGTTAAAACGGGAAAACAAATTCCCATCGAAATACGCGATCCAAACGAAGTTTTCGAGTGCCAGGGAGTTCGGCATGCGGCTAAAGTTAAAGCATTAAATTACAGTTTTGACGTAACACCGAAAGAAAATATTAGCGCGATTTTTCTGGAAGATAAAGTCTGGAAATAATCATTATTGCTTCGCAGGGTCTTACGCAAAAGTGTGAACTCTGCGAAGTATAAGCATCATGGGAAATAATTTAAATGGTTTTATTTTTTGTAATCGGTATCTCGTAAATATCCTACTTCATAAATGTAATTGTTTGCACCGCAGCCGGGTGTCCAATTTTCAAATGGTAATCAAGATCTTTACTCTTCACATGAGTCCAGCCGGAATTTGTAAACGTGTCTCCAAAATAAGTATATAATCTAGTTACCCCATATTGACTTTTAAACTGAAAACTTCGCAAAAACGGAAATATCGTGTCTAGATGAAAAACAGTTTTATCATGCAGAGTGACCAATATTTCAGAGGGTTCAAACTCATAAAAAGTTCCGTTATTTGTCGCCACTTTTTTTCGTAGCTCATAAGCGCTTATTTTAACCGATTTCAGCTCTTTCGCTTGAACTTTTTTTGTATAGGTAAGACCATTTTTATAATGTTGAAAAGTAAACTCTTTGGGCAATATAATAGAACCTTCGAGAACATCGCGAGAGCCTAACGTAACAATGCTGCGAATGATAACCTTTTCGGCGACTTTTCTAACATCTGGATTTTTCACCACAGGATCTTTCGTGTCTACCGGGTTTTTAACGTCCTTAGTGTCTTTGGGATAATTCGAATAATCGGGAGTTTTCTTTTCAACTGCCGCAATCGTTGTAAAAAATGCGCATGATAAAATAAAACCAACGAATACTCTGCTTTTGGAAAGTTTAAATCTCATGCAAAATAGTGGAATTTTGACACAAAATGACCAGTAAAAAAAATAATCAAAACAGCAAGAAGGGGGCAAAATATGGAAATGAGAAGAAGATCGTCTTAACTAATGTTGAAATTTATTCCAAAAAAGTATATATTCGGTGGTATGTTAAAAAATATGTGCAAATATATTTCGACAAAGAGTGGTTATTTATTTTTTATTATTTTTATAACGATGAGTTGTCAAAACGACAATTCCTCGAAGGGAAGCTCTTCTACGCAAGATGATCGTGAATTTAATCACAGCGCACAAATTCTAGATTCAGGAAATCAACAATACCAATTAACATGGTCGAGCGCTTACAAGAATGGTTGGGAACACGATATTTATAGAACCATTATTTCCATAAACCAGGATAAATCATTTGTTGAAGTTGTAGCGGCCTATCGCTTCGTAGGCAATGGGCAAGACGAGGCGCAAGAACCCGTAAGTACAACTCGCTCCGGGACTGTTTTGTTTTCAGGGTGGGAAGATGGAAGCGGAAGCAGCATAGATGTGCATGGTATTTTATATAACTCAAATGGAACGATACTTAAAAACAACTGGAACATAACCAATGCGAGCGGTTCACAACATTCAGCCAGCGTAACAACCTTAGCAGGGGGGTTCCTTTTGGCCTATGCGGACGAGGCTGCTCCGGCAAAGTATGCCAGAGTGATGGTAAAGTACATTGACGTCAATGGCGTCTTATTACAAACGTTACCTGTCACAGGTGTAAATTTAGATCACTGGTGGCCGGTTCTTGCATCGGATGATAACAACCGGGCCATTTTAGTTTATGGAGACGGGTACTCTTTCTTTGCAAATATTTTAACCGATAGTGGCACAATCGCATTGAGCCCGAAAATTCACTTACTAGATAACATCAGTCAATATTACTATAACTGTAAATGGTTAACTTCTATAAATCGATTTATTGTTTTTGTAAAGAAAAACAGTAAAACACAAGTCTTTTTAATCGACCCCGCTACGAACAGTGTCACTTTGCAACAAGCTGTCGACTCGGCCATGGAGCGTGAGTCTGAACCAGCCATAAAATGGAATAATGGGACGTCAACGTATCGAGTCGTTTTCGCCTCAAGTGGTAATTCATTGACTGAACTGGCCGTCACTGCTGGCAGTATTACTACAGAAAATATTTATGACAAAACAACCCTTACCGACCTCGATGGAGTCAAGTGGCCAACCACCGGCACCTCCCTGCATTTTGTAATTCCCAATGACAACGTAGACTGGGCAGCCTTTGACGGAGTGCTGGCAATCTATAACAGTAGTTCCTCAAACGATATCGTAAAGTATTTGTTTGCCTTACCCAGGTAGTAGATTCGTGTTGAATCGCCCGAGTCCGTTCTAGCAGTAAGGTCGACTTTTCACCAGGGTCGGATAATGATTTATATCTATTCTAATTGTGTCAAAAATAAGTCTATCGATATTTCAACAATATGGCTTTATAAAATGCCAGTAAAAACAAGGAAACTGGCCCATGCGGTTACGTCTGAGTCGATAAAAGTTATTGACGCATCGCCATTATGAATTTAATATTATTGTTAAATATGCGAAAGAATATTATTCTAGTTTTAGTCCTGACTGTTCTAGTGCAAAATTGTACCAGATTAATTTATGCACAAAGTCATAAAGTGCATAACAAAGTAATGATCTGTAATATTACAGATGGATATTTAAATTTACGCCGAAACGCTTCACTCCATTCGCCTGCAAATAGTAAGATAATGCAAGGTGAAAAAGTAGTAGTGCTGGAAGAAACGAAGGAACAGATTACCATCCAAGAAAAAACTGGTTACTGGTATCGTGTAGCAAAACTAAATAATAAAAAAGATAAAGGCTGGGTATTTTCTGCCTACCTTGTCGATTTACCTGTACCCTATACACTTAAAAGCATCAGTTCAAAAGCATTTATTATTAATGCATACCCGGAGAGCGCCGTGAGTAATGCGCCATGGACTTCGGTGTTTGCACTGTTTTCCCCAACAGGGAAAACCCTGGCTATACAAAGCATAAATCACTTTGCCATAGTTAAACTGAATTCGCTGGAAAAACCAATTACACATGAAAATATGTGGTTCGGAAATATACTCGGATTTTTACCGTCAGGCGAACTACTTTATTCTACGGATAAAGCCACATTTTTACTTAATACGAAGAGCCGTAAATCGCGTAATATAATGAACAAAACTTTTTCAACAAACAACTTTCGTCATGGAAGTTTCGTTATTGTATCAGAAAATCTGGCTGTGTATCTTCAAGCACATTCATGGGAGGGCACTGTGTATCCCATTCTCAGATATGACTTAAAAACCGGAGTCGAAAAGAAAGGGGCGCCAATGTTTTCTTCCTGGCAAGGCCAGCTGTCACCCAAAAAGAATTATATTGTGTTTCAATATGGAGATGAGTCAACAAATTCAATGGAAATTTATGATATAAAAAATGATGCAGTATTGACTTTCGGAGAACATTTTAATATGGAAAAATATTTTCCCGATTATTTCGAAGAAAACCAGTCTCCCATAGGTTGGCTTGAAGATGGAAAAAAATTCCTGGCAGGAATTACAATGAAATCGGGTGATTCATGGATGATTCTTTTTGATGTAGTAAAAAAGAAAATCGTGTGGAAAAAGAAAAGAGAGAACTGGGTCTTTCCTGCTGATTTTCAACAGCTAAATAATAAAACTGCTCTACTTGCGTTTCCAAGTGGAACCGATGTTCTAGAACTTACTTTGCGAACAGGGGAAATAAAACCTACAACACTTGTTAAAGGGAGGTATTTTAAAGTAAGCTCAGATCAGAACAAGATTGCATATTTCACTGCGATGAATACAGAACCCGGCAACATGAAGCCACCTGAGTTATTTATTGCAGATGTGAAAGCGGGTACCCAGACTAAAATTTTAGATTTGCCTTATTGGCACTTTGGCACCTCCTACAAAGGTATGGGAGTTCATCCTCCGGTATGGTCTCCTGAGAACAAGTTTTTGTTAATACTGGGAACGAGAAATATACTTTTGATTAGAAATGAAACAGAATTATGAATGGACCATCAGGTCCAATGTCACAATACAGATAAAATTTGTTAATGCAATAAACGCAGAGATTCGAAAGGCTCGCCCGTCCTGGGCTCGCAAGAAAAAAGATAGATGTTGACAATGCGCTTAAATAATTTAAAATTACTGTACATTATTGATTATTCCAGAATATTTCAGATACTAAATATTAATATGTTTTATATTGAATTTGAAACGAAATGACATCATTAGACAAAGGAGAAAGAATGCTAAACCGAGGTTCACAATGGAAACGCTGGGAGCCCCATGTTCATGCTCCCGGCACAACACTCAACAATCAGTTTGATGGTGATGATCCTTGGGATAAATACTTCACCGCTATTGAAGGTGCTGTTCCAAAAATCGAGGCTGTTGCTGTTACTGAATATTACATTACTGACACATACGAAAAGGTACTGAAACATATGGATGACGGCCGCCTTCCTGACGTTCAGTTAGTATTCCCTAATGTCGAACTTCGATTAGATGTAGCGGCAAAAACTGGCTTCGTTAATATCCACCTGTTGGTTAGCCCCGAAGATCCCGAACACGTAGATGAACTTCAAAGAATTTTGGGGCGATTACAATTTCAAGCATATGGCGATTGTTTTGATTGTACGCGAAAAGAACTAATAAGACTTGGGAAGCAAGCAGACTCCAAAATTACTAACAACCGCACCGCTCTACAGCATGGGTCCACCCAATTCAAAGTCAACTTTAAGCAGTTGCGTGATGTATATCAGGATAGTCAATGGGCGAAAAATAACATCCTCATTGCAGTTGCCGGAGCAGAAGGCGATGGTACTTCAGGTGTACGCCAGGCAGCTGACGCTACTATACGTCAAGAAATTGAGAAGTTTGCTCACATCATTTTTGCGAGCAGCCCAGCCCAAAGGGAATTCTGGCTTGGGCAGCGTAGCGTTGAAATCGATTCATTGCGCGAACGCTATAATGGCCCCAAGCCCTGTCTTCACGGTAGTGATGCGCACGAACTAAATACAGTCGGAAAGCCCATCGAGAACCGATTTTGTTGGATCAAGGGTGGTTTGGAATTTGATGCTTTGCGGCAAGCATGTATCGACCCAGAAGGACGGGCATTCGTAGGTTCGGAACCACCTCTCTCCGCAACGCAATCTCAAGTTATTTCGCACATATCAATAGCGAATGCAAGTTGGGCCAAAACTCCTGAAATCCCTTTCAATCCTGGCTTAATTGCAATCATAGGTGCCAGGGGATCTGGAAAAACAGCTCTCGCAGATATGGTTGCCGCGGGTTGTGACTCCATTTCAAATTCGACTTGGACCACAAATGAAGGGAACAGTCCATCCTTTTTGGCCCGCGCGAGGCCTGTTGTTGGCAATGCATTTATCACACTCTCTTGGTGTGGCGGTGATGAGTCAAAACGATCACTCGCTGGTCAAGATGAGAACAGTCATCTTTCATTTCCCCGTGCCAGATATCTATCCCAGCAATTTGTTGAAGAGCTTTGCTCGTCAAATGGTATTTCAGATGGTCTCATTGAAGAAATCGAAAGAGTCATCCTTGAAGCACATCAGATGGATGAGCGTGAGGGTGCCATAAATTTCTCTGAATTCCGAGAACAGCGCACTCTGCGATTTAAGCAGGCTCGTGAACGTGAAGAAAGTGCACTCTCTGATATTTCTGACCGTATTGCTATTGAATTCGAGAAAGAGAGATCAATTGCAACACTTTCTAAGCAAGTTGAACAGAAAGAAAAATTGATCCGAGACTATAGTGCGGACCTTGCAAAACTTGCTGTAAAGGGTACACAAGCACAGGTTCAACGGCACGAGCAACTTACAGAGGCTGCCCAATCTCTAAGAAGTAAAATCGGCAATTTTATGAACCAACATCGTTCTTTCATTACATTGCAGGATGAGGTGGCTAGCACACGTGCAACAAAGTGCCCTGAGTTGCTTCGCCAAGCGCAAGAACGACACAACCAGAGTGGCCTTGACGCTGATCAATGGGCCGAATTCCTGCTTATCTATAAAGGTGATGTAGATAAAAGCCTCAGTGGTTATGTTGATTGGGCTAATAAGAATGTTGCAAAGCTTAACGGCCCACCGATTCAAGCGGCGGATCCGAACACTCCATTAATATCTGATGATGTTGATCTCAATACGTTAAATTTATCAATCATTATCGCTGAAATGACGAGGTTAGAAGCGTTGTTCAGCGCGGACAAGTTGGTTCGCGATCAATACAGTGCACTGACCAAACGAATAGAACAAGAGAATTCAGCCTTAAATAATTTTAAAGAGAAACTAGCTGATGCATTGGGTGCCAACGATCGTAGGAAGGCGTTGCAGTCCGAGCGTGAAGATGTCTACAGACGGATATTTGAGGCGATCATCAAAGAACAGGCGACTCTTGCTGAACTTTATGACCCGTTAATGAAACGACTCTCAGCAACCTCTGGTACATTAAGTAAGCTCAGCTTTAACGTTCGCCGAATAGTTGATGTTAATGAATGGGGTAATTTTGCTGAGTTAAACCTTCTTGATCTCCGAAAGGCTGGTCCATTCAACGGTCGTGGAACTTTGACTGAGGTTGCTGAAAAGATGCTTAAACAAATATGGGAGACAGGTTCCGCGTCAGAAATTCAAGATACCATTAGCAAGTTCATCGCCATTTACCAGAAAGATTTGTTCAAACATGCTCCTTATTCCCCATCGCAACAAGCTGATTACAGAATGTGGTTGAAACAATTTGCGCATTGGTTATATGGTACTGATCATATATTGGTTCAATATGAAATACTATACGATGGAATTGATATTCGAAAACTTTCTCCAGGAACACGTGGTATCGTTCTTTTACTACTATACCTTGCTTTGGATGAGTCTGACGATCGACCATTGATTATAGATCAGCCAGAAGAAAATTTAGACCCTAATTCTGTAAATGAAGAACTTGTGCCATTATTTATTGCTGCAAAAGCTAAGCGTCAAGTAATTATGGTTACTCATAATGCTAATTTAGTTATTAACACAGATGCTGATCAGATTATTATTGCTGAAGCTGGGCCGCATCATGTAGGTGGTCTTCCCCCGATCAGTTACCGGGCCGGTGGACTAGAAAACGCATCAATTCGAAAAGCTGTATGTGACATCTTGGAAGGAGGTGAGACTGCATTTCGAGAGCGAGCAAGGCGACTGCGTGTTCGTATTGATCGATAATGCAAGGAGCATGAGAATGTAGCAGTACCACCAAGTAACATAATGGGTAGACACCTGATTCAAATGTGTAAAAGATGATGTCTTACTACTTAATAATTGTTTATAATAAATTTGGCGTCCATGCCAAATTTATGTTTGAGGTTGGTAGTGTTTTCAGTACACAACGCTTCAATTTTATCTGACGTTTTGGGGCTTTCGTAGTCAGCCCTGCGAGCACCAATTAACCTCCATAATTTGTGGTATCAGGGCGGTTAAACGGAGGAAGCCCCAAAATGTGGTCGAGTTATTTGCGAGACCTGAGTGCCCGAACAGGGCGCGAACAGATAAAATTTGTTAGCTGAAGTTGATACAGAATAATCAACCGAAACAATAGTGATGATTCTAATAATAAAATATTGACAAGGTGTCCATTACGTGCATAAATAAACCATGATCGCAACATTAGAGAAGTTTCAAATAAAGTTCACGTTAAAGTGTCACATAACCTATTCCCGCGAAGACATAGAGTTCGTTGATAATATAGTAAAACCTATTTTAGTTGATAATGGAGTAATTATAACTGGAGAAATAGAAAAAGAGAAATTCGGAGATATAATCAGTGATCAAATAATAAGAAGTATTAGGGATTGTAATTTAATTATTATAGTATTAAATAATAATATCCCTAGTATAGCTTTTGAAGCGGGTCTAGGCATTGGACAAAATAAGGCAATTATCGCTATTGAAAAGGATGATGAAAATACTTTTCGAGAATTTCCTTGGGTTCACTACGTAAACTATAATGAAAATGGGGGATTAGATTTTAGAGGGAAGTTAATTAATTCTGTCGATTCCTTAACACATAATATAATTCAAAAACCAATTTATGGTTATGCTCGAACAAACCAAATTTTAGGTATTAAAATTAGTTATGAAAAAGATGATTATTTAAAGGCATTAGAGTTTTCTGTAGAATTTTTTCGATTAGTGAAAGCCATAACAAAGGTAGAAAAAATAGATCTAGTAGATACTGGTAAAGGTTCTCTTGATCAATTTATTTCATTGAGTGCAGAAGGAATCGTGAAACTGTTAGAAAGTATAATCTATTTCCCTCTTAATTGGAAAGCGAAAAAATTAGAAAACGAATATAAGCAGGAAGAAACAAAGCATAAGATTGAAGAAACTGAGCTTTTAAAGGAAAAAAGGGCTAAAATCAAAGCTGAGAGAGAAGCATTAGAAGGTGATACACAAATTCGACTACAAAAGGATTCTTTGGAATTGGCTGAACGTGCATTGGAAATATTCGAAAGATATAATACTCTCAATATAACATTCCAGATAGACAATCAGATAATTTGTCATAAGTCAATAGAAGGAAAATACTTTTTCGAACATATTGACTCGGAGGATTTGGAAGAATAGTTTAAACAAAAATCTATATACGATAGAAGGAATTAAAACCTATCAATTTCAGCTAATAAATTTTATCTACTCGCGCCCTGGACGGGCCTTCGATTCTATGATGACCATAGTAGTATTCCTTTGTATTTTTAAAAGAGAATATTATAAAACGGTGAATGGTTAATTTTGTATGGGTAATATCCATGTAATGGCCGTGCGAAACCCTGGGACCTCGTGAGCCCGTGCCTTCGATTGGCGGCCATTAACCGAATTGGAATAATGGGGAGGTGCAAGTTTTATAACCTGCACCTGATTCCCCGAATAGACGTTTGGTAAATAGACTCATTAACCTGTTCCCGTAAAGGAGAATCAAAATGGAAAATTTACAATTCATTGGAGTAGATTTACACAGCAACGCTTTTAACATTTGCAAGATAAGTCCGGATGGAATAAAATACAGAGAAAAATTTTCACTGAATAACCCGCAAGATGTTTTGAAGTTTGCTGAATGCCTGGACAAAAACACGTATGTGATGGTTGAGGCATCTACCAATACGTTTTCTTTTTGCGATATTGTGCGACCATACGTTTGTGAAATATACGTGGCTAATCCGTATAAATTAAAACTCATAAGTATGGTGAAAAAGAAAACTGATAAAGTCGATGCAGAAAAGCTTGCAGTGATATTAAAAATGCAAGTGACTTCTGGTGAAAGCCTTTTCGATCCTGTTTACATTCCCGACCAAAACGTACGAGATTTGCGCTCACTCTTTACCACTTACAAAGTTCTGAAAAAGCAAAGCGGTTCCCTTAAAAACCGCATCCGCTCTCTCTACAGGCAAAACCTCAAAACACTCAGTGCAACTCTCAGTTTAAGCAAACCTTGCATCAAGAGGTTGAAAGGAATCAAACTTTCTGAGTCTGCTAATTTGCAAGTAGATATTTTATTGGCAGCCTACCTGAGTTTGTCGGAGCAAATTAAAGCGAGTAAGGATGCGATTCAAAAACTCGGGGCGAACTTTATTGAAGAAGTTGATATCCTAACGAGTATGCGTGGAATCAGTGTATTCACGGCCCTTGCCGTGATCGCAGACATAGGAGATATTTCCAGGTTCCCGAATTCAAAAAAACTTTGTTCGTATTTAAGAAGCGCACCGGGAGTTGATAGCTCTAACGAGACAACAAGAATTTTATCGACAAATAAGCAATCCAGGAAACTAGCGGTGACTTTTTTAACCCAGGCATTAACCCACTTTAAAACCAGTAACCCCAAACTAAAAGCCTGGTCCGCAAAGAAAGATGGCACAAAAGGAAAGGGAAAACTACGTATGGCTATCTGCCGAAAGGTATTTACAGAAATTTATCAGATGCTAAAGAAAAAACAGTATCATTATTTTGTAGACGAGAAAAACCACCAATTTAAAATGAAACGATACATATCATTCTTAAAAAGGCAGGAACTACTGGTGGAAAAATTGAAAGCTGCTTGACGTCATCATAGACGGGTTTCGCAAATAGCTCAACCAAACTTTATCACTTTCCGACTAGTCCGCTCGGACTCGCACGAAACTTGAGGTTCGTTTGGTGCTCGCATGGCTGACTCAAGTAGCCCCAAAACGTCAGATAAAAGCGAAACGTGACTCCGAAAAAAGCTTGATATATCCCTAAATTCCCAGTCCATAATTTCATTCATATCGATAAATTATTGACATGTTGAATAAACATATGCATAGTTATATTAAGAATTTATAATGAAAAGAATTACAGCCACAGATACTCTTGAGTTATCAATACCAGAAAGAATTCAATTGGTATAAGATATTTGGGATACGATATCAGACAAAACCGAAAATGTTGAATTATCTGAACAAGAGAAAAAAATCATTGATGAAAGACTTGAGGCTTTTCATCAGAATCCAGAATTAGGTTCCCCTTGGGCGGATGTTTACCAAAGAATAACTGGCACTAAGTGAAGTACAAAATTGTTGTCCGACCTGATACATAAACGAATTTCTGGTAAATAATATTCAATGAACTAAATGACCTTGCAATATTGATAATTGATAATTCGTAATTAGTAATTCTTAATTGCATGAGATGGTTATGAAAAAAAGGATTTTTTATATAGTTGTTGCAATTCTACTGCTTTATTTAGTGATTATAGGCTCCGTCTGGTTATCGCAAAACTCGATTACATTAAAAGGAAACCGGATGCAACGGATTATGCAATCGCCAAACTATAAAAACAGTAAATTTCAAAATAAGGTCCCGACTGCAATGATGTTGGAAGGGTCTTTTATCGAGATGTTCAAAGAGTACGTGTTCGGAAAACAACTTCGCACTCCAAGCGAGTCTCTACCGGTTGTTAAACTTGACCCTGCTTCTATTGGAAACAGTAGCAAAAATGATGTAAAGCTCACATGGCTTGGCCACTCGTCTGTACTCATTGAATTTGGTGAGTTGATTGTGTTGACCGACCCTGTGTTTAATCTTAATCCCGGCCCTGTATCTCCATTTACTTTAAAACGGTTTCATTCGATGTTACCACTAGAGAGCAACGATATGCCTGAAGTCGATCTTGTTATTATTTCTCATAATCACTATGACCACTTAGACTATAAAACGATAAAGGCCATTCATAAAAAGGTCAAGAAGTTTGCAGTCCCGCTCGGCGTTGCGGCCTACCTTGAAAAGTGGGGCGTAGACCCTGCAAAAATTGTCGAACTGGATTGGTATGAAGATGCGAAGATTTCACCTGCACTAAAAATTAGAGCTACGCCCTCCCAACATTTTTCCGGTCGTGGTTTTTTTGATCGCGATAAAACACTCTGGGCTTCGTGGGTTATAGAAGGCAAGGTGGGGTCGAAAAAACGGAAGGTGTTCTTCAGCGGTGACTCCGGTTACTCTGCGAGTTTGGCCGAAATCGGTAAAGAGTACGGCCCCTTCGATGTGACGATTTTAGAGATGGCCCAGTATAGTCGCTTCTGGCCCGATCTGCACATGAACCCCGAACAAGCAATACGCGCCCATATGGACCTTCGTGGAAAACTTATGCTACCAATTCATTGGGGTACTTTTAATCTTTCTTTGCACAGTTGGACAGAACCCATTGAGCGCCTGGTTAAAGAGGCTGCCGGTAAAAAAGTTTTAGTCGCTACCCCGATTGCCGGCGCTCCCTTCGCGTTTAGTTCGACGCTGCCGACGGAGCATTGGTGGAAAGATACAGACAACCGCGATGAATAATTTCTGGACGTTTTTGTATTACGGAATTACATTAATCTAATGGAATAATGCACAACGATATTCCAAAGAGGTAAACATGAAAAATATACTTTTTGCAACTTTTGTTTTTTTGGTTTCTTTTCTCTTTTTCGGTACATTAAACGCTCAGGCCAGTACACTTGATTCTGTTACTTTAATGGACACGAACGAAAAACTTTCTTCCTCGGTCGAGGTCAAAGCCATAGTTCCCATTCGGGAATTTTGCGGTGGCGATGAAGACGAAGATAAAGACGACGTAAAATAAAGTTTGTTGTTTTGGAAGGGGGCAAAGCGACTATCTTGTTGCACACAAAAAATCCTCCGGTTTTTTTGTGTAAATAGCACGGCCCCCTCGCATCGGCTTTTTGGCAAAACCAAAAGAGCCTCTGCTACCCCCCGATTTCATTTTGTTCAACCTGTCGCAAACAGAGGTTTTATAGTAATGTTTGGTTTGCTGTTTACTAAATCGTAGTTTGTCTGTAGGTTGATCCAGAATTCGGGTGAATTATTAAAGGCTTTAGAAAACAGCCAGGCTGTTTCCGGGGTAATTCCTCTTTTTCCGCGAACAATTTCATTTATTCTTTGTACCGACACTTTCAAGTGCTTTGCCAGTTTTACTTGTGTAATTTTCATTGGTTCTAAAAAGTCTTTTAGCAAGATCTCTCCAGGGTGGGTTGGTATTCTGTTTTTTGGTATCATTTTATGCCTCCTTAATGGTAATCTGTCACTGATACATTAGACGCCTGGCTGTTGTTCCATTGAAATATTATCCGGTATTGGTCATTTATGCGAATACTGTAATACTCCTTAAAATCTCCTTTTAGCTTTTCTAGTCGATTTCCCGGTGGAGCTTTCATATCGCTTATATCTATGGCGGCGTCTAGTTGGTCCATTTTCCTTACGGCAACACTCTTTATATTTCTCGGAACCTTTCTGGTTTTTGCAGTATCTATTCCATGAAACAGGTCTTCAGTAAAGGTGTCTTTAAATGATCGTATCATGATCTCTCCTTGTAATAATTTAACATATTAATGACTACACGGCAATCATTAATTCATTTACTTGGCAAACTTTATCTTTTTTTGGCGACAGGTTGTCCCTTTACGCTTCGAAGTCTTTGGCGGGTTCGTCTGTCATAATTTTATTTTTTTAACCTTCTTCAATGTACCATCGAAAATACCCGATGTATTTCACACTTTCAAACTCGCCGAACATGGAAAAAAAGTCAGTCCACTCGGTGCGGTTTTCATTTGTGTCGTTGAATTTTTTGGAGACAACGATGCGTAGATGGTTGCAACTTTTAAAAGTATGTCTGCTCCAGTACTCGGGCGAGGCGTTCGATAAAAAAACCACACAATAATTTTCGTACATAAATACGCCGGCTTTTTGAGGCATCTTTAAGAATTCCGGTTGTTCGCCGGGCAGTAACAAACTTTCTGAAAGGACTTTTGCAAACGGTTTTTCACTGTAGATACTATTGTACGGATAGGAAAAATTACCAAGTGTTCTGTCGATTTTTTCAATGGAGAATGTGGCTGGTTTGCCCCCGATATAAATGTTTTTATGATCGTAGACTATGACCCCGGTTACAAATGGGTATATAGCCTGTTGAGGATAGGATCTCCAGTTTACCGAAAGAAAAAATGACGAGAACAGAAATAAACCAACCAGTGTAAAGCGTCGGTAGACCTTCCAGGTTTCATTCTTTATGAATAAAATTACGGCAATGGTAAGGAACACCAGAACAATGGCAAGCCAGATATAAACCGTCTCAGAATTTATTTGAGGAAAATTCGATTCCCACATCCAGGAATGAAATTTAACGCTCCAGCGAATAATCGAATCGCCCGCATCAATTAAGAATTTTAGTTCAGGAAAAATGATGTAGAGTTTTACTGATATAAGGTATACTGCAGCAAAAGGAACCAGATATAAATTGTATAAAACTGACAGCACGTTAAAATAAGAGAACAGCCAGCTTCCCGCAAACGCCGATGCAATGGTTGCCGAAAGACTTACACTGGTGTGGTCTCTTAAATACTCATTTTTCAGCATAATTATTTTTTTCAGTTTCGGGTAAAAATAGAGTATCGAAAAAGTTACAGAAAAGGATAATATAAAAGAAGGAGAGAAACTCGACAAAGGAACCATTATTTCAAGTGCCGCGCCCGTAAGAAAAAGCAGGGTAATGGAGTGTACTTTTCGGTCGAGAATTTTTGTCAGTAAATACAAAGATAAAAACAAAAATGCCCGCAACAAAGAGAGTCGAAAGTCGAGCAGGGCGACATACCCGGCGCAGGCTAAAAAGCCGATGAGTATTCCAGCGCTTGCGACTGGTTTGTAGCGAAACAAAAACAGAAAGAAACCAAACAGTAGACCCAGGTGTAGACCCGAAGCCGAAAAAAGATGGGCAACACCCATTCTACGCAACAAGTAGAGTTCTCGCGGGTGAAGTCCGCTGGTGTCGGCCAGAATAAAACCGGGGGCATAGGTATATTCGTCCAGGTTGGCCAGACGCGTTTGAATAAAAGTACGAATGTTAACACGCCATCTATGAAATGTGGTTTCTGGAACAGGCAGAAATTTCACCTGGGAGTCGCTACAAAACCCGTAGACACCCTGCAAAGACTCGAGGTTTTGAAACGTGGATGCGCTTTTGAAATTTGCCCACGTGTTACATGTGAATATAAGTTTTTGCCCTTTGAATAATTTTTGACCTGGTTCTACCTTGTGTCGTAAACGGGCTCGAAATATTTTATTTTTTATACTACCCTCGACTACAAATGATTTTGCAGAGGTTTGAATAATGCTGCCTTGGTATTTTATTCCGGTTTCGAGGGGGGCGTAATACGTGGTAAAAATATAAAGGGCGTAAATAATACCCGCCGTAGCCCCCGTGAAAATATTTATTAGAATAAAGGTTTTTTGAAACTGGAAAACTCGAAAGGCGTACCACCATCCCGAGGCAAACAAAATCGGCAAAACAAAGGTAAAACCGGGAAACGGATCTTCCCCTTGCAAAAGTAGAATAACCAGACAATATGTTGTACAAAAGAATCCCGCAATCATTTTTTAGCGGGCGGATTTTAATTAAAATGCGTTTTATCTATTTTTTCTTAAGTATGCCGGTATGTTCAGGTTTTCTAAGTCGGTCTCAATACTGGGAAAATTCAACCCCTGTTGTTGACCATAGCTTGTATCGTCGGTGCCTGTCTTCTTTTCTACCGGCGCTTGTTCGTGCAAACGCTCCGCCCTATTTGTATAATAGGGGTTTTCGGGTTTTTTTTGCACTGTTTCTTCTGTTTTTTTAACTATTTTTTGAAAACCGGTGGCAATTACCGTAATACTGATTCTATCTTCTCTGGTTGTGTCTTCTGTAAAGCCCACAATGATCTGGGCGTCATTGGAAACAACTTCGTGGATAGTTTCTTGAATTTCGTTAAACTCGTACAAGCTTAAATCGCTTCCGCCTACAACATTTATAAGAACAGCTTTGGCCCCTTCAATTGATCTACCTTCTAAAAGAGGGTGATGGATAGCATGTTGTAATGCATCGGGAACCCGATTTTCTCCGGTGCCTTCACCAACGCCAATTACAGCGTCACCATTTTGGCTCATAACCGTTCGAACATCGGCGAAGTCAACATTTACATGACCGGTCGAATTTATTATATCGCTAATTCCAATGACAGATTTGGCCAATACATCGTCTATTGCCTTAAAAGCAAGGTTGATCGGTGTGGTTTTATCGATAATCTTAAATATGGCGTCGTTGGGTATGGTAATTAAAGTGTCTACTTTATCACGCAGGTCATTTTGCCCTTTTCGCGCAGTCTGCATTTTATGCATCCCTTCTGCCTTAAAAGGAAGTGATACAACGCCTACAGTAAGCGCGTTTATCTCTTTTGCAATTTCAGCTACAATGGGGGAGGCCCCGGTTCCGGTTCCACCGCCCATGCCGGCGGTTATAAAAACCATGTCGGCCCCTTTTAATACATTGGCAATTTTATCTTTGTCTTCTACAGCGGCTTGCGCCCCGATTTCAGGGTTTGCTCCGGCGCCCATTCCCTTGGTAATTTTATTGCCAAGATGAACTTTTATATCCGCCGAACTTTTGTGTAAAACCTGTTCATCCGTATTCATGCATATTAGTTCTACGCCTTTTAAATTCAGGCTGACCATTCTTTCGACGGCGTTCATTCCTGCGCCACCGACTCCGACCACTTTTATAATAGCAGGCGATCTTTCTGTTTCTTCAAATGCTAGCATCTCTTCCTCCTAACCCGTTACAGGTTTTCTTGTATCCAGTTTTTCATCCTGTCAAAAAGTCCCCCGGAGTGTTTTTTGTCTGTCTGTGTTTCTCCGTACTTTGCAGCATATTGAATTAGTCCTGTAGCAGTGGCAAATACCGGCGATGAAATTTTTTCAACGACCCCGGTAAAACCTTTTGGAACGCCGATAGAGGCTCCGAGGTTGACTACCTCTTCAGCTAGTTGAACCAAACCTTCTACGAGAGCTCCTCCACCGGTGAAGATGATGCCTCCCGCAAGAGTGTTTTTGGTTCCTGAGCGAACTATTTCATGGTCTATAAGTTCTAAAAGTTCTCGCATTCTGGCTTCCATTATTTCTGAAAGCTCTTTGCGTGAAGTAACACGAGGCGGACGATCGCCGACCGAAGGTACTTCAATTACCTCTTCGGGGTCAATTGCCTCGGAAACTACTGAGCCATATCTTTTCTTTAAAAGTTCAGCCGATTCGATTGGCGTTTTTAAACCAATGCTGATATCTTGCGTCATGTGGTGAGAACCGATGCAAAGCGCCGTAGAGTATGAAATTCCACCATCAACATAGATAATAATATCCATGACACCGGCGCCAATATCAACTACGGCAACACCGAGTTCTTTTTCACTCTCACTTAGAATCGAGTAACTGCCTGCAAGCGAACTTAAAACTCGATCTGTAATGCGCAGTCCCGATTCATGAATTGCTTTTTCGGTATTTTGCATGTGAGTCGAACTGCCCGTAATAATGTGGACATCGGCTTCAAGACGAACCCCGACCATGCCTGTGGGGTCTTTTATACCACCCTGGTCGTCGACTTTAAAAGCACGTGAAAGAACGTGTAAAATTTCCTGGTCTGAAGGAATGCGTATAGATTGCGCAGCCTCAATTACCCGGTAAATATCATTGGATGTTATAATACGGTCTTTATTGGTAATGGCTATGACACCGATGGAGTTATCGCCGTGAATGTGTTTTCCTGTTACGTTGATAATAACATTGGAGACTTCAATGCCCGACATAATTTCGGCCTCTTCCATGGCCTCTTTTATACTTTTTACGGTTTGTTCGATGTTTGTTACCCCACCCGATTTAATACCGCGTGATGGAGCTATGCCGGCTCCGATAATTTCGATTTCCGACTCGTAATGATCTCGACCAATGAGCGCCACCGTTTTCGATGAGCCAATGTCTAAAGATGTAATGATATTGCCTTCGTTTTCCATATTAACTAAAGTATAACCGCATGGTCATTATAAATTTGCACATTTACCATCTTTTTAGGTTGTAAATGTTCGAGATAATATAATATTGCCCATAGCCGCCGAAAACTCTCTTCGTCAAACTTTCCCTCTAACCGGATTCTAGCAGGGGGTTTCACTGTAAATATAAACACTTGCGGGTGACCGGTCTCATCCCGTCCGATTTCTATTTCACTGATTCTGGTCCATATAAATGAGTATGCATACTTGGTTTTGTCCCAGAGCTGTATTATGTCACTTTTTAAAGTCTTTATCTCAATATCATTTGATGCGGTCAAATATAAAATTGGTTGATCTGGATTTAAATGACCTAGCTTTTCAATTTTTTCTTGTAGCGTTTTACCGTTTAATGTATGCTCTGTAATATGTGGAGATATTTGCTCCAGGTAGCCTGTTTCTTGCTCTTTGAGAGAAATTTCAATTACATTTCGGGAAATATGAACGGAGCAATTTTTTATTCGGGGGTTTAGCAGTAACAGGTTCTTAATTCCCTGCGCTGAGACATTACCTTTGCGGTTGTTAATATAATTCGATATTAAACTGGCAAACTCCTTTTCGGGCATCATTCTGTTGCCTTCAATTTTAATCGTCCAGGGACGATCTATACCGGAGTAAGTGTTGTAAATTAACCAGGCCGACGCAATTATAATGAAAGCGCCTCCCGTAAGTAACATTAATCTATTGTACCGATTCATTTCGCAAGTTCCAAACTTTAATAATCTGCCAGATGGAAAGAAATATAGTTACAGCGAATGGTCCGATAATTAAACCTTTAATTCCAAATTCGGCAAGACCGCCTAAAAAAGCAAAAAAGAGTATCATCGGGTGCAAATTCAGCTCTTTGTCAAGCAGTAGAGGTTTCGCTATATTCTCAAGAAACAAATAGGTAGACATTGAAAGTACAGCAAAAATAAGCGCTTTTATAGTAAATCCTTGAAAATATAAATACAAAGCTCCCGGAATCCAGAGGACGGTAGTTCCGATAATCGGTATCAGGCCGAGAAAAACTCCAACTATTCCGTATAAAATAGGGGTGGCAAGACCGAATATCCAGAAATAAATTCCAACGGATGTTCCCTGGCCAACGGCGATTAGCAGGTTTCCTTTTACAACGGCGTCGAAAACTGCGATCATGCGTTGCCCCATCTGGCTTTTAATCTCGTCAGGAAAGGGCAGGTTACGAAAAAGAGACTCTTTAATATGTTCACTGTTACGAAACAAGAAAAACAGAATGACAAAAGAAAGTAAAAAGTTAAACAAAATACGAAATATGTCTGTCACAATTAAACGGCCCTGGCTCAGCACTTCTGCGCTGAAAATTTTCGGGGCCAAATCTTGTATAGTCGGGGAAATTTTTGAAGGTAGCTGTGAAAACTCTTCGAGACTCATGCGTGTGAGCTCGCCAATCCAGGTATGTTCCGAATAAAGTGTTGTTAGCGCCGCTGTGGTAAACTGCTTTTGAAAAAAATCAATTACAAATTTTATTTCTAAGGTCAGGTTTATACCAACAATAGCAAAGGGCATAACTATTAAAATGAGAATTGTAAAAACGGTAATGGACGCTGCAAGGCTCGGGGAAAATTTTGAATTGTCCAAGATGAAATAATATAATTTTCGAAATAGAATATAGAAAATGGCGGCCATAAACAGGGGGACAATAAAAGAGCGATAAACGAGAAAAACCAGAACAAAGAATGCCAGAAAAACTGCAGTTGTAATCCAGGGCATAACTTTGCTAAAATCGAGAAGGTCAAAAGAGTCATCTTCTGTCTCTTTACTCGACTTCTTGCTCATTTTATCTGTCAATTTCTTGATCATGAATGTGACATAATGATATTATTTTATATAATGTCAAATCAATAAATATTTCATTCTTCCTTTATATGGATTATTTTACAGAAATATGCGAATTCCAGGGCAAATGTAAAAAAATAGACCATTTTATATAATACTTCTTGCTAGACACGCCACTCGAAGTGCCTTTTGCACTCAGAGTCTATGACCAGTTGGTCTATGACCGGTTGGTCTATGACCGGTCATAGACTTAAGCTGTGTTTGGACAGATTACATTAAGATAAACTAATGTAAAATCTATCCAGTCACAGCACTAGCTTAAAATATCGTTGAAATTCATTTTGGATAATTTTTTAGAACATCTACTCTAAGACTTTCAGAGTCCCAGCCAATGTCTTTGAACAGATCTTTTGTTTCGGCTTCTTTCAGCATTACTTTTTCGAGGTCGCGAATAACTTGTCGTGCCTGGTTTAAATAATCTTTACTATCGTGTTTTAATTTTGACAGGTCTCGAAGCGCTGATTCATCTCGATTTCGAAACGATTGCGCAGCCCGGTGTGCTTGAAATCCGCGATTGCCCAAAAGTGTTAAAGCGTCAACTCCGACTCGTAAAGATGTGTCAAGAGTGTGACGATACACATGTTTTACCCCCAACTCAAGCAGTTTATAAGCGTCAGGCCTGTGTAGTGCCCGGCTTAAAATAGTAAGTTTCGGAAAATGCTTTTTAATGTGTCCTGCAATTTCAATATTTTTTTCAGGGTCATCCATTGCTAGAATAATAATACGCGCTTTTGCAGCTCCCGCTTTTTTTAACAAGTCAAGCCGGGTAGCGTCGCCATAATAGACTTTCAGTCCGAGCTTACGTAAAAGATCGACTCTATCCGGGTCATTATCCAGTACAGTGGGTAAAACCCCATTGGCCCGTAAAAATCGTCCGATGATATTTCCAAAACTTCCGAAACCTGCAATAATAACAGACCCTTTTTCTTCTATTTTATCAGCTTCTCTTTTTTGTGTTTCTGGTACTCCTATGTATGGAAGAATGACTCTTTCGTTGAAAAGCATAATGATGGGAGTAAAAGCCATCGAAATTGCAACCGAAGCAATAAGCGGCGCAACCGTTGCCTGATCAAGAATTCCGTTTTGAACTGAAAACGAGAATAATACAAAAGCAAATTCTCCTCCTTGTGCTAATACGGATGAAAATATTATATTATTGTCATAGCTCATTTTAAAAATACGACCAAGGCTAAACATAACTATAAATTTAACAAATATCAATGCAAATACAATGGATGCAACCGTACCGGGGTTTTCGCCTATGAGCTGAAAATTTAAAGATGCGCCAACCGCGATAAAAAACAGTCCCAGCAATAGACCTTTAAAGGGTTCTATATCGCTTTCGAGTTCATGTCTGTATTCACTTCCGGCAAGAAGAATTCCAGCCATGAAAGTTCCTAAAGCCGGGCTTAGTCCCATTTTTGTCATAAACACAGCAGATGCAATAACAAGAAGTAAGGCTGCTGCGGTAAATAGTTCACGAATCTCTGTTTTAGCAACGATGCGTAAAATTGGTCTAAGTAGAAACCTGCCGGCTGTAACCATAATTCCAAACGAGGCAAAAAGCGCCATCGTCTGAACCCAGATCGGATACCCGGCAATCCAGGAGGCGCTTGAGGAATGGTTTGATGCAACTCCGATGGTAGCCAGGAGAGGAAATAAAGCGAGCATCGGGATTACGGCTATATCTTGAAACAGTAAAACAGAAAAAGATTTTACCCCGGCGTCATTTGTCATATACCCTTTTTCATTTAAAATTTGCAGTGCAATGGCTGTTGATGATAACGAGAATGTGAAACCTATGGCGATAGAACTTTTTAAATCGACTCCAACTACAGATGCAATAAGGGTAATCAGGGCCGCTGTAGCAATTACTTGTGTTCCCCCAAACCCTAAAATCGAGTTGCGCATTTTCCAGAGACGACTTAAATCGAGTTCAAGACCGACCAGAAAAAGCATGATGGCCACGCCAAATTCTGCAAAGTGCATAATGTCTTCGCCTTCGCTTCCTATAAAACCAAATGCAAAAGGGCCGATGGCTGCTCCTGCGAGTAGATATCCAAGAACCGAACCAAGACCAAGTTTTTTGGCCAAAGGTACTGAGATTACAGCGGCTATTAAGTATACAATTGCTTGAAAATAAAAATCTGACATTGCTCTTTCTTTATTTCTTCCTGGAATTTTGATTCATATTTTCAGGGTTAACTTTAGCGGCGGTTGTAAAGTTAAATGTCTGGTCGCGAACATTCTGAATAAATGTTTTATATTTTTCTGCTTCTATTTGTACTTCTTCATCACTCAATTGATGCGTACCATGGATAACATAAGGAGGAAAATATTCCATTTTACATAAAAATGCCGTCTGGTCCATTGGGGCAAGAAGTTGGGTCATTGTATATCTGTTGAACCCGTCATTTTGGTAGGAAACTTGTTTGCCCCCGGTCGTTATAATACTCATTGCTTTTTTACCAGCTAAAGATTTACCTGTAGAACCATAAGCCCAACCATGTTCGAGCACAAGGTCAATCCATTCCTTCAATAAAGGAGGCATACTGTACCAATAAAATGGATGCTGAAAAATAATAAACTGGTGTTCTAAAAGCAATTTTTGTTCATGTTTAATATCAATATCAGATCTGGGGTATAGTTCATACAGATCATGAAATGTTATTCCTTTGAGCCGCTCAATACCCTCAATCATCGAACGATTAATTCGAGAACCTTGTAGCGCCGGATGCGCAAAAATAATAAGAACTTTTTGCATAACGAAGGGTTTAGTATAAGGAAGAGTGTGTCTGTTGGCAAGAAGTATTCATCGGTTGAGTAAGTAAATTTGACTGAAAATGAATATAATATTTTTTACTGAGAAAGCGACATATCTCAATGATGGATTTAATGCCAGAAATATAATCTAAAAAAGATATAAAATTAAGTATTTGACTATATAATTTTATGTAATACTATGGCACATGATGATCTTGTTGAATCGGATGAAAAATCAGATTTAACGGGTTCAAGAAAAAACTAAGGAGAAATAAATGAAAAAAAGTTTAATTTTAACGGTAGTTGGGACATTGGTATTTGTCACAGGAACAATTTTTGCAGCTTCAAGTTTTCAGAACACTTGTTCAAATATTGGCTTTGAGTATAAGGGGCAAGATCCAACCTTGAAAGCTGTATGTTTGAAGGCAAACGGAACAGCGCAACCGTCAACTTTGATTTTGCAGGGCATTAGCAATGTGAACGGAAAATTAGTGCAGGGTAGTGGCGCCAGTAGTTTTCAGAAGAGTTGTGGGAATATACAAATCGTAGTGGTTAATACATCAACTGTTAACCTGGTAGCATCATGCAGGACAGCAAAGGGTACTTTTGCTGCCGCTTCATTGCGATTAAATGGCATTGGAAATAACAATGGAAAATTAGCACAAAAATAATTTGTTAAAATTAGCCGTACCGGGGCGACAGAAGTCTGGCTCCGGTACGGCTCCACCACTTTAAAGAAAACTGGAGTCATCTATAATATACGGTCAGGTTTATACCAACAATCGCAAAGGGTATAACCATTAAAATGAGAATTGTAAAAACGGTAATAGACGCTGCAAGGCACGGGGATAATTTTGGCTTGTCTAATATGAAATAATATAATTTTCGAAATAAAATATAAAAAATGGCGGCCATAAACAGGGGGACTATAAAAGAGCGATAAACGAGAAAAACCTGAAGCAGGGTTTGATGTTACATTATTAAGCAATTTCGATACATTTTATTCATTAGTATCCATTCATGTCTATACATACCCGGACAAGTTTTGGGATATCGTTATTACAAACGAATGTTGCGATACGACTTCTATCGAAGTCTATATTGGGGTTACCACCCGGGTTTTAAGACATACTCAGATTATATCTATATTAGGACTGGCATATAGTGAATTTGATATTTGTGTTTCGAAGATTTACGCGATATCGTATCCAGAAACAGACGATTATGTTTATAAAGACGCAGAAAATCCGTTATCTGATCAGGAAATTCGCAAAAAAGCGACTTTGTTGCAGTTTGATTGTAAAATGAATAAATTTTATTTTAAATAATATTATGGAATGAACCGATTCAGCTTCTCTCCACTAAGTTCCTCTAACGTATGGTCTTGAAACTCGATGTAAGAGTTCCATTTGGCCAGTCGTTCCTGCCGTTTTGCAATTTCATCTTTGTCTTCTTGTGAAACAAGGGAGAGTTCCTCTTGTCTTTGCTTGATATGTTGTTCAGCGTAGTCTACTGTTTGTTCCACAAAGGTTTTTAACAGCTCTTTTTTATATTCCAACGGAGAAGTGCGTAACCAGCTCTCATAGTCATTGTCGGGCATGATGAGAAGTAAATAGAATGTAGTAGAACGCAAGCACTTTATTTCCATTGGGACATAATTCATTTTAAATTTTTATATTTCGCCTAACTCTCCACCAGTGTGGATAACCCTTAAACTTTTTTACCCTTCGTTTCGTTTTATTTTGACAAGCTGTCGTTTGCTTTAACACTGTGCTGTGGCTGGATAGATGTTGCATTAGCTTATTTTAATGTAACATCTATCCAGCCACAAATTCAAGTGGCGTCCCCACTTGAATTTGTGAAGCGGTAGCCGTTGGCTAGCCGACGGCTAGCGAAACAAATTAAAAAGACACGGCACTAGCAACTTAATAAGGCAGGAGTTTTGTGTGATGGATTTACGAATTGATGGATAAGCAGCACTATTTTCACATTTGTCAGAAGTGCCATAAGATGGTTGAAAAAATCTATCAGAAAGGGTACTGTCGTGAGTGTCTTAGCGATTCATTTCGCAAGATACAAGATGTTATCAATGGAGCCCACCCCAGGTCTAGTGGTAGCGATCTTAATATAAATCATAATAAAAAAGAAAATTCAACCGGTCATAAGGGTGAAACCAAGTCCAGACTTTAATTTTTATACCGGTGAAGTCTTCAGCCGGTCGCCACTGTTCGGCGGAGACATTAATCGTGTCGAAAAGTGGGTTTGCGAGAAGGGGGAGTTTGCCGTAAAAAGCAACGAAACCGCTCCACCCGATTTTTTCGAAAAAGAAGTAGAGGGTTTATCTCTTTTACGAAAGAGTAACCTTCCGGTTCCCGAAGTCATTACCTATTCTCAGAAATCTATTTTACTAAAATATTACCAGCCTGCAAGAGCACTACCTGAAAATGCGGGTAGGATGCTGGCAAATTTACACTCGCAAGAAGCCAACGAATTTGGTCTGCAAACCGATAATTTTATCGGATCTTTAGTGCAAAAAAATGGACTCCATAAGCAGTGGGGTGAATTCTATCGAGATCATCGCATAACATTTATGCTCGATTTGTACCGAAAACGGTCGCTCGTTTCAAAAACCGACGAACTCATCTGGAACGCCTTGTTAGAGAAAATTCCTGAACTAACCGCAGACGCTAAAAGTTCTTTATTGCATGGAGACCTCTGGTCCGGGAATTTAATGTATTGTGAAAGCGGCCCTCTGTTTATTGACCCAGCCGTGTATTACGGCGATTACCGGGTAGAGCTGGCTTTTACCGAACTTTTTGGCGGTTTTCCCGAATCGTTTTACCGTGGCTATAAAGAGGTAAAACCAATAGACGAAGGTTACGAAAAACTAAAATCGTTATACCATGTTTACCCCCTATTGGTCCACGCAAATCTGTTTGGCGGCGGTTATTACACATCGGCATTGCAAAAAGCCATGCAATATGTGTGAGAGGGATTGGTAAGTGTCAGCAAAGGTGTCCCTGGAAATTCAATCCATGTTTTTTGATTGACTGTACATTCGAAAAAGAAAAGGTAAGTAAACGCTAACTAACCAACAAGGAGAACTAATGGAAGAACAAAACTTAAACATGTTTTGCTATCAATGTGAAATGAGCGTCCCTGGTGGATGTGGATCTCAAGGACGTGACAAAGGAACTTGTGGTAAAACTGACACGCAGGCTAGACTTCAAGATATGATGGTCATGGGGCTACAAGGGCTTTCTGCATATCGAGAACATGCAGTGGAACTTGGGGCAAACACAACAGAAGTAGACAATGTAATTTCTGAAACTTTGTACTTTACATTAACCAATGTAAATTTCAACTTTGATGATCATATTGCTCAGTTAATGAAAATCGGTAGTGCTGGTGTTCAAGGAATGAACATTCTTTCTGAAGCGCATACTGGAAAATTTGGCATTCCTACCCCTGTACAAGTTTCTCAAAATAAAGCTGAAGGAAAAGCAATTTTAGTAAGTGGGCATAATTTACATATGCTTAAACTTTTATTAGAAGCCACAAAAGGTCTAGATATCAACATCTACACCCACTCTGAGATGTTGCCAGCGCATGCTTACCCAGACTTTAAAGCCTACCCACAATTAAAAGGAAATATAGGCAAGTCGTGGTTTGACCAAACGAAATTATTTGAAAAATGGCCCGGTGCGATTGTGGTCAACACAAATTGCATTGTTCCCCCTACAAAAGACACTGGATACACAGATCGTCTATGGGGTTATAAAATCGTAGGTGCCGAAGGAATTCAAAATATTGAGGGTGACGATTTTGGACCACTCATCGAGCAAGCCCAGAAACTACCAGAAGTTACAGGTTTTGACTCAGAAGACACTCTTGTCACTGGTCACCATTACAAAACAATTCTAACTTTGGCTCCCCAGATTCTTGAGGCCGTTGGTGCAGGAAAAATCAAACAATTTTTCGTTATCGCAGGATGTGACGCTCCAGGAAATCAAGGTGAATATTTCAGAGAGATGGCAGAAAAACTTCCGCAAGATGTGGTCATCATCACCTCTAGCTGTGGTAAATTTCGTTTCAATGACATTGATTTTGGAACCGTACCTGGAACTGAAATTCCAAGATATTTAGATCTTGGACAGTGTAATGATTCAAACGGTGCAGTTCATATTGCCCTGGCTATATCAGACGCATTGAAAACTCCAGTAAACGATCTGCCCATAGCGATTGTATTAAGCTGGATGGAACAAAAAGCTGTTCTAATTCTATTGGCTTTATTCAGCCTTGGAATACAAGACATCTATATTGGTCCAAAACCACCACAGTTTGTCAATAGTGACATACTCAATTTTTTAGTAGAAACTTTCAATCTGAACCTTACGGCAGATGTAGAAGGCGACCTAAAAAAACTTCTTATCGCTTAAGCGATCGGGTGAGTATAGTATTCCCGTATGCATTCACATTAGCATACGGGAATCACTTCAAAGCATCTTAATAAACTTCCGACACAAAAATAAGTCAGCCATTGGCAATGGTTCGAACTCAAAAACCTGGACTAGAAAGATCCCGCTAAAGGCGGGAGGGCCTGGCCTGCCCACGAAGTCATCTCGTAAAAATTTTTTCTCCGCGATGGTCGCCGGATAGTTGAAAGTTTCGCTGTATAAAGTTTTACGACAAATTTGCGCCAAGCGCAAAGAAAACGAGTGTCCTCCCTCCGGTCGGCCTCGGCGTTACGTTATATCGCGCAAGCGCGACATGTAAATTCAAGGCAGTCCTGGCCCTTGTCGAGCCTCATAAAAACGTTCCAGATTTTATTGCTCTGAGATTTACACAGAATATGAATTAGAAGATTCGATTTCGATCAAAATAATTACATTGACTTCTTATACATTTGTTTTCTTTTGTATTCATTATTATTTTTGAATAAGGAATTAATGGAAGTTTGACATGAAAAGAAAAATTACAGGTTTTTTTATAATTACTCTCCTGACGGCTGGTTTAGCTTATGCGGGTAATGCTGGTGATAAATGTACAATGGATGTTCAGTGTGGTGTAGGTAAAAAATGTACCAGTGGTATATGTACGGGTGGTATTACTACACCAATATTTGGCAAATGCAAGCAAGGTGATTATGGGCAAAAAGTATGCACAAATACCGGCAAAAAATGCAATGTTGATTCCCAATGTAGCAAGTGATGGTGTATAACCTCGTTTGACATCACGTTAGGCGAGGTTGTTTTATAAGCATCGAAGAGTCATTTATGGATATTACAGATAAAGACAAAATTATAGCCATGCTTGTTGAGCATAAAGATAAGGTATGCAAAGAATTTGATGTAAAAGATCTTATGCTTTTCGGTTCGGTGGCCAGAGGTGAAGCCAGTGGTGAAAGTGATCTGGATATTCTTGTTTCCTTTAAAGGAAAAGCGACTTCAAAAAGCTATTTTGGCCTGCAATTTTATCTCGAAGATCTATTTGAATGTAAAGTTGACCTGGTAACTGACAAAGCCCTGCGTCCAGAGTTGCGACCTTTTATTGAAAAAGAGGCTATTCATGTCTGACGATGCAAAGCGTGAGTGGCGTTTTTATATCGATGACATGATTGAATTTTGTGAAAAAATTATGGTTTATACGAAAGGTATGAATGTAACATATATAGGCTCTGTCTATATCACTGCTTGAACATAAAGCCGCATTTCGAACAAGTATATTTCGTATTAAGTAGCAAAAGCAGTAAACCATTTATCGTCAAGGCACAAGCATAGCATCTGTGATTTCAAATGTGAATATTGCATATTCCCAATAATCATACCCAGAGGGTGTTTCACGTTGCCATCGGTCGTCATCGATAGGGTCCTGTGCGTAAACCTGATTCAACAAATGTATATCATTATAAATATACAATGATTGTATATAGTCACTCGGAAGCCCGGCCACCCCAATACCGCCCGACACATCTTCTGCAAGCAACTGACTTTCTCCGGACAACAAAAGATATGTTTCATCTTGATCAAGAATATGAAAATAAAGAGGAATCGATGATGAATTTGTAAAGTAATAATCACCACTGCCTACGCCCTCACCACAGGATAAGCTCATCAGGCAAATAATTGGTATAAGAATTTTATATTTCATTCAGTATAAAAACTAAACTGAGTATTCTGTCAAGAAGTTTTCGCATAACGTTAAATGAACAAATATTCAACCTTCAAGCACTTTTTTTGTATTCGTGTCCGCTAGTCGGTTTTTACCCACCAGCGAAAATCGTGCTAACGGTGGAATTTTCCATCTCTCAGCCACAATAGATGAAATCGGGGGGTTCTTTAGGTCACCAAAAAATCCTGCGGTTTTTTGGTGTCGCTTCGTTCAATTTTCGCTTAAAGTTTATGCTGTCAAAAAACGTGGTTTTTGACAGCTTGCTTCGGAGTATAACGCGAGGGGGCCCGATATTTACTTACGGAGGAATATCGTTTTGCCCCCTTTAAAGTAAAAGTGTTTTGCCGTCAAAAAGTGTTATTGGAAATAATTGGTCTATCGTAAACGGCTGGTTTTTTATAACATATTTAAACAAAGTGCATTATATTGTATATCGCAAGACAGTCGAATGTACTCACGTAAAATCAATTTTTACGGAAGCTGTTTCATGCTCCTGTTTAAAAGTTAACTTTGGTAATTCTTACAAATTTATGGATATTTTTCATCTCTTGGAAAATAACAGAAATGGCTCGGGCAATTTTCATTAATACTGGGGAATAGCTGATTATACAACCTATTTCATTGCAAACGAAGCTACGCTTTTATTGGATTCTGATTGACACATTCAATATATTATCTGTAGTTTCATATGAAAACTTCCATTTGGATAAAAGGGATTAAAAAATAATGGCGAATACTATACAATTAGACGATATGAGCATCGAAGAAAAAATTCAGACTATGGAATCTATATGGGAAGATTTATGCAAAACAGCTGATAGCACACTCTCTCCGCCGTGGCATGAAAAGGTCTTAGAACAGCGCGAAGAAAATGTTAAATCAGGTAAAGAAAAATTTGTAGATTGGGATTTAGCCAAAAAGAATATTCGAAATGAAATCTCATGAAAATAAATATCCTCCCCTCAGCGAGTCAAGATTTAGTTGATGGATATTGCTTTTACGAAAAACAAGCCGAAGGGGTTGGTAATTATTTTTTAGATTCCCTCTATTCAGATATCGACTCTCTTATTATAAATGCCGGTGTACATCCAATTTATTTCAATAAATATTACCGCATGTTGTCAAAAAGGTTTCCATTTGCAGCATATTATAAACTTGAAAATAACATTATTCATATTTATGCTGTTCTTGATTGTCGAAAAAACCCTGCCTGGCTTAGAAACAAATTGAAATAATGGTTCCAGGATCAGATAAAATCGCAAAGCGTTGCCTATGTTGTGACATTCAACACTGGAACTTCTTGACAAAGTGGTGGATTGAATCATTAAAGACTATATGATTTCGGGGGAAACAACAGAGGGTATTTGCAGACTCATTCATCGCTATTATTCTGATGTTCAGGGGGTCTATATTTTTGGGTCTTTGGGGACGGAGTTTGAACGGCCCGAGAGCGATGCTGATATTGCTGTTTTGTTGCCTCATGATACGGCGAAAAGTGTCGGTAGTCTTGCCATGAGCGAATGTTCTCTTGGTTTAAGCGATTTTTTACATCGTCCGGTTGATCTTGTTAATATTCGTCAAATGAATACTGTATTTCAACTTCAGGTTATGGAGCATGGCCGCTTAATCGATTCGTCCGATAAAAATGGAGTGGATGTTTTTGAGATGCTTACACTTTCGTTTTATCAGAAATTACAGCAAGAACGCTCTGCTATTCTTTCTCAAATAGTCGAAACAAAACAGGTGCTAAACCTATGATCGACGATATAATACTGAATAAAAAAGAGAGCATCGAAAGGTGCGTTCGCCAAATCAATATTTATTATAAACAAGAAACCGGACTTTCGTTTGAACAAGACCATTTAAAACAAGACGCCATTGCCATTAATATCCAACGCGCGGCAGAGCAATGCATTGACCTGGCGAACCATGTTGTTAGAATTCAAAAACTGGGTATACCAAAAGAGAGTAAAGATGGTTTTGTAATGCTTGCTGATGCTAAAATTATCCCGCAAGATTTATCTGGGAAGCTGATTAAAATGGTCGGCTTCAGGAATATTTTGGTGCATCAATACCAGGAACTGGAAATTAAAATTATGCAGGATATTATTGAAAATCATCTGGAAGATTTTATCGATTTTACAAAACGGGTGATGGAAAATTCCCCACCGTAGGGGTCTGGCTTATTCAAGTTTCTGCGGTGAGGCTGTTACGGTTCCGCCGTGCATTTTAACTTCGATCTGTTTGTCCATTTTTACTTTGTCTGCGGAGCGGACGATTTTGCCGTCTTGGTAGACCATGCTGTAGCCGCGTTTGAGTGTGGCAAGTGGCGAGAAGGCGATGACTCTTTCGTTGATCTGGTCGAGGTGGGCCCGGTGTGCGAGAATGTTTTTTTCTTGAATGAGCGAGACGTCTTTTAGTGCCAAAAATCGTTCACGTATGTTGCGTAGTCTCTGGTCGATGGCCTGGGTCATTCTGGTCTCTTTTTCGTCGAGACGAAGCGCGAACTCCTCTATTAATACGTATGGGTTTTGAAAAAACGGTTTTTCACTGAAACGTTTTAGCCGTTCGTTTATAATCGTGAAACGAGAAGCCATCAAGTTGTTGAGGTGGCGCTTGAGCATATCGAGCTGGTCCATTTTTTCGTCTATTACAGGCAAAATTAGTTTGGCGCCGTCGGTCGGGGTGGCTGCGGCTACGTCGGCGACATCATCGCTTATAGGGTGGTCAATCTGGTGACCAATGGCCGAAACAACCGGAACGGGGCAGGCGTAAATAGCCCGTGCTACTTTTTCGTCGTTAAAGGCCATCAGGTCTTCGGGGCTTCCTCCTCCGCGTGCCAGTAAAATAACGTCTACACCCCACTTCGTTTTACCGATTTCTGTTAGAGCTGCGGCAATAGAGCCCGGAGCTTCGTTGCCCTGGACCATGGCCGGAGCAATGACGATGTCGACGGCCGGATATCTGTCGTTAATCTGTTTTATAATATCGCGAAAAGCCGCTGTTCCCATACCCGTGACAAGACCGACTTTACGGGGCAGGGTGGGCAGGGGTTTTCTTTGCTCGGGGTCTATAACACCCTCTTCGACAAGCTGTTTTTTCAGCTCCTGAATTTTTACCCAGAGGTTCCCTTTGCCCACTTCGATCAGTTTACGCACATTGAAGTTGTATTGGCCTCCTTGGTAATAGACCGAGACGCCCCCCATGGCGGCGACTTCCATTCCCGCTTTCGGGGTAAAATTGAGCAAGCGGTTCTGGCCGCGAAAAAATGTACATTTTAAGACCGCCTTTTTTTTCAGGGGGCCGCCTCCGTCTTTGTCGGTGAGGCTGAAATAGGCGTGGCCTGAAGCGGGGTGAAGTTTATAGTCGATGAGTTCACCGATTACGGTAATGTTTTGCAGCCCCGAACCCTCGCTCAGGCGTCTTTCGATCTGGGCGGTAATATCTAAAACCGATAAGGGTTTTTTCTCTGCATCTTCACTCATAATTTATGGAATAAAATTGTTGTAAGTATTGTCAATCAATTATTGGCGGTTGGGAATTTGCTCCATATGATATTGGAAATTATGGTTAGAACTTGACAAACTGACTTGATTTTCGAATCAGACATAAGCGATTAGACGAATCGAAGAAGTACAGTAAAAATCGATCTATTATCCGGTTATCTTAATCTCACGAAAATAACTGAATCAAAACCTGGAACAGTGTACTATTAACAATGACGGGTTTAACTTTCTAAGTTGCTTAAAGGCGGAATTATATTATGGTTACATTTGATAAAATGGGTTTGAGTCCTGAACTTCTAAAAGGAGTCACCGAGGCTGGTTTTGAAAAACCTACCCCTGTTCAAGAAAAGGCTGTCCCTTTTTTAATAAAAAATCGCAGAGACTTAATTGGTCTGGCACAGACAGGAACCGGTAAAACGGCGGCTTTTGGGTTGCCCATTATCGACGACGTCGACCCTTCCAATAAAACTCCCCAGAGCCTTGTTTTATGCCCGACTCGTGAGCTTTGCCTGCAAATAACAACCGAGTTTAAGAAATTTGCCAAATATAAAACAGGTGTCTCTATCGTGGGTGTGTATGGTGGAGCCCCCATTGATGCTCAGCTTAGAGCCCTCTCCAAAGGTGCTCACATCGTTGTAGCTACTCCCGGACGAATGCTTGATATTATACGTAGAAAAAGAATAGTTTTAACCAACATCAACAGGGTTGTCCTCGATGAAGCCGATGAAATGTTAAACATGGGCTTTAAAGAAGACCTGAATGCCATATTATCAGAAACTCCCGCCGAGAAAGATACGCTTCTTTTTTCAGCGACCATGCCCAAAGGCGTAGCAACCATCGCCATGGACTACATGGAAGACCCCTACGAAGTTACAGTCGGTAAAAAAAATCAGGCTTCTGAAAATATAACTCACGTATATTACGCTGTTCAAGCCCGAGATAAATACCTGGCTCTAAAACGAATTCTAGATTCTGAACCAAATTTATATGGAATCATTTTTTGCCGCACCCGGCAAGATACAAAAGATACTGCCGAGTCTTTAATGAAGGACGGTTATAACGTAGAACCGCTTCATGGAGATCTTTCTCATGCCCAGCGCGAGTCGGTTATGAAAAAGTTTCGTGTGCGTAGTCTTCAGGTTTTGGTGGCAACCGATGTCGCCGCTCGTGGTCTTGATGTGGAAGATGTCACCCACACAGTCAATTACAGCATGCCCGAAGAGCTTGAAATTTATACTCATAGAAGTGGTCGAACAGGAAGAGCCGGAAAAAAAGGAACTTCCATTGCCATTATCAGTTTGCGTGAAGAGTTCAAAATTAAACGCATTGAAAAAATGATCGGCCAGAAATTCGAAAGGCTGCAAATTCCCCCCGCTTCCGCCGTTTTTGAAAATCAACTCACCAATATCGTTAAGCGAATTGAAGATGTAAAAATCGATGACGAAAAAGTCGATCCACTCGTGAATAGTTTATTTGAAAAGCTCGGAGACATGTCCGAGAAAGATATTGTAAAACGTCTGCTTGCCATGGAATTTCAACAACTGTTTTCCTATTATGAGAAAGCTCCCGACTTAAACGATCCGGGCAGAAGTTCTGGCTCTGGTCGAGAAGGCAGGGGTGGTGGTGGTCGATCTGGTTCGGGTTCAGGTCGAGAACGTTTTTCAAGATTTTCAGGTGGTAACCGAGGCGGTAACCGAGGCGGTTCGCA
>JBEQLE010000038.1:37506-41604 GCA_040326155.1 Leptospirales bacterium | reverse complement strand
TAGGCGATTATGCTATGAAAGAATCGCGCGAGCGAATTCGAGCTGCGGTTCAAAATTCGGGTTTTGAATATCCGACACAGCAGATTGTTGTAAATCTGGCCCCAAATGATCGCCCAAAAGAAGGGGCTACGGCGGAGCTGGCAATGGTTGTTGCCATTTTAATTGCTTCGGGGCAAATCGATAAAAATATGGGTGATAAAGTTGTTTTTATCGGGTCTTTATCTTTGGATGGGACACTGCACTCTCCTTCGGGTTTAATGAACTGTGTTATTGAAGCCCGGCGTATAGTAAAAGATTACGCAATTGCTATTCCTTCTGCGGCGTTAAAAGAGGTTGAATGTATTCCAGGGTTAAATGCATATCCGCTGGAGTCCCTGGCCGACCTACGTAATTTGACAAAAATGAAGAGCAATAGATCGCTGAATACCCATTTTCGCCCTGAAAAAAAGAAACCCATGTTTAATATGTCTGAAATTATCGGTCAAGAAAAAGCCAAACTCGGTCTTGCCTACGCCGCTTCGGGCAAACACCATACTGTAATGATGGGCTCCCCAGGCACTGGTAAAACGATGCTGGCCAGAGCCTTTGCCGGTATTTTACCTCCGCTCGATTTAAATCAATCGCTGGAGACCTCGCGAATTTATTCAGCTTGTGGTCTTTTGCAGGGTCGACTTGTGCAAGATGTACCATTTCGTTCCCCGCACCATACCTCGTCAGAAATCGCTTTGGTTGGCGGTGGGCCATTTCCACGACCGGGAGAAGCCTCTTTAGCTCATAACGGGGTATTGTTTCTCGATGAACTTCTGGAGTTTCGATCTTCGACATTGCAGACCCTGCGAGAACCATTAGAAGAGCGAAAAATAACTATAAGTCGGGTTAGAGCCGCAGCTGTGTTTCCGGCTGACTTTATTTTACTAGGGGCTGCAAACCCGTGTCGGTGCGGTTACCTGTTTTCGCCGGGAAAAACCTGCGTATGTGCGACTTCTCAGATTAGATTACGCCAGCAAAAAATTACAGGCCCGTTTTTGGATAGAATATCTCTTGAAATAGAAACACTGGAAGAACCGGGAGGCGTATTTATGCAAAATGGAGTTGAAAAATCGAGTGAGTGGTGGTTGAGTAAAGTTATGGAAGCCAGAGTGAGAATGAAATTTCGTAATGGGCCAAAATCTAACTCCAGATTGCTGATACAAAATATGTTACCGGTATATACACAATTTTCCCGGTGGCAGAAAATTGTCGACCATCATGCTGATTTTTATGGTTTAAGCAGGAGGGGAATTATGAATTCCCTACGCCTGGCGCTTACGATTATGGATTTTAGAGAGACCAGCTCAATGACTGAAGAGATTCTAGAAGAAGCTTTTAGCTTTCGCGCAATAGCTTCCTTTCAAAAATCTAATCCCGAGCTGGTCGCATAAAATCCACAATTCGCATTGATAGATTGCCTTATTTCATCGAAATCATTTTAATAAAAAATGTGTTAATTCGGCGGCAACTTTTTCAATAGCAAAATCAATATACTCATCGTCCGTTATTCTTTTTTGGTATTCGGAGATTTTTTCTTCTTTTGACGAGTATTTGCGACGACCTAGTTCGGTTGTCTTTGGTATAGATCTCCTACCTTTGTTTGCAAGTCTTCTTGCCATGGTTGTTACTTCCCTGTAACTTTATTTTTTCGAGCCATCCTTGGCTCATAAAAATTATCGACCTCTGGAAAAAAAACCTGAGAGAAATTTGTTTTTACACCATGAATAATGCAAAAAACAGCAGGCGGGGACAAGGTGGTTTATCCCCACCATGTTTTATCGATTTTCCCCCCGCTCCGAATCTTTTTACAGGGCCACAAGGTCTGGTGGCCCTGTAAAAAGATTCTACGCTTCCCCTTTTATATTTTTGTTGGGCAGTAGGGACTTGGATGCAATAATAGGTGAGTATACCGTGATGACAAAAATTGGCGAGATACGTTTTGAAAATCTTAACTCGGTAAACATTCAAAGTTTAAAACAGATTAAACAACTAAGAGACATTGTGATTCAGTAAATTGACGCAGCGTGACTTGATTTGGCAGATTCTACAGTCTCGTCATGTGCAGTTGACGATGAAAGTAAATAAGTGATATATGATAGTGAGATCAAAAGTAAAAAGATTAAATGAAAAAAGGCGACTTTGTTGGGTCTTTTTGTAGTTAAAGTGGAAGTTATTTGTAAATTTTACGATGTTTTAATGATCAGGGTGTATTTTTAACATTCAATAATTACTATTGACATTGACTATCTTGAATATACAGTTGTTCAAAGGAACCGCAGAAGTGAACCCAGAACCTCAAAAAAAGGCACAATTAGCAATCGAAATACTCGCTGGACTACCGCCTGTAAGCCATTTAGATGAGTTTACGCTAAAAAGGCTAGAAAATGAGTTTACTTTACTCGTAAATAGTGAAAGAGCTACAAATACCGATATTCGCGTATTAGCAACAATATACTATCATCAAAAGAAATATAAAAAATTCATTACATATTTGGAAGAGAAAATCAAGTACACAAAGGATTTTAAATTATTTAGTTTGTATACACTGGGTAAAATCTTATTGGAACCTGAGACCAAATCTAAAATCGAAGTGGTCAATAAATGGTTTGATGACCCGATAAATGAAGAAAAATATTCATTTACATATTTTACCTCTACCAATTCATTCAAACCAAAGGTATATATTGGCAAAGGTATAATAAATTTAACAAAAAGTTTTTCATTGGAAATTGATATTGTTAGTAAAGAAAAAGCGATTATAAAAACAGGGCCGCTGGAATTCGAGGTTACTGTATTTGAGTTATTCCATGAAATGGAATTGCAGAATATGGATAACATTGTGGTCGATTATTACATAGATTGTTTGTTGAACCAAAGTAACAGTACTTCGGATGACAATTATATTCAATTGCATATGAAAGAGCAAGACTTTAAGAAAGTACACGAATACTCAGAAAGCACAAAAGTAGATAAGCATAAAGATTATAGCCAATATGAAGCGATTGTGATCTGAAGTTCTATGGTAGTTCTTGTTAAGACCGAATATAGAGCTAAATTTATAGAATTACAGAAAGACCATATTTTTACCTCCAAACTGCATAGGCATCTTGAACAAATTGATATAAATCGTATGAAGGGAAGATCATACAAAAAGTCTTTCAACCTAAAGAAAGAGGTTATTGAATTAACTTTTGAATTTACTCAAAACCCAGAAGAAAAAATTATGATTGAAAAGGTTAATATTATAAACAAATAATAGAAAATAGCTCCGTTAAAAAAAAGACATAAGCAAATTTCACACAACAACCCCTTCCCCGAAACAAACCTACCCGTGTCGGTCCGGCCCGGCAATCTCGAATACTGCGAAAACCCGAGGTGGTGTGCGGTCGCATTCCGCACGAGGGACCTTTCTGGAAGTTTCCTTTACCATACTGAAAATCTATCGGAGTGGCCCGGCCTGATCTCTTTCTTCAAGCGTAGTCGGGGAAAAAATCGATGCATTGTATGTGTTCGTTAAAAACGATTAACGAGATGTGACAGGGAAAGCTGCGGCCGTTTATGGAGAACATAAAGAGAACGGAGTGATTGTAACGCGCTCTTTGTTTTACAGAGAACGGCGGGTAACCGTTTCGATAATTTTTTTCCTGGACTTGTTTTACTTCGACAAAGTAGATATGGTCTACGTTAAACCGTTTTATTTTGGCCAGTATATCGATTTCAACACTGCCAATTCTTCTGTTGCGCGATAGAATTTGAAATCCACTTTTGCGCAAATATACCGATGCGGCGTTTTCAGCCTTGCTATGTTCGCTCATTACCTGTATAATAGGATTATTTGCGATTTTTTTTCATGTACTGTTTTGCCAGCTTCTCTCTTTCGAGTGGCGAGTGAATGGTTCGTACCTCCTTTACCAGATTTTCAGCAAATTTTTGGGTATATTGGCTTATTCCACCACCAATTTGCGGCAAATTTAAGGGGCTTACAGAAAAATTTTCAAAACCAAGGCCAATTAGCAACAACAATGATGGTATTTTGGCGGCAGCTTCACCACAAACGGAAACAGGTAG
>JBEQLE010000038.1:9503-37496 GCA_040326155.1 Leptospirales bacterium | reverse complement strand
TTTTCATAAATTCTTTCCAGAGCCTTTATATGAGTTTCATGAAAAGGGTTATAAATATGGCGCAGTCGAATATTATCGCGATCGGTAGCCGTTAGAAATTGTAGCAGATCGTTTGTTCCCACCGAATAAAAATCGACCAGTGAATTTAACTCAGGCATTAAATCGATTGCAGCGGGAGTCTCGACCATAACTCCAATTGGTGGGCGCGGTTTACCCATTTTTCGAGAAATATTTTCGATTAATTCTTTAATTTCAAGAACTTCATCTACCAGAGTAACCATAGGTAGTAGAATTTTCAATAGATTGTTACCCGAGGCACCGACCAGAGCTTCAATTTGGGATATTAGCAAAGATTTTTCGTCCAGTAAAAACCGGATTGAATTGAGACCACTTTTCTTGAAACTTTCTGGATCGATTGTTGGCAGAGTTTTTTCTTCGGTTAAATCGAATAGACGAAACACAACCGATTTTTCATTTAAATATTGTACAATTAATGAATACTTTTTTTGCTGAATTTCCCGGTCGATAACGGAGTCATTGTGAAATAAAAACTCACTACGACATAACCCAATCTCTTTTAACTTGTTACGCGGAAAATGGGTTAGCTCTTCGGTGAAGTCCAGGTTGATCTGGATGTTGATTTTTTTTCCATCGGCCATATTGAATGTGTCTGGCAGGTTTTCTAAAGATTTTCGCCACTTTCTTTTTTCGCTTAAAGAGTAATCGCCTATGGAGTAAGTCGAGCGTTTATCCTGGTATTTTTTCAATGTTTTTTCAGAAGGGTATAAAATTACAATTCCCTCTTCGGCATCGATAATGGCGGGGGCGTCTTTGATGGCAGTTTTCGATTTGGGCTTTATGGCATACACACAGGGAATTTGCAACGCTTTTGCTATAATCATATCATGAGAGGATGAAGAAGAACTGTTTAAGGCAAAACCGCGAACCGAATGATTTTTCAGATCGAAAACCTGGTGGGGGGTAACTTTGGACGTCCATAACAGGTCAGGAAAAACCTGTTTTTTATTTTCAAATTCTCTTTCGGCATACATTAAAAGTAGATTCTGAATATCTTCTACATCCCAGGCTTTTTCTTGAAATATTTCTGACGGACTTTGCCGCAAAGTTGTAATATACTTTTCAGTAATTTCACGTATCGCCTCACCTGCTTCAATATTGTTTTTTTCAATTACCGTTGCAATATTTTGAAAAAAGTCAACGTCTTTGAGGATTTCACGGTGGGCGGAAAAAACCTGAAATGCATCACTGGAATGTCCTTTTATAATGACGATTCTCTCTTCAATTTCATTGAGAGCTTTCGCAAAAGCTTTTTTCGTGATTGCTATTTGTGTAAGCGGGTCAGATATTCTATACGAAGAATACGAAGATATTTTATTGCTGGGTACGAAAGAGAGTTTTCCTATCGCAATTCCCGCAAAACCGGTTTTTCCCCTGTATCGAATTTCTTTCATCGCCATTGTTGAGATTATTATGTATACTGATGGACAGCAGGTCAAAATTTTTTTTTGCTGGATCTTATTTTTTTGCTAAAAATAGATACTATAGAATACATATTTAAGGAAGAAACCAAATAATGAGTACTAATCAGGCTGAAAATCAAACAGGTTTAATGTTAAAAAAAGATTTTCCTTTTTTTGAAACAAACCCGGAAGTCGTTTATTTAGATTCTGCCGCCACTTCATTGACTCCAAATTCGGTTATTGACGAGATAAACCGATATTATCGTCATTATAGCGTAAATATTCACCGTGGTGTCTACAAAGCTTCTGCAGAAGCGACTAAAGTTTACGAAGATACCAGACAAAAGGTAATAAAGTTTATTAATGCTCCATCTTCGTTTGAAACGGTATACACTCGCAACACAACCGAAAGCCTGAATTTAATTGCGTATAGTTTTGAAAGAGTATCTGGTTTAGACGAATTGTACTTTGCATGGAAATCTGGTTGGGCAAAAGGGGATGTTATTTTACTGACGGAGTCTGAGCATCATTCCAATATTGTTCCCTGGCAGATGTTGGCCGAGCGTGTCGGGGCTCGCATTGTATTTGTTCCCGTTTTACCAAACGGGGCTTTGAATTTGAATGCTCTCGAAGATATTAAAAAAGATTTGGCCGGTGAAACTGTTAAAATTGTTTCCTTGAGTCAGGTATCTAATGTTACCGGTATTGTTTATGATTTAGAACCGTTTCAAAGTTTTGCCAGAGAAAAAGGGGCTCTTTTTATAGTCGATGGAGCCCAGGCTGTATGTCATCAAAAAGTGGATGTTACCGCTATAGATTGTGATTTTTATGTTTTTTCAGCGCATAAAATGCTGGGACCGACAGGCATAGGGGTTGTTGTCGGTAAAAGAAGCTTATTCGATAAAATGCATCCTTTTCTGGGTGGGGGAGACATGATCTTGGAAGTTCATAAAGGGGCCACGACCTATAATGAACCTCCCTACAAATTTGAAGCGGGTACACCGAATATTTCAGGTGTATTTGGGTTAGCAGCTGCAATCGATTATCTGGAAAAGGTCGATTTAAACGAAATATTCCGCTGGGAGCAAGAATTGCTCTATTATGCGCTTGAAAAAGTTGGTAAAATTGATGGAATAATTATACACGGGCCATCCTTAGAAGAACTAAAAAAAGGGCAATACGAAAAAGTGGGAGTGTTGCCTTTTGGTATAGAATCGATTCACCCTCATGATGTAGGTACAATATTGGACGATTACAAAGTGTGTATACGAGCAGGGCACCATTGTTGCCAACTGCTTATGCAGGCCTGGAATGTCTCTGCTACAAACCGGGCGAGTTTTTATCTATACAACGACCATAGTGATATTGATAAACTTGTAGAAGCTATACAAGGTGTTCAGAAAGTCTTTAAAAGGTAAATTATGTCATCATTTGATCGAAAAGAGTGGTTGAAATATATACCCGAAAAAGACAATCGAATTGACGGTTACGTATTTGATGAATCGGGAATACTGAATGTCAATAAACCCAGCGGTATATCTTCCATGGATGTGCTGAGGGTAATTAAAAGAAATGGTCAGGTACGCAAAGCAGGCCATGGTGGAACGTTGGACCCTCTGGCAAGTGGGGTTTTACCCATACTTTTAAATAAAGCCACTCGTATTTCCGGCGATTATCTGGGTTCAGAAAAAAGTTATGATGGTATATTGAACCTTGGCTGCGAATATGATACCCAGGACATTACAGGTAAACCGGTAGGGGAGCCAAAAGAGGTGACTCGTGAGATCTCGTTAGAAGAGATGAACGAAGTTGCGGCCCGGTTTATGGGAACGATTGAACAACTTCCTCCTATGTATTCAGCTTTAAAAAAGGGGGGGCGTCCTCTTTACGATTATGCTCGCAAAGGGCAGGACGTTTTACGCGAAGCAAGAACCGTGACCGTAATGGAGTTTCAAATTACTGAGAGAATTTCAAAATCATCCTTTGCCTTTTATGTAAATTGTCAGAAAGGGGTTTATGTTCGGACTCTGGTTCATGACCTTGGAAATGTACTTGGTTACGGTGGAGCCATTGCCAGTTTACGTAGATTGAGTGTAGGGCCGTCGTTGACGCTTGATAATTCTGTTGATTTAGAGTTAATTCAAAGTCCTGACGATATTCGAAAACATTTAATCGCCCCGCCTGATTAAATATAATCAATTTTTAGGCTTTATTGTTATCGATTCGAATCAGAAGGTTTTTCCATTAAAGCTTGAAAAATTATCATTTTTTGTTCTGTTGTGTAATTTTCCATTATAGAATCTAAACCGCCGGTTGTGTTTACTTCAACTTCTATTGCCTGATATTTCAAGTCTCGTGTATCTATTTTATGACTGGTTTCAGTTTTTCCATTAGTATCAAAATTAGTTCGCACTGTTTTTGAGACCGGCGCTTGCTCTTGAGTGGCCGGTTTTCGCGTTGGCACTACTTCAGGTTCAAATTGTTCTTTAAACTCTTCCTTGAATTTTTCTGCAACCTCTTCAAGCCACCCTTTACTTTTTTCTTGTGGGGGTGAGGATGAGGCTGTACTGCTTTCGCCTCCCGCTTTTGGTTGTGCGCGGGAGACGACTAGCTTGTATATAAATCTTATAACCGCGACGGCTATAAGCAGTTTAACAATATTGTCCAAGGTTACTTATCCTTGTTTCTTGTTGGGTCGCTTTTTTTTGTGCCTGGTTTTCCCGATTGTGAGATGGAATCTCTCATATCAGTATCGGCTTCGATATTTTTCATTCGGTAATAATCCATAATACCAAGGTTGCCTTTTTCAAATGCTGATGCCATCGCCAAAGGTATTTTGGCTTCGGCTTCTTTGAGCTTGGCTTCCATTTCGACAACTTTGGCCCGAAATTCCTGCTCCTGGGCAACAGCCATCGCGCGCCGTTCTTCGGCTTTCGCCTGGGCAACGCGCTTATCTGTTTCAGCCTGGTCAGATTGCAATTTGGCACCAATATTTTCTCCAACGTCAACGTCTGCAATATCGATTGATAAAATTTCAAACGCAGTTCCCGCATCAAGCCCTTTGCTCAACACAGCTTTAGATATAAGATCAGGATTTTCAAGCACCGCATTGTGTTTGGTAGCCGAACCAATGGAGCTTACAATTCCCTCACCGACTCTGGCGATAATCGTCTCTTCGGTAGCGCCCCCGACCAGACGGTCCAGGTTTGTTCTTACCGTTACTCGCGTAAGAGCTCGCAGTTGAATACCGTCTTTGGCAACCGCAGCTACTATCGGGGTGTTAATTACTTTAGGTAGAACCGACATCTGCACCGCTTCAAGTACATTACGTCCGGCCAAATCTATCGCGGCTGCTCGTTCAAAGGTCAGCTTAATATTTGCCTTGTCGGCTGTAATGAGGGCGATTACCACGCGTTCGACATGCCCACCGGCCATATAGTGGCTTTCGAGCTGGTCTCGTTCTAAAGGTATTCCGGCCTTCGTGGCTGAAATTAACGGTTCGACAATCAATTTGGGTGGAATTTTTCGTAGTCTCATGCCAATCAGTGAAAAAATATTGACAAAAACACCGCTTGCGAGAGCGGATATCCATAACCCCAGTGGTACGAAGTAGAAAAACAGCACCATGACAATAATAGCTATAACAATCATTACAATTGCTAAGTTTGCAGTTAAGAGTTCCATACGGCACTATTCATAGAAGAATGCATACTACAATCTATTTTCTACATTAGTGTACAAAAAAATCCTTTGGTTTTTTTGTGTTCCTCCGTTCGACCTTCGTTTGAAGTTTTTTTCGAAAAAAAAGCGTGGTTTTTTTTCGACTGCTCCGTGGTATTATATTTGCACAAAAAAATCCTGCGGTTTTCGTTTGTTTCATAAAAAAATCCTGCGGTTTTTTTATGCAGCTACGTTCGATATATTTTTAAAGTTATTTCGAAAAAAAAGTGTCATTTTTTTTCGACAGCTTCGTGGTACTATAATTACTTCGTTCGATAATAGTTTGAAGTATTTTGTTGCCAAAAAATGTGGTTTTTGGCAACTTGTTTTGTGGAATTTTATTCACAAAAAAATCCTTCGGTTTTCGTTTGTTTCATAAAAAAATCCTGCGGTTTTTTTATGCAGCTACGTTCGATATACTTTTAAAGTTATTTCGAAAAAAATGTCATTTTTTTCGACAGCTTCGTGGTACTATAATTACTTCGTTCGATTCTCATTTGAAAACTCGCTCCGTGGTATATTATTCAAAAAAATCCTACGACCTCTAAAATTGTTTTGGGTGGATTTTCAATGTCATCAAGATCGGGATTAAAATAAGGGAGCTTATTCAATTACAAGTAATAAAAACAATTTGATATGAATGACCATTTAGTATTACCGAACTGTTTTCGGTTAAACTGAAAAAACTGTTGTCGGGTGATACAAATTCCAATTGAATGCGATGAAAAGGTAATTTATTGTGATGTATAAAAGCGATTGACATAAAATAGAAAAGTGATTACTAATAAGATAAATGTTATATTATGCAAGCACGAGATTACTATGAACACTAAAACGATACTCATATACTTAAAATATATTAGCTTATCCGTTATTTTTGTAGCCATTACAGCAACTTCTCAATTTTATTTTTTAATGAAAATTCCCTTTGCGGTAACAAATTATACCGCACCAATTCTGGTTGCCATTATATTTGGATTACTCTTTGGGAAGATCGAAATTCTAAAACAGAAATTGGTACAAGCTTCTATAACAGATCCTTTAACTAATATGCATAATCGTCGCTGGATTAACGAGAAAATTGAAAGTTGTATGTCTTACACCGCCAGGTATAAAAAACCATTCGCAATAATACTGATCGATATAGATCACTTCAAGAAAATAAATGACACAATGGGTCATCAAGTGGGAGATATTATTTTGACTGAGGTTGCAACTATAATTCAATCCAGTACTCGCATGGCTGATTATACTGCCCGTTGGGGTGGAGAGGAATTTCTTATTGTTCTTCCTGAAACAGATTTAACTGGAGCTCGCAAACACGCCGAACGAATAAGGTGGGCCATAGAAAACAATGAATTTTCCAATTCCATTCATATGACCGCCAGTTTCGGTGTAACTCAAAATAGTGAGGAAGAAACTTCTATGATCACTTTGATGGATAAAGCAGATAAAGCTCTTTACAACGCAAAAAATAACGGTAGAAATTTAGTAGAAACATTTAGTGAAGCGTAACTTATATTTACGAAGGCATAACTATAAGACCACTATATGCTAAGAAGCCCATAACGGACATGAAAATAGTCAGTACAAAAATTATTCCAAAAACCCAGCTCATCCATTTCTTTTGTGGATTGTTTAGCCAGTAATACGACAGGTATGCCAGTAAGAGCGACTGTAGAATGACTTCTGGCAGATACATTATATGAAACCAGGCCAAATAGAACGCCACGGAAGATTTGTAAAGCCGGTCCAAGAGCCACTAAAGGATCATCCGTTGGTCTCATTAAATTTGCAATGGCAGGGTCTGCGTATTTAGCAGTATAATTAAGGCCTGTGAACGCTGCAAGTCCCATAAAAAAATATGTTATTGTATGAACGATGGTTACTTTGTATATTACAGTTTTTAAAGAAAATTCTTTCATTATTATTTCCTTGAATACGATCTTTACTATTTATAATATAGATACGATAAATTTATATGGCAAACAATTTTTATGTTCGCATCTGATACTGTCGCTGTTAATAAGAAGGAAAAATCTTGCCAGCGAGGCGCATGGTTTTTATTTGATATTTGGCGGTAACAATGAAAAATATTTTATTTGTGTGTATTGAAAATTCAAACCGAAGTCAGATGGCCCAGGCGTTTGCAAAAATTCATGGAAACAATAAGGTAGACGCGTATAGCGCCGGGTCGAAACCTTCTGGTAAATTAAACCCCAAGGCTGTTGTGGCCATGGCCGAATTGCGCTATGACCTTTCTGCTCATACATCGAAAGCGACTTCTGAGTATTCTAATATGCAATTTGAATATGTGGTTACCATGGGCTGCGGTGACAAATGTCCTTTTATACCAGCCATCCATCGTCTCGACTGGGATATTCCCGATCCCCGTAATATGGATACTGTAGAATTTCGAAAGGTTCGCGATCTTATTGAAATAAAAGTAAAACAGTTGGTTCAGAAAATTGAATCTGTTAAATATTCCATTTAAAGTGAGGTATTGCAATGGACAAGTTAAAAGAAAAATATAAAGCACAACTCGGTGACACACCATACTCTACTACAAATATCAGCATTAGATGGGAAGAGATGGATGTGAACGGACATGTAAATTACGCAAATTACTTAAGCTATTACAGTGAAGCTCGCATTGACGCTGTAGGGCAAGACCTGTTTTTATCTTTAAGAAATGAAGGAATTGGGCCGGTAATTTACAAAGCGGAACTTGATTTTGTAAAAGAGATGTTTCATCCTGATGTAGCCCATATCATTACATGGGTGGATTCTATTATCAGTAAAACAAGGGTTTCCGTCAAACAAGAAATGTATAGTACAAACAGTAAAGAGTTGGTATCCAAAGCTAAATTTTTAGCAATATTTATGAATATCGAAAGTAGAAGACCGGTAAGAATTCCCGAACAGATTAAAGCGAAATTCGGATTTGAATAGAAATTGCTTTAAAAGGGAACCTTTTTTCTGTGAATGTGAATACAAGGTCACAGACAGCCATATTTCAATCTTATTCGCTAATAAAAGTTTACTTTAACCATAGAAAGTACCGAAATTAGATAATAATGGACAAATCTTTATCCAATACATATGTAGAGTTGCAGGGCAATGTACAAGCTGACAAAGTTCCAGGCGTCGAAGTTAACAAAGATGGCTCTCTACGCATGAAGCTTAATGTGCTCGAAAACCTGAACCAGAGAACGCTTAATCTTTCTATGCTTATGGATTCGGCCAGATCGATTATGGCAGAAAAGGGATTGGACAATCTACTTGTATTGATTATGCAAAGCGTTACCCAGGTTATGAGCGCCGACCGATCTACTCTTTTTATGATTGATATGGATAAAGATGAAATCTGGTCTAAAGTTGCTCAAGGTACTTCTGAAATTAGAATTCCCCTTGGTCATGGAATAGCCGGACATACTGCCAAGACCGGGAAAACGGTCAATATTCCGGATGCATATGAGGATGATCGTTTTAATAAAGATTTTGATGTGAAATCAGGATACCGTACAAAATCAATTTTGTGTATGGTGGTGAATGACCCACGCGGTAATATTATAGGCGCCATTCAGGTTTTAAATAAATTAGACGGCAGTGAATTTTCAAAGGAAAATGAAGATTTGCTGGCGGCATTTAGCTCGCTTGCAGGTATCTCTCTTTCTAATGCGCAGGCATATGAAGAGCTGCAAAAAGAGAGAGATCTTTTAGAAGTGCGGGTGACAGAACGGACCAAAGATCTGGAGGCCAGTAGAAAAAAATCGGATGAACTATTATTGAATATTCTTCCCGTCAGTATTGCAGATGAATTAAAAGAAGACGGACGAGCGGCGCCGCGTGGTTATGAATCGGTTTCTGTTATGTTTACTGATTTTAAAGGTTTTACGATGGTTGCCGAAAAAAAGAGTCCGGAAGAATTAATCCAGGAACTGGATTTTTGCTTCAATCATTTTGATGGATTGGTTGATAAATACAATCTTGAAAAAATTAAAACAATTGGCGATGCTTATATGTGCGCCGGCGGAATTCCGCAAAGTAATAATACTCATCAAATAGAAATTGCATTGGCGGCTCTTGAATTGCAACGGTTTATGGTAGAAACAGGAAAAGAAAAAAAGAAAAATGGAGAGTCTTTCTGGGAGTTAAGACTGGGCATTCATACCGGACCAGTTGTCGCCGGGGTCGTTGGTAAGAAAAAATTCGCCTATGACATCTGGGGCGACGCTGTAAATACAGCCAGCAGAATGGAGTCTTCGGGAGAACCGGCCAAAGTGAATATCAGTTCTGCTACATATGAACTAATTAAAGACTATTTTGTCTGCACTTACAGAGGTCGCATTGCGGCAAAGAACAAAGGTGAAATCGATATGTATTTTCTGGAATCGATTAAACCGGAATATAGCGTCGGCGGCAAAGGTCTGCAGCAAAATCAAAAATTAATTGATATCATACAAAAGCTGAAGTAAACAAAAATGCTTTAATTCTTTAATCACCAAGTATGCCTAATCGCCTGCCCATTTCTATAGCCTGGGTTTTATTGTGTACATCGAGTTTTCTGTAAATGCTTTCAATGTGACGCCTGACGGTGTGTATACTGATATCGATATCTTCGGCAACATCGGCGTAAGAATATCCCAACGATATAAGCGTTAAAACTTCGCATTCACGCACCGAGAGTTCCATTACTGCATTTGAATTTTCTCTATTTTCCTTCTTCGATTTACCGTCTGCGTTGAGTACTTTGGGTTGGTACTCTTTGATAATTTTAGCGGCTACTCTCGGGGTTAAAGGAGCGCCTCCAAGCGACACTACTTTAATTTCCATTAAGAATAATTCTTCGATGGTATCTTTCAGAAGATAGCCGTTGGCTCCCTGTTCGATGGCCGCCAATATAATTTCTTCATCTTCAAATACGGTGAACATTATAATTTTCAATTCACTATTTTTCGCCTTGAATTTTGCAATAGCGTCAATTCCGGACATTCCCGGCAGCCCGATATCGAGAATTATAATTTCAGTATCCGTTGCCGGTAACTCTTCGAGAGCAGATTCGGCGCTTGTATACCATTTAATAAACTCCAGGTCCGGGGTTCTTTCGATTAGAGCCGATACTCGTTTGCCTACTTGTGTGTTGTCTTCTACTATGGATATTTTGTTCATTGTTTATTCCGTTAATTTCATTATTGTACCCTCACTTGTATTGAAATATATGTTTCTTTTTTATTAGAGATTCTTCCTTTGCGTAATTTGCCCTTCATTGTTTCTACCCGGTTGCGTATAAACTGAACCTGCAAGCCCCAGGCAGATGAATATAACAAATAAATAACGCATGATATTTAATATACATGGCGATTATTACGTATGACATGTCAATTTATTTTGGTTTTTTTATTTATCTTAAATTTTTATAGCTATACAAATTTTAAACTGACCGGGAACAAAGCGAATTGTTTTGCCGGGTTTCTTGCATGAAAACCCGGCAAAACAGCTTTTTCCCTATTGAGCGGTATAACCACCGTCTACAATTAATTCCGTACCGGTTATGTAACTAGCCCCATCAGATAGTAAAAACACAGCGGGCTTTGCAATTTCGCCGGGTTGAGCGTATCTTTTCATGGGAGTTGCATCCCCAAAAACTTTCAACAAGTCTGCTCCTACTTCGTCAGGGTTCCAGATTTCAGTTTCGATGGGCCCGGGACAAATTGAATTTACGCGAATATTGTCTGCAGCATGGTCAAGCGAGGTCGCTTTGGTTAACCCTTTAACCCCGAACTTTGAAACCACATACGGACTAAATGCCGGAGCTGCAACAATCGATGCAATGGAACCGCAATTTAAAATGGAACCCCCGGCATTACTTTTCATTGCGGTGACCTGATATTTCATGCAGTGAAAAACCGAGTACAGGTTTACTTTTAGTTGATTATCAAATTGTTCAAATTCGCATGTGTCGACCGTTGACATCCCGCTTAGAATCCCAGCGTTGTTGAACGCCCCATCCAGTTTGCCGTGAAGTTTCACTGTCTGTTCAACCAGGTTTTTTATATCCTCTTCTTTTGTAACATCTGTGGCTATAAAAGTAGCATTTTGACCTTTCTTTTTAATTCGCTCCACAATGGCCTCACCTTTTTCGGTTCTGCGTCCAGCCAGAACAACTTTTGCCCCTTCACTAGCTGCTTCTTCAGCCGTAGCTTCGCCAATACCCGAAGTCGCTCCTGTGATAATAATTACCTTTCCTTCTAATATTCCCATTTTTTTCTCCTTTTTAGAAAATAGATAAGCTACAAATGAATTTGTAACTTGTTCAAACCGATGTTAAATTCCACATCGATTCTTAAGAACCTTATATCATTTTCATTTAAAGTCTATAGGATAGACATCCTATAGATGCGATTTTATAATTCTAAGCCAGAAATAGACTGGTTCTAAAAAGAGATGAAAGTGGTTTCTGCGTAAAGGGCGTAAAGTGAAGATGACAAAAAATATTTCACTTTACAAGCGAATTTATCAAATCTATATGGACCCGTGTAGAATAATGATGGATGTTGTACGACACAAAAAAGACTCTTTTATTAAGAATGTATTACTGAAAATTAAAGAACTGATGTATATATTTCATTAATTTAATAGGCTGGAGATGGGTTTTGGAATCTAGGCGTGTAAATTATGATTTTTATATAAAAAATGAAAGATATTTAAAAGTAAAAAAAACAAAAAGGAGAGAACATGAGTTCAAACACAACAATAGAGTATCCGAAAAAAACACGGGAAATTTACAACCATTTTTTTAATTCCAAACATTGGGATAATTTTAAACCTCGAGACGGCGATTTGATTATTGTCCCCTGGGCAAAGTCGGGAACAACATGGGTGCAACAAATTACAGCCCAGTTGGTATTTAACGGCTCGGAAGATTATGATTTGCACGCTATGTCACCCTGGTTGGAATGCAGACCGTTTCCAATCGAACATATTCTTGCAGGGCTTGAAGCGCAAGAACATCAGCGATTTATAAAATGCCACTTACCGGTGGACGCTCTTGGATTGAATCCAAAATTAAAATACATTTGCATTGTTCGGGACGGACGCGACGCCATCTGGAGTTACTACAACCACTTGAATCGTATGAACGATGACCTCTACGGCATATTGAATTCAAATATTGAACCAGATTGGCCGATCGTTGAAAAACCTAGAGACGGAGCCCACAAGTTTTTCAACGAATGGATGGAAAATGATGCGAAGACATTTACCTCTTATTTTGATCATATTAAAAGCTGGTGGAATGTTCGTCATTTGCCCAATGTTAAAGTATTGCACTTTAACGATCTAAAGAAAGATTTAAAAGGCGAAATTTTAAAAATCGCAGATTTTCTGGGAATCGAGAAAGACGGGCTAAACATCGACACAATTGTCGAACACTGCACCTTCGACTACATGAAAAGTAATGCAAACAAATTAGTTCTTGGCGGCGACGAAAGCTGGCAAGGTGGGGCGCATAATTTCATGAATAAAGGAGTAAACGGTCAGTGGAAAGAGGCTCTTACTCCTGCAGAAAAAGAAAATTATGAAAAAATCGCTTTAGAACGCCTTGGGGCAGAGTGCGCCAATTGGGCCGCCACCGGCGAACTTTAAGTTTTATAAAATGTAAAGGGGGGGCGAGAATTTTTCTCTCCATCACGCTTCGTACCAGTTGGTACGGAGTATGAAAATAACTGGCCCCCCAATCTCCGAATGCCTTCCATTGCGATTGATAAGTTACCCCTTAATTTATCTATTTTTTATTGACATTACCAGGCAGTTTCTGCGGTCCCAGAAAATGTCAATCGAGTACGGCTTTTGTTTATATGGAAAGCAGGAATTGCAGGAAAAGAAGAGAAACAGACAGGATTTACAGGATTAACATGATTTGAGAAAAGATTGTGTTCAAATTAAATATTCCATCTTTTAGGTCACAAAAAAATCCTGCGGTTTTTTTGTGTTTCTTCGTTCGATTATTGTATGAATTAATTTGCCGTCAAAAACGTGGTTTTTACCGCCTCGCTCCGTGGTATTATCTTCTCTTTAAATCCTGTAAATCATGTTAATCCTGTCGAAATTTCTTCCTTCTTTATAACTATTTTTTTCATTTATTATCGCTGAGCTGGTTACAAAACGAATAAGATACGTCGGGGTAGTGGAGGCTCTTTATATAAGGTCTCAGTGTGACCTTATATAAAAGCCAAAACGAGGGGCAGACTTGCCCCTTATAGGATATTCATCCTATGGACATGAATTTCGTTTCAGGGTAGAATATGCGTGATGTTTGAGTCGGTAAGAAGACCAAAGGGGTTGTTCTGAATTACCAATATCAACATTATGACAAAACATATTTTAAAAGATGAAAGGAGAAAATATGAATACAAACACAGCAACAGAGTACCCGAAAAAAACACGGGAGCTATACAACCACTTTTTTGATTCGCGATATTGGGACGATTTCAAATATCGAGACGGCGATCTAGTTATTGCCACCTGGGCAAAGTCAGGAACAACATGGATGCAACAGATTGCCTCGCAAATAGTGCATAATGGGTCCGAAGAAGTAGACTTGCATGGCATGTCGCCCTGGCTTGATTGTAGACCGTTTCCGATTAAAGATATTCTGGCGGGCCTCGAAGCGCAAGAAAATCAGCGGTATATTAAAACCCACCTTCCGGCAGACGCGCTTAATTTGAATCCAAAGGCAAAATACATATGTATTGTCCGAGACGGACGTGACGCGATTTGGAGTTTTTATAATCACTGGATTCACATGAGCGATGGTCTGTACGGTTTATTAAATTCAAACCCGGAACCCGAATGGTCGGTCATTGAAAGACCGAAAGGCAGCGCGCATGAGTTTTATCGCGAATGGATGGAAACCGACGGGGCAGTATTTAACTCTTATTTTGACCATATAAAAAGCTGGTGGAATGTACGGCATTTACCCAATGTTCGTCTAATGCATTTTAATGATCTAAAGAAAGATTTAAAAGGCGAAACCTTAAACACAGCTGAATTCCTGGGTATTGAAAAAGAAGGATTAAACATCGACACAATCGTCGAACATTGCACTTTCGACTACATGAAAAAAAATGCCGATAAACTCGTAATCGGCGGCGACGAATTCTGGGAAGGCGGAGCGAAAAACTTTATTCATAAAGGAGAAAACAATCGATGGGTAGACACTCTTAGTTCTGAAGAAGTAGAAGCGTTTGAAAAAGTCGCCATAGAACGGCTGGGACCCGAATGCGCTACATGGGCAAGCAGCGGCGAAAGTTGAGTTTTATGAAATGAAAATGGAGGGGGGGTGAATTTTCTATACAGTGTCGCAGATCTGCGACACCGACGAAAGATATCTGGCTAAATTAAGATCTTTAGAATAAAAGGAACGCGATAAATCGCGTTCCAACAAAATATCTGGCCCCCCTCGCTTCGAACGCTACGCGTTCTTCGCGACCCCCCAATCTCCGAAATCTTCCTCCGGTTTTCCATATTGAAATTTCTTTTTCTTTATTATCGCTTGTAAATAGGGTATTCATCCTATTTACAACACTTAAAATTCGGGCTATATCAAGATACAAAATAAATTCTAAAAGGAAGAGAGCAGATGCAAACAATGGATATAAGTAATAAAGTGCAATTAGACATAGAACAAAGTGAAAACGCTGGAGAGCGAACCAGTTTTCATTGGAATGAACTCAAGTGGGAAGGTGTTCTAAACACGGCATTAGATCAACTTTATTCTTCAGGTATAAATCTTGTTTTAAACAACGGGGCAACCCATAATACTTCTCCTGATAATGAAAAATTAGAGATAGTTGTAGGAGATTTGATACGCGGACTTTGGGATGTTTACCAGACGATGGAACCTGAACAGTGGAATACATTTACTACGCAGCATTTACTAGAACACCCGATATTTGAAATCGTAAAAACAGAACCCATGACAAAACGGTGTCTGGAAAAACCGCGTGGTTACGCGGGTGACGCAGTAATGATTGATTATATATATGAATCTTCATCGATTGAATATGACCTGCAAAATGCCTCGCCAATGGGCAAAGCTATTTACGATGTTATTATTGAATATCCATCGAGCCGGGCGGTCCGTTTTCGACGTGATTATGTGGCAAAATTAATTGACGAAAAGGCTTTAGAAGTAGACAAACCCGACATTTTATCTGTTGCCTGTGGACATCTTCGTGAAGCAGACAAATCGCTGGCATTTCAAAATGGGAAATTGGGAGTTTATACGGCTCTAGATCAAGATCAGGAGAGTCTCGACTTTATTGAGCAGCGCTATCCGAACGGGGAGATTGATACATTATGCATGAATATTAGAAAGTTAATAATGGGAAGAGAAGTATTGCAATCGTATGATTTTATATACGCATCAGGGCTATACGATTATCTGAGTGAACGAGTTGCAGCGCGTCTGAGTGAAAGTCTTTTTAAAAGTTTAAAACCGGGTGGAACTCTTGTTATTGGTAACTTCAAACATAATCATTCCTGCATTGGGTTTATGGAGTCTTTTATGGACTGGCGTTTGATCAATCGCAGTGAAGGTGAAATGGCTGAATTGGTAAACGGCATTGATCGTGAAGAAATTCTCGATTTAAAAACGTTTACGGAAGAAAATGAGACCATCGTTTTTCTAGTAGTAACAAAAAAATAAACAAGGGGAGGGGTAATTCAAGGGTTACCCCTCTTTTTACAATTCCCCTCTCACGTTATAAAACTTTGTATAATCGGTTTAATTATTGACAATACCTTCATTAAAAATTATCATTGTTACAGGTTTTGTTTTTACAACTTTGCCGTGTATTGTATAAAAATAAAAAATGTAAATATTTATTTCTATGAAATAAACACAATGGTTGAATACAGATTTATTAGGTGGGTGATTCGTGAATAATGATAAACAAGATGATAAAAATAATATCAGGTATTACATTCCAGGAAGTGTAATAAAGCAACTGGCTGAATCAAAAAGCAAGTTAAAAAGAACAGAGAATTTTCGCGGAGGAGTTCTTTTTTTCGACCTGGTTCAATTTACTGGACTAACCAGATCTCTTGCCGAGTCGGGACCGAGAGGAGCTGAAAAACTTCATGAAATAATGACGAGCTATTATGGCCTGATGATCGATATCATTTATCGGTACGGGGGGTCGGTATATCAATTTGCCGGTGACTCAGCTCTTGCCGCTTTCGAAGAAAATGACAACGAAGTTGATCTTAACCTAATAATATGCGCCTGCGCCATTGAAATGAAAAATGCCCTGAAAAACTCAGGATTAAAATATGAGAATAACAGTATTCAGTCAAAATTTGCCCTCTCTTACGGTGATTTTTACCAGGTTCTTTTAGGCGATGACAAGACATTTTATCAAGTGGCTTTGCTGGGATCTGCAATCGATAGAGCTGTTCAAGCCGAGGCATTTGCGAACCCCGGTGAAATTATACTTGCTCCCGAGGTTGCCGATGCGATTGCTGAACAAGGGCGAACAGAACAAAATGGAAATAATTATATATTACATGAACTTAATACCGAGGTGAAAGTTCCTCCATTAAAGGCGATAGAAACAATCGAAAACGAAGAACTTTTTTTAAAAAAGTGCGCTAAATTTGTCTCCCCGGTTCTGATTGAAAAGATAAACACCGGACAACACAGTTATATCGGGGAATTTCGGGATGTGACAACAGTTTTTCTCCAGCTCGATGGTCTGGATTATTCAAAAAACATAAAAAATTCTATCGATCTTCTGAACTCCTTTTATTCACATACGAGGAAACTATGCGATAATTATGGCGGGACATTGATTCAAACAGATTTTACGGATAAAGGTAATGTCTTTTTGATTTTGTTTGGCGCTCCGATTGCGCAAGAGAAAAAAGAGGCGATGGCCGTTCGGTTCGCGCTACGTTTAATCGAGACGCGTTCGCAATTTTCTTTTATTAAAAACCTGAATGTCGGGATATCTACAGGACCGCTTTATGCTGGCGATGTCGGTTCAAAACGACGCAAAGGGTATTCGGTACTTGGCGAGTCGGTGAACCTCAGCGCACGGCTTATGCAGCACCCGGCCGAAGGACAAATTGTTGTTAACGAAAAAACCGCTCGCGCCCTGCCGAAAACCTTTGCCTATAAAGAACTCGAAGGTGTAAGTCTGAAAGGAATTTCCACAGATATCAAGGCTTATTCCATACAGGGAGAGACAGAAACAACTTCGGAAACTGTCGACCATAGTGCATTGGTGGGTCGTAAAACAGAACTTGCCTGGTTAAAAACACATCTGGATAAATCTGTAAACGGCAGCTCTACCGTTGGGCTTGTCGGCGATGCAGGCGTTGGAAAAACTCGTTTAACTTACGATTTTCTAATGGAAGCCCGATCGGAGAATTTCGATATTCTTACCGGAATCTGCTACTCCTATGAAAAATTTACTCCATATTACACATGGAGACCCATATGGTATAAAATATTTAATATTAAAGAAGCAGATAGTACAGAAACAGTGCTTCAAAAAATAGGTGAGGTCCTGGCGACGCTTTCGGATGTTCCTGACATCTGGGCAGCAGCGTTTGCTCGACTTGCCGGTGAAACGGTAGAAGAAGATTCTTTTATTTCAGGTATGGATCCGAAAAAAAGAAGTGAACAGATATTTGAGATTACCGGGAAGATTATAAAACAGCTGACTACTGAAAGTAAAGAGGTACTGCTTTTTGAGGACTATCACTGGATCGATGAAGCCTCTGAAAACCTGGTTCATTATTTAATACAACTTGCCATACCCGGACTGATGTTGTTGCTCGTTTCACGCCCTGAGGGTCCTATTTATCATTTGGATCAAAATGATAAATACGAACAGCTGTCTTTAGAAGAATTCTCAGAGCCGGATGCGAAAGAATACCTGCGGCTGAAAATGAATATTACGGGAAATAGTTCCGGATCTGATAAACTTGAAAAGGAAATATTGACCAGAGCCAGCGGTAATCCTTTTTTTCTGGAGTCTATCGTTTATTCTTTGAAAGAGCAAGGGATATTGGTTCCAGGAGACAATGGAAGTAATAAACTTGAACAAAAAGGCCGGGAAATTGAAATACCCGACAGTTTACAGGGGGTTTTACTTTCTCGTATAGACAGGCTGGGTGAATCGGAAAAAGAGGTTCTTAAAAATGCTTCGGTAATTGGCAGATTATTTGCTTATAATTTATTGTCTCATATTACACCGAATGAGTTAGAAGATGAATTACCAACTTTTCTTGCCCACCTCGAAAAGAAAGATTTTACCTTGATGGAATCAAACGAACCGCTTTCTTACTTTTTTAAACATGTGTTAATACGCGATGTTACGTACAACTCTATGTTGAGTGCGACCAGAGAGGCTTTACATAACCGGCTGGCAATTTACCTGGAAAGCCTGGGTGAAGAAAAGATTAAAGAAAATATTGATCATCTGGCTTACCACTTTTTTCATGCAAAAAACAGTGAAAAATCGATAGAGTATAGCCTTGCGGCTGCGCGCAATGCGGCAGAATTATATTCCAATGCCGATGCCATTTACCATTATCAAAATATAGTAGATTTAATTGAAAAAACAAACGAACACCGTGACTTATTATATGATGTAAAAATAGAATTAGGGCATGTATACCGACAATCTGGAAATTTTGCCGAAGCTATTGACATTTTTCAAGAGCCGTTAGAAATGGTCAAAGATCAACGACAATTGGTAAAAACGAATATCGGTCTTGGTCAAGCTTTCCAGGAACAAGGCGATACAGATCTGGCTATGCTTCACCTTGAAAAAGCGCTCTCTTATCTCGGGGCTAAAGTTCCTAAAGGGCGGGCTATAGCGACCCTTCGGACGGCAGGACAACTTTTTAAAAGATTTTCATTAACGGTGACGCCCTTTTTTCCTTTGAAGGCTTCTAAAAATAAGGCAAATATAATAAAACGCCGGGTTGATATTATGGAGTCTCTTGCGAAGATATACTTTTTTTCAGAGGTTGAAAAATACGGTTGGGCAAACATGGTAATGGTGAATTTATCTGACCGTTTGAATGATGACAAATATGCTGGCAGATCTTACGCTGCTTTGTCTCTAATTTATGGAGCATTAGGGTTGTACTCTCTTGTAGATAAGAATATTTCAAAAAGTCGTCTGTTGGCTGAAAATTCGGGAGACCCGATTACGGAGGCTGTCTATTTACAACGAACAGCGTCCGTAGAAATGTTTAGAAATAAACCACAGGTATGGCTTGAGAAATTAAACAAGGCTCTACCTTTGTTTCAAAAATATGGCGAAACCTGGGAAAAACTAGTAACTATGGGTACCATCACTGGAGCTCAATTGTATCTTGGTAACATAAAAGAAGGGTTGGAAAACAATGTTGCGACAGCGAAAATAGCGTTCGCAGAAAATGCCAAGCAGTTTCAAGGGTGGACACTCGCTACTGGCCCGCTGTTTTCCTATATTTTAAATTTGAAAGAAGCTGACGCTTGTGTTACAGTCATTAATGAAGGAAGGGCCATCAGCTTAGCTTCAAAAGACATGGCTTCTTATACTGCATGCCTTCGTTATATATGCATAATACTTATTGAAGAAGATAGAGCTAAAGATACCTTACCATACGCCCTTGAGCTGTTTGAACAACTAAATAAACTCAATTCTATCGTGCCGCATTGCCACGCCGGTTATTACCACATTATTTTGGCTCTTGATCTGGCAGAAAAAGAAGGTCTGCTTGAACAAAAAAAAGCGGACAAAATTCGACTGGCTTCTCTTGCATCCTTGAAAAAGCTCGGAAAAAAATACGGTTTAATTCAAGGGTATGCCTTGCGTGCGCAGGCAAAAGTGTATGAGAAAAATCAAAAGCTTGAACTCGCGCGAAAAAAAATAGAAGAAACAGTTCAGTGGTATGAACAATCTCCCAACCAATGGGAGAGAGCCTTAACGTTTTATGACGCCGCACTTTTGCACCCTGGTAATAATGAGCAATATTTAGAAAAAGGCATAGCGTTGTGCAAAGAAAAAGAGTACACTCGCACTTTAGGTCGCCTTGAGCAACTGCATAAAAACCCTTGATTTAATTGCGCCTGGGTCGCCGTCGATTAGAATTTTTGTATATTGTAGTATGAAGAAAATAAATGTAATGCCGTTGGTATGTTTTGTAATGTTGTTCTCTGGGTTTGCTGTAGAAGCTGGAGAAGATTTAACAGGGAAATTCATGCAAGCAGCCAAAACGGGGAATATTGAAGAAGTAAAATCTCTTATTAAAAATGGCGTCGATGTGAACACCAGAGTGGAAGGCGGAGGAACCGCGCTCATGTTTGCCGCTTCTGAAAGTCAATTTCAGATGGTGAAGTTTTTAATTCAAGAAGGCGCCGATATAAATGCGCAAGATGAGAATGGCTGGAGTGTGTTGATCTTAGCCTCCATGTGGGATAACGTTAAAATTGTCAAAATTATGATTGATAACGGAGCCGACTTAAATTTGAAAGATAACAAAGGACAAACCGCTCTGGCGATTGCCATAGAGATGAAGCATAAAAAAATTATTAAACTGCTGCAAAAAGCAGGCGCTCGTTAGTCCGATTGCAACAAAGAATTCATTAGCTGTTTTTTATGGTAACACGGGGGGGGCGTCCCCCCGCATTTTAATTCTTCTTAAAAAAGGGAATACCCTAATGAAATAGTCCACATGGGTTGATTGAATACAAATGTGTCTGATAAACGATAGATTTTTACGCCCGTGGTGATTTTCAGTTTGTAGAATATTACAAAATCGAGGTCCATGTATAAAAACCGGCGGTCGGGTTGAAAACTCAGGCCGATTCCGTCTATGCCAAAACCGGTCATCCAGAAACCTTGAAATTTTTTCAGGTCGAGAAAGTTGAACCCCGCTGCGAATCTCCATGAAATGTTTAAGTCGGTTCCGTCGACAATCTGGCTCAGGTACATTTCACCGGCTATGCCTCGATAGTAGTGTGCGAGCAGTCCGGCATCAAAGCTCCAGACATTGTTTGAGAATCCGTTTTTTACCATGCTTGCCAATTCGGGGTTGGGGGGAGTATAGCCGGCGGTGACGAAAATGTATCCTGCAATGCCTCCTGAGCCCCGGTCCATTTCCCTGTTTGTCATTTTTGGATTTTTGTCGTAGTCATATGCAAAGTAGGGAATTTCTCCCTTCAGGAATTTTTTCAGATAGGCGGTGAACCGGGCGGCTGAGGAAAATGCGCCAAAGGGCACGCGAAACCATCTACCTGTTTTGGGTTCTATCAGTAAAAGTTCGGGTACTCCGAATGAGTTGCCGCCGCCATATAGTTTAGACATATACTTATGAACAAGGGAACCGTTTTGAGACTGTTCTGCATCGACTTGAACAGATACAAATTCACGCAAGACTTTTTGAACTTCCTGATCGGGAAAGATCTGACTTTTTACCGATTTACAAACAGAACACCAGTCTGTATAAAAATAGAGGAAAACCGGAGTTCCCGACGTTTTATTTTTACCCATTGCATATTCATATCCTTTCGAGTCTGTTTTCCATGAGATTCCTTTTGGGAAAGTCATATTGCTGAGGCCGATGAATAAAAATAGAACCACAAGTAATTTTCTAATGCCAATAAAATTTTTTTTTGAATTTGCTGTTGCAACGCCCATATATTGAAAACACTATTGTTCAGTAATGAATCGTCAATTTGTTTTTTTGATTTTATTCCCCGAATATCAAATTTGTATACACAAAGACATTGTAAATTCTGGATACTCCGGGGCGGTTATCGCGTACGCTGAAGGAAGGCGCGTGGTAGGCAAGTAAAATTGTATCGCCAATTATAGCGGCGGAAAGGTGGGTATTCCAACCGGGTCTGGGGTCGAGTTTTTTATACTCTATTTTTCGGTTTGTCAGATTTAATTTATAGAGTAAAAGTTCATTTGCGAAGTTTATTGTGAATATATACAAGGACTCTTTGTATAATACAAAATTGGATACAATGGGCGCAGAAAATATGATGGCTGGTTTTCCAAGTGAAAAAGTAAACGTCCCTCCGTATATTGTATAATCTAGAAACAGGGTTTTTCCGGGGTCGCCATTTTCATCGAATTTAACATAAGCTTCAAACCGGGTTTTACCTTTTTCAAAAGATTGCGCCAGGTAACGTTCATTTTCATCATCGTAAATACCTTGTAACTCCGGCTCTGTAAATTTTAATTCCCTGCCGGTAACTTCATCGCCGTATTTGATTATTTTGCCGTCTGAATAATAAATATTTTTATATCCTTTTCTGTCGATGTTGTTGTGGTAGTATACATAAAACTTCCCTTGTTTTATTTTAACAACCGGGTAGACATCACCGGCATAATCTTTTTGGGCATAAGCCGGTTGGTTTAAAAATATAAACAAGGTAGTGCAGATATATAAAAAGACGAATGGATAGGTGCAAAAAATAGATATGCGTTGCGATAATTTCTTTTTGTTCATAACGGCAATATGCAGATACAGTTATATAGTATCGCAATTTTAAAAGAATGTATTAGTAAAAAACCTCCTTAATTTGTTTAATCGAAGTAGGCCAATGGTTTAAAAGGTTACTGCCAATATTTCGCGTTGTCGCATTTTTCTTTTATATCTGATGTTTTTACCGGGTATTAACGAGTGGGAAATAAAATAAAAAACCCAAAAAACCCAAAAAAACAAAAAAATATTTGACTCTACGAATATAAGAATGTTTGTCGCCTTCAGCAAAGTCAGTAATGCTCTGATTTTGAAAAAAAAGTTGTAACATTAAATGGTGTACTGAAAGATTTAATTAACGAATAAAAGTTTAATCTATAATGGATAGAATTTTTTCTTATCATATTGTTTGCGGAGTTTATTGTAATTGCACATAAAGCTTATCTTTATTGTTAGATAAGTTTGTTTAATGTTTCAACTTCAAAATTAAAGAGGTTGAATTATGAACAAAAGAACAGAGTTAAATCGAAAAAAAAGCTTTTCGTATTTTTTCGTGGGTGTATTTTTTTTACTATCCATTATTTTTACACACTGTGGCGGCAAAGCAAATGTAGAAGCCGTTTCACTAAAAACGAAAACTGTGGATACCACAGACAAGGGAGATACGGGGACGGGGACCGACGCAATAATTCCCGTGCACGAATTATTCGCATCTGAACCCGGCCAAGTCGTGAAACTCAGCTCTTTTGGTCTAATTAGCCCGGTCGGCACACTGCTCGCCGACGACTATGATGGGGACGGAATTTCGAATACCGACGAGATTATACATGGCAAAATGATGAGCAATTTCTGGATTGCAGACTACCCTGTAATTGAGTCAAACATTGCAGCGCCCGTTACCATGAAAATTGAAATATTGAAAGATGTAAACGGACTAACAAGTGAAATCTCTTCAAATATATCTACGGATGATGTGGAAAGCCGTAGAAACGAGGGTTCTGAAAAATTTCACCAGGATGAGTTAACCACGAAAACGGTACAGTATACGGAAAAAAGCAGTAAATCAAACACGAGTTCTTTTGGAATAGATGTTGGAGGGCCCGCAGCGGCATTAGCAACCGGGACTTCCCTGGGGTTGACAGCATCGGATTCCAGTTCAAAATATACCGAAACAGAAGTATTCGAAACAAGACCTTTTAAAAATAATATTGATCGCGAAGCCACATCGGTAAAAAGCGATTCAGCGCAAAACAACGCCAGAAAATATCGGCAGGAGAAAAGGTCGAAAGTCGATACCAACTCCAAGGTTAGTGCAAATGCTGGAACTATACGCGCCGCATTGTATATTAAAAACCACTCTGTGAATATGCCGGTTCACCTTACCAATATAACTTGTACTTTGCTTTTTGAGACAGCCCAGGGTGAGTTGATTCCTGTGAAAAGCTTTACTCTTTTAAACCCGGACTATTCGGTCTTTTCGGTTGATGTGTATGGCTCTAGCGAATTTGGACCTTATGTAATCGAGTTAACCGATTTAAATACCGTTGAAATTGAGCAGGCCATTGCCAAAGGGTATACCCCGAAAATCTATATTGTCGATTACACAATGAACCATGTGCCCGATTCAAATTATCGTTCGGTTCTCAGCTCTTCTTTTACAGGAGATAATCTAAAAATTATTGAAGAAAATGCAAAAGGCAGAACAGCACTTCTCAAAATATTTGCCCCGAATATTCGTGAGATGCTTCGTGTGGTGGCTTTTACGGTTGAAAACGAAATTGAAAATGATGCTTGTGCCATACCTGTAGCGCCGACGTATGTTGACCCCGGTGTATCGATGAAGCGAACCTTGGATCGTATTGCTTGTTCTGGAATAAGCATTGAATATGGTCATTATATATTTGATTATACCGATACCGAATATGAGATCAACCTCCCGAACCCTGTTGTGTATACACAGGCAATAAAATCAATTGATGGGCATTCGAATACATTTCCTTGTCAGCCCGAGGAGGTTGCAGGTGTCGATATTGATGGAAAGGCAATAACTGCCTGCATAATAAAAATGAGTGATTTAACCGAAGAGGAATATCTTGCCTATAAATTCTGGTTCATACTTGATAACGGTAAATACTATGATGCTAATAGGTACGCTTTAGATGATTTGGGCAATATTAAATATTTTGATGCAGACAAACTTGTTCCCATTATTCCCATTGTGGCAGGGGTAAATTCGAAGGTCTGGGCGGGGGATAACTATGATATTACCTACATGTCTATTGCCGATATCGTTGGTGCGCAAATTGATTTTGGTAAAAATCTGGTCGAAACAGCCGACGCGTTTAATTTGAATTCAAATTGGAATAATGAGACGTTAGGGTTTATGGCTTTTCACCCTGTTACGAATTCAGTGTATTTAGGCAAAGTCGCTCTTGGCGATTTGGTTGATATTGAAGTCACGTTGAATGATACCAGTTATTTAAATCCGAGTTTTGGATCGCCGACGATTTTGGGTTCTACCAATATTTATAATACGTTTACTTATAACCTCCAAAAAGAACTTAATTCGTCATTTACCCATGAGAATGCTTTCGATATTGAAGTCAGTTTTGGACTTGGTGGCGCTAAAGAAAACTGGTATAATATAACCAGAACAGATAGTGCTGCACACCATACGGATACAAACTCTGTAACTTTGATACCCACAGATTGTGGCCAGGCCTGGAATTATGTGGATCAAAAATTTACAGTTTGTCTGGAGGTGCCATCTTCGTTACCCGGAGCGGGTTTTGATGGTATGGTGGATTTATACATTCGCACAACGCCAAACAATGCCTACCGAGAAGTAATCTGGCCGGAAGAGTACCAAAAAGTTAAAAAATTTAAAGGTGATCTCGCTAACGATTATGCCACAGGCGCGACTTTTATTGAGGTTGAAAATGGTACCGGCAACCTTGCTGTCGGCGCGTACGAACAGGGCGCAACCATTCAGGTGGGGGCAAATTCATATACGATCAGTAGTGTATCTGCGGCTGCAAATATTTACACGATAAATCTGCAATCTGCTCTTGCCGAAGATCATCTCATAAATGAAAAAGTATTTATAGAAGGCGATCTAACGGAAACCAAGGTCGTAATAAACCAGGACACAAATTTTATAACAGACTGGAACGCCGACGCGGCTCATACCAGCAGCGGTATTTACATACCCGATGACGCAAACTACTTATACACGGCGTCACCTAACGGTTGTACTTACGGGCTTGATTCACTCTTTTTGCTTTCGCCTGGTTGTCAGGGTTATATAATTGAGCCACTTGTCGCCAACTGGGTCGGTTCTTCTACGTTTGCTAATGACTGGAACGACTCAAGTGGTTACGACACTTACTTGTCAAAAAGTTTGAATCCGTATTTACAAAACGCTACCGGTTCATCTATAAACGTGGAAACCCAACCCAACCTGTATATAACTTTGAACGATACTCACAAGAGCGCCACCGGGACACCGCAATCCTTTGTCCATGGAGACAAAACGATTGTTGTCTGGGACTCTTTTGAGGGTGTCGATAAAGATATTCGCGCACGTATTATCGATACGGCGACCGGCTACCCGCTTACCGATGAATTTATCGTGAACGAAGTTACAGCTGGTGATCAGACATCTCCGGCTGTATTTGCTAACGGAACAAATGCCATCGTTACCTGGACTAGCGGAACAGAATTAAGAGCTCGAAGACTGGATTTAACCCAGAATCCGCCTGTTGTCGTTCCTGAGGTGGAATTTTCTGCCAGCGTTGGGAATATGACTTCGTTAAAAAGTTTAATCGCCGACGGTGATACCGTTTTTGCTTTGTGGAACTCGGGTTTAAAGGCCATTACCGGTCGTTTGATGTCCATATCGGGGTCAACGGCAGGCGCAGGATATGATGCTCCCTTCTTGATAAAATCAAGTGCCAATTTCAATATACAGCGTGCAAATGCATATATAAAGGATGGTGTGATCGTTGTCACATGGGATAGACTTACTAACACGACCAGGCATGATGTCTATGCAATTGCATACGATGTTAAACCTTTCACGATAAAGTGGCCCGAAACTCAATTAACCGATACGAATATTGCCCATATTCAATGGTACCCAACAGCCAGTATTTACAATGGACAAGTGGTGATCGCTTACTACTACATGAATACTAATAATTCTTCAAATCAGTCTTCGTTCAGAATTGTAAATATAAATACCGGTATCCCGGGCGCCAGACAAAGATTTGATACTCGAAATCTCACCTGGGCGATAAATGGTAACATAGCATTTTATTACGGTGAGAAGTATGTGTTATGGACTTGGCCTTCCAAATATAATGGTACAAACTGGCGGAACGTTGGTAGAATTTACAACCGCAATACCGACACCTGGAGTGGGGAATTTGATCTACCCAACGCGACAACCAATGCTGACTTTAGTTTTAAAACAAACGGTGATTTAGCCATGTTCTCCTGGCGTAAAACCTCTGATAACCAATGGTACGGTCAGATTTATGATCTTACCAACACCACACCGGTAGCGGTTGACGGAACCATGTTCAGTATTTATAATCAAAGTAACACTGCATGTTCAATGAGTTTTAATTCTGGTTCAGAACGTTTTTTCTTTTGTTCTGATTTTGACGGAGTCTCCACTTACGATGTCTCGGGGCAAAAGATTTTTGTTGATACCAAAACTCCGATCGGTCTTCAATACGGAATGAATAATTTCTTTAAATCTCCGCTTATTGAGCGTAACTACACGATAAAAGCGCGGTTACGCTATTAAATTCGAAAAGCCGAAAGTTGAAAATTAGTGAGTCGTCTATTTTGTGTCGGCTCATTAGATCATCGAAGCTGTAATTGAAGAAAATTAGAATTACCAATAGAATAATGCACTTGAAACTTAGATTAAATCAATTACGGGCCAGGAATAGAGCCAAGGCTATCGCTATGTCCTTGCTCGTATCGTTTCTGTTCACCGCTTGCGGGGGAAATGCGACGATTGATGTTACGTCATTAGATGCGGCAGGTGCGGTAGAGGCAGAAACCGCGCCCGACGGAGTCGATCTACTCTCTTCTTCTACGAATTTCAGTCAAAAGTTATTTGACCCTGGTCAAAAAGCCGATCCGCTTTCGGGGGCCGATTTTATTGCTCCACCGAGTGTCAGCAATTACGGGGCGGTCTCGTTTCAATATAAACTGGAACTACCGCCGGGGCGCGCCGGTGTAATGCCCGGCATGTCTCTGGGGTATTCCTCATCTGGGG
>JBEQLE010000038.1:0-9493 GCA_040326155.1 Leptospirales bacterium | reverse complement strand
GGAGACGGCTGGCTGGGTATGGGGTGGTCGCTGGGTATGGGAGCCATTTCCAGAAGTTCTCGTAACGGGGAAATTTATTATGACTATCGCGACACATTTGTCTACCAGGGTAAACGCCTTATAAAAGTTTCTGGAGCCGCCGGTTCTGAAAACGGCGTATACCGTACTGAAATTGAAGACGGTAGTTTTATACGATTGAATTTGACGGACGTAGAAAACGGAGGCGTCTGGACGGTGGAAGGTTCTGGCGGCGGAAAAACCATTTTTGGCGAAACCATCGATCATAGAATTTATCGACCGAGCGATACCAGTAAAACATATTCTTGGCAGTTTTCAAAGAGTGTCGATCTGAATGGAAATTCCATGTACGCTGTTTATGACAATTCGCAATATTCAACGCATCATATTTTATACCTGAAAGAGATACGTTACACGGCAAATGAGAATACGGGTGACCCCGCTAAACTCTATGTTCGTTTTCATCTAAAAGACAGAACAGATTTTTATGTATCGAAAGGCCCCGGCTTCATAATGAAGATGGATAAACTTTTAGATAAAATCGAAATGGGAAAAGACGATGGAGGAATGTTCGGTGAAACCATGTTGTGGAAATACACAATGGAATATACGATTTCTGCCGATTCCAACCGACCACTTCTAAAAACCGTTCACTCCTCGAAAAATACAACTTCACCTGTTTTTCATTACCAGCCAGCCGAACATCGATTTGCCTGGAAAAAACAGATAAACTATTTTGCGTCTGACCCTGAGACCAACCCGAAACTTATTAAATATTTTGAAGGCGACGTTGACGGCGACGGAATTTCTGACATGATATTCTTTAATCCTAAAACGGGAAACTGGAAAGTGGTAGAAAGCGACCATACCGGTAAAAGAATATTTAAGACCTATGGAAATAAATTTGCAGGTTATGACACCGAAGATGAAATTCAATGGTTTAAGTCAAACGCCACCGGCGACTACAACGGCGATGGAAAATCGGACATAGCGTTTTATCTACCCAAGACCAAAGAGTTCTGGGTGGCAGAAAGTCGCGGAGACCGGTTTGTTTTTCGCAGCTATGGAAAACTAACCATAACCGATGTCGATATATTTCGCGCAGAATGGTTTGCCGGAGACTTCGACGGAAACGGAATTTCTGACACAGTTTTATACGACGAAAAAACAGGGTATTGGATATACATGAAGAACGAAGGCGGTTCGTTTTCGTTTATAAAATTTGCCTATAATTTTCAGAATTTATATAGAGACGATTACTCGCCTGCTTTAGCCATGAGCTCTAAAAATACAAACGACCTGACAAAACAGGGAAGGTCCCGAGACGCCGTAAAATGGTTTCGAGGCGATTATAATGGAGACGGCAAAACAGACATAGGATTCTATGATTCCCGAGACGGTAAATGGTGGGTCGCCGAAAACCTGCGAGATGAAAAACTTGGTTTTAAACTGCAATGGCGATTATACAAAGTTTTTAACGCACCCGACCGAGCCTTGTTCTCTCACCAACAATTCAGCGGCGATTTTAACGGAGACGGTTATTCCGACTTTTTGCTTTTTGACAGAGAAGCCCAACGTTGGTTACTCGGAGAAGTCGCCACAGATGCAGATGAAAATCCAACAATCAATTTTCGAATATGGTCGGCCATTCCCGAACAGCGCGACATTACCCGTTGGCTGCAAGGCGACTTTAACGGAGATGGTAGAACAGATGTAGGTTTCTATTCAGCCGACGACAATAATTTTTGGATAGGCGAAGCAACCCCCTCGGGATTTCGCTATCGAATTTATACTAACCTGGACTCTGGCGGACCCGACCCCGCCAGAGTAATGCAGACCCCCGCTCCCGAAGATGAGGTTGAAATAAAAAAAGTACAGGCGATTTTTCCAAATGGAACACTCACACAACGAATTGAATATGAATATGATGGAAACGAACACGACGGGCGAGGTGAAATAGTTTTTACGGGATGTTTTACCGGATCTTGCGCCGACGGCCCCGAATTTTTAATTTACGATAAATTCAAAAATAAATTCAGTTATAAACAAGTGAACGGCAACATAACCGATACATCGCTTACCTTTGAGATGTCAAAAGAGAAGAACCGATTTATAACACCGACTCGTCCATATAAAAATGAAGTCACAGGAGATTCAGAAATATTACTTTATGAACCCGACTTACTGAACCATAAATTCTATAGAATTGTACACAACGGAACATTTTTTGAGAAAAAGCTTTTTGCCACGTTCACAAAAGCCGGACCAAACATAACTAATTTTGACATACAAAAAAGTATGTATTTGATTAATGACTTCGACGCAGACGGAGCTCCCGACATACTTGTACTCGACGACCAGGGTTCCGGGAACTTGTATTTATATAGCTTAAACCTGGAAATACTTCTTTCCAATTCCAGCTCTGGAGTAAAAGACTTTAAAAATATATTCCGGGCACAACAAAGCGGAAACGATCGCGACATTCGACATTATTACCGGTTTTTCAGCGGTGATTTTAACGGCGACAACACAACCGATATTCTAGTCGTCGACATGCGACAGCAGGCGCAAAAGTGGTATTTAGGAACATTGAACCCTGGCGCAAATTCGGCGTCGTTTAGCTTACTCAGTGGAAATATCGCCTTGCCGCCTCCCGGCTTTGAAGTTTCTTATAATGAATTATCGCAAAACGTAGATTTAACCGGGGCGGGCATTAACCTGACAGACTCAGAACTTATATATGTCACAGTTCAAAACGGGTCAATCGTTTTTCATCGAATTTATGTAAACGGAAATTCTATATACCAGACAGATTTTTCGAGACTGCCTGCCGGGGCAACTTTTAACTGGGACTTTAACCATGAACAAAAACCAGTTATAGGGACTGCCGCCGGAATACGCTTTATAGTATTCGGAGCAAACAACATCAGCTATACAATAGAAGCGCAAAACTTAAACGGCGGAAAGTATCCCACATTTGAAATTAACCGACCTGATCTTTATACAAAAGTCTACCCTTTCCAGTGGATACAAGGCGATTATAACGGAGACTCAAAAACCGACATTGGAATATTCCACTTAAAAGAAAGCAACTGGTATTTTGCCATGACCACAGGAACCGTCCCCGATTTAATCGAAAGAGTCGATAACGGCATCGGAGGATTTTACCGGTTTGAATACGCCAACTCCACCTCTTTTGATAACACCGGGGTAGACAATATTCCCGATTTAGCCATTAACTATAAAGTATGTGTAAAGCAAACCATCAACGACGGCATGGGCCAAAATGTATACAGCAAGTATGAATACAAAGACGGATATGCCTGGAGCGATTTTATAAACGGCCAAAAAGAGACCGACGCGTTCGGGTTTTCCATATTTACAACCATAGACCCCATGGGCGCAAAAAGTATAAATACATATTACACAACACCGTATGCAAACTACTTATTAAACAGAGCGTTAGGCGGGGCGTTAAAAGAGAGCCGCTTTATCGGCAGCGACAATAATCAATATTCCAAAACCCAGGCCGACTATCTGGTACATGAAATATCTCCGGGGGCAGGCAAAACAAGTTATCTGGTCTACCCCAACGAAACCCGAAAATATATTCGAAACACTTTAATCAGCACAGGAACCAAACTGATAGAATTTTCGCCGACAGAATATAGACTTATTAAAAGTGTAACGACCTCGACCGACCATTACCAGGACGCAACGCATGCCCCTTTTTCGGCTTCAGCAATTACCAATTTCGAATATGTACTTTCGACAAATCAGCAAAGACCGGTTTCTGGTATTGTAAATTCAACAAGCGCCTATGAAGTAACATCGTATAGCATGTATGACGCCAGAGGTAATATTGTTGAGAACCGGGTAAGTTATACCGGTGTTGGTTTGCCCAATGTAAGCGACAAAGTTATTACAAAAGAGTATGATGTTTATGGAAACGTAATCGCCTCGGAAGATGTGAGCCAAACACCAGCCATCCGTAGTGAGATGCAATACGAAACGACCTACAACCAGTTCCCGATTCTAACTCGTAAAAATACCGGGACCATGAATTTAGATTCCATAACCCAGTACAGCTATGACGGACCAAACTTTGGAGTTCCGACACAAACCACAGACCCCAATGGAAATTCATCCTATATAGAATATGACAGCTATGGACGACCGATCAAAATAAAAACAGATACCGATAACGGAATAAAAACAGTCGGACGATTTTACTACTCTTTAAGTGGCGAACCACCTGGAGACAAAGAATTCCCTTTAAGCGCAAAAACAGTACACTATACCGGAACGGGAACAAACATACAAAGCCGAGTCTGGAAAGATGGATTCGGAAGGCATCTGCACACAGTGCAAAGCGCGTTGGACGGCGTAGCTAACAAAGAGTTTGTAAAAACTGGGGCAACTGTATACGACGCATTAGGAAGAGTCATCCGAACAAGCCAGACATCCTGGGCACAAAATCGGGAAATCGATGTCTATGTACCGCCCGCAACCGAAAAAAACACAACGCTGACAACATATGACCCGTCGGGTAGAGTAAAAAAAGTAAAACTACCGCCGGCCTATGCGGGAGAGCCGGAAACTTCCATTGTAACCAATTACAACGACCCATACGAAGTGAGCGTGACCCACTCAAGCGGGCGGAAAACCACATCGACGAAAAATGGACGCGGCCAGGCGCTTTATGTAGAAGAAGCAAATATAAATGACGCAGCGGTAACCACCAAAATGGGCTTTTGCTACGACGCCTCTGGAAATGCAATTTACCGACAAGATTTAAATGGCGTTACAATGAATTGCCCAGATGAATATACTATAATGAGCGTTCCCATAGCGCGAGACGCATCGGGAAACAACGCAACCTACGCGTTATACGATGCTTTTGGAAAAATACGGGAAGCCAACGACCCCGACATGGGGAAACTCATAATAGAGTATGACGGATTCGGACGCCCAACGTTTAGACAAGACGCCAAAGGCCAGACATCGCAACTAACATACGACTTGCTCGGAAGGGTAACGACAAAAACATTGCCAGGAGCAGCAGGAACGGTTACCTATAAATACGATACGCTTTCAGGTTCTGCAAACGCAAAAGGAAAACTGGTCAGAATAACAGACCCTGTGCAAAGAAAAAGTTTCAGCTATGCGAAAACGGGTGCGCGAAAAAGTGAAACTCGTCAACTAAGAAGTTACGATGGAACAACATGGGAAAATAGCTATACCACAAAATTCACTTACGATCTTGCCGGGCGAACTGAAAAAATTTCCTACCCGATAGACCCGGTGACAGATCAACAAGTCGCGGTATGCTATGGATACAATAGTTTCGGTTTTGCTCATTCCGTAAAAGTAAGCCAGAGCAATGATTGTAGTTCCATCGATAACACCGTAATCTCAAACATGGAATACGACGAGTTTGGGGCAGTAACAAAAGTCGACATGGGCAACGGAGTTTCTACAACCTTCGCCTACGACGTGCGAGGGCGTGCAACGCGAATGATCTCGACAGCCACGGTCGACGGAAACACCGTAAAACACCAGGACGTAAAATATACATACAAAATAAACAACTCGATAGCAAATGTAGTCAACAATCCGACAAGTGCAGACGTAAACGGAGTGGTCAACCCGGCCTTTGAATCACGTTATGAATATACGTATGACGGACTGAACCGTTTGGTAGAAGCCAAAGGAAGTTATGGCCAAAGCGGCTTTGTAAATAGCGACTATACCGACACAGGTAATCAGAAATATTCCAGAACCTATGCCTACGCTAAAAACGGAAATTTAACACAAAAAAATGTTTTAGACCCGGAAAATGGCACAACGACAGACGGGTGGAATTACACCTACGAAAACCATCGTGTGACCGGAATAACCTCATCGGCGGATGGTGGACAACGATTTACCATGACGTATGACGCCAACGGAAACACGACCAGTAAAGAAGACGCCCAGAAAAGCCTTACAAAAAATATGGTCTATGACTATGCAAACCGCATAACGAAAATAAAAGATCAAGACGACGTCATTTTGGGCGAATATAAATATGACGATCAAGGTGTAAGGGTACGAAAAAGAGTACAAAGAACTATTGATGGCCAGGAACGAAAACTGGAACTAATGGCCCACAGCAAATACTTTGTCACAGAAAAACAGACCCTTTTAGATGGCTCAGAAATTACGGAAACAGAGACAGCAGTAAATAATATATATCTGAACGGAATACGAGTCGCAACCATGGACTCGAACGGGTCAACCAAATACTACCATGCAAATAATGTAGATTCGGTCAAAATTGTAACCGACGAAACGGGAGCTGCAATAAGCCGCACCGAGTATTTGCCCTACGGGGAAACATTTCAAAGAGAAGGCAACTTGTCGTATGCGCCAAAATACAACGGTCAGGCATTGGACCAGGAAAGCGATTTATACTTTTTCAACGCTCGGCATTACGACCCAGAGATCGCGCGATTTGTTACGGCTGATACCGTGACGGATGGACCTATGACGGTGAAGGGTTGGAACCGGTATATGTATGTGGGCGGGAACCCGATTATGTATAAGGATCCGACGGGTCATGCTGAGGAGAGTGGATTGTCTGGATCCTCTTCTCTTTCGTCTGGTTCTAGAGAAGTTCTGTACCCTTGGGAAGGAAAGGGAGGAGCAGGTGGTACAGATGCTAACTCTGGAGAAGTGAAGCAACCGCCAAGTTCTGCTGGCGAAACTTTTGATTCCTCCAAAAATATTCATGGAGGTGTAAATCCACCTGCCTTCGCATTTCCGACGGAGTCGAAATGTCGAAACCCTCATCATCGTGAAGATAATATATATGTGGATATGGCAAATGCAGAGATGGCTCGGGTTCATAAAAATAAAATAGAAACCATGGAATCGGATTTGAAGGCGTGCAAAAGATGTGGAACGGCCTGGGAAATAGATTCTGAAACTTATCAATATTACGAGACTAATCATGAAATCGCGCATAAGTTAGGCTTGTTAAATGGGTTTAAGATTATCAATGACACGATGTTTGGTGGCGGGGTAAGTAACAGTTATATCATCAACGTTATGATACCTGCAGCTGGTGCGATTGTATTTGCTCCTTTGAGAGCTATACCATTTGTGACACAGGGTGCAAATAATGCGGAGCGAATCAAACTTTATAGAGCAATGAGTAATACTGAATTTGACGATATAATGAATACGGGTCGCTTTAACTTGTTAGAAGGTGGTTTTGAAGGAAAACAATTTGGGCTTACATATCAAGAAGTAAATAAATTTGGTGAAATAATGAATGCTGATAAAGTATTAAAAATATCAGTGCCTCAAAAAACATTGAATACTTTAGAGTTCAGCAACAATATTGATCCTTTTATTTTTAAAAATGGTGTATATACTGTACCAAAAGGTAAAGCGTTGGATTTACTAAACAAAACTTTTCAGATAGAAGGATATTAGTTGACTTTCATGAAGATAGAAGATCCTGATATTATTGCTGAAATTGAATTTTTAAATACAAGTGAAGGTGGCCGAAGCGGCTATGTTAAAACTGGCTACAATCCTCATCATAAAATAAAAGAGGACTATTTAACTTCTGGCATACACGAGTACATTGGTAAAGAGAAAGTATTTCCTGGAGAAACAGTATTAGTTAAGATTAAATTTATTACACCTGAGGTGTACCCAAATAGTATAGAAATTGGACAACTAATTGATATACAAGAAGGTTCTAAATTGGTCGCTAAAGCAAAAGTAATTGATATTTTGAATCTAATATTAATACATCGAGAAGGCTGATCTCTGTCAAAAAGGTCGCACAAATATCGCGTAACGGAATTTAGCAAAACAATACAACGTTGCTTAAAGCAAGTTTTGATTTTGCCTAAAACATTAGCCTTCAAGCGAAACAAAATCATATTTTAGATAGAATAATAACAAAGCCGGGATATAAAAGTCGGAAAATATTTGATAACAGAACGGATCTCTATTATCAAATATTGGTAAACTCTCAATCAATTTACGCGACTTTCTTAAAATTGAGCAGGGCTGATCTCTGTCAAAAAGGTCGTAACAGTGTCGCATAACGGGATTTTGCAGTGTAATATATCATTGCTTAGGGCAATTTTTGATCTTGTCTAAAACATCAGCCTTCAAGCAAAATAAAACTGTAACTCAGGTAGAATAATAAGAAAGACGGGATATAAAAGTCATAAATATTTTAACAGAACGCATCTCTGTTATCAAAGCTAGATAAATTCGTAATAAGCTTACGCGACTCTATTAAAATCGAACAGGCCTGGTTTATTTTCCGACCAATAGTAAACATGGTGCAACCCGTTTAACACAGGCTTTGATTTCAACTTCGCGCCGATAGGTCGCGTTTGAATGGTATTTCCTTTCGGAGATTCCATCAGTCCAGAATGCATACGGTGATTATTGTAAAACTCAACGTATTCATTCACTAAATTGCGGCAATGAGATTCATCTTTAATAATAACATGATTTAAAAGTTCTCGCCTTAAAGTACCGTTAAAACTTTCCACAAAAGGATTTTGCCAGGGAGAGTGTAGAGCCGTTGCTTTGGATTCGATACCGAAATATTCGGGCAAGACCTTTTTTACTTTATACATAAACGTAGAATCATTATCGTGTATCATATATTTGTAGTTGTGAGTCTCTGGAAAACAGTTTTTGAGTTGTTGAATTACCCAATCTCCGTTTGGCTCAAAGGTGCAATTTTGGTGAAGAACAATTCTACGCTCATGATCGATTATAATGAAAATGTACAATGAACGAAAAACATCTTTGGTAATTTCGACAGGAACAGTTAAAAAGTCCATAGCAACAACACGAGAATTGTATAGGAAAGTTTTCCAATGTTGAGACTTTTCGAAATCATTTTCCTCTTTAAACTTTCTAATGATTCTATAGACGGAAGAAAGAGAAGCATCGGTTATGCCGAGTTGAATGAGATTCATATAAATTCGAAGACCTCCGATGTTTATATTCTCCAAGAGCATCTTCTTGATGATAGATTTCGTTTCGCTAGATACACGAGGTCTGCCGGGAGATTTTGAATTATTAAAAGAAATCTTTTGCCAATATTCTATGAATCTATTGATGAATTTTTGGATGAATATTTCTGGACGAAACTTTTTAAAAAGCATGTACATTAGAAATATTATATTGATACAATAAGAAAATAAATTTATATCAGGCATGGCCGAATGGAGAGAGTAAATTATACTATGTAAAGTGAAATTGCAAAAATTAAATAATCTTTCTCAAAGCTATATAAAAACGCGCAGCCAGAAACGGACCGCTACTGAACCAATACCGGGAGGCTCGCTCTACTCCCACCCCTCACCAGGAAACTAGCCGGTTTTGGCTGCAGTAACCGAAAGCGGTAGGCCGTAGGAGCCGAAAGCGGCAGCGTCAGGCGACAAGGTCC
>JBEQLE010000037.1:0-41621 GCA_040326155.1 Leptospirales bacterium | reverse complement strand
CTCTATCCAGACAAGGACTATAAAGATGCAGGAGCGAAAATCGTTCCTGACTATAAAAAACTTGCATCGCAGGTTGAAATTCTGGTGAAAGTCGGACCACCGACTAAACACCAGGGTAAAAATGAAGCAGCGCACCTGAAACCAGGTACACATTTGTTTTGTCTTCAAGACCCTATAAATCAAAAAGCGAACTTAAAAGAGTATAAGGCTAAAAAGTTAAATACTTTTGCGTTGGAATTTATTCCTCGTTCCAGTCTTGCCCAGTCTATGGATATACTCAGCTCGCTTGCCTCTTTGGCCGGGTACAAGGCTGTTATTATGGCTGCTGAAAAGCTGCAGAAATATCTGCCCATGATGATGACAGCTGCAGGTACGATTCAACCGGCAAAGGTTCTCGTAATCGGGGCCGGAGTTGCCGGTCTTCAAGCTATTGCTACAGCGAAGCGTCTTGGCGCCGTTGTGGAAGCTTTTGACTTGAGGCCTGCCGTAAAAGAGGAAGTACAGAGTCTTGGCGGTAAATTTATCGACATGCCTCTTACGGAAGACATGCAAGATGAACAGGGATATGCCAAAATGGCCAGCCCGGAGTTCATTAAAATGGAAATGGAACTGATTGACAAACACCTCAGTAAGTCTGACATATGTATTACCACAGCCCAGGTTTTTGGAAGAAAAGCACCAATATTGGTGAAAGACTATATGGTTAAAAACATGAAACCAGGTTCGATCATCATTGACCTTGCCGCAGAGCAGGGTGGAAATTGCCAGCTTACCAAACCCGGGAAGGAAATCGATGTAAACGGTGTTACCATTGTTGGTATTGAGAATATTACTTCTACAATAGCAACGCACGCAAGTAAGCTGTTTTCAAAGAATGTTGAAAATTTATTATTGTACATGGTCGAAGACGGTAAAATCGACCTGGAAAAAGACGATGAAATATTCCAGCGAACAATGCTCACAAAAGATGGTGAGCTTGTTTCTGAAATCGTAAAATCGTTTGGAAAGAAAAAGTAATCCGGAGGATAATTATGAATGGTTCTGAAATCATGATGGTTATGTATATATTCGTTCTGGCTATTTTTGTCGGTTTCGAATTAATATCAAAAGTCCCGCCGACACTCCATACTCCCCTTATGTCCGGTTCAAATGCAATTTCCGGAATTACAATATTGGGAGCACTGGTCGTCGCTGGTAAGCACGATACGTTTGGCGAGTTAACTGCTGTAGTCGGTTTTCTTGCAGTTCTTTTTGCGGCAATCAACGTTTTTGGAGGTTACCTGGTAACCGACAGAATGCTTGAAATGTTCAAAAGCAAAAAGAAATAGTTTGAGTAGAGGAAGGAAAAATGCCAAATATACTCACAGAAGCATGGTTTCGAGATTTAATATATCTCGTATCTGTAATATTCTTTGTTATTGGTCTTAAAAAATTAGGCAGTCCGAGAACAGCCAGAAAGGGGAATCTTTTATCCGCTTTTGGTATGTTTCTTGCTATTGCCATAACCCTGGCAAATAATGAAATTATCGACTGGAAACTTTATACTGCCGGTATTGTAATCGGGGGTCTCATTGGTATTATCATGGCTAAAAAAGTAGCTATGACTTCAATGCCGGAGATGGTTGCAATTTTTAACGGTTTCGGAGGTATTGCATCTACCTTAGTTGCAATTGCCGAGTATTATGAACAAACCGCCTCTTTTGCGGAGGCCGCAGTTAATGTGGGTTCAACAGGATCAGTAGGTTTCGAAGGTAACATGATTATCTACGTAACTATGATTCTTTCTGTTCTGGTGGGCCTAGTCACCTTTTCCGGGAGTTTTATAGCTTTTGGTAAACTTGCTGAGTTTTTACCAACGAAACCCATTTTATTCTTTGGACAACAGTTATTAAATGCTGCGATGTTTATCGGAATAATCGCATTAACGATTTTCTTATTTAATGAACCTTCCAACGAAATGTATTTCTGGGCAATTGTTGGAGTCTCGTTTTTTATTGGAATAACCCTGACGATACCCATTGGCGGCGCAGATATGCCCGTTGTTGTTTCACTTTTGAACTCTTATTCAGGTATTGCAGTGGCAATGACTGGTTTCGTTCTATCGAACAACGCATTGGTAATTGTCGGTTCCCTTGTTGGAGCTTCCGGTATTATTCTCACAATGATCATGTGTAAAGCGATGAATCGATCTCTTGCTAATGTAATTTTCGGCGGTTTTGGAGCGGAGACTTCAGGCGGCGGCGAAGAAGGTGGGTTCCAGGGAACTGTTAAAAGCATGTCTCCAGACGAAGCCGGCATGATATTAGATCAGGCCGAATCGGTAATATTTGTTCCCGGTTATGGAATGGCTGTATCTCAGGCGCAACACGCAGTGAAAGAACTTACCGACCAACTCGAAGAGCGCGGTATTGATGTAAAATTTGCCATTCACCCTGTTGCCGGGCGTATGCCGGGTCATATGAACGTGTTATTGGCAGAAGCCGGCATTGATTATGAAAAACTCTATGACATGGATATCAACAAACACTTTTCTAAGACAAATGTTGCTATCGTAATCGGAGCGAATGACGTTGTAAACCCGGCTGCAAAAACCAACAAAAGCAGTCCGATTTACGGAATGCCCGTTCTTAACGTGGAAGAAGCACAACAAGTATTTGTTTTGAAACGCTCCATGAAACCCGGCTTTGCTGGAATTGAAAATGAGTTATTCTTTAAAGACAATACAACAATGATTTTTGGTGATGCGAAAAAAACCATCGAAGGTTTTATCTCGTCATTAGAAGAGTTGGATTAAATTAACTAAATTACAGGGGCTCCTTGTTTTACCAGGTAAGACAGGGAGTCTTGTAATATCTTCTTATTTTTACTTCCCCCCGAACCCGAATAAACTACCCCATGAAAAGACATTCCAACCAGTAATTTATCATTAGCTTTTCTTTTGATATGTGTAATTTGAGTATAATATCGCAGTCCCGGCTGGTATTTAAATAACAGGTCAAAGGATAAATCTGTCCGGTTAAGTACGTAATCTTGAAATTCCCTGTCGGAGACTTCAAGCAATACTCCGTTGGCCCCTATGTTTTGAACCTGTTCTTTGACATCAACTAATACGGTATTTGCATCTTTAATTCTTTCAATAATCTTGTTCTCTTCTTCTTCCAGGTTCTGATAATCTTCAAGAGTGTAGTGACGGTCGTTAGATTTAATTACAAAATACCCGATCGGGAAATTCTGACCGGCAATGTTCGTATATCTCAGGGGTCGACAAATCCAGCTTTTGGTACCCCCGCTTTTAAATTTCTGTACTGTTTTTGCAACCTCGAAACCCGGAGTAGACGATAAATTTAACATATCCGGTTCGGATGGTGAATACGCTTCAGGTTCGTGAACATCCTCCACAAGCCACCCCTGGTTATACTTTTTTAAAAACTTTTTTTCTAAAGTATCATTCATAGGGTCCATATCGAGAATCTTTATTCCAGGGTATTTTTCACCGATCGCTCGTTCCACGTCGCCGAAAATAACCCGGTTCGAGACAGAGTAGGATAATGGATTTAAATCAATTTTGTTTTTCGATATTAAAAAACGGTTTCCAAACACTTCGTGATCTTTTACATTCACTCTTTTTGTTTTTCTTCCTTCTTTCGCTATTCTTGCTTCAATAATCCTGGCTTTTATTTTACCATCCACATTCTCAATGAATTCACATTTTAGTTCAATATGCTTTTTAAATGTAACGTAGGTTGTGAACTCTCCTTCAACTTTATACGGGCTTGAAGAACTCAGCAGTACTTCGCCATTTGTTTCATACGAGGTAATCTTGAAAGAAACCAAAGGAAAGGAGTTTATTAAGTAGTTATCTTTATTACCTATGTATTCTTTAATTATATATACTATTTTTTCAGGTTCTGTTATTACGCTATTATCGCGCTTTTTTTCTCTCAAGGTTTCAAATATTTCCTGTACTTCTGTCTCCGTAGCCTGCATCTGTTTGTTTTCCATTCCGTCTCCTGAAATATTTCTATATCTTTTATTATCGACACATTGCCTACGCAATGTTTATCTATATAGACTCTATTATTTTCGATAATTCAACATGAAACATTCCATTTGAGATCAACGTTTCTTCTACATCAATATCGATTTGGCCGCCATTGAACGTTGTACACATTGCTCCGGCTTCACTGGCAATAATAATACCGGCACTTACATCCCAAGGTTTTAAACCGGTTTCATAGTACCCGTCAAGCCTGCCACAAGCCACAAAGGAAAGGTCAAGAGCCGCAGAGCCGGTTCGTCGAATATCGTGTACAATATGCAGTATTTTACCCAACCGGTTTAATATCTCTTCCATATGAGAACGTCGTGTATAAGGAAAACCCGTACCGATTAAAGCTTTCTCTGCACTTTCTATTTTTGAAACCGCTATGGGAGCTCCATTTAGAAAAGCTCCGCCATTTTTATAAGCACTGAAAAGTTCTTTGTAAAATGGATTGTAGACAACTCCAAGTACCGGAACCCGATTTTCGTCTACAAGTCCAATGGAAACGGCAAACATCGGGAAAGAGTGGGCAAAACTCGTTGTTCCGTCCAATGGGTCGACTATCCATGTATAACCCGATTGTGAGGCCTTTGTATGACCCTCTTCAGCTTGAATTCCATCTTCCGGGAATGCAACTAGTAGGGCTTCGAATAAGTAGCTTTCAGACTCTTTGTCTGCTGCTGTAACAAGGTCAATATCACCTTTGTATTCTATCTGCTTCTCTTTGTTGAGATAGCCCATTATAATTGCCCCTGCTTTTTCTGCCAGAGGTATTACTTTATCCATTTTTGCTTGATAATCCATAGTGTATTTTAATATTCGTGACAAATTGAAAAGAGTATAATATAATGCTTTTCCAGGGTATGCAAGATTTAATATTAGAAATTCAAACGAAAATAGATCTAGATCGGAATTTACTGTATTACGACCAGTCTGTTAAAACAATTCTCAGTGAAAGCAGGCATAATCATTGTCTTTATTGTGCGGCCATAGCTAATATTATTGCTAAAAACAATCGTATAGAAAAAGAGAAAATCGAAAAGTGCGTCACGGCGGCGATTTTGCATGATATCACAAAAGAGTTTAAAGAACAAACTCACAGAGATTTAATGCAGCAACAAAACCAGTCTGAGAAACTAGATGAATTTCCAAAGTCACTCTGGCATGCCATTACAGGGAAAGTTTATGTTCGAAAGAATCTTAATGTGAATGACCCCGAAATTCTGGAGGCCATACGGTTTCATACGACAGGAAATCCTGGTATGGGGATTGTCGCAAAAATTGTATTTGCAGCTGATTATTTCAGTTCTAAACATATGATAAATTCCGATTTGGACATAGATAAATCGCTGGATACTCTTTGTTTAGAAAAAACAACCTCTTCTTTGATATATCTGGTGGAAGAAAATAAGCCTGTTCACCATGACACAATTGATTTTTATCATCATTTAATAGAAAGCATGTATGGAAAATAAAAATCCCCCCCAAAAAAAAATTTTGGCAAAATTAACGTTATCTATAATTTTCTTTAGCTTAATTGGCAGCGGGGGTTATTATTTTTATGAGTTTACGAACAGCTCAAAAATTCAAAACTACTTTCGAAATGGAGAACCGTTTGGAATTTTAATTCTGAATGTTCAGGACACGAAATCCCAGGACTGGGAAACCACTTTTCTTGCCGTGGCTCATGTGTATCCAAAAACTTCTCGAATCGGTTTTATCTCCTTTTATCCATCAACACGTTTAAACCCCACAGGCATTTCACTGAATGAGAAAATACGGGAATCTGGATTAAGTGATATCGCTGAAATTAAAAAAGAACTTTCCACTATTTTAAACATTCCGATTGAATATCATTTAGTTACAGACTTTGAGTTTATTTCAAATCTAATTGATCTCGCCGAGGGCGTTAAATATTTTCATTGGAATCCGGATGGAAGCGAATCGGACCTGCCGCAGGGGGAGTTTGTTCTCGATGGATCTATGGTTAAAAAAATTCTTATTCCCGATAATACAAACGAAGCTGCAAATGCAATACAAATGTTTTCTCATTATACTCTGTTTTTGAATTTCTGGAACGATAAAAAAACGAAGTGGGATATTATAAAACAACCGGAAATCTTTGTCGTGGCTAAAACAGGATTGAAAACGGACCTCTCGATGGCGGACATGATATTTTTAGGGAATATTGTGTTTGGAACAGAAAACTGGTTGACCTTTTTTATGGAAATTCCGGTAAAAAGGGAAGTTGACCAATTCTACTTGGCCCCGGACGCAGCCGCGCTCTATTTGAAAAATCTGAACAAACAATTAAGTAATCCGAAGAATCCATATCTTGGCGAAGTACCGAGGGTTGAAGTCAGAAATGGAACAAACACAGCTCACCTTGCAAAAAAAACAGGTCGCAGTTTAAGCCGAAAAGGTGTAACAGTTTTAGAGTTTTCAAATGCCGACCGAAATAATTATAAAAAGAGTATTCTTCTTGACACTAGTGCAAATCCCTATTATTTAATGAGCATGGCTCGCAATCTTGGAATTCAGAAATATTACGCTGCTGTAAACAAATCGTTGTTTACAGATGTAATTCTAATTCTGGGAGACGACCATGAGACTTTTACAGCTGGAAAAAATGATTAAGAAAAAAGATTTACCCGATTTAAGCAACGAAAACAATTTACGATTGGAATTATGCAATATTTTCAACGAAGACAAGGCTGAAGATATTATTTCATTAGACATGACTCCTATCTATGGATACTCCTCCTGGTTTTTAATTGTTACTGCGCTCTCTACCGTTCACCTGAAAAAACTGACAAATGACGCTATCGGGCTTTTGAAAAAGCAAAAAACTTTTTTAAAGATTGTTCCAAATCAGACAGACTATGAGAGTGGGTGGGTTGTCCTGGATTGCGGCGGTTTTCTTGTTCATATATTTTTAAAAGAAGTTCGGGAACTCTATAATCTGGAAGATCTCTGGGCGGATACTCCGAAAATTGCTTTTAACGGATAAGTATAAGTTCCACTCTTTCGTTTTTATAAGTATCGGTTTTTTCCTCTCCCTTACGAATGGGCCGAATATTCCCCAGCCCCTGGTAAGCCAATCGTTCTCGAGAGATTCCTTTATTGCCTAAATAAAGCATAACTGTTTTAGCCCTTTTTTCTGATAAGATAATATTGCTCTCTTCTTCGCCTCCTTCTGAAGTATGGACTTCAACTCGAATTCTATAAGTCGGGTATTTTTTCAGCAATCTGACAAAGCGGTTTAAAACAGCGTGAGCCTGGGGTTTTATCTTGTGACTTTTATATACAAAGTCTGCGCTGGTCAGTATAACTTTCAAATTGTCCACATCGTTAAAAAAGAGAACTTCGGAGAGTATTGACTTTTTTCGTGAGCTGTAAATATTGCCGGAGTTGTCCGTTACTGTGAGCTGGTAACGGTATACGTGCTTACTCTGGACATACAAACCATCCTGCGAAAGACCGTCCCAATAGATTTTACCCGTAAAACGACCTTTACCTTCCCATTGTCGAAAAACCTCTTCCGCTTTATCGACCGCTCCCGGAATAACTTCGTAAATTGTCAGTTTATAATTTTTTATTTCAACTTTATCCTTCATGGATATATAAAATATTTCCGTATCGGAAACTCCATCGCCATCTGGCGAGAATTTCTTTCTTATGGTCCGCACATTGGCCGTTGGAGCCTGGGTATCAAATTCAATGCGAATGGGCGGGGATATTACGCTGGTTCCATTCTTGTATTCTACTTCGAACCATATTTGTAGTTCTGTATCAGAAATCGCCATGTCCTCTTTGGGATCCCACTTTAGTGAGTCCGGCAAATCGGTTCTGTCGCCACTCCACTGTTTTATTATCGTTGGTTCTGAATTTTCGTTTTTGGCCATCTCGCCAATAAATATATTCCAGTGTGCCAAACTTCGTTTTTTATCCGCATAGGGAGAAAGCAGGAGTTGGTGTTTTTCAGGATTAAAATCTTGTTTATTACTCTCAATGTAAACCAGAGGCGTATCATTTTCGATTACATAAACAGGGCGGCTTTTCAATCTTGTTGTATTGCCGGCCAGATCGGTTGCCTGGAAAATATAAAAGTAACGCCCCGGAGGAACGATCTCTCCCTCTTCGTTTTTTCCATCCCAGGAAGCGTCCCTGTCTGGATAATTTTTCCATAGAACACTCTGTATAATACCGCCTTGCGCATCGATAATTTGCGAGGAGTATTTTACCCCGGTATCCTTTCTCGCTCTCTGGTATATTTTTATTTTCCTGAAAGAATCCCTGCTGCCGGGCTTAATATAATTTCTACGAACATCCAGGCTGATATCAGGAGGCGTTTTATCAATAAACACTTCTCCATTTACCTGGTCGTTTACATTTCCGCTTTGGTCGGTTACAGATAAATTGTACGTATACCTGCCTTCCGGTAGAAAAAAAAGATCGTCTGATTCACTTTCGATATTCTGAGTGTAGTCTCCATCTCGCGTACCGGCCCAGAATATTTTTTTCGGAATATCTTCGTAAACCTTTTTGGAGAAAAATCCTGTTATTACAGCGCCTGGAAGCGCATTGCGTATCATTTCTCTTTTGTCTTTGCGAAAGGTTTTTACAATTTTTCCATGGGAATTTTTTATTTCCAGACGCCAGTCATTCAGTCTGTTTGTTCCTTGCAAACCAATTTCAAACCAGATAAAGTCTTTAACTCCGTCCCCGTTTGGCGAAAGGTGTTGTGTCAGCTTTTGAATTTTCACATTAGGCGGTATTTTATCCACATGACCGAACGATCCAGATAAAGAGATCGAATGGTTGAAATCGGCGCCAGTGGATAATCCCATATTGATTCCATAATTCAAAGAGAAATTGTGTATTGAAAATGCAGGCGAATAACCGATACCTGCTCCTACTCTCGAATCATTGTTGTTGCTATTGGTGTTCGTGCTTGTAAAATAGTACCCGGTTCGAAAACTTACAGATTGCCAAGTGAAACCCAGCGCAACCAGGAATGGGTATGTTTGTGAGTTAAAGTCGGGAGCTTTCGATTCTGCCAGAATTCGTGTAGAAAACACAGCATTCTTGTAAATGTCGAAAACGAAGCCGGTATTCATTTTTGCGCTAAAATTATCTACGAATCTGTAATCCAGGTTGGAGTAAAAATACCAACCGGTAAAAAACCCGTTCATACTTTTTCCATTGATGAAGTTTCCCCGGTAAACAAACCCAGGGTTAATGCCGACCTGGTATTCTCCTGTGTTTGCTACATGAAGCGATGTTTGAATGCCAATAGATAATACCCCAAGGTAGCTTTTTGAATATCCGATAAATATACTGTTTGTAAAATCTGAATTTAACTGCGACGTCTCTCTCGCATACTGTATACTTACATTGGCAATTGAAATTGGCAATACAACTGCGCTCCAGGCGCTTGCATAATTTCCATAATTAAAATACCCGCCGCCTATCGTAAATTTTTCAATAAAACCCGCAGCCCCGGGGTTCACACCTTGCGATTCAAATTCGTTATTGACTTGAAAACCAGGCCCGGTTTTACCTGTCAAAGGGTTTAACCCAATTGAGTTTTCAGCATAGGTGTCACTTAAACCAGTAGTAAAAACAACAATTGCAAAGATAAAAGAGTTACGTATTATTTTAAGATTCATGTAAGAGAAATTGAAAATTAGATTTGTGTTTCAAATTGTTTAATCAGGTCTCCCATTTCATCGTAAAGATCTTTGGCCATATCGACAATCGCCGATGGCTTATTTTTGGAGGATTTTCCAGACCCATAAAGTTTAGATAAGTAGCGTTTTGATCGTTCGAGAGTCTCTTTTTTTTCTTTCGGGGTAGTGGCCATTCGATCAAGGTATTTACGGGTCAAGTATGAGTTTAAATAAATTACTCCGTCATATCCCCAGTTTTTTTCCAGGTCCGGCCCCAGTATGTAGGATTCCGCCTCAACCGGTTCGGCCCCCGTTTGCATAATCTCAAGTGTTTTGAGATAATTTTTAACCGCTTCCATGTAATAAAAATCCATTACCTGGTCATAGGGTCGATAAGATGCCTGTGCGAACAGATCGCTCAATAGCCACGCCGCCCGCATACAAGAGACTGCTTTTTTCATGGTGGGCGCTACACTTGAACTTCTTAAATGGTAACAATCGATTGCTAGAATATAAGAGGCGGCTCCGTGTACAAGCATTCTAGGTTCTTTAAAGTCAACCGGACCAAACAGGGTTTTTACCAGAGTAGAACGATGTTCTATGGTTTTCTTGAGTGCTTCACTATCTTCCTTTGCAACTTTTGCAAAATCTCTAGGATAGGCTGAGAATAAACACTTTGGGCAAACCTGTACCTGATATGCTAACGGATAGATGGTTCCATATTTTTTACTCTCCTGGTATAACCTGCGTAGTTCATTGGTTAACTTGCCGGCAATAAGACGTCCTCCACCGGAAAGCAATTCCTCTTTCTGGTGATCGGTCATACATATTGGACAAGTACTTACGTCTTTAGAAAAAAACGAAACTTTTTTTACATTACTTGCTTCGGCACCCATAGTGTAAGGGAGAGCATTGCCATCGCCTGTAAAGGAAAAAACAATTCGATACTAATTTTTGAAACCAGATTAAATTGCAATAATTTCTGAAAATCGATCCTTTTCAGCTTCGATTTTTTCCCCACTTCCAATAATACTGATAACACTGCTTTTCATGTATTTCGCAAATCCGTCGGCCATCTCGCGCAGGTCCGTGGCCGTAGTGTTCATAATTTCATCGACAATTTGTTTTGTATCTTCCAGTGTTAAGCCGTGCAACAATTGATCTCGCGCTTTCGAACCTTTCTGGGCGGCGCTCAATAATGGGTCAAATGAATTGTAAGTTGAAATTTTAATCTGGTCCAATGCATACTCTGATATTTCAAGCGAACTTAACATGTCGGGTATACCGTAAAAAGCTTCAAAAGTACTTTTTATATTGGGGTCACGGTAACTAATATAAATTAGATTCCCATTAAAGCGATTTAATCGTGAGAAGTTTCCATACGCTCCGCCGAGAACTCGAATCTGGTTATAAAGATAGTCCCGATCAATGAACTTTCGCAATACTTCGAGTTTTCCTGAATAGGGAATTCCCGATTCAATAATATTACCCCCGAGTACTGCATATACTACATCCGCAGGAGTCGAAAATGCCTGGTTTGTTGTTAGCACAGGTAATATAATCTTTACGTCCGTAAAATCGGCTTCGGGCAGTTTTTGAAGTGTAGCCTGAATCTTCTTTTCTACTGCGTTTGTCCTTGCTGGTTCACAGGTAAAATGGACCAGAGCTTTTTTCCGGTTCACTATTTCTTTCGCCAACCGATTCATTATATCAATAAAACCGTCTAAGTCATCTCCCTTTTTGCCTTTCCATTTGGAGATCTCTTGAAAAGAGCTATACCCGTCTACAAGTTCATTGTACATTCCACGTTCGCTGATATAGGCGCTTACCCTGTTCACAGGAATAAAATATCCTTCCGATGTAATGTTGTATTGCAAAGCACTATAAGAGCGGTCAATTATTTCAGCCAGTCTAGTTTTATTTGTAAAGTCTGCGTCGGTCAAAATATCATCCAGCAGATCAAAAGCCTGCTCTTCATATTGATCCAGAAATTTCATATGAAACCACAGCATAGGAGTGTAGCTGGTGGCGTCTCCTTTTTTACTGTAACTTGTAAAATCGGATGCCAGGCCGCCTGTGTAGGTATTTGTAAATTTGGCCAGCTCAACATAGTCTCTTTTTTTTGTGCCAATTTCCGTTATAATTTGTCCGAAAATGGAAAGGTAAGATAACAATTCCGGTTCTATGTGTTTTGTCTCAAACCCGATATTCAGATGGTTTATACCGCTGGTCCGGTTTTCTGTAATAATTGTTTTTACACCTTCGATTGAACTTTCCCGCAAAGCAAGTTTTTCAAATTCCGGGGTAATATCGCTTAGCTTCAGTTTTGGCAGAAGTTTTATCTTATCTTCCGGGGAGGGTTCTTGTTGCTTCTTTTCGAGCGCGGCTGCTTTATTAATAAATTCCGCAACCTCATTTTCAGATAAAGATTCTTTAATTTCTACGAGTTTTTTACTCTCCGCATCTTGAGCTCCGCTTTTATCTTCGCCAGGACTCATAGAATACAAAACGGTGTTGTCATTGTTCAGCAAAATCTGTTCTATTAGTTTTTCAAAATATCTATTGTTTAAAGCTTCCTCGCGTATTTTATCCAGTATCCGGGTGGTCTCCAGAGAGTTAACAATATCGAGTCCGTACATAAGAGAGCTCATCGCTTCGAGGGTAAAGTCCATGCCCCGCTTCGCGCTTGTTGTAAGTTCTCTTTTGTGAAAGTCGTAGGAGTTAATTTCTGACAAAATAAGGTCTTGCGGTATACCTTCCTTGATGAGAACTTTTAAAGTATTCGCATACGTCTCTTTCAGTATCTGACCGCTTTTTTCATTGGCTCCGATTATATATATAAATAGAAAACTTAAAAAGGTATCGTTGTAAAAACATCCGATTTCTGAACCAGCGCCGGCTTTCAACAGGTCTATTTTAAGCAGGGAGGCTTCTGAGTTAAAAAGCAGGTTTGTCAGAATTTCCATGGCAATATTATGTTCCACCGTATTTATTTCGCCGGTTTCAATTCCCATGGACAAATATTCCAGCGGTTCCCCGCCTTCGCCGGTTTGATAGGTCTCGGAGATTTCAATGGCACCGTCCATTTTCTTCCCTTTATTTATTTTCGCATCAGAATCGACGTAGTTCACTTTCGAGAAAAAATCTTCGTCAATTTTTTTCAACGTCCTTTCGAGTGGAATATCCCCATAAACCACAATATGTGAATTGGCCGGATGGTAATATCGCTTATGGAAAGCCACAAAGTTTTCATACGTTAAATCGGGAATATTTTCAGGGTCTCCTCCGGAGCAATTTGCATATGTCGAATCGGGCAATAAGTGAGTCGTAATCTTTTCCCACATTTTTCTGACGGGGTCAGAGAAAACGCCTTTCATTTCATTCAGTACAATGCCATTGTATTTCAGCGAAGAATCGGGATCGCTGATTTTGTAATGCCACCCCTCTTGCATAAACGTATCTTCTTCCAGAGATGGATTCAGGGTCAAATCGAGATAGACATCCATTAAGTTGAAAAACTCTTTTTCGTTTCGCGTAGAAAAAGGGTACAAGGTTTTATCGCTGTATGTCATTGCGTTCAAGAAAGTAGTTAAACTTCCTTTAATAAGTTCCGAGAACACATCCTTAATTGGATATTTTTGTGAACCAGATAAAACCGAATGTTCCAGGATATGTGGAACTCCCGTTGAATCAGCAGGCGGTGTCTTAAACCCTACGCAAAAACATTTATTGGGGTCGTCGTTTTGAATTGCAATCAGGTTGTTTTTTAATTTTTCATGACTAAATATTTGAATTTTACAGGCAAGCTCTTCCGATGTATATTCGGTTTCTAATGTGAAATTGTATGCGGTATCTCCGATTTTATAATTCATAATTCCTCTAAGTCTAGATATTTTTATGTATGAACTCAAGGAGTTGCATGTTGTGTCAAAAGGAATATCCCTCCCGAGAAAAAAACTTTCTTTTTATGCTATATAAAAATATTCGATGAATACAAATTAAGTGTATACTATGGACAGTTATGACTTGACATCGCATTTATAGCTGTGGATCTTCATAAAACTTAATTTAAGGAGTAATAATGAAAAAATATATTATAGCTATTGCCTTACTTACAGGTATGATGGCCGGCGCTTGCAATTTACGTTCTAATGAGAATTATGTGCTAAACCCTGATGGCGGGGGAAAAATATCCCTGAAAACAACATTTTTATATGTTAAAATTCGCTCTGGGGAAACTCTCGACGATGCGGCGAAAAGAGTCGTTAAGTCGATTTTAACCTCATCAACAGGAGTAGATACCTGGAAAAATGTAAAATATTCAACCGGAAAAGATAACTCTGTAAACTTCGAGGGTACCGCGTATTTTACAGATTTTAACACAGTGGTAATTAACAATATTACCCTTTACTTCAAGTTTAAACGCGAAGAGACGAAGAATGGTTACAGATTGGTATTTCGCACCGAAGAGAAAAAATCTACTGAAGGCGACCCGGAAAAGGTTGACGAAGTTGTAAATAAGAAACTCACCGATTGGGGAAAACAAAAAGGTATGTTTCAAAAACCAATTGAAATTTCTCGAATTGAAAGAACTTACAATATAAAAGCCAAGAGTGTAAAAGTTTCGAACATGAAGCTCAGCGGTAAGAAAGGAAAATATTCTGTCAATATTGTCTTTGACGGGCCCAAAATTTTTGAAGCGATGGATATTTCTTCGAGCAATGAAAGCGCTGTTCGCAAAAACTACCTTGATGGTACTAATAAATACACGAATGAAGTATTTATGGAAACCCTGTTCGGTAACACTAAACCTGTTACTGCCGATGTCTCCGGTGCCGAAATAGCATTTAATTATGCTAAAGAAGTGGCTGCCGCTAAAAAAGCCTACCCGGCAATGTATGCAAAACTCAACCTGGAACCGGCTACGGAAGGGGAAACCGATACGAAAGAAGACGAAGGTGATGACGATGCCGACGACGATAAAGTAGACACCGACACCAAGAAAAAGAAAGGTGATAAGAAAGGTGATAAGAAGTCTGATAAAAAGAAAGACAAGAAAAAGAAAGACAAGAAAAAAGAGTCTTCCATAGATCGAATTAAGAAAAACTTTCAATAATTGTATTTAATACGCCCACGACATAACCGTGGGCGTATTCATTCATCATGGCTATCCCAGCCAGATAAAAATATTTTCGAAGGGTATGAAAAGAGTTAGCAATAAAAAAAGAAGTTCTGTTAGTTCAATCTGTGCTCCGAGCAGATCTCCCGTCATTCCACCTATTTTGTTTGATATATATACGGCTACCAAGGGAATTAAAATCATGGAGAGAACAATTAGTCCCAGACCAACGATACCCGCAGCGGCAAACCCGGCCAACAAAGCAAGTGTAAGCGCTATAATAAAATCAGTCGGTTTGGCTTTTTCTATAAATTCCGTTCCCGTCCCGTTTTTGCGAACGGAACTATACATGGCGCAAGCATAAGAGGCCCCCAGGCGCGAGACCACAAAACTGATAAAAATCAGAGCAAAGCTACCATTCAAGATCCAGGTTTTATATAATATCCATTTACCGAGTAGAAGAATAATCAGCGCCACAACCCCGAAGGCTCCCATGTGGGTATCTTTCAGTATTTCCAGGGTTCTTGTTTTATCTTTTCCGGCAAAATGAGCGTCAGCCCAGTCTGCCAGACCATCGAAATGCAAGCCGCCTGTCAGGAAGGCGTAAAGAACTAATATTATAAAAGCAGTTAATTCGGGTAAATGTAAACCCGGAACATAGGAAGCATACGAGAGGGCATAATAAAGAGCCCAGAAGATGCCCCCGATGAGTACGCCAGCCAGAGGAAAATACCGCACGCTGCGTCCGGGTATACAATTTTTTAAGATAGGAAAACGAATCGCTGTTAAGGTTGTCAGTGCGAGTAAAACATTGCTCATGAAAGAAGGCATTAAGCCAGGCCAAGATCAGCAAACGTAGCCATCTCGTTATATATTTTTACGGAGGCCTCAATCAGGTTTATGGCCAGTGCAGCGCCAGTTCCTTCGCCAAGGCGCATTTGAAGATCGAGAAGCGGTTTTATATTAAACTTTTCGGTAAATTCCCGGTAACCGTTTTCAGCAGAGTAGTGGCTGAAAAAGAGGTAATCTAAAGTCGCTGGTTTATAACGACAAGCCACCAATGCTGCGGCAGATGAAATATACCCGTCCACAACAACAGGCAATCGAAGCGCGGCCCCACCTAAAATAAGACCCGTAATCGCAGCAATTTCAAACCCTCCTAAAGCGCTGAGAGTTGAGATAGGATCTTTCAACAACGCTTCATTTGTTTTGATAGCTTTCTTAATAATTTCAATTTTATTTTGTAACGCTTTTTCGTCTACCCCGGTACCAATACCAGTTGTCTTTTCTACAGAGGAGGGTAAAAGCGTAGCATAGAGCGCACTAGAAGGTGTGGTGTTCGCGATACCCATTTCGCCGGTACCAATAATATCATACCCATTCTCTTTTGCTTCTATAGCGCATTGTACTCCCAGGTTAATAGCCTTTACTGTTTCGTCCATCGTCATTGCCGGTTCATTGGCGATATTTCGAGAGCCAGGTCGAACTTTGCCATCTACATACTCGGTTTTTTTATTTTGTAAGGTTTCCTCGGAAGGACCGTTCCCGGCAACTCCGGCGTCGACTACGGCGACATCCACTCCAGCAAAAGAGCTTAACACATTTACAGCAGCCCCTCCGCGTAGCATATTGTCTACCATCAGTTTTGTTACTTCCGATGGAAATGCGGACACCCCTTCGGCGGCAACTCCATGGTCTCCCGCAAAAGTAAATATCTTCTTTTTCGTCAAAGTCGGTTTATCTGTTCCATGAATCAGTGCATATTGCATGGCGAGTTCTTCGAGTCTGCCAAGGGAGCCTGGCGGTTTCGTTAAAAAATCCAGGTGTTTTTGTATTGCTTCTTGTAAACTTTTATCCAGAGGAACTATTTTTTCTATAATATCGTTCATTTTCATATCAACCTTTTATTTTCATTGGAATACCGGAGACCATGCATACTACCTGTTCGGCAACGGTTGCAATTCTCTGGTTTATTCTGCCAAGTATATCATTGTAATTTCGGGCAACTTTGTTGTCCGGTATATTTCCCCAGCCAGTTTCATTTGTAATTAAAATTACATCTGATGGGGTGTTTCGTAAGTTTTCAACCAGCTCTTCAAACAGTGTGTCCATTTCTGCCTTATCAATGTTGTAATGCATCAAATTATTTACCCAAAAGGTAAGACAGTCAATTAGTAAGAAAACCTGCTTAGATTCATTTGCTTTAATCATTTTGGGAATTTGAACGGGTTCTTCCACAGTGGTAAACCCCATATGTTCTCGTTCTATTTTATGGTTTTTGACTCGAAGTTGCATGGCTTCGTCAAATGGTTCCGATGTTGCAATAAAAATTCTATTACCGGTCGTCGGAGCAAAAGTTAAAGCATAAGCTGATTTTCCGGAGCGTACTCCTCCTGTTATTAAAGTAACCATTTAGTCTCGAATAGAAAAATTCTCTATATTTAACCCAGACAAGGTTCCGTATTCTTCGGACAGGTCAATCATATTAATGGATGGCCGTTTTAAAAAGAAAGTCAGATGTTTTTCATATGGAATATCCAACAGCTTGCAAAGCAAAAATCGGATGACACCGCCATGAGCCACGAGTACAAAAGACCCATTGGTATTGTGGAGAGTATCTTCTAAAAAAGATTCAACACGGTTTTTAAATTCAACCACACTTTCACCGCCTGGAAATTCAAAACTCATAAATTCATTTGCCCACCGGTCCACTTTTTCAGGAAATTCTGATTTGATTTCAGTGAAACTTTTACCGCCAAATTTTCCAAAGTTGATCTCCTTTAATCGAGCATCAACCGTCGTGGGTCGTTCCGGAAAAAGGATTTCTGCGGTTTGCACGGCCCGAACAAGCGGGCTTACAAAGATCTGCGGTTTCTTCCACTTTGTTATATCTATGGAAAATGAATTTAAAAGAGTTCGCCCTTTGTCGGACAGGGGAGGGTCTTCATGGCCCAAGTAGACTCCATGTTGCGTGGTTTCACTGTGGCGTATTAAGATAATTTTTCGGGCGGCCAATTATGGTACCACAGTTCCACCGTCCAGGTCCGGCTCATTGTAATTCGGTCGAAAAAAATCGATTTTATTATCTTTCACAGTCGGGGATTTCCGAACCTTCTTTTCTTCGGGTAGTTTGTCCGGCTTTAGTTCTTCTGTTGGCAGTTTTTCTGTGGTTTTTGAATCGTTGGTTTCTTTCTTTGCCTGTTGGGTTTGTGTTCCTGTTTTCGATTTTTCCGCTTCATATGTATAGGATTCTTGCAGAGCTTTTCGGGCTTCATCTTCCCATTGCGAAGCGATTTTATTGTAGCGTCCATTCGGAAAAAGTTCCTGGGCTTTTGCAAACAGTATGGCAGATTTTTTGTAATCGCCAAGCTGGTAAAAACATTGTCCGGTTTTTATAAAAGCGTTTTCATCTCTGGTTGCCGGGGCCAGTTCAATAACTTGTCGAAACAGTGAAATTGCTTTTTCGTAGTTTCGGTCGCCGTAATGAACATTTCCGTGATAATAAAGACTCTCTTCGGCTTCTGCCGTTTTTGGGAATCTGGTGTATATAAATTCAAAATAGCCTTCAGCCTCTTTGTATTTTTCTTTTCTAAATATACGAATGCCTTTTTCAAATACATTTTGTATGTATTTTTTAACGATAGTTTCTTCTCTAGCATTTCGGTCGATAAATACACGATAAACTTTTTTGTACTGGCTTAAGGCTTCATAATATTTACCTTGTTGAAAATAAATATCTCCAATTTCTATATTTGCATTTACATTTCTTGGATATTCAGAAAGAGCTATTTCATAATTTGTAAGAGACTTTTCAAATTCATTTCGGTCTGCGTGAAATCGGGCAATTTCCGTATAAATATCAGAGCGCAAAGATGGTTCAATCTTTTTAGATAAAAGCATCATCATGCTGTTTACACCCTCTTCAGCGTTGTGACGCATCATTTGCAGTCGAGCGATTTTATATCGTACCTTATCGATCATATCTTCATCTAAGTCAAGACCAAGCAGTCGTCGATACTTACCGATGGCTACATCGACATTCCCCAGCTTTTCGTAGCTTTCAGCCAGATGGTACAGAGCTTGTTTGGCTTGTTCTGTGTCAGGAAAATGCGAAGCAAGAACGGTAAAAGTTTCAACAGCTCTTTTCATTCCCTCTTCAGATTCTTGTTCTAAAAGTAACTTCCCTTCGGCCAGCAGACTGCGCGCTTCGCTATTTGGCACAAAGATTTCTTCGTGAACGGTAAATACGCCCAGACCTGAAAGTATAATCAAGCTACCAATAATTATGTAAATATTTTTTATCATTCCATTCGCTCCAACGTACGGTTATACCAAAAATCGGCTCTTTTACCAAAGTTTTTACGAACGGAAGGGTGTAATAAAAGTTTTAATGCCGTTTCAAATTCTTCCATTTGGTAAGCTGACAAAGCGGAATAAAACATTGATTTACTCATGACCCTTTCATCGGCGCTGGCATGAAAGGGTTTTAACTCTTCCATGGCGAGCTGGTATTTTCCTTTTTTATAAGTATTATTCAGAACCTTTTCCAGGCGTTCGGTTTCATTTGCGGTATTTTCCTGTTGGGTATTGTCTTCTTTGCTTGTATGAGATTGCTCGTTATCTTTTGTAAAATTATTATCGATTTTATCAACTTTGTCAGTCTTGTCGGCCTTGTCGGCTTTATCAGTATTATCGACTTTGTTATTTTTATCATCTTTTTCGATTTTTACAGGTTCGTCACCGTTTTCCAGGTCCGGATAATAAATTCCTGGGTCGCCTTTTTCAAGTCCCGGTTCGTCTTTGACTATTTTCTCTTGATTGTCAGTTTTTTCATGCCCGGCAATTTGGGAGTTGAAAACTACAGGACCTACAAGGTTTTCATCTACAATAAATAATTTTGGTTTAATTCCCTTACGAGTTTCTAAAAACAAGGCATAATAGTAAATACCGCTGGAAGGAGGTATATCGACAAACCCCATTTTTGTGTCAGGTATTTTCCCGAGCAGGGCACCATACATCAAGTCTTTCAATTCACGAGGTCTTTTTCGAAATCGATAAACCAGAATCAGGTTGGAGTCATACTCCTCCTCGTCCTGGTAGACTTGATCCCATGTTAATACAACTTTATTGGGCTGAACATGGGCCTGCATGTTAAAAAAGTGTTCCTGAGTTTCAGGCACAACCTCAATGACGTTTCCTTTCTGATTATCGTTTGTTTTGTCAACTTTCGTTGTCGTATCGCTCTCAGTCTCGGTCTCTTTTTCCAGCCTGACGGGTTTCGAAAGTGTATTTTCATCGACCATAAAGTCTTTACTGAGTTTGCCGGCAGAATTTACGGAAATTACTGCATAGTAAACTTTGGCTTTGGCAGGAGTTCGATCTATAAATTGCAGTCCTCCTGGTTTTACAGTCCCTACTTTTTCAGCAGATTCCAGAGAGGGCATATTTAAAATTGGTAGTTTAGATCGATAAATAAAAAATTGTAAGCCCGGTGTTATTGTTTCAGGGTCTTGCCAATGCAATATTAATGTACGGTCCGGACCGTAAATAACTTGTAAACGGGCAATAATTGGAATTTCTTCTTTCTTTATGACTATTCCTGCGCCGGTGGTAGTATAAGAACGTTTCGCTCTCAGTTCAATGGTTTCTTTTCCGTCTTCATCTCGCAGGGCAATAGCATAAAAATAGGTTTTACCCGGAGTAATTTCGTTATCATCATAACCGGTTTTATTGCCTGGCAACGAGGCGAGCCTTTTCGCGCTGCCTAGTTTTTCTTTTGTATCAATCATCTCTTCGGCTCGGTACACCTGAACAGTAGCTCCTTCTTTGAATTGTCCCTCCCATTCTACTCGTATTAACTTCTCAGCAATTAAGATAGACTGAATACTGGTAATTTTTCCTGCCGAAGTTTCCACCTCATCTTCTTCCTTCTCCAGAAGAACAGCGGGGTTTGTAGTGTAATTGTCATCTGCAATTAGTACTGCAATATGCTCCTGCAACTCTTTATGAATAACAATCGCGTAATAATACTCCCCTGGTTTCTCCGGTTTATCGATATAAGAAGTCTGGTCGGCGGCAATAATAGCCACCAATTCGCCCTCAAGCAACACCTTCATGTTGTTCATAGGCTGTGTATGGCGAACGACTGCTAATTCTTGCTCTCTCCGGGCGAGAGTCCAAGCCAGCATAATTTCTTTGCGAAGACGGCGCACACGGGTCCGTATCTCTTTGACCAGTTCGTCGCCCCCAGAATCGACACGAATTACATCGACATCTTTTTGTGTCGTAAAAGATTTTTCAGGCAAGATAAACTGGCCCAGAATGCCCGTAAACCCGGCGAGTAAAAGTGCAAGTATTAGAATAAACCGTTTCATATAATATAGTCGCTTAGGTTAAACCCAAGTCTCTCTATATCATTTTCGGCATAATGGGTGCTGTATTGTAGCTATTCTTTTAAAGTTTCGAAATCTTTATATAATTTACTTGTCTGAATACCGCGATTGTTTTGATATTTACCACTTTTATACTCTTCAAATTCTCCGAAAATAGTGTGGTAAAAGACCTGTGCAATTCCCACATTCGGGTAGATGCGGATGGGTTGAACGGCAAATATTTCGAGGGTCCAGAACCCTTTAAAACCGACATCACCAAACCCGGCGGTTACGTGAACAAATAAGCCAAGGCGACCAATACTCGACCGTCCTTCCAGCATAGGCACCAGATTATGGGTTTCGGTATACTCTCTGGTTCTACCCAGATAGAGTTTGTCCGTCTCCAGTAAAAGACCTTCCGGGGGAATCATAATCTGACGACTGGGGTTCGGCGTCTTCATGTCGAGTTCTCGATTTTCATAGACGAGCAATTCGTTATGCAGAGTTAGATTATAAGAGTTCGGATTTATATTTTTTTCATCGTATGGATCAATAACTATATCAGCATTAATTCGTTTTTTAATTTCTAAACCTGACAAAATCATATGGACCTCTTATGTGTTAGCATTTTGCTTTAATCTTTTTTGAAGATTCTCGATAATGGCATCATAAGCGGTTACAATTGGTTCCACATCTTTTTTATCCCAGGGCAGATCTTCTTTAACTGTTAAGGGAATTCCTTTTTCACCGGATTCCATAATTACGGATGTAATAGGAATACTTCCTAATAAATTCACTTTGAGTTCTTTGGCGATGGTTTCGCCACCTTTTTGAGAAAAAATATGGGTAGAGTGCCCACAAGAAGGGCAAATAAATTCACTCATATTTTCAACGATTCCCAGGATAGGTATATTGACTTTTTTTAACATATCTGCGGCCCGTTCTGCGTCGTGCAAGGCCACATTTTGCGGAGTAGTTACAATTACAAAACCATCGACCTCGACCAGTTGGGCCATCGAGAGTTGAATATCGCCGGTTCCCGGAGGAAGGTCTATAATCAGGTAATCGAGGCGACCCCAGTCAATATCAAAAATAAGTTGTTCCAGGGCTTTTCCCAGCATCGGTCCGCGCCAGACAACAGCCTGGGCGCGCTCAATGAGCATTGAAAAACTGATCATTTTCATGCCATATTTTTCAGGAGGTTTAATTTTAGTCTCCGTTACAGGCAGGTCTGTTTTTCCAGTAAAACCGGCCATTTGTCCAATCGAAGGTCCGTACAGATCGGCGTCCAAAAGGCCCACCTTGTAGCCCTTCGCGGCAAGCGACGCGGCAAGATTTATAGAAACCGTTGACTTACCGACTCCGCCCTTTCCGGAACCCACGGCGATTATCTTCTTAATTGATGGAATTTTTTTAGGCGTTGGAGGTGGGGGAACCTGGGGTTGCGGTTCAGCTGCCGAAGCTTCCCCTTTTGTTTCAAACTTGATTTTAATATTTTCAGCGGAGTACGCTTCCCGGGTCAATTGGGTTTTCACCTGGGCTTCTAGCGCGAGTTGTTCGCCACGGGTTGCCTCATAGGCTAAAAGTATTTCAATTTTATTGCCGTCTTCAATAACGTTTTTTACCAGACCAGCGGCCAAAATATCGGTACCGGCGCCGGGAACGGGAATTGTTGATAATATGGATTGTATTTTATTGTTCAAGGGGGGTTACCTCTGTATTAGATTTGCTTCAGTAAAACCGACTTTTAAATATGTAATGTAAAGAGGAATTTACTTTTTAGTCTTCATCAAGCCATTTTTCATCAACAACTTTACCGACACTCGAGACATCTTTTTCTTGCCCCACACCTCGGGTCGGGGGATTCTTTTTTATATGATTTTTAGCTTTTAAAACTAAAATCAGTATTCTAATTACAGCATAAACAACTAAAAATAGAATGACGAAAAAGAAAAAGCGAATAATAAACATACCTACAACCTGCGAACAGCGGTGATATTGTCAACATGAAACTCAGCGTTGTCCGGGGCGTGGTTTTTTCCGAATAAACTTTTTAGCTCTGGAGGAGAAAAACCCTTCTTTTTTACCAAGTCTATTATCTTCTTCATATAGAGCAAGGGGGCGCGGTCTAATCTTCCGTATGGACTGGGGAAGTTTTTTGCGCAAACCAATTTCCCAGTAAAGGGCTCGTTGAATACCCTCTTGATTCTGTGAAGCTCGCATTCTAAGTTTATAAAAAACAAAAGTTTCAATAAAGTGGGCCTTGTTTTTAAAAGTTTCTACCCAGGTTACACTCTCAGCCATATCCTGAAGCGCATCATCAGGAACTTCCGAAGAGAAACTGCGTTGCCCGCTGAAAATTTGAACCATACGTTCGCTTTCACGTCTGGAAAGTCCAAGTTCTTGTGAAACGCCTTCAATAAGGTCTTTTAATTTCGGTTCTATACTGCGATCTTTAGGGTCCATAGTAAAAAACTCTTCGGCTACACTGCCGGCAAAAATGGAATAATAGACCATGGTATTGACATCTTCGTGTTCAGCAATCATTCGGTCGGCTAAAAACAGTTGTTTTCCAATCTGGACTTCCTCAAATCTGGTAGTCCATTTACTGTCTTTTTCCGCATTCTTTTTCGCAATGGTAGGGAACATCCAATCGAAAAGGGAGAGTTCCACAAGGCTTTTAATAATATTGTAGGTTTGACCGGTTCTGAATATTTTATTATACTCTTCATGCAAACGCGCAGTAGAGGCTTTTTGAATATGCTTTTTATTACGCTTTATTCCTTTTATGAGTCGAGGGTGCAGCGCAAATTCCAACAAACTTGCAAACTTTACAGCACGCAGCATTCGCACAGGATCTTCAGGCAAAGAGACATTTTCGTCTCCTATTGTACGAACTATTTTCTGGGTAATATCTTCATACCCACCGGTATAATCGATAATAGACTCGTTTCGGATGTCAAAGAAGAGTGAATTCAACGTAAAGTCACGTCGAGCGGCGTCCTCTTTAAACGTACCAAATTCATTATCTCGTGTCAGTAAAAGTTCATCTTTTTTCTTTGCCGTTTTTCGGGTTGAAGGCAGAGAACGGGCAGTTGAAACTTCAATAATCTTATTGCCTTTAAAGACAACATGGACAATTTTAAAGCGTCGTCCGATCACGCGACTGTTTACAAACAGTTTTCGCACTTCAGCGGGGGTAGCATTTGTTACAATGTCGTAATCTTTTGGTTGTCTACTCAACAAAAGGTCACGAACACACCCTCCGACAATATACGCTTTAAAACCGAATTGGCTTAACCTGCCGATTACCTTTTGGGCATCGGGGTCGATATGGGACTTTCGAATATTATGAAAGTCGGAATAATATCTCCTACCTGCGGGGTACTTCAGAATTTTATCTGAGTTAGAACCCGTGGTGCGGATAAATAAATTTTTTATCCACGATAACATTATGTCGAATATATGGGATTAGACATGTCAGCAAGAACATAATTTGTTTTAGATGTATAAAAGTTGTCAGGAATAGAAGGAAGAAGAGCAGGCCGACGACGTCCCCGGTAAATTCGAAGCGTAAAGGTATTTTATTCCACATGTTCGCATTGCGGAATGCGACCGCACTACATCCCGGGTTTTTCGTTGTGAAAATCCACAACGAAAGCGATTCTGTGTGGGGATTTCCACAGCTGGCACGATTTTTGCAGGTGGGTAAATTCTCATCAAACGGAATTGCATCTCTCGACGCTAAAACAGTATCGTATGGGGTGGTGAAAAAAAAATTTGGAAACCACGAAGCGAGGTGGTAAAAACTTACTTTTTCCGAATAAATATTGACGTTAGTGTCAGCTAATTTAAATTACCTATATGCTGAAAAAATTATTGATAGTTTGCGTTGTGCTGTTTGTTCTGTGGTTGGGGCTGGTTATTTTTATTCGACCGTCCAATGAGCGAGATTGGTCTACGGACCAGGCAGTTTTGCCATTTGGCGTTATGGAAGAAAACCTTATTCATTTAAAAAATATACGAAATTTTACTTACGAATCTTCAACGAAATATGAACCCGGTTATTACGATAAAACTTTCGACCTGAACAGTATAACAAATGTGTATTTTATTATGGAACCACTTTCCTCTTTTGAGGGGATTGCACACACGATGCTTAGTTTTGAATTTGAAGGGGGAAACTTTATCAGTATTTCTGTTGAAATTCGAAAAGAAAAAGGAGAGTCCTTTTCACCCATTTCTGGACTGTTCAGGCAATACGAAATTATGTATGTGATAGCCGACGAACGTGATATTGTAAAACTACGATCTAATTATAGAAAAGACCCTGTTTACTTGTACCCCGGAAAACCATCTTCACATGAAAACCTTAAAAAGCTGTTTTTGTCGATGATCGAAAGGGCGAACGAGCTGAAAGATCATCCTGAATTTTACAATACTTTGACAAACACATGCACAACGAATATTGTTTCGCATATAAACGATATTACAGCGGGTCGAGTGCCTTTTAGTTATAAAGTATTATTGCCGGGGTACTCCGACGAGCTGGCTTACAAGCTGGGGCTAATCGATACGAATTTGCCTTTTAAAAAAATACGAGAATATTATAAAATAAATGACCAGGCTCTGAAATATGCTGATTCTGAAGACTTCTCGATAAAAATAAGAGAGCGTCCAAAAGCACCGTAAAGTTCTTTGGGAAGGAAACTTACCATTCGCGAATAATATAATAGTTTATGGCACAATGAATTGCATAATTAATGTCCGTAGATTTTAATTTTCCAGCTGATGAGGCGGTGTTGGTCTTTCGTCGAGTGTAGTCTTAACTTCCAGGTTCCCTCAGGGTTTTCCCCTAAAGTAGCTGAAGAACCAAACCGCCATAGGGGTGGTGTTTGACATTTTACTTTGCGCAAATCTTTTAAGCAGGAGTGTAGTTCTGTCAATTTGGCTATAGTGCCGGAGGGGCTTTCGATTTCAATAGCGAGCGTTCCCGATTCGTTCGACTCCCACTTGGTTTCTATTTCTATAAATTCTATATATTTTATATTGGATTTTGCAATGACCAGGGTATCGTGAGTTTTTGTATGGAAGGAATGCGAAGTATGACGAAGCGCTTCAAATGTCGTTGTTACCAACGCCGGGACATTTTGCCAATGGCGAGAAAGTTGAACCGCTTTTTGAGCATCTACAACGCCAAAACCATATTCATGGCTAAATTGAAAATATGTACCATCGGAAATTTTTTTCCCGTTTGTGGTTTTCCACCCGGTATGTAACCGATCGTTTTGTCGCGCCGACTCAGCTAATATAATTTTTACATCGCGCCAACCCAGATTTGGATTTACTTCAAGCATCAGGGCAACCACCGCTCCGGTTATGGCAACGGCTCCCGATGTTCCCCCAAACCGTTTTGTATAATTCAGGTCTTTGTAATCAAGCGGGGCGCCGATGTTGTTCATTCCGCCGGTGTCGGTTACATCTGTGGTAAACATTCCATACCCTGCTCCGTTAATCTTTTCTGACGAAGGAGCGCAAAGCCAGAGATTGGCCCCTTTTTCAGAATAGACTGCTCGCTTACCGGTTTTGTTTACTGCGCATACGGCTATTACGCCATAGAAATTTGCCTGGCCATCGTAATTCGAATTGTCAATTTCTTCCGTTTCGGAAGCTCCGTTTCCGGCTGACCAAAGGTAGATCGTTCCTTTCCCATTTCGTCCCTGCTTTAGTCCATATTCAATGGACTGGAACCAAGAATCGCCCAGGGTGTTGAATTGCCCGGTAAAATCTTGAGCGCCCCAGCTATTGACCGAAATATCTATTTTATCAATATTCTTTGTGAGCGAATAAACTATATTTTTTTCTTTGAGGTTAGTGATCAACAACAGGTTGTCGGGAATAATTGTACTTTCAGGAGCGACGCCTGTAACTCCTTCGCCGTTGTTTCTTTCTGCGGCGATTATTCCAGCCATTGCCGTTCCATGTATATTTGGACGCACTCCCCCGGTCGCCGGGTAAACACGCTGCAAATTAGAATCAATTCTATTTTTCAGATCAGGATGGTTAACATCCACTCCGTCATCAATCAATAGTATTTTTATTCCACGTCCGTAAATTCCCTGTTGCCAGACAGGTAACACATTTATATCTTCTTTGGGATGTTCTTTGTTGTTTAGATACCACTGGTATTGAAATAACGGGTCTACACTTGTTTTTGTTTTACTATTTTGTGCCTCGTCCAGATTTACCGGAGGTCGACAAAAGCTTACGAGAGTGCAACTTAGAACCAGACACAAAGTTAAAAACAAATTTAAATTACGGCAGGGCAAGCCATTCGCCAATTGGAAATTTTTCAGGTGTGGAGTTTCCGCTTAAAAAATTTCCCTCAATAATCTGGTATAAATCGCCGGAGTTAAACGATTCACTGTCGTCATAGTCTATGGCGCATAGAACATTTTTATACAAAGATGAGGTTTCATCGTTTGGTAACATTATAGAAGTCGTTATCGATTGCATTCCATTTGAATCATATTGCAGCGTGGCCATGGCTACATATCCCAATTTATTCTGGTTGGCTAAATCGGTAACCACATACGGAGATGTTCCCATAAAGCAAAATGCTGTTCTTCCTTGTAAAGCGGGTTGGGCATATGTTAATTCCGGCTTTAATTCCAAAAGCGGAAAAAGATTGTAAATTACCAGAGTTTCACCCGGTGTAACCCGTGCTATGGTTTTACCCAAATCGGTTTCGTTTTCACCAAACGCCCCATCGGTATCGATTTTAACGCTGACGCTATATGTATGCCGGTCGTTCAAACCAGATATAACTCGCCTGTAATTACCCGATTTATCCGTAGCTTCTACCGCCTTCTCTGAATTGTATTCGCTCTCATACAACAGAGTTTTAGAAGTCTCATCGACCACATGAAGACTGACCCCCCGGTTTGCCTTCGAATTTCTAATTTCGACTGCAATAGAAGGACTGCCAATTGTATAAGCAAAAATCGACGCAGTCGCTAATGAAACCAGAGTGAATATCGTTATTTTGTTTATCATTTTAATCTCCAAATTATTATTTTTACAATTAAGGTGTGTATTCTACAGTTATAGTAAATTCTTCTTTCTTTTTGGTTTTTTTGCCGTAATCTTTCAGATCACAGGAGCTTTTACATTGCCAGAATTCAAATTTGTACGTATGTGTTTCAGCGGTAGCGTATGTCTGGTCGGTGAAGTTCAGAGGTAGTTCGGCATAACCATAATTATTACCTGCAAGGTGAAAAATAGAATACTCTGAAGCGGCTAAAGTAATATTATCTTGTTTAATAATAACGACATAATATTCATGTGAGACGCCACAAGAGAACCCGGTAGTATTTGCATCGTTCGTTTTCCATACAACTTCAATACCTGGTCCCTCGCCACCAGTGTATTGGGTGATGGTAGCTCCATCAATATCGATAGTATATGTTTCATAAAAAGTTCTTTCAGGAGAATAATTTACTGAGAATTCTCCTTCGGTAGTAAATGAGCCTTCACCGATTTCGCTACTGATATATTCAACTTTTGTTATTTTCGTGCGTGGCCCATCATTCGCCGGACAATTCCATGTAAAAACCAGCGGAATTAAAAGAAGCAGTAAGGTGAATTTTTTTGTTGTTTTATAGAACTGGTTCATCGGTTTTATGGTGTATAATTCACAGTTATAGTAAATTCTTCTTTTTTTTTGGTTTTCTTGTCGTAATCTTTCAGTTCACAGGCACCTTTGCATTGCCAGAATTCAAATGTATACGTATGTGTTTCAGCGGTAGCGTATGTCTGGTCGGTAAAATTCAAAGGTATTTCGGCAATACCCGCATTATTGCCTGCAATAGTATATATGGAATACTCTGAAGCGTATAAAGTGATATTGTCTTGTTTTATTATTACGACATAATATTCATATGAAACACCACAAGAGACCCCGGTAGTATTGGAATCGTTTGTTTGCCAACTAACACCCAAGCCCGGACCCGCACGATTTGTATATAGTGAAATAGTTGCTGCATCAACTTCCATGAGTAGCGAATCGTAAGAAGTTTCTTGTGGAGTATTGTCTATATGATATTCATTATCACTGTTAATTTCCCCCTCGCCAATTAGATTACTGCTAAAATCCACTTTCGTTATTTTCGTATGTGGACCATCATTCGCCGGGCAGTTCCATGTAAATACCAGTGGGACTAAAAAAGCAAAAATGGTTAATTTTTTTGTTGTTTTAAGCATAATTTTAATAGTTGCACGTTGTGGTGGTATTGCACTTTTCCTTAATTGTACATTCCGGTACCCATTTAGCCACATAGCAGCTTTCGGGACGAAAGATGGTTCCGCATATACATCGCGAGGCATTAATAGGCCAGCCATAGTACTTCCAGCAGCCCGATCTTTTGGTGGTTACCTTGACATCTTTACAGTTCGTTTCGTCTTTACATAAAGTTGAATCGTTGCAGCAGTCTGCGCCGTTTGCGTAGCTTTCGGTAACGCTGTTTTCTGTGTTGCCTGCCAGGTCCATAGAGCGAAATTTCAGGGTTACGTCGCACCGGACGTCGAACGCAGCGGTGTCGCCGTCGACCAGGGTTCCATTTAAAGGTGAAAAAGAGGGTTCTGTGCCATCTTTTGTATATACCATTTTAGAGCAACCGGCCCCTCCCGTATCTGTGCAATGTAAGCTGACCCAAACCGGATTCCCACCAAAAGAGATGCTTCCGGGGCTGGCCATTGTAGTTGGCGCGTCTACATCGGTTATAACGGTAATCTGCTTGTACTCGATTGCCGATTCGGCGTATACGCATATTGTTACTGTGTTTACTCCCGGTTGCATGTCGGAGCGAAGCAGTGTACTGGTCACCGTTTGGTCCGGCGTAATGAACCCTTCGGCGCCTGTGCCGGTCGATAACATACCATTCAGGCAATCGCCAGATTTTTGAATAAAATAGTCTGCCGTAACATCGGCCTGCCAGACCAGTTCGGTCGAGGTTATGCCCGGACCCATTATTATGGGTAGCGGTGTAATGGGCATAGTTTGAAATTTATTGTAATTCGATAACGTATAGTAACCGCCGCTGTTTAACAAGCTGGTTGAAATTCCATGCATTCTGTAGATTTTACTGAAGTCTGAAAAATTCAAATTATACTTGTTGTTATAATAAGCTGAATTTTCTTTTACATGCAAATACAACAGGTTTAAATCCATTTTACAGCCATCCAGAATAGTACAACGGTCTTTGCTGTATAGTCCGGTAACCAGTTTTAATATACGGGCCGGTTTCAGTTCCACCCGGTCGGTTAACGATGAATTTGCGTCCGTATCTTGTTTGGAATCGTATAAGTCGTATAATATGGCGGCTACACGTCCGGTTGAATACCAGCCTTGTTCAACTTCGGGATACACGCTTTCTGCTGCAGCTGTAGTCCCACCCAGGTTTATTTCCAAACCGGTTAAATTATCTATTTGAAAAGTTAACTCAGGCAGTACAAAATAGCCCTTAGAAATACGTTCTTTTGGTTCTGCCACTTCCCATGCTCCATTTTTATCTTTTGTTGATAAAGCAATATAAGCAAAAAAGTCGGCCCAACCCTCTACGAATTGAACGAGGTTTTCGTCTTTCGAATATGCATCTCTATCAAAATTTTTCAGATACCAGTAGAGCAGCCCTTTCACTGAGTTACCAGAGCTGTTTCGTATTATTTTATCGAACATGACATAGTGACCATATTCATGCACAATTACAGATTCGTTGAACCTTACCTTCTTTAAGAAGTAAATATCGGCGTCGAGTTGAAATAACCAGGAAACTAAAGAGGCAATGGCATACCCCAGCGCTGCGGCGGAGGGTCCAAAAAAACTACCAATAGTAATACCACTGCCTGCTACAATACTTCCCAATGTACCGGCTGGTACCATGGCGTCTGTACCTTGTGATTCCATTATCGCTTGCAATATACCGGCATTGCCTGTTACAATTAAGGCACGCTTAGGGCCATAATAACCGCCTGAGCTGTCTGTGTATTGAAAAAGATTTTTTGCTCTTTTGTGAGCAAAATTGGTTACCCCGTATACAAACAGATTAGGCTCTTTGGGGTGGTAGTTTTTTATTTTATTATTGGCGTAACTAGACCCAATTACGAGTGTTATGGGCCATAACGGATTGCCATTGTAGATTGTCGCTACATCGTTTTCCAATCTTATTCGTACATTATACCGAATTTTAGCGCCAAAAAAGTTCGTTGCCAACGCTCCCGAATTGAAATACCCTTTTGAGTCAGATTTTTGAAAAGATGCATTTAGAAAAAAGCCATTTGCGCGAATGGTCACAGGCGTTTTTTTCAATAGAAATGGTTTTCCGAATTTTCGATACCGTTTGAGTTGTTTATCGGAAAAGCCTATTCGGCCCCTTACTTTGGCAGACTGAAACCCGGATGTTACAAAAGCGAGACCTCTTACAACGGTGGAAAGAACAACGTCAACGACTATTAGTACGGCCCTTACAGTGTTTGCGACTATTCTTCCGACCCGGCTTGTCGCTCGGCGAATTCCGTTCCATAAATTCCCGAAAAAACCTCTTTGACCGACGCTCAAGGTTCCGACGGTGGTTTGTGCCGTTGGAAATACCACAACACCGGCTAGAATTTGTTCGTCAAAAAGGCGATCTACGATGTCGAGTTCGGCTTCCGTGGGTTCATACAATTGTCGCATATGAAAACCACCTTTAGCCAGGGTTTCGTAAGAGACTTCGTCGAGAACTTCAAAGGCTTGAAATAGTTTAAAAGCCATAAATAGATTATAATGAAAATCTGTAATTAAGGCATAGACAAAAAAGCCATCCGTATGCTGCCGAATATCGATCATGCCAAGGCCAATATCGTCGGTATCGAAAAGAGGAAAATAGTCATAATGTATTTGCAATGTGTCAAGTAGTGTCTTATGTTCAGGTTTGTCAACATAGATCATAACATGATACATAGACGGTTTTTCCGGGTTTTCAGAAATAAATGTCTTTGACGCCATTTGGCTTTTAAGTCTGGCCAATTCTGTAGCAGTCTGTTCTACGTTCAAGGGAAGGGCAATCGTAAGTTCATTATCATCTTCATCAGATAAATTTTCCTGAGAAACAATGGAGTACGCCGCTTCATATAGATCAATATCGCGATAACGCAATAAAGCCTCTATTTTCACCAAATTATTATAATGAGTAATCTTTGTTTTATCAAATGCCAGTTTTACATCGGTAATGAACCCCGCTTTTGCTTCAATTTTGTGAGTCGTAACAGGGTGATCAACTTTATGCATACTTGCGTTCAAAACTGTAGTATCGCTGAACTCTACTGCGTGTCCATTTGCAAGTGTAATTTTTATTCCGGTATATACTTTCGGCTCAACCAGAACTTCAACTACAGTTTCACCCAGGCGGTTCAATACATAAGCCTCAGGCTCTTCGTGTTCCAGTACGGATATTGAATTTAGATCGTCAATGAGTAGTTCAATTTTCTGAATCGATAGAATAACTTTATCGACCTTTTTTAGACATTTGTCGCCGCTCTTTTTATTACCCGAAGCGGTCATGTCTTTACAAATAACAGGTTTATCGGTTGCCATATTTGCCCGAAATTTACTTTCATCTATTTTTTCACCACGCGCTCCTTTTTTTTCGAGTTTTACAGGGGGGTAATATTCGGGGTCGGAAGGGTCAGTCAGCGCTTTGGCATCAATAGCGATAAATATTTTGGCTTTAGCCGGGTCAAATTCTTGCTCCACAAACTCCCCTTTTTGTAAATCGGAGGAAGTTAGCCCCAGCTCATGAACCGGACCGATATCGGTAGAATTTTCGCGAGAACAATGAGTTATCTGCGAAATGAGAAAAACGGATAGCGCTAAAATAGATACAGATGTCTTAAACTTGTGCATAAATTACCTTTTGATTGCAGTGTGCCATTAGCATTGATTTTGTAAATGATAACAAGATACAGACTCTTTCTCGGGCGCGACATGTCAATTGCATTTTGGTTTATACTATACCACTTTTATATCTATACCGGAGAGCGTCGAAATGTCGTTTGCCCGTTTTTTCACTGCTGTTTTTGGAAGGGGAAGTATGGTTTTATACTTAATCCATAAAAATTCCTTCGGTTTTTTTGTGAACTAAACCGGGAAAGACGAAAATTCGCGATGTGTGAGAAACCTTCTTTTCCCATTTGGTTCTGTTTAATTCTATCTTTACATTCTATATTCGCGGGGAACACTGCCGGATGGGTAGTGCGACGGGTAGAATTTTTCGGGTTGTGAATTTTGGGGAGTCTCATGGAAGGGGGCTTGGGTGTGTGGTGGAAAATTGTCCGGCGGGTCTGGAAATTTCTGAAGCTGAAATTCAGGTTGAGCTTGACCGAAGAAGGCCGGGGCAAAGTTCTATTACTACATCGCGAAAAGAGGGCGACGAGGTTGAGATTATTTCGGGGGTGTTCGAGGGGAAAACCACAGGGGCTCCTATTTGTCTTGTCATTTTTAACAAAGGGCAGCATAGTTCGGATTATGAAAATTTGCGACATACATTTCGTCCCTCCCACGCCGATTATACCTACCATGCTAAATATGGCCACCGGGACCATACCGGGGGTGGTCGGGCTTCGGCTCGAAATACCATCGGGACGGTTGCCGCCGGAGCCATTGCAAGAAAAATCCTTAAGGACAAAGCTGGGATTGAAATTGCTTCGTATGTTTCTAAAGTAAAAGACATTGAAGTTTCTTTGCCGGAAGATATTACTGCGTCCCAGATTCGCTCTGAAGCTGAAAAAAATGCGGTTCGTTGCCCTGACCCTCAAACCGCTCAAAAAATGATCGACCTTATTGAAAAAACTGCCGCCGATAAAGACTCCGTCGGGGGCGTTGTAAATCTGGTAGCCGAGAATGTTCCAGCGGGTTTAGGCGACCCTCTTTATGACCGTCTTGACGGTCTACTCTCTCTGGCGATGATGAATATTCCAGCTGTGAAAGGCGTTGAAGTTGGTGGTGGTTTTCGGATGCTCGGTAAAACCGGTTCTGAGGCTAACGATATTTTCTATAACGATAACGGAACGATTCGAACGAAAACAAATAACTCGGGTGGTATTCAAGGGGGAATTTCTAATGGTATGCCCATTTTAATGTCCATTGCGTTCAAACCAACAGCGACCGTTTTGCGCGAACAACAGACTGTAAACGACGCCGGCGAAGAGGTTCCATTGAAAGTGAAGGGGCGTCATGACCCCTGTGTTTTACCTCGCGCGGTTCCCATTGTTGAAGCTGCCGCTGCGCTTGTTCTCGTTGACCAATGGTTGCTGCAAAAAACCACCCGCTACGATATGCTGTAGAATACTACGGTTTTTCTCGTGAAAGTAATACGGGGTTAAGTTTATCCATAAACAATAAAAACAGAGCTGAGCAAAATAAGAGCATGGCTGTTGTCTCCAGAATTTCTTCATAGAATTGCAATAACCTTTGTGTTTCCATTGCCATGTCGGTAACATGCAAAGAGTCGAGAAAAACCGCTGTAAGGGCAATACCAAAACCTGTAGCTTTCAAGACCAGAGCAGATTTTCGTACCGCAAACAATTTGTAATATACCGGAACCAGAGCTATAGAACAAAGGGCCATAATAACCAGAATATAATCTCCAGGTGAAGTCCAGAAAAACAGACCGGGATGAATATCGTTGGGGATTAACACAAAGTCTCGCAGCCTTTCGTGCAAAGCAAATCTTTCATCGAGTGTTAAAAATAAAAAACCCATTCCATAAAATGCCCACAAGAAAGTGTTTTTCAGCGTCGAGGTAAGAAATTCCACACCTGCGATGGCGAAGGCGATTATAGTTGAGGTGTACAAAAGCATCGACTCAAGCCATGTCATCGGAGTTCTTTCAAATATTACCCACATCCACCACTCCGGCCACCGGGCAATAATTAACAGAGCAACAAAGGACACCGTGAACAAAGAGAGCGCACCCAGAAATACAGTTTCAAGTTTTGTTTTTTTATCCATTTTCGTGGTTCAGGCAAACACAATAAGACAGTTTGAATATAATTAAATACTATGGAGCAGCGAACCCTGAGTCAAAGCAATAATATTTTCAACCCATGCCATTGTACCTCGCGCCATGGCTTCGTCGGAATACCACCCTGTATGACCGGTTTGCAAAATTCTACCAGGTTCAATATCGGGGGCATCCAAAAGTTCTTCAATATAATCATCTACACCATAACCGTAAATTTTTCGCGAACGTATGGCCTCAAGAAGGGCGCTATTTTCCACTAAAATCGCTCTGGCTACATTCACCAGAATGGCTCCTGGTTTTATACAATCGAATTCAGTTTTTGTCAGGATAGGCGGAGCATCTCGTTCCCGGGACGCCGCTATTACAATTATATCGCTTTGGTTTAAAACCTGGGTCAAGCTCAGTGGACTTTTCTGTTTTGTATCTACAGAGTTATCAATGTCATAATAAATTATTTGTAACGAAAAACCGGTGGCCAGTTCAGCTACGGCCTTCCCGATTTTTCCATAGCCAATTATACCGAGAGTTTTTCCTGCAATTTCTTTTCCCCGTAATGAAACACCAGCATCAACAATTTTTCGTCCCTTGTCGTGAGCTAGATGAATTCGTCTGGAAAGGGTTAAGATCATCCCCATGGCTTGTTCGGCCACTGTCGTGGTTGAGTAATCGGGCAGGTAGTTTACCACGACCCCTCTCTGTTTTAAACAGTGCACATCTACCCACTCGTATCCGGTGGAATACAGAGCCACGGCTTTTAAATTCGGCAACTGAGATAGCCACTCTTTAGAGAGGTTTTTCGTTGTTCTGCGTGTAACCGCAAGGATAGTAGCGTTTTTACATTGGCGTATGAATTCATCTTTCGAAAGCTCTTTTGAGACAGTAATATATTGAATATCTGCGGCAGACTCCAGGAGAGTCGTTTGTTCCGGGGTGAAAGTCGCTTTTCCCTGACCCGATAAGATTACACATTTGAGTAACTTCATAAGTAGTGTGAAGTCGTTCAACTATCGTTTAATTTGTCAATGGTATTTCAGCAGCAAATTCTTTTTCTGGGGGGGCACTTATACTTTTTTATATTGTGCTTGTGCTACTATTTATTCGTTTTTATATATCCTATTTCTTTACTAATAAATATCAAATAGTATACGGAGAATAATTGCATGCTAAGACATATCGTTCGAATAATAGTATTTTTATTGCTAAATTATAGTTTTTTCCTCGCATTTGGGGCTGCACTAGATCATTATGAAGTAGATTACTTTGAAAAAAATGATTTCGGCGTTATTGTAATACTTTTCATTCTTTTACTTTTTAGCATCATTAGTTATTTATTAACGAAAATTTTTTCTACAAAGTTTTTACATATTTCGGATATGCCATTAGAAACCCAACGTGTTTCAGAATTTACGCCAGCTAGTGTCATGAAACGATTTAAAGCATTAATGATAGATGTAGGTGTTATTCTATTATTGCTGTTTATTATTGGAAAATTTGTAGTCTTATTCAATATAAAATCTCAATCTTTCGATAAAATTGCCCTGGTTTTTTTATTTCTTCTTTATGAACCTATTTTGGTATCTAGCACCTATGGGACTATTGGTCATCACCTTATGAGAATCAAAGTGTTATCCGTTTCTGGAAAACGAGTTTTTATTCTAGTCTCCTTCGTTAGATATTTGATTAAATGGATATTAGGTATTCTATCATTGCTTTCGATGGTCGGTAAAAGGCAGCAATCTATTCATGATATATTAACTGGTACAGTTGTGGTTAATAAGAGTTGATCTCATACAGGAATCCTTTCGAGGTTTTGCTGATCGCGCCGAACAGTATGGCTACGATTGGTATGAGGCGATTGTCGTTCCGGGGTTCTGGATTCGCCGATCTATCGACGGCACAGAAGATGAATTTTACCAACTGTTGGAGCTCGTGGTCAAGACTTACAAACCGGAAATTCCATAACGCATTCAGTCTATGATCGGTAATATTATCTTTTGGCTTTGTCTATACGTAGTCGTTCTGGGCGTGCCAATGATCCTTATTATTCAAGCGTTGAAAGGTGATCGGGTTGAAAAGAAAAATATTGTTAAGCTATCCCCAAATTATGGTGAAATCGTAATGTATTTTATACTAAGTAGTCTTATATTTTCCTTTCTTTTATCTCTCTTGATCTTCTTTATATCAGTTAATCTTCATATACTATTCACTATATTTGCAGCATGTTTGTTCTTCATCTTTTCTATGGATTTTTTTATTTTACTGAATCATACTGCTTATATATGGAATCAAAAAATTATCTGGAACAAAAGGGAAAAAACTTTATCCTTCCAGAAAAATAATGAAAACATTGAATTAAACCTGAATTCACCTACATTAAAAATAGTTGAATATGTTCCTCGTGAAAGTAATGGCGAAGCCTCTTACCCTGGAGAAGAGTATAGAGTTCTTATTCTGGAAGAGAATAATATCCAATATGAATTATCAAGTTTAATCTATGATGATTATAGTTTTTATAAAGCTTTAATTCGCAACAAGAATTACACTTCGATAACTAAACAATTTAATTTTATTTGTTAAATAATAGGTCTTACATCAGGCCGAAGAGTCAAAAATCTTTCAAATACAATTGTCATGCCGTCGCAAGAGAACGGTTCCGGCCGGCCTTTTGAGATGGGTTAAAAATTTCGGGTGGTAATTTAGTTTGTTGTTGACAAAGCGTTCCGTTATATTTTTTTTTATTGAATTGAGCTATCGTTTATGAAAAAATCATTAATAATAATATTTCTTTTGTTGGCTGCTGAAAATATACAACCGGCGGAACTACAGCATACTTTTGACTTGCGATCCGGAGTTGATATTAACAAAACTCTGGGTAATCGTTGGGTGAATGAAGGAAAGTATGAGTTAGTCGTAGGCGGACATTGGCAGGTGGGCGTCGGGTTTTTAGCTGCTCCGGGGTGGAGCTTTTATAGCGCGTATCATCTGGAAATGGGTTATGAGCAGTTGTTCGTAAAGAGTTTATCTTTTCATGTAAAGTTCTTAAATCAGTCTTACCATTCCGTTTTGACTGCGGATAATTCTATTATTCCCTACTTCAGTTGGAGAAGGAAGAATTTTGAAGCTGACCTGGGACTAAATATGCGTTTTACGAACTTTGGTCCGCAATATTATGATCTTATTTTTTACTATCCGACCGATTTAGTGCAACCTCATTTTTATTGGAGGGTAGCCTGGTATCTGGCGTGGGAAAAACCCAGCCTGCGGTTAGGATTAGAAATAAAAAACACCGAATGGAATTATGCGGGAAATTCTTATCAATTTGGGGTCCATCTCGACACTGTGTATCAAATAAATGAGGCATGGAGTATTAACTTTAATGCCGGTACCATACCGAGCGGACTCAGCGGTTTACACGTAGTTCATGATCACTTTATCTTTTTGCTCGGAGTACAATACCAGATATGAAACTAAAAGCAATTCTTATAGCGCCTGTTCTTATTTTACCTTTTTTATATAATTGCGCTTTTGAACCGTACGATGTAAATACTCGCTTTGAGGAAAGTAGTAAATTAAGCACACCGACAGATGTGGCTATTGCGGACACAAACAATTTCAGTTTTGTCCATGTTACAGATATTCATGTTGAGAATGGGGTGAATAACAAACTTTCTTCCATGTCAGACCATCTGATTGGTTCGGATGAATTTATCGTAATTTCCGGCGATCTTGTCGACACCGGTAAACGTAGTGATACCATCGCGTATCGTGACATTATGGACAATCTGGGCTTACCCTATTATTCGGCCCCTGGAAATCACGATTTTTGGAATAACGGATGGGATGGTTTTAAAGATGTGCTGGGTCCGAGCGTTTATACAGCGGTTGTCGGCGATCTGCTTATTATCGTACTTGACAGCGCCGACGACACTCTTGGTTCCCTTCAATATGCGTGGCTGGAAAAGCAACTGAAACAAAGAACCGAGAAGTATTGCATTGTTGTTTCACACTATAATTTACATTCACCGACAATGTTTGAGTCGGCGCAATCAACGAACATGGAAGAAGTTTACGGAATGATGCGGTTGTTTAAAAGACACGATGTTGACTATGTCGTTATGGGGCACACCCATATTTTTGACTACCGTAAAATTGATGGCGTCTCTTACCTGGTCGGCGATGAACTTAAAAAATATTCCAGCAATGGTACAAAATACTATAATCGCATCACCGTGACCAACGGTCTGTTTTCTCATGAAAAAATTCCAATAAAATAATTTTCTTACGAAAATGAAGAAAAGAATTGCTATGAAGATCGATGTTTATCCAGTAGTTCAATAAAGTCTGAATCATCTTTGAAACCGTCCCAATCGGAGTCGCCTTCGACATGTTCAAGTGAAACATCTTTTTTTTCAAGGCTCTGGGCAAGATACTTTATTGCATTATCTTTCGGGTTTAATTGTGTCGCTTTTTCGTATTTTTCAAAACTTTGTTTCATAAGCGACTCATCATTTTTCAATATAGCCTGACTTGCTAATGCATTACCCCAACCTAAGAATAAGTCAGAAAGCAGGTCTTTTCTTTCAAAAGGTTGTAAACAATCCATGAATTCAGTGTACGAACTTTTAGAATCAAGTTTTTTTACTTTAGGACTGTCTTTATAATACTTTTTTATATCTTCAACAATCTCTCTAGCCAGGGGTATTCCATCGGTTTTAGAAGCGCCGGCGCCCAGAAACACAATAGGCTTTGGCATCGTTTTACGATTTTTAGTTTCTTTTATCAAGTATGCTAATTCTTCAATAGTTGCTTCTTTCACTGTCTTTTATCCAGTTATAAAATCGAGTGTTAAGTCTTTTGTAACTTTACTGAAAGTAAAGTTTATTTTAACCAGGCTGGAGTCAAAAGGAATACTATTCATGGAAAATGTATGAAAGATCCCTGCTACTGACAACCAGTTTATTATTTTCTTGAGGCAATCGCAGCACTCTAAAAATTTTATAAATGTTTCATATAATTTATTTTTTCTTTACATTTTATTACACTATATGCTTTCTGTGTAAAAGTGACAAGAAGGAGTACACAATGATAGTTAAGAGAATTAGTTTTTTATTTATTTTTTCCATTGTATTGGCCAGTTTATGCTGCGGTGGGAAAACTAAAAATAAAGCTGCAACCAATATTTCAGACACAAGAATTGCTGTATACATTGGAGACGAGCTTTACCCAGATGGAACCACCGGCCCGGCGACTACTGTAACAACACTGCAACAGAGCCCGCTGACCAGCCCGATTTTGGGATTAGTGAATTATAACCAGAGTACCAATTCACTAGTTTTTAACGATGGATCACGCGATATTTTTAATATCACGGGAGAATATATTGGCAGTAGCGAATGGCCGGCTCTCATCCAAAGCCTGCGTGGAGGAAATATACGAGAGCTTTATCTTTCGTTTTCAACTTCCGGGTCAGGGTTTATGGGCAAACTGATTTCCAGTAATCCAGCCGCTGCGGCAAAAATACTTTCCTATATTAAAAATAATCTGGGTTTTGACGGGATCGACCTTGATTATGAAGGCTCAGACTTTTCAACAACTTCACCAGTTTATACTGTTGCATTGGCTGCAATCAATGTCGGCTTGAAGGTTACTGCGGCTCCGTATTGGGGCAAAGAAAACTGGCAAAGTTGGGTAACTTACGTGCAAGCAAACAATGGTACCGTCAGCTGGTTGAACTTGCAGTGTTATTCGGGAGGAAATTTTAATAATCCCGGTGACTGGCTGGACCTGGGGGTTCCGATTGTAGCAGGAAGTTGTGCGAATTGCGGAGCAATTTGTACTCCGGTTGACATGCAAAATCTATTTACATTGTGGAGAACGGGACAAAGTCCAGCTCCAATCTCCGCAAGTTGCTGGGGCGGCACCCCGAACACATCACCCCAGGCGATTGGTGGCGGTTTTATCTGGGTTTATGATGCCATCGCAGGCACCCAATTTTTGCCTTACATGAACGCCTTAAAAACGGGATTGGGAATGTAAGGTTTCTTTTCGGCCCTGCAGGCCGATAGCGCCTCTTCGGGCTTACCTTCCGAAGAGGCTTTCATATTGACCTGGCTCGCTTTTCGGTCGCATTCCGCACTGCAAACATGAGGTCTGTTATACCTTTACAACCCTGAAATTCACGGGAGTTTGTCGGCCTTATAATCTTTGATTAAATTCTTCACTTTTTTTGTAAAAAAATAAAAATCATCCAAAATATGTAATATTTTTCAACTTTTGTACATAACCCTTATAGAGAGTCTATAAGCAGGAGTAATGGATGGCGAAGCACAGTTATATTGATTATGAAAAACTTTATCG
>JBEQLE010000036.1:0-42656 GCA_040326155.1 Leptospirales bacterium | reverse complement strand
ACGATATCAGACAAAACCGAAAATGTTGAATTATCTGAACAAGAGAAAAAAATCATTGATGAAAGACTTGAGGCTTTCCATCAGAATCCTGAATTAGGTTCTCCTTGGGCAGATGTTTACCAAAGAATAACTGGCACTAAGCGAAGTACAAAATTGTTGTCCGACCTGAGGCAGAAGAAGATTTATCCGATGCCTTTAATTGGTATTATGATTTTAGTTGTTATGAACATCACAGACGCTTTCATCAGATAACAAATTTTGATCTGCTCAGACGCGCCTGTTCGGCCACTCGGGTTTCGCTATCGCTCGACCACATTTTGAGACTACCTGAGTTTAGTTTGATCGAATTGGAATTAACTTATAAAAGTTGACGTCCCATTCATTAAATCATATAATAAAATATGCCGCTCCAGAAAGAAGATATAATTACCAAATTAATGCAAAATAGCAGTACTATTAAGAGTTATGGGATAAAAAAAATTGGCCTTTTCGGTTCATATGTAAAAAGGAGCCATAACCCCAAAAGTGATATAGATATCTTGATTGAATTTGAAGAAGGCCATAAAAGTTATGATAATTTTTATGAATTATTCGAGTTCTTAGAACATCTTTTCTCGAAAAAAATTGATTTATTGACGATCGAATCTCTCTCTCCCTACATTGGTCCGGACATCCTTAAGGAAGTAGAATACATTGAAATCGCAGCTTAATTATTTAAAGCACATTCTCGACGAATGTAAATACCTATTGTCCGAATCAGTACATCTCAAGAGGGAAGATTTTCTGTCTGACAATAATAAAACCAGGGCTTTTGTTCGAAGTATTGAGATTATCGGTGAAGCTACCGATGTTATCTGAACGATAATATAACCAGAGCATTCATAGATTTTTAAAAAATTCACTTGAAAGTTTATTATGATTTATGTAGAAACCTTAGAATATCTCTTAAAGATACTTCATGCAAAATCCTGTTCTTTTCATCTACTATAGGAATAGCATAGATACCCCCTTTAATCATATAAAATAAAACATTTCCGATGGTACTATTTAGATTCTTGAAATATATTTCTTTGTGCATTATCTCAGATGCAACATCTGCAGTAATCATTTCCAATATCCTTCGTGAATGTGCCTGCGGTTTATGATCATACGAAAATAAATTCCGCATTAAACCCGTAATGGTGATTAATCCGATTAATTCTTTATTTTCATTCACTACATAGACAGCTTTTCTTCGGGGATATTTCAACGCTATGTCAATCACCGATTCAAGTGGTTCATCCTTCATTACAACAGGAAGATCACTTTTCTTCCCTTTTTTATCAAATTTTAGCAAATCTTTAACCGGTGCTTCCATCTTTTCTTTGGAAAAGTTAATCATTTATTTACCACCTCTCCTGATTTAAATAAAGCAATTTTTACAAAAAAAGGCGCAATAATTTCATTGATTATTATAGAGGCGAGTACGGCGTTCACCATTAGTGAAGTGATGTAGTTGTCTCCCATGGCATATCCCGCCTCAATAAGCAATGCTACCGTAACCCCTGCTTTTGGCAGAAGTCCTAAACCCAGGTATTTGCTCTTTTCGGGTTCCAATCCCGCTAGAGCGCCACCGATCATCGTACCGACGAATTTGCCTAAAAACCTGGAAGCTACCAGTATAATTCCTAAAACTCCGGAGGAAATCAAAATCGATAAATCCATATGTGCACCCGCTATGGCAAAAAACATACTGAAAACTGGTTCCTCAATATCTTCAACGGCATCAAATATGGAACTGGTTCTACCTGCTGAGTAGTTTATTACGGTAAACCCAAAAACCATGTTTGATAAAATTGCGGAGGCTTCAAAATACAATGTGATGCCGTACAACATAAGTATTGTACCGGTTATTAGAGCCAGAATTTCTTGTCGGGATTTTGCAAATTTTGAAATATGTTTAAAAAAATACCCCATAATCAAACCAAGCACTATGGAAAGTGAGATGCCAAGATACACTTCCTTTGCAATTGTAATAAAATCAGCATTGGTCGCATTAAGAATAACCATAGCAATCGGGAGGGCAAAGGCAAACATTGCAATGGCAAATGCATCGTCTAAAGCGACAATTCCAAGTAAAATGTTTGTAAATTTTCCATGAGAGCGGTATTGATGAACCAATGCCAGAACCGCACCGGGGGCGGTCGCAGCAGACATAGCGCCCACAATAATTCCCATGGAAAGAACCTCTTTACTACCGAGCGCTGCCTCGCCGCCGTTGAAAAAAGGCAGTGCTGTAATTAAAGGAAAAAGTAAATATATTGCTGCAAGGACGACAACGAATGCTCCAATTGCCTGCATAAATGTAATCGTTAGAATCGTCTTACCAAGTTTTCTGATACCCTTCCATCTTAACGAGCCGCCAATGGAGAAGGCTATAAAACCAAGACCTAAATCTACGATAAAAGAAAATTGTTCATTGACGATTTTTTCAGGAAACACACCCAGGGCGGAAGGTCCAAAGAGAACTCCTACAAGTAGATACCCCGTAATTCGGGGCATCCTCGCGCGGAAGGCAATTTGGCCGGCAAAAAACGCCAGTAATAATAACAAACCGGCGTAAAAAATCGGAGGGAAATTGATACCTTCAAAACCCATATTTACATTCATGTCCCATCAATCATTTGAACATTCCTCATTTAACTGTCAAGGAATAAGCACTGAACTTTTCATTACATTAGCACGATATGAAATTTTTGATTGTATCTGTTCAATCACTACTTCAGATAGCGAGTTTGTAGAGTAAGTATTTTGTGGGGTCTGTAACCTCGTGTAACGTGACGTAACTTTACTCTGCTTCAACATGGCGCAGATAAATAGTCATAAAAGATTCCGAAGGTTACACAGCCATAATGTTAGCAGCCTACGAAGGCAACATGGAAGCGATTCAGGCTCTGGTAAAAGCAGGCGCCAACACAAAAACGCAAAATAACGAAAGCGAAACCGCATTACAAATTGCCGAAAGCCGTCAGCACGAAGCCATCGTAGAATTCCTGAAAGATCATTAACTGTAAACGGAATTCAAGGTGCCGACGGTTGATGTTGAGTTCCGTAGCGACAACCTCCAGCTGCCAGGGAGTGTTATTAAAAGTGTTAACTGGGCATTGGCGATTACCGTAAATCTAAAGGTCTTTTTTCATGTTATCAAATTCTTCTTTTGTGATTTCACCTTTAGCATACCGTTTTTTTAGTATCTCCAAGGGAGTTTCTTGTTCAGGGGTTTCATTATGATGTCTGCTACCTCTTTGCATCCAGGGAGGTCCGAAACGTCCTCGGCCGAAAACAAATATTAACATAATAATTATCATTATCATAGGGAATAGCCACATTCCACTTCCCCAAAAATTTTCCGGTCCCATTTTTTTTACCTTCCTTTAAGTTATTCTATTTTCTAGCACATATGTTCTTATTAATTCAATATAGTTAAAAGATACTTATATTATTCACTTTCTTATACAATATTTTGTATAAATAAAGGGAATTGTTCCTTTATCGCATTTTATTCTAATTAACTTGTTCATCAAGTGTTGAGTTAATTTTCCATATGAAATTGGAAATCTATTGGAAATTTGGATGTACACGACCGGGCTATTGAATATTCGAAAATAGAATCTCGATAGAATAATACGTCGGGGATGGTGTAGAAATTTTTTTAAGGCACAAAAAAGCCTTCGGAGTACAAAAAAAAAGTTCGGAACCAAGGGGCAGACTTGCCCCTTTTAACATAATCTCTTTTTCTTTCGGTAGTTAAAAGCCAGGCAAAGCCGAAATGTAATATAAATAGTTCTTTCCACTGTGTGCTTAACTCTTATTTTGACCTGAAATATGTCTAAAGAAGAAGCGATTCGTATTGAGGGAGTTATCAAGAAGGCATTGCCAAATGCAATGTTTACGGTTGAACTCGAAAGTGGTCATGAAGTGCTGGGGCATATCTCGGGAAAAATGCGTAAACATTATATCCGACTTAATCCGGGTGATCGTGTGACTGTTGAACTCTCACCATACGATTTATCACGCGGTCGTATTACATACCGCGCAAAATAATAAAAATTTCTAATTTTAACTTTTAGTTCGTTTGTTCATTTCAACGTACTCTCTTGCGTCTGGACCAAGATAGAGCTGCCGTGGGCGACCGATTTTCAGTTTCGGCTCTGCAATCATCTCCATCCAATGCGATATCCAGCCGGCATTTCTGCCCAGGGCGAATATGACGGTGAACATATTCAAAGGAATACCGATGGCAGTTAATATTATTCCCGAATAAAAATCAACATTGGGGTATAGTTTCTTCTCAATAAAGTATTCATCGTTCAATGCTACCTCTTCGAGTTTTTTAGCCGTTTCCAGCAATGGTGTAATAATATTTAACTCTTTTAATACTTCTTCTGTAGTCTCTTTCAAGATTTTGGCACGCGGGTCGTAGTTTTTATAAACCCGGTGACCGAAACCCATTAAGCGAAATGGATCGTCTTTGTCTTTGGCTTTGGCTATGTATTTTGGAATATTTTCGGGGGAACCGATCTCCATTAACATGCGAATTGCTTTTTCGTTTGCGCCTCCATGGGCGGGGCCCCACAAAGCGGTGACTCCCGAAGAGATACAGGCAAACGGATTGGCCTGGGAACTACCGGCCAGACGAACTGTCGATGTACTGGCATTTTGTTCGTGGTCTGCGTGCAATATAAATATTTTATCGAGCGCTTTGGCTATTATAGGGTTTGGCACATACGGTTCAGCGGGAACCGAAAACATCATATGTAAAAAGTTTTCTGCGTAACCCAGGTCATTGCGAGGGTAGACGAAGGGTTGCCCGATCGAATATTTGTAAGAATTCGCAGCAATGGTGGGCATTTTTGCAATTAACCGATGCGCCGAAATTTCGCGATGTTCGGGGTTAAAAATGTCAAGCGAATCGTGATAAAAAGCCGAAAGAGCCCCGACAATACCGACCATAATGGCCATGGGATGGGCGTCGCGACTAAATCCATTGTAAAAACTCTTTAACCCTTCGTGCAATATGCTGTGGTGTTTAATACTTGAAGTAAACGCTGCGAACTGCGCAGGGTCAGGCAACTCTCCGTAAAGAAGCAGGTAACAAGATTCCAGATAACTGCTCTGTTCGGCAAGTTCTTCAATGGGGTAACCCCGATATCGTAAAATTCCTTTTTTACCGTCTATAAAAGTAATATTACTTCTACAGCTTGCCGTAGAGGTAAAACCGGGGTCAAGAGTGAAAATTCCCAGTTCTTGAAAAATCGTTGAAACGTCTACAACGGGCGGTCCGGAAGTCCCGGTAAGCAAGGGTAAATCGATAGATTTTCCTGTGGAATTATCTGTAACTGTAACTGTTTTGTTTTCTGCCATTTGTCTATAAGATGGTAAGATGTTTCCGTGTAAATAAAATTTTACCTAAAAGGTAAGAATTTCGATTACATGGTTATTAAAATAATTTAATTCAACGCAAGTTGTATTTTATTGCTGTACAATTTCAATATACCGTTAAAAGTGTAATATAAAATTGAGTCATAGAGGAGAAATTAATGAAAAATCGAATATTTACAATGTTAATTGGCCTATTATTGTCAGCGACTTTAATAAATTGTTCCAGTTCCACGAATTATAAAACAGCAAAAGCCCTCGGGCAAAACGAAGGTGGTAGCAATCAAGGTTCATTTCTTATAATGGGAAATTATTCCGAAGATGCAGGAACCCTATGGGGTGTACCTGTACTGCCTGAGATCATGTACAGGTATGCAGCAGTACCGAATGTTGTTGATATTGGCGTAAAACTATTCCCCATCGGTGCGGAAATTGATCTCAAAGTTCAGTTTCTACGAGGCAATTTCAATATGGCTATCGATGCCGCTTTTACCTATTCAACATTTTCCTATAGTGGTCTTGATGTCACCTATATGGTGTTAGCGCCCACGCTTTTAATGACAATGGACGTAACTCCTGGTTTCAGTTTGACGTTGGCTCCCAAATTGTTGTATACAATTGTAACGGCTGCCGCTGGCGGTTACTCAGGAAATGTGACCTCCATATCCTATGGAGGGGCGCTTACCCTGGATATTGGAAAAGCTGTCGGTGTTATGCCTGAATTTAGTTATTTCTTGAATAATACTACGGGCGAGGGCACAATCAACTTTGGTGTTGGTCTTCGCTTAGGCGGTTACGTTTCCGGTAGTTGATCGCAATACACGTTGACAAATCGGTATACTCTTCGCCGGACTGAAAACCGGCGGAGTTTTTACCGATTATGTTATCCGTTAAATTCAAATCTAAACGTCAATATACAGTCAGAATCGAAAATTGTTCAAATTCCCTCTGGGAGTTAGGCGACACTTTTTACAAAAACCAACATATTATTGTAGACATCGTACCAAGGCATGGTAAGTTGTATATGTAATGGAAAAACTATATGAAAATAAAAAAAATACAAATATTCTCGATTTTAATGTTATCTTTATTTCTAGTCAATTGTCACTCTTTCAGTTCGTATAAAACAGCGAAAGCTTTAGATCGATCACCTGGTGGAAAACCACAGATACAAATAATCACGGCAATTTCGTACAACCCTGTTTTTGAACAGTATACGACAAGCGCATATGACGATATATATAATTATGAACCTGAATTTATGCTCAGACTACCAATATTACCCGGGAAAGTAGACTTCGCGCTTAAGATTTCCACGTACTCGGTTGCCGCAGATTTGAAAATACAATTTATGAAAGGGCCGCTTAGTATGGCCATAGACGTTGAGGGTGTTTATTGGTTTTATAACCTGATGGATGCCGGACTTGAATTTTATGAAATCAATCCCAGCTTGCTGATTACGTTGGATCTAACGCCGTGGTTAAGTTTAACCGTCGCCCCGAAAATGCTGTATGGTATATACAAATACTCAGGTTTTTACATGGGCGGTGTGCAAACCATAACGTCATTAATGTATGGCGGCGCTGTAACTTTAGATATCGGTAAAAAGATCGGTTTAATGCCCGAAGTTACCTATTACTATGATCCATTATTGGATGAAAATGTAACAACGATCGGTGTTGGTATACGTCTTGGCGGCTATGTAACCTATGGAAAGGGCGGGAAAGCTGAAAATACTCCCGATACAGAACCGGGTTCTGATTTAGACAATCTGGCGGATTAATAGACATTACCAGGGTGAATATCGGTTTTTCTATACCTGAAATCGGGTTTTCAGCCGACAATGGGATAGGGAAAAAATGTTGCAAAAAAATCGTTATATATTTTTCATTCTACTTCTCTTTTTTTTTCATGCGTCAACTATTCCAGAGACATCTTACATACTTGTAAAACACTCGGAGTTAGATGAAATAGAACAAATTCTGCAAAATGATTCTTCTTTGGCGATTCTTCGACTTGAAAAGATTCTTGTGGAATTTTACCGTACAGCCGAAGCAAACGGAACTACGGAGGTATTTCCCAGTCTTGACAATGTTCCTCCGGGTACAATGGAAAAACCGATTCAAAGAAAAGATCAGTTGTTACGGTCCTTGATTACGGTTAAGCAAAGTCCTTTTTATATTAAAGACGCTTCAAATATTTATCGTGCGCATGTGATGTTGGCAAGAGCGTATGCTCTTAACAAAGAGTATCTAAAGGCGGCGGACCATAGCCTGAACGCGCTGCGCTTTCGTTCTCTGAAACTTACACCTGAAGTCTGGGCTGATGAGACAAGAATGGAACTGGCTGGCGACTCTCCGGAGGTACGTTCTCAGGCTAAAGATTTTTTAAAAACAAAACAAGAATATAATATTGCTATAAAAGAGTTCAATGATTTAATCAGTGAAAAACATTTAGAAGAAGACAGACTTGCACGCGAAGGGGCCTCGCAGGTTGAAGTTAGTTCATTAAGTCTTACGTATAAAGTTAAAATTGAAGCGAAACAACAAGAAGTAGCCCTGCTTCAATCTGCTTTTGAAAAACAGTTAGAAAATTTTAAAACATATGCACAAAAATACAATAAAGAGTCAGCTGATTTTCTTGTTGAAACCGGTAAAATTTTTAAGGCAATCGATAATCAAATTCGTGATAAAAATAAAATTGCCAATTACCGGCAACAATACTCCAGTTCTTATAATTACACGTCTCAACAAAGCTGGAGAACATTAGACAAACACATCTCGTATATTAATCTACTTTCACTGGCAACAAAACTTGATCCACTCAATGCTAAAACACCGTACCATCTGGGCGTACAATACGGCAAAAATGGGAATACGAATCGAGCCATAAATTCACTATTGCTTGCTTTAGAGTATAATAAAAATTCCCCTGAGAAACTGAGCTTCGAAGAAATATACGAAATTTACTCTTTACTGGGTGGGTATTATCACCGTATAAACAAATATGTAGAAGCTGTTTTTTATTATGAAAAGGCAATTGCCGCAGATCCATCGCCGGATTATTATATGCGTTTAAACACGGCTCGTATTCATGTTCAAAATACCGGAAATTATTTACGCGCAAAGCAACTACTAAACGAAATTGAAAAAGAGCTGCCCGGCCTTAAACTAGATGAGTTGAACAATATGAAATCGCAATATGAAATTCAGTCACTGTATATTATTATTTATGAGCGAACCTGGGACACGGAAAATCTTATTAAAACGCTCGAAAAAGCTACCGAAATACACAGAAACCTGGAAAAGGAAATTACACAATCACGCAACGCGATGCAGGCAAAATATACACAACTGCTAGGTTTAAAGAAGCAAATGGGAAAAACCAGAGTTCGCAAAGACATACAAAATTACTATACGGCTTTGGACGAATATCGAACTTTGCAGAAAAGGGCCAGTGAATTGTCCATAGTGAGAAATCGTATGAACTTGAAGAAAATTTACTTTACCTTGGCGAGAGAAAAAGAGAAAGAACGCAAAATAAACGAGGCGATGGAAGCGTATCGAATTGCGGAATCTTTTGGAATTTCTGCCCACCAAGCGCGCAGAGAAATTCAGCGACTGAACGATACTTATATAAATTACCGTTAATATGAAATATCAAAATATTGAAGTTATTTTTTGCGATGTAGATGGAACATTGACAGATGGTCGTTTGTACTATTCTGAAAATGGAGAAACCATGAAGGTTTTTCATGTGAAAGATGGACACGGCATAAAAAACTGGCAAAAAATGGGAAAAAAGTTTTGCGTTATTACGGCTCGCTCGTCTAATATTATTTTGAAGCGCATGGACGAATTAGGCGTATCCGAAGTAAAAATGGGATCTAAAAATAAAGTGGCCGACATTTCCAAATGGCTTGAAAAAAATGAATACACCTGGAATCAGGTTGCCTATATTGGCGATGATATAAACGATCTTGGCCCAATGCATAAAGCTTCCTTCGCTGCCGCCCCGGCAGACGCAGTACGTGATGTTCGAGAGTCCGTTGAGTATGTTTGTAACACTCCTGGTGGTTTGGGCTGTGTTCGCGAAATGATCGATCTTTTACTGGGTATAAACTAATGTTTTTTAATCGAATTAAATTTATTTCATTTTTACTGTTTGCGATTGCTCTACATACAATTGCCTTTGTCTACCTTTATTTGTTCACTGATATTTTGGACTTTACTCAACAGGGAAGTCCGAAACAACCTGAGTTAACTTTTCAGATTGAATCTCCTGTTGAATCAAATAAAAAGCAAACAAAAGACAAGAAGAGCAAAGAAAAACAAGAGAAGGGTAAAAGCGGACTCGCCTTTGACGAGCAATATGGAATCGATAAGAAAAAATGGGGCGATTTAATTGGCCGAATGGAAAAATCCGATAATCTGGGTAGTTTTAATAAAACTTTTGAGAATCTTTTTCCAGATATCGGGCGTGGAAACAAATTTGGCAAAAGTTACATTTATCGTAAGCGACACAATTACGATTTGACCGTAAAAGATGTATTTCCTACTCTAAAGAATATAGACAAACCATTTTCTGAACAAATTAAAAAGTCACGAAAAGTTTTAAGAGATTATAAAAAAAGAAATGAAATTATCGAAAAATACCAGGAGTGGAAAAAAGGAGATCTTCCAACAGATCGTATTGAAATTAATCTGGTAAAGTATCCGACAAGTAAATCGAGTATTCCTTTACGATTTTCCGCAGAACAAAGAGAAAAATATTTTGATGCGACTTTACCATACTCAAAAGATAAACAACTGGAAATGTTTTTGCAAAAGTATATGACTTACCATCCTGATAAAGGTGATTTACCAATTGCGGTAAGAGAACTTTATTACGATAATTTACAGAGAATTTTACAAGCTTTCAGTTATGATCAGACATATATGGAGCTTGACTATTTTGAAGAGGCTTTAAATAAAGAAGACTTTTTAAAACAGTCCATGTTCCAGGTTTCGAAATTAAACGGAACAAAAACCGCATCGGAGCTTTTGTTTTCGATTGAAAATATTTACGAAATACAACAAAATGCATGGAAGTACCTGTTCGAATTTGGGAAGATTTACGAACAATTATCCGCAGAAAAAAAACAGACGCTTCGAGTAGAAACATTGCGACGTATTTATAAAAGATATAAGCCGTTAGCAGATTCGAAAAAAATAACCAGTTCAGAAGATGCCGTTGTAATATATTCGAACAAAAGACTCGAAATTATGAATTACTTGATAGAAAATACACCGGATGGGTATCGGTCCTATGATGCAAAATTTCAGAAAGCAAAAATTTTATGGAATCGTGGTTATGCATTAAAAGATGAAAAGTATACCGATTTGGCCGTGCAAGAGTTCCTGAAACTCATCGATCAAGTTGGTGAATATGGCTCAAACGTTCCAGATGAAAATGATGAAAAAAACAAGTATAATGATTTTCTACGCGAAAAAGCTTTACATTTAATGCTTCCTCTTCTGCAACAATATGCGACCGGAGAGGGTGACCGAAATTCACTGATTTACGGCATTCAAAATATTATCATAAATTCTGATCGAGATCGAATGCATAAAAAAATGATTCGTGAAAAAGAGTTGTTATGGCCGTAATCGAGACCTGAAATCCGAAAATTATTACGGAGCGTTTGTTGTAATATAAAAACTGCGAGCCGAATGATCGTATCCGAGTTGTATTTCTACAGCCCCTCTATCCGGGACATCAATGTAAACCGCTTCGGACATTTGCCATATATTATTAGATCTTCGATACTCTGGAATCTCTTTATCTGCCTCATCAAGTTCCCATCTCTCTGCTTTAAATAGATACCGGCCTGGTTCTAATTTCAAAAATACTTTTTTCTTATGGAAAAACAGCCCCGCAGTGGTTTTTGCAACCGGCTCTCTGTCAATAAAGAGTTTATAATAAATGTTTTTATCTTTTGATGGATTTGCCGTCCCCCGGTCCATCGCTAAGATGTGAATATTCTCTTTTAATTTTTTTAGTGGCCGCTCAACTACAGCATCTTCCGTTGTCTTGCACGAGAAAAAAATAGATGCAAAAATGAGCAATAGAATCGTTCGGTTTTTCATTTGCATCCCTTATTGCTTACGTTCAAAATAAATTGTATAGGGACTTCTATAAACCGGTTCTAAATCAGGATCGCTTTTACCGCCTTCGCAGGAAACAATAAAAAACCCACCTGGCTCCAGAATGGCATCCATAGTTAATTCGTTTTGTTCACTTAAGGCTCCGTCCGTTTTAAACCCTTTCTTGTCCGTTACGCTTAATGATATGGCGCAACCCGGCGGCCCATCGACCTTTATATGATAGTTTCCCTGCTTCGGAATTCTGATTACATAATAGTCTGTTTCGGTGACGGGGTTTATATACCCTTTCCAGGAGTAGCCTGGTTTAATAGGGTTGGCCTGAAGTTTCTCGTTGTTTGGTTCGAGTTCAAAACCCTGAGCCAAACTTGTTGCTTCCCAAGAAAGTGTATATTCCAATGTAACCCCTGGCTTTACTTTCTCAGCAGCTACCCGTACATAAGCGGTTTCACCGGGAGCAAGTTTCCACGATGAAATACCTTCGGGAACTTCTTCGCCGCCATCATTATATGTTATGGGTTGTGAAGATTTTCCAATAAAAAGTTCTAAATTAAGATCAATGGAACCAGCGGGTACCACTTCGACGGAAAAGGCAACGGCTTCAGTCGTTTTGTTGTAAAACCAGTAATAATCAATATCTGTCGGTGAGGCAAAGCCGCCAAAAATTTTTTCGGCAACAAGTTTTGTTGCATGATCGATAATATCGTTTGGCTCAAATTCGTATTTTTCGTCGTACTCAGAAACTTCGACGTCCAATTCGTAATATTCCGCATCAGAGACGCCATTATTTTTAGCGCTGACGCTGACATATATTTTTGCGGGACCAAGAACGCCGTAAGATAAAATTTCTTCTCCGTGACCGGTTTCGCCATTATCGACTTTCAACAATTTTTCTTTGTCTTGCGAATATAAACGAAGAACCGGGTCAATTCCCTGTACCCCGGAAAGGTTTGCCGACAATCGGTATCTCTTTTTTTCATTTAAAACCAGAACATAATAATCTTCTTCTATTTTACGCAGACTGGTAAATACTGAGTTATAATACCCACGTACATAGGAACCGGTTATCTCCATTGCTTCGTTCAACGAATCGTTCGGTTCGATTTCTATGGAAGTAGGCGCCGGCTCAAGAAGAACGGTAAACTCATAGGGCCTGTCCTTATAACTGGCATCGTTCACTGGTTTACTCGATCGTATTGCCATTACAACACCGGGCGAATCAATTCGAAACGGTCCGAATTTTTCTCCCAGAGAACTGGAATTGTCATTGGCAATTTTAAATGGCTTTCTCTGCCCCTCATTATAAAAAAGAACTTCGCCGTCGATACCCTTTACTCCGCTTAGATTACCTCGAATCATTTTCGGTGAATCGGTAGTTATATAAACATAGTCAATATCAATTCCGGAATCGCTGTAATATGTTCCGGTAAATGCCTGTCCAGGCTCTATTAATTGCCCTGTTTTTCGTACATTGTTCACAGATTCATCTTCTGATAATTTACCACCACAATGTAGAAAAAAAATGGCGAAGACGATATACGATAGTATTAAATTCAATTTCAAGGCAGGAAAACTCATATTGTCAAAGTAACTTTGTTTTTAAGCCGGTCAAGTTTATATAAAAGCTCAAACAGGTATTTTAAATATTTTATAAAAAGAAATTAACCAACGGAGTTTAATCGATTTCTATAACAAGCATGGTGATGTCATCCCCGGGCCACTCTTTATTCCCGGTCCATTTTTTCAGCGATCGAATAATTTCATCACCGACTTTACTCGCCGCAATTCCTGCTTTATCTCTAACCAGTTCCAGAAATCGGTCTAAACCGAATTTTTCACCATCCAGATTTTTCGATTCCAGTATTCCATCGCAATACATATAAACACGATCTTGTGAATGGAAAGAAATCTTCTTCACTTCATAAGCGGTTTCGCTATTAAAACCAAGCTCTTTTGTTTCCATATTAAATTGAATACTGCGGCGCTCTTTTTGTCTGTAAATTACCAACGGGGAGTGTCCGGCATTCGTGTACAACAGAGAGTTTTCACTCAGATCAAAATATGCATAAGTTGCCGTTACCGGTAACGCTCCCAGGTAATCGGCCATTACATAATTCAACTGGGTCATTAAGTGAGCAGGTGAATCGCCAAGAGACTCTTGTTGCTCAAAAGCGATTTTCAACATGGCAGTCACTACAGTCGCTGCAATCCCATGTCGGGAAAAATCACAAAGAAGAACCCCGAGTTTATCTGGCTCATTTTGCAGGAAATCGTAATAATCCCCGCCCGCGCTATCCAGTGGTTTTTTGGTTAAAAACAGACTTAACCCGGTTACTTCCGGAAGATTTTTTGGAATAATGTTGTTTCTAAGTTTTTTCGTCAGCAATAAATCATTATCGATATTCGAAACCCGGTCCTGGTTTTTTTGAGCCGCTTGTAATAGAAACTGGTTGTTCACACGATGTTCCAGTTCATGAAGCACAAATGGTTTCGTTATATAATCGTTCGCACCCAGCAAAAAACATTTCTCTATATCTTTTTGTTGGTTGTTCGAGATAATCAAAATTACAGGTAACTCTTCAGCAGTATATTTTTTTCGAAGTTGCTCTGTAATTGCAAAACCGGAGATCTCCGGCATTTTAGTATTAAGCAATACCATATCGGGTCGAGAAGATTCCTCTTTCAGTACTTCCGATACCTCATTTCCTGTATTCACAGAATATGTGGAATAACCCAGATCGTTTATTTTTTCTTTTAGTATATTTGTTTCTAATTCGTCATCATTGGCAATTAATACTCGTTTACCTTGTCGGCTCTGGCGTGGTACCCAGTCTGCCTTTACGGGTTTGGTTGTGCCAACACTTTTCAGAGAGATTTCTGAAACAACTGTATTTAAGGAACCACCCTTTTCTTTTGTGGCGGAAATCAAATTGGAATATTTTGTATTTTTGTAATAAAAGAATATGAAATAGAAGGTGATGAAAACACAAATTGAGCCAAGTCCGGCCCCCGCCGCAATCTGGTTTTCATAATCGTTGCCGGTTTGTTGCAAAATAATGATAGAAGAAAGCAGGGGCAGAGCGCCCGCAAAAAAGAAGATCAGATACATGGTATTATTATATTTTATTCTATTTTTTATATTTGAGAAGATCATAACAACATTATTACAACTATAGAGGTCATGTAAACTTTAAAATCGGTTTTCAAGGTCGTTGGTATCCGTTCGTTATTCGTTCGTTATGCGTTACGACAAAAGATTTTTCTTTCTTAAATGGCATTAATCAGGCAAAACAATATTCAATTTCCCGACATCTACGAAAATACCTGACTTTTCTGCTTACAAATTTTTTTTTGATTGCCAATTGGTAACTTATAATAAAGGTACTAAATAATGTCTTTTTTATATAGATTTAGTTTTCACTGGAATTGACCGACAGGAGTGTATAATGAAGAAAATTCTAGTTAACACATTAAAGCCGGGAATGGCTTTTAATAAACCGGTTTATATTGACCCGGATAATGTACTTGTTGAGGCTTTCGAGGCGCTAAAACCTTCTGACCTTACCAGACTGACAAAATGGAATATTCAAGAAGTTGAAACTGACGGAGATCCGACAAAGCCGAAAATTAAGCAGGAAATTGTCATTCCAGAAGGGCCTGAAAGAAACGATATTGTAAAAGTTAAAGATCAATTAAAAAAAGCGGCAGCAGAATTAGATAAAGTCGATAATATTATACTAGATGGGGAAAAACTGCTGGAAGAAGCTTATACCGTAATTACGGAAGAAAAAGCCTTCCAGATCAGTCGTGTCAGAGATTTAGCGGAGAAAATTACTACTCTTATGCATGATAATCCGCTGTGTTTTATGCATTTGTATCATCTTGAAGGTAAAAACACTTTATATCGGCACGTTGTCATTTCTGCAATATTTGGGGCGAAACTTGCAGGCTCTTTGAAGTTTTCACAGCCAAAAATTATTGAATTGGTTTTCGCTTCTTTATTAATGGATGTTGGAATGGTTTTGTTGCCTCTTTCGGTTCGAATGAAAGAAGGCAAGCTAAATCCGGATGAAATAAATAAATTGCATACACACCCTCTGAGGGGTTATCAACTTTTAACCAAGGTGGTTAAAGCGAAAAACTCTATAGCTTTAGTAGCCCTGCAACACCAGGAGCATTATGACGGTTCGGGATATCCGCAGCATATTGGCGGCGAAGAGCTTTCTGAATATGCCAGAATTGCTATGATCGCCGATTCTTATACCGCCGTACTCGAAGATCGTACCTACAGATCGCGTAAGCTTCCTTATGACGCAATGAAAGAGTTGCTGGCGCTCGGTATTTTTTACTATGACCCGAATTATATGCGATCATTTTTGAACACGTTTTCTGTTTATCCTGTTGGTTCTCTGGTTGAAATGTCGGATAAAAGAGTGGGTATTGTGGTCAGTACGGTTCCTGAAAAACCCATGAGGCCGATTGTTTATATATTAAGGGATAGCAACGAGGAGCGACCTGAAAACGCTTATTTTATCCATTTGCTTTATCATACGGATTTGTATATTGCAAAAGCGATATTTCCTGATGAAAGCGGAATTAACTACATGCAGGAAATGGACTTGATTTTACAATCGAATTAATTTCAAAACAAAAACATATTGTGTTAAAGGACGGTTCTTTGAATTCAAAATTTCGGACATGGTTTTTAGTTTTATTTATAGTACATGGTTGCGCCGCGCCGGAGTCTTTGACGCCAATGGAGGTGCTCGCAAAAGTTCAAAAAGCTTTTTACGAAAAAAATGGCGACACGTTTTTATTATATCTGAGCAACAATTTTATAAATCGTATGCAGGTGCATGTAGATGAAATTCGTAAATCATTTTCCGTCTTACCAAAAGATGCTCTGAAAGGGCTGGCTCTGAAAATGGGCATACCTGTTTCGCGAATATCGCAAATGAACCTTGAAGAGTATATTCAATATCGAATGGAACATGGGAAATTTGTGCTGGGTAGCGATTACCTGCTTTTTCCGATGGAAGCTCTTGAACCAGTCAATGTTACGAACAGGTTAGAGGCGGATGAAAAAACAACCCTGATTTTTAAAAACGGTGCAAAACTGATTTTTATTAAAGAAGAAAATCTCTGGAAAATTGAAAAATATATAGATGCCAAATATGATGATCTTTTCGAGGTTATTCAGAAATAGATTCGGTATCAAACAGTGAGCCAAGATATGTAATCAAAGGCTCATAAAATTCAGAATCACTTTTTGCATAATTTTCAAGTACAAGAATAATTTGCGCTATGGCAAGATAGTCGGACTTTAAAGAAGGCAGTAAGACCTCCGGAGTTATTTTACTTTTGAATGGTTCCGTTTCTTCTCCGGCAACCATTGCAATGGAATTATTATCGCACCGAATATGAGTTGTTTCACCGGAAGAAAAAGCCTTTATAAAATCCGTATTTTTTAGCAAGGGAGTGTTTGTCGTTGTGTAAACCAGACGATCAAATTTTCCGTAATAGTTTTCCCAGATGTATTGAATCTCTTTTCCAGCCAGCTCCGTAGATTTTATCCAGGAGAGTTTAAACGGGTTAAAACACAATTTATACTCATTTTGAAGACTTCTTGAGAGTTTTTTCCCAGGGTACATGGCAAGAATTTTTATATTAACTTTACGATTTTTACTGGCTTGAATAACAGACATCGTTTGCCAGGTCAGAGTTTTTAAACGAAGTTTTTGCTCTATTTTCGGTCCAAGTTTTGATTCAGATAGATTTCCGGGTATAGATACTGCCCACAAAATCTGAAGGGGGTTCACTTTTTTTCCATTTCATCGGCCATTTCATTATAAATTTTCGATAAGTATAATCTTAATTTTTCCAGAATTTCATCTTCTACCTTCACTGTTTCTGCAGTAGCAGGGTGCAACTCGTCTCCGGGATAAATTGGTGGTAAAATATTCATTATAATTTTATGAGGGAAAAAATAAAACTTTTTATCTACCGGCAATATTTTAGAGGTTCCATATAAAATTACAGGAACGATCGGCACTTTGCCCTGGCGGGCTACCAGCAAGGCCCCCGGTTTTAACGGCAGCATTTCACGCGGGTTGGGGTTTCGCGACCCCTCTGGATAAATTAAAATCTGATTTCCTTCTTTTACAATCTCGATGGCTTTTTTTAACGACATGGCAGCCTTTTTCGGTCTGCTTCGATCGATGGAGATATGTCCGAGCTTGCGCATTAACTGACCAACAATGGGAACGTTAAAAACTTCCTTTTTAGAAAGAAAAAGGAAGTAGGAAGGAATGTAGCCTTCACAGACAACTACATCAAGGTTTGACATATGATTACAGGCTATCATTGCCGGTTCATCGATCATATTTTCTTTCCCTTTGATTTCGACCGTGCAAAAGCCCATTCGAATTCCGATTCTTCCCCAGATGCGTACAAAGATACGTAAATGGCGTCTATTTTTAATAAAAAAGCTGGCTAATAATAAAATTATTGAAAAAACCTGGGTTACGATGTTAAAAAAGATCATCCATAGGACCCAGAATATGACAGAAAGTATTCGTTTCATTTTATTGTTTTGCAAACCTGTTTATTGATTCTTTTTAAGTTGCCGACGCCGGTTTTAATCTCCGATACTACCGATTTCATAATTCGGTTTACTTTTTCAATCGTTTTTTTAAGGACACAAAAAAATCCTGCGGTTTTTGGCTTGAGTCCCGATAGCGGTAGCGAAAGGGACGATGGTCTGTCGGGTTTTTCGTACGAAAACCCGACGAAGTTCCTACGTTCGATTGCTGTTTAAAGATATTTTCGAAAAAAAACGTCGTTTTTTTTCGACCGCTTCGTGGTATTATTGAGGCACAAAAAAATCCTGTGGTTTCCGTTTAAGCACAGAAAAATCCTACGGTTTTTTTATGTCGTTCCGCTCGATGTTCATTTAAAGTTGTTCGCACCCAAAAAGCGTGGTTTTTGGGCACCCGCTCGTGGTACTTTACGGGCAAAAAAAATTCTCTGGACATTCAATAGAACAAATAGAAGCTGTTGGTATGAAATTAAAAGTGAAGGCGTTGTTTTTTATTTTGTTGACCATGGTTCTGGTAATTAGCGCGGCATGGCCAAAAAAAGTCAAAACGTTACATGTAGAGAGCGGTAAAAAGACTGTTGTTCAAGATTCACTTGCCGGGGGTGTTTTGATGGAGGACCTTTCGTGGGCCTGGGATAGTCAGAATGCCTGTTTTCCGGCAACACAGGCTTCGCAATTTCGCGGTAAACATAAATTTTACGCCTTTGAAATTCCGCCGTATTCTGAAGTTGAAATTCGTGTCACTCCGGAAAAAGAAGATATAAATATTTATGGTTACCAGGTTTCTAATCGGGATTTTTCAACTTTACCGCCAAACCTGAACGGGGTCGTTGCATGCGAGGCCGGATTGAATTATAAAGGAGCGAATCCGGGGCAACCAGAAAAAATGAGATTCAATGCCATTCGAAATTCATACCATATCGTAATCGCGGTTACGTCAGCCTCCGTAAAAAGCGACGCAAAGTACACACTCTCGATAGAAATGAAAACCAAAAAGTCTTTCGATACATCACTCTCTCGAAATATACCTGTGGTTGATATTTCTCTTGATTCAAAAGGCCGCGCCATTATAAAAGGAGATTTATCGGACGGGGGACAAATACCGCTGGAGTGGGCCGAATCTTCTCAGGTGGCCTGTTTTCCAGCCACCCAGTTTGAAAACTTTCGAGGCAACCATCTGTTTTATCGGGTCCAATTGCCAAAATATTCCAACCTGAAAGTCAGTTTAAAAAGTCCCGACAATGTGAATCTTTATGCATTGCGCCTTGGCACGAGTGACATAACAACAATTCCGCCCAACGTTCCATCGGCGTCTTGTGATGCAAGTTATTTGTATGGTAACAAAGCCCCGGACTTTACGAGGAGTATCGAAATGATCGCTTTGCGAAATCCATACTCGATTTTAATTGGCGTAGCCGGAGCTTCTGATATAACAAAAACGAAATTTGAATTATCGGTTGATATTACACCAAGGTAAATTTATTTAATAAATAATCGAACGAAGCTACACAAAAAAACGGGGTCAAGCCCCAGGGGGGCACCCCGGAAATTTAAAGCTATTTGATTAATTTTGCTGAACTATTAAAATTTTACTACATTTAAACAAGAAGAAAAAAAGAATAAGCAAACCTATCCTTAAATAGAGTAGTATTGAGACTGAGGGGGGGGGGAGTTATGCGCATTCGTTTAATGCTTGTTTTAATTTTACTAAGTTCGGTAATATTTGCCGGTGGTTTAAACTTTTCAGCTATTGGCCGAGATGGTATTGCGTATTATACTGTAGACAGTGGCGAAACCTGGCAAGTTGGCAATAGTAACACTTCGGAGTATATTAACGCAGTAGCCACAGATCGATATGGGAATTTTTGGGCTGTTGGCGCCGACGGAATGGTATTAAGGTCGGAGGATTACGGAGCCAGTTATGAGAACGTACACAATTTAACGAAGGAAATTTTCAATGCCATTGATATTGATGATCAAGGTAGATTCGTTGTTGTGGGTTCTACAGGATCCATATTTGCTTCCTATGATGGCGGCATTACCTTTAAAAACATAGGACCGGACACCGATATAAACCTGCTCGATGTAAACATAGATAATCCAAAGCTATGGATTGTCGTAGGTATTCGCGGTATGATTTTAACTTCCGAGAATAAGGGTAAAACCTGGGTTGTGATCGAAAAGGTATCGGGTTCCAGTTATTTCAACGCAATCACTTATACAAAAAAAGGAATCTACATTATTGCCGGTACCAGAGGGGCGGTATTTAATTCAAAAGACGGAAAAATCTGGAAGCCAAGGGTTTTTGCTGAAGGATTCAAAGGTGTTATCGAAGGTCTGGCATCTGACTCAAACGGAGATGTGTATGCCGTTGGTTGGAGTGGAATAGTTTTCCGTTCGAGTGACGAAGGGAATACCTGGACAAAAGTGGAAACCGGTGATGATGAGAGGCTGACTGCGATTGCTGTCTTAAATGGTAAAATTGTTTTGGTTGGATTTTCATCCGCTATACTTACAAATAACGAGAATAGTTGGACCATCCACGACAAATTGGGGCGGCGCCATCTTATTGGAGTTGCCTCTAACTATTTGCCCGATTTGACGATTACTCTAAAAAGAACGGAAGGGTGTCAAATTGAAATTACCGTTTCAAACAAGGGACCAGGTAGACTTACCGATAAACCCTATAGAGATAAACTCGTTGGCGTCCATATATATTCGGATAATAAAAGTGTTTATACCATTTCACTTGCCGAGCTGGATCCGGACAAAAAATTGAAAAATAAAGATACCGAGCTAAAACATAAAGTGGGTATAAAAATGACGAAGGATGTTAAAGCAAGCTGGAGTTTAAATGGGATAGTTAAAGACTATGACATGGCCAATAATAACGCAACAATTCACGAGTGTGTAATCGAAAAATAAAAGTTTAATCGGGGGAAATTATGTTTAAAAGGCAATTATTAAAACTTTATTCTTTGCCAACAATGATCATTTTAGGGCTTGCCGTCAGCACCTTAACTTACGGAATTTGTGAAGACCTGAAAAGTACGGATAAATTAGTAGCCCCTGCATATCCAAAAGCAGTTGAAGAAAAAAATAAAGATAAAACCCGACAATACAGAGATCCGCATTATTCGAAAGAGAACAGACATGGATGGGTCGAAGAGAAAACGGTGTTTCACAGCAAAGATTCATTGAAAAATGTATTAGAATTTTATGAAAAAAAACTCGGTAAAAAATTTATTAAAAGTGGTGACACTTATTACATTACCCTGAAAGTTGAAAGAGTCAGTTGCGGTGAACTTGTAGAAGACTATGCCTTCAGTATTAGAATTCATTTGCCTGAAGTTGCCAATGAGGAACATTTCTATCTTTTAACAGATGAAAAAGACAATGATGAGTTTATACCACAAGATAAAGTCATTGAACGAAAATACAAAGAAAAAAGCAAAAACTATCAAGAGTCCGTTAAAGAGAAGATGAAAGCATTACAAAAAAGAGCCATGGCAGGTGACCGCAAGGCCGCAAAAGAGATGGGAGAATCGGGAAAAAATCTCTCGGGTATGGGGTTGCAATTTCAAGAAGAAATGGAACAAGAGCTGGAACAGTCCGCCTATAATGTTCGTATAGTAATCGACCACAAACATACAAAAACAGTTACAAAAAAAAGTAAAGACAAATCAAAATCGTTAAAAAACAATAGGAAAAAAGGAAAAGAAATTACCGACAAAATTAAAAGTATATTTTAACTATTGCCAGTTGTATATGTATATCCATAAGAAACGATTTAATTTGAAATGCGAGATGTATATTCTCTTGTCAGAGAATTTTTTGCCTATTATTATTGTCTTATTATAAAATAACGTGACCTAAATTTTATTAATTTCTATAAATTAATTGACAGTACCATTGCTCTGTCATACAACTGGTATAGAGTGGAAAATGAATGCATTTTTTTAAATAAATTTATGGGACTGGGAAGATTCAAGAAATATACCCGAACCGGGAAAAAAGCTTCGAAGCGTCCTTCTGGCAAGGCCGACTTGAAGAAAAAAGTCGACGATTTTCATTTTGGCGACAAGGTCGAACGAACTGAAAAAATTATCAGTCATTTTCTGGGAATTTTTATAAAGCTTTGCGTTCTGGTTATTTTGTTTGTAATAACGGGCAAAACAATCACGAATATATACAGCTACAGATTAAAAACAGCCAGCATAATTACTATTGATAAAATTGTTGTTAATAAAGAAGACCTTCCGGAATCATTTCTCGTTAATAGTGAAAACACTGCTACTACGGACGAGAAGGTTATGGCTGAAAAAGCGGCAATTGATGCTTTGCTGGCCGACCGATTAAAAGAAAAACTTCACCTGATTTTCAGCAAAGTAGATGAAAATCCGGTAGAAACAGGTAAAAATCAAATATCACTCAGCACTACCACTCGACGATCTAAATTCATCAATACCGTATCAAATGAAGAAGAATTTTTTATGCTGGCAAGTCATCAACCGATGGATTTGAATGTAACAGTTTCTCAAGGCGGTGCAACTTTTGATGTGGATACGATTATTCAGGCTGTAACCGGCCTTTTTGACCAGGCCACTCATGTGATCGGGCGATTGCTGAGAACTAAAACGGAAGGCTATACACTTCAAATTATAACGGGAAATTATATTAGGTCGCTTACACCGCTTTCAACAAAGAGTACACAAACCGAACAAATAAACAGCCTTTTGCAACAAGCCGCTGAGCTAATTCTTGAAAAAGAGTACCCGGCAACTCTAGCGCGTTACTATTTTAAAAACTACGGAGATAATAATAATTATGATAAATTTTTTAAACTTATTCATAAGTTAAGAAGAAAAAGAAGACAGAATCAATTTGAGAACAACACGATATTACTGCTGCAATATGCTGTTTTACTCGACAGACAAAATCCTTCCAGTTCGCAACAAAAAACGAGTGACCCGGAAGAGATAGAAGAATATTACAATAAGGCTATACGTAGTGATTCCTCTTCGGCATTGCCATATTATTATCGGGGAATCTGGTATATTACTCAAGACAGGTTGGACGACGCGATAACGGATTTTGAAAATGCCCTTGAAAACGATTCCGATTATCATATGGCATATCAGCAGTTAGGCGATGTATATTCCAAAAAAGGGCAGTGGAAAAAAGCAGGCGAGTATTATAAATTATGTTTAGATCATGTTAAAGACATGAACGAAATACGTTTCAAGTTGGCATTTTCCTTTCAGCAACTTCATAAATTTTCAGAGGCGCAGAAAATATATCAGAAGATAAAACAATTTACTGTAGATGAAAAGCCTTTTATAACGGCCTTAATCAATTCAACTTATGTACAATACAAGTTGGAATCTGTTCGGAATCCCGTTGGCGCTTTGAATAAAGCTAAAAGCGCACTTGAAGATATAGAAAATAGGTATGCACAAAGTTTTACCCCGATAGACTATTATTATATGGGCGATATTCAAAGTAAATTTAAGAATACCGAAAAGGCGATTATTAATTATAAGTTGGCGATAGCCCGAGCCAAAGATCTGACCGACGGCTACGACTTTGTAAAAGCCAAAATTGAAATTGCAACTCTTCTGTATCATAATAAAGATTACAATAAAGCGCGACAAAAGTTTAATGAAATATTGAATGAGAATAAAGGTTATGACTTATTGCAGATTCATTACTATTTAGGAAAGACCTATTTAAAACTGTATAAAAAATCGGATGGTAAACAAGAAAAATATTTCGACGATGCCCTGAAGCAATTTGAAATTGCGGGTAAAGACCAGGGTTCTTTGTTTTATGCAAAATCGAATCTTAAATTGGGCAACCTGTACGACATGAAAGCCAGATTCATCGATTTGGAAAAAGGTAAATGGGACACCCGAAATAATTATGATATATATATCAAGAAATCTATTCTATATCTTGCCAGAGCATATGGAGGCGGGTGGCATACTTTTCACCTGGTTTCGAAATTAGCAAACAATCTGGGTATAATCGGCCTGACGGATAGTTCCAAAAAGTATAAAAAAATTGCATTACAGATGAATCCCGATCTGGCTTCACTGCTGAACTTCGAATGGTCGAATGCCGCCAGCCATAATATACCGGCCATGCTGCAATATAGCCAGGTAAATCAGTATTTAATGGATTACTCCAAGAACTCTGAAAGTAATTTTAGAAATGCCATTCAAAAAGCTTTGCATTCTGTAATTCAAAATAATCCACCGGCAATAAACCAGACAGAAGGATTAAGTTTTGGTGACGACTTACAGACATTTAATCAGGGTATAGAGGAATTTAAGAATAAACATTACAAAAAAGCAAAATTGAAATTCCATGAATATATTGATAGTCTTGAAATTAAAAGAAAGACGCCGGAAAACGAAGTTCTGTTTTATCTTGCGGCAAGCTATTTCAAATTAAAAGATTACAACATAGCGTTAGAAATTATTGAAAAAATAAACCCGGACAAAGTACAGTTTCAATATGTTAATTTATTGCACGGAGCAATATATCTGCAATTAAATAAATATTCATCTGCTATTGATCTTTTGAATGAATCGTTAATAAAAAACAGGAATGAAGAATACGCTTCTTTGCTGCTTTTTATTGCATACTATTTGAATAGGGAAGACCAGAAAGCGTTCAATTCTCTCCAAAAAACAATACATTATAATTTGAGCTATACCGCCTATTATCTTTATATAATAGAAAATCTGATACACCTGAAAAGTAACCAACGCATTCAATTTTATTTAGATAAAATTGAAAAAAATCCTGGGGATTTTCAGCGTCAGGCAAAATCCCTCGCTCAGGCCTACCTTGCCCGAAGCCAGAATAAAACGTATACATACTTTTCTACCATGGATGAATTTATTAATTCGATTGATCCAACGGGAGAGAAAATTGCCTATTTATTGTTTGATGAGGCTCAGTTTTTAATTGAAAATAAGAATATGACCGGTGCAGAAAAAAAGTTGAACCAGGCTGTTAAAATTAAACCGGACTATGCTCTGGCATGGTATTACCTGGGTCATCTGGAATTGTATAAATACAATACCGAAAAAGCAATGGATAATTACAAGCAAGCGATTGAATACGATTCAAATTTGTCTGAAGCTTATTATTATCTTGGTCTTCTTTATATTGCGAAAGACAAATATTTTCCAGCTTTAGAAGAATTTGAAAAAGCTATCTCGCTTAAATCAGTTTCAGCAAGCACAAAAAATAAAATAAATTTCCAGATGGGGTATATTTACTACAAACTCGGTGAGTACGAACTGGCTCTGAATAAATACAGCTCTATTCCTGAAGATGCTGAAAAATTTCTAATAGAAAACGCAAAAATTGCAATCGAAGGAATCATCTTACTGCGTGAAAAATATCGTGAACTATGAAGGCTCGTCGCCGTGACCCTCTTTTACTTCCCAATACCAGACGCAATAATCTTCGACAAACTGAAAGCTCGCATCTTCTTGCTTAATGACAATTTCGGATAACGGCATGTGGAAAGTTTCCTTTCCGTTAAAAACCTCGCACACAAGTCCGTACCGATTCAGCTCATCGGTGTCATCCGGGTCGAAAACTCCATTTACGGTAACATTCACAATTTGACGCCCTGGAGGATTTTCATCCAACGCGGCAATTTCACCTTGAAAAGGGAATTTTACTTTTTGTGTTAAATAATCGTACATAGCTTCCAGAGTCGCCGCGTTTACCGGTGGAAATTCCCCTTTGGTTTGAAACAGCTTGCTTAAACGTTCCATTGACCCGGCGATCTCTATATCGTAAAAATGCTCTCCGTTAATACTTTTCTTTTCTTCCATGTTGTGCTCCGTAGCCGCGAATTTCTATTAAAAACGATTACTCGTGAATAATCTGTGCGACTTCCTTTTTTATTTTATCGATTTCATCTAAGAAAGAGACCACTTCGCCGATTATAATAAGCGCCGGGGCCTGAATTTTTTCTTTTTCTATTAGTTTTTCAATAGATAATAGTTTGCCTCGAACGACTCTTTCTTCGGGTAAAGTCGCTTTTTCTATAATGGCTACCGGTAAATTACAATTATTTTCTCGTTTACAAAGTTCTTTTTGAATGGACCCAATGGCGGTTAGACCCATGTAAATAATCATGGTTTTATTGGTTAAGTCATAGGCAGTAAATTGATTGTAGTCGCCGTCTTTTTTCTTATGACCGGTTATAAACACAACTTCGGAACCATATTTTCGGTGAGTTAACGGCAACAAAATATTAGAGCCTGCTCCACTGGCAGAAGTTATACCGGGAATCACCTCAATGGAAAATCCATGACGGGCTAAAAACTCTACTTCTTCACCGCCTCGGCCAAATATAAAAGGGTCCCCTCCTTTCAGGCGTCCAACGCAACTGTATTTATTGGCTTGTTCTACAAGCATTTGGTTGATCTCTTCCTGGGGAACGCTGTGATGGCCTTTTTTTTTGCCCACATAAATTAACTTAGTGTCGGGTCGGGCATGTTCCAATATTTTTGGGTTTACTAAGTGGTCATATAAAATAGCTTCTGACTCTTCAATAGCGCGAATGGCTTTTAAAGTTATCAATTCAGGGTCACCTGGGCCAGCGCCGATTAAATATACTTTTTTACTCTTTTTTTCCATTGTTTACCTTATCTGTAATTTGGTCCGCGCAGGCAGTTTAAAAGTTCGTGAGCTCTACCTGACTTTAATACTTCCCTGGCTTCATCCATTGCTGTTTGTATCGTTAAATTATTTTTTGCAACATAAATTCGAATACCTGCATTGTAAATTACAGCTTCAATATATTTTTCGCCCTCACCTTGTAAAACCTCTTCGGTTATTTTTGCCGCAGTGTTTGCATTTTCGGGGTCGAATTTATCTGAATATGAAAAACCATACTCTTTCGGGTCTAAAGTAATTTTGCTTTCTTGCCCGTTTTTAACCTCAACGGCGACTGTTTTTTGCATCGCCAACTCATCGGCCCCGTCTAAGCCGGGAAAAACCAAAACATGTTCGGCACCGCGCGCGGCGGCAATGCGAGCAAATTTACCGGCAAGGTGGTCATGGGCAACGCCAATTATTCTTTTTTTCGCCCGCCCTGGATTGTTTAAAACCTCCAGAGTATGCAAAATAGTACGGTACAGTAAGATCTCTCGCCATCTTCGAAGTTTTTCAATGGGATAGTTAAATTGCGAAGCATGTATGAATCCAAAATTCTTTGTTTCTACGTTTTGTGCAACCTCAGGGCCACTCAACATTACAGGAATGCCAAGACGCTCCAAAACAGGAGCGGCGGTTACTCCTTTTTTGGGCGGCAGGCCGGTAGAAGAGTGCAGTAAAACCGGAACTCCCGATGCGGCGCACACCAGCGAAGCGGCAACAGAGAGGTTGAGACTTTTTGTTCGACCATCGTAGGGAGAGTTTGCAGTGAAAAGCGGATTCATTTCACTATCCGTTTTCGCTTTAACAAGGATGGAGTCCGAGCCATTTTCCAGAGCATCCAGAAATCCATGAAGTTCCTCTTCGGTGCTGCCTTTAAAACGCATCGCTGTAAACAAAGCTCCGGCCTGAACCGGGTGAACTTCATCGCTGAAAACAAAGGTAAGGCAAAAGCGAGCCTCGTCACGGGTCATATCCCGGGAGCCTTTTTTACCCTTGGCTACTGTTTTTAGGTTTTGTTGAAACTTTTTTGCATTTTCGTTCATAACGTTTTATTTGCACGAGGTTTAACCTTCGTCATTTGTAAAGTCAAAAACAGGTAAGCTGAACAGGCTTGCGTCAAAATAAAGATAGAAACACATATTGAATACAACAATATTATAATTTACTAATAATTATTGGTTTCATTTCTCGCACGATTTGCATTCAGGTACCATTGCCGAGGCCGTCGATGATGATTCTTACGCTAGAATTATTCGCCAACGGGTCGCCCCAACAATATCGTATGGGGTGGCGGCGGACCGCTTGCGGGCCAAAGCCAGGGGAAAGACGAAAAACCGCGCGTTGTTATAAACTCACTTCTCCCCTTTAAATATATTTTTCTTTTATATTGCTCTTATTTTAAAAAACTGACGAGTTATACGCCAAAGAGCTGGCGCGGCGAAGACCCGACTATTCACCTGACCTGAAGGTAAAAAACACCACAGGTTCGCAATGCGCGACCGAATGGCAAAAAAAAACTCTTGATGGCGGTGACGCTTGAATTAATGTGAGTGCATGTATAAAATATTACCTCTTGCTATATCTGCTCTTATTGCAACCCATCCTTTGTTCGGTCAGACTGAGCTTCTAGACAGGCTGCCACAAGAAAATATTGCATTCAATGATGAAGATGCTAAAAAAAGTACAGACCCCGCAGAAGCCTATTATGATGCCGGCGTTGATTTTTATGAACTGGGACTGTACGAAAAAGCCATTGAGAAATTTAAAAAAGTACTCAAATTATATCCAAATAGCCCTGACGCTTATTTCGGTTGGGGATTATCTCTAACCGAACTCGGGCGTTACCAGGAAGCCATTGAAAAATATAAAAAAGTTATTCAACTTGATCCGGAAGATATTTTCGCTTATTACAATTGGGGAATTACTCTCAGCAACATGGGGCTATACGATGAAGCGATTCAAAAATACAAAAAAGTACTGACTATCGATCCGAAAGATGCTGATGCGTATTTAGCCTGGGGAGATGCCCTGGATGATCAGGGACTTTATAAAGAGGCCATTCAGAAATACGAAAAAGCCAGCAAGCTGAACCCTGATCTGGCATATATTCAAAACAACTGGGGTGTTACTCTTTTACATATGGGACGGTTTGAAGAAGCCATTCAAAAGTACAAAAAAGCACTGGAGATGAATCCGAACGATGCAGATGGGTATTATAATTGGGGTTTGGCTCTCGCAGAATTGGGTCGGTATGAACAAGCGATAGAAAAGTATGAAAAAGCAATTGCACTTGTTCCAAATTATACGAGCGCCTTCACCAATATAGGAGTTACTCTCTATGAAATGGGGCGTTACAAAGAGTCAATTGAATATAGTAAAAAAGCGATCGAACTAAATGCGAATAATCTTGACGCTTATTACAATTGGGGTCTGGCTCTCGGTGGGCTGGGTGAATACGAAAAAGCGGCTGAACAATATGAAAAAATTACCAAAATCGATCCGGAGAATTTTGACGCTTTTCTGGCCTGGGGTGATGCCATTGCAGATCTGGGACTCTATGATCGCGCCATTCAAATTTACAAACAAGCGGTGAAGCTCGACCCGAATTCGGGAACTGTTCACAACAGCTGGGGAAACGTTTATTTTATCTCAGGGCAATATGAAAAGGCTATTGAAAAATATAAACAGGTAATTAAACTCGAACCAAACAATGTTCTTGCTTATTACAATTGGGGACTGGCTCTGGATGAACTGGGTGAATATGAAAAAGCCATTGAAAAGTATAAAGAAACAATACGAATCGATGCAAAAGATTCAGATGCCTATTTAGCCTGGGGAGATGCGCTTGACAATATGCAACTTTACGAACAAGCGATAAAAAAATATAAAAAAGCGACTAAACTTAACCCTGACTCTGAAGCGGCTTTTAACAACTGGGGCGTTACTCTTTTTCATCTTGGCCGCTATGAAGAGTCCATAGAGAAATATAAAAAAGCGAGCGAAATTGAACCAGACTATCTAAACGCTTATTACAATTGGGGGTTGTCTCTCAGTGAATTGGATCGCAACGATGAAGCTATCGAAAAATATAAAAAAGCAACCGAACTTGACCCGCAAAACGGGAATGCCTATTTAGCGTGGGGAGTTGCTCTTTATGCTCAAGATCGTAATGAAGAAGCGATTGAAAAATATAGAAAAGTAATCGAACTTGAACCTGAAAATAAAAACGCTTTTTATAACTGGGGTTTAGCTCTTGGTGAATTGGAACAATACAAAGAAGCAATTCAAAAGTTCCAGCAGTATATTAAATTAGAAACAAACAAAGAGGAAATTCAAGAAGCAAGAGATCGTATCAAAGGCCTGAAAGAAAAATTAACTGAAATCTGAAATGGATGAATAAGAAGGCCCATGCATTGCACTGTTTGTTCGTAAGACGCAGTAATAAACCAGCAACAACAATATAATGGACTCTGGATTTATGTTGTATGAAATTAAATAAAGATAGAATTTCCCGATTACAACGTCTGGCCGAGACTTTAAAGTTACTTCCCAAAGAACAATCCTATTACATATTGCATGAGCTCGATAAAGACATTACTTTTGACCGAGGCGCTTTGGAATTTATTGCCTCGCAGTTTATAAGTTTAAAAGGTCTGATCTCTGAGTTATCTGGCAAAGAGCTCGCTCTTATTTTGTCGGACTTTGAAGCTCACGTTTTATCTGAATTGTCATTAGAGCTAAATAATTCCGAGAAAGAAATAGTTCGAAAAGCTGTTGGGGAAACCCGGTATGAAGATATGATACAGGAAGGCTTTTCGAATTCCCCGGATAACATTCTTTCCTCCGCTTATGCCCAGGCTACGACGCAATTGCTCGAAGCTCTAAAAAAAGAAATTAGTCTGGGACGAGTTTTTTATGATGGAGTGGCGACTCTACTTTCCGTACCCGATTGCAGACAATACGAAAAGGCGGCTCAACAAACCGAAATTGTATTTTCGACTCTTTCACCATTTGTAGGTCCCGGTGAGGGCATAGCTCTATTTATATACGCTCCGACGCTGGCTGGCGCAAACATTTCTCTCAGCATGCAGGGCCAGGCGGCCCGGTATTGGAAAGATGAAAAATGGTCTTTTCCTGTTACATTGGACGCGAAAGGTTTTTTCTTTCAGAAAGTTTTCCCGCAAACCGGCACGCGGCACACTCAAATTATCGCCTTTTTTCCGGGCTATGGAGAGCTGTATCGTTCGATCTGGTATGCAGGTAAGACGCGCTCTTCCATTTCTATCGAATTTTTCGATATTATAAAAGAGTCGCATGAATATACCATTGCCTTTTCCGTATTAAGTTTGCAAACACCAGATGTCTCGGTTAGCGCTGAAGTTTTTTGTTCTCATTGTGGTATTCGCATCGACGCCCAGCGTCTGCAGCTGGAGGCCGGTCGGGGGAAACTACGTCTTAGAAGAGATTCCATAGAGCGTCACAAACACGACCTGTTTATTCACTTTAATGTAAACGAGAAAAGCCAGGTTATGAGTCGGCTTTCGATTTCAGCTCTGGAAAATTCAAGTCTTGAAACCGTACCAGGTTCGAAAGGCGATCATGTGGACCATAGAAAACCTGTGGTTATGCAAGTTCCACTCGAACGAGCGCAGCCCTGGTTTGCACATGTGTCAACGTCACATTCGGTTGACCATAAGCTACGACAAATTTTTATCGGGGCTGCCTTGGAGTTTTATGGAAAACTCAAAAGTAAACCGGGTGCGCAGACCATGCTGGACAAAAGATCTTTTGAAGATAATTTTTATATTTTTCAGGAAAAAAAAGAAGAGTATAAATTTATATCAGGACAATACCGTGATCAAATTACATATGAACCGGAAGAGATGGAAATACTCTCTGACCTCTATTTTACGTTTTATACATTTGAAAATAACGGACTCGAACCGGTTTACCACTATCGTTCGATCAGGCAAAACTCGCCTATGGTTGTTCCCTTTTTGCCCCATTATTTGAATGAAGGCGATACCGTTTCTACTTCAATTGGATATTTTTTACCTGAACAAACAGAGCTTTTAATCACAAGCGGCGGCTTGAAAAAAGAGATTTTAAAGGGCATTGGCTCTACCCCGTTACACCTCACCTTCGGACAACCTGTTTTGCTGGAAGCCCAGTCGCTTGGTTTTAAACAGGAGATTCATATTCCACCGCGAAAGTTGAAAATGGCACAATGGAAGTATGTTCCGCCGGGCGCCATACTTGACCCGCCGGGCCAGGACAACGTCATAATTTTGTATCCGGGAGCGGCAGATCTGGTGGCTTCTTTTTTAGACAAAACTTTAATGGATTATCCCTGGGGTTGTTCCGAACAAACCTCCGCGAAACTAACCGGCCTGGCTTTTTTACTTGCCGAGACAAAGTCCAATATGTCGCCTCAGATATTAATCAAATTAATAGACAAAGGAACAGACGTATTGCTTGGTTTTCGAAACAAATCAGGGCACTACTCTTTATTTAATGACCACACAGCCAGCGCCAGTTCACTGGTGTTTTCAAATTTATTTGCTCTGGGAAATTTAAAAGAGAGTATACAAAACAAAGTTCCACGTCTATTTACATTATTTGATGAATTACATCTATTGTTGGGGCCACAAAAATCCGAAACGTCGCTTCCCCCGCATATGCTGGAAATGGAAAGAATTTTAGTGCAAGCTTCGACTAAGTTGCAATGTATAAATGGCGCTCTGTCGTTGTATAAAACAGAATATGAATCTCTTTGTTCTTTAGCATCCAGGCTCTCCTCTCTTTTATTGATAGAAAATTATGACAGCATGGAAATATTTGATAAAAAGAGTAAAATAGAACAAAAAGTAGAATCATCCGGTATAAAAAAATGGCTTGAAACATTAAAACTAAAAAAGCCGCATTATAAAATTATTACTGCAAACCAAACAAGAATACTTTCGCCTGCTCTCGAAAAGTTACTGCCGGTTTCGGGGCCCAGTCATTGGGTAAATAGTTTTATGGCTACAATGGAATCCATTGGGTTTTTGAATTTGCTTCAGACCATATCGCAAAACGCGGCAACCTGGGAGTACACCCAAAACGGATCTTCTTACATTATTACGGAGGCCACCGTTTTAAAAAATAGCATCCAGGTTAAATCTGCCAACACTTTTGTTCATTGTGTTACTGATCTAAAACAGAATAAAGGGCTCAGCGATGTAACGGTTACCATTTCTACTTTGCGCCTTCGCCCCGGGCAAGTGGCGCAATTGATTTTCAGATCGAAAATATTTCGACCACGCATTGTTCACTTGCTGTTGCCAGCCATTGTTGTTCCTGCCAGTGAAATGGCGTCGGGAAAAAACCCACAGAGCTTTTCATTTGAATGTTTTCAGCGGGAAGTTGTCATTTCTGTAAAAGCGATTAAGCCGGGAAAAGGCAACCTGGAATATTTACTCGAAGACATGACCAACCCTTCTGACATTCGAAAAGTTCAAATCGGCGCTTTGCAGGTCGTGAAATAATATATTACCATTACCCGTGAAATTACCTAAGTCAGAAAAACTATAAAAAGCACGGCAAGCAGCGCCAGCGGTGCCGCAACTAAGACGATTAAAATAATTTTAAATACTTTTCTCTTTTTTGCCGATTTCGCCCCCCATGCTTTCCAAAGTAAAAGAGTAAGCATAAAAGAATAAAAAATCAATATAATTTTAAATATGCTGATGTCTTTAAATTTATTTTTAAACCGGACGGTAAATGGCTCTCGAATGGAAATTTTGCTTACTTTGTGAATCGGCCTTTCCGGAAAATAACGGTAATCGTATATATACAAACCATCTTTTCCAATTACATATAAGTAAGAATTTTGTAATATAATATCATATGCATTCATATTTTCAATATGTTTTAAACGTTTTATCTCATACGGGTTTTTGACATCGAAAATTTTTAACCCATAATCACCTTCAGCAATAAAAAGTAAATCGTTATCGATGGCCAGGCCATGAGGGTTTTTCATTCTATATTCTTTAACAAGTTCAGGTTTTACAATATTCTTTATATCAATAATATGTAGTTCGTTTCTACTGTTTTGGCATCCCGTTCCACTTCTCAATGTAATATATGCATAATTATTTTGGGTAACAACAGGGTCGCACGCGGTAAAGTGGCTGTATTGGCCAAGAAGAGTCGGTCTCTCCGGTTTTGCAATATCGTAAATGAACATTCCATTTGTCGAACCTATAAAAAGTTTATCTTCTACAGGAAACAACGTTTCAATGGTATCATCTATTTCAACTTCTCTAACTTTTACCGGGCTGTAAGGATCTGAAATTCTATGAACTGTTAATTTAGACTTGTTCAAAGTATATAAATAATCACCGACAATATTCATTCGGGCAAACGAACCGCTTTTACCAGACCGATTCACTTTACTGGTACCTTTACAGCTCAGGCCTGCAAACAACAGTAAAAGAAAAACAGAAATAATTGTTCCCTTTTTAAAATAAAATTTCATTTTTCTTCCCACCCGATAATTACACCCTGGGAGGCATCTTCATAATCGTATTCGTTAATAACTGCGCCGGGTGGGGCCGCTTGCACGGGATTATACTCAAATTGGTCATTGATTCTTCGTACAAAAACTGGTTCTTCCGGATTCGATATGTCGAAAATAAGCAAATCAGTAAAACTGTCCGCATACAACGTCTTGTATTGTACGGCTAAATCTACATTTCCATATAGTTCTATAAAACTAACGGCTACAGGATTTTCCTTATCTGTTATATCGTAAATATGTATGCCTTTATTAGGTTCGTTCACAAATAGATAATTATCTTTAATGTAAATTTTTCCACGAACTTCGATCGACTGGGGTTTTTTTATTTTTACAGACTCTCTAAAATTTACCCAGTCCATGTAAACCGGTGTGTGGGTTGATGGCCTTCCGGGCGAAGTATATAAACAGGCTAAAATGGATACACTCACAAGTGTATATTTTGCCAGATTTCGACGTCGTGAAAAATTAAATTCACCATTTGTAAAACAAGCTTTTACGGAAAAAGGTATAACCAACAGTGCAAGTAAATCTGTTGCATCCGGCCATAACCGGGTTGGAAACCCAAATGAAAAAAACAGTTTTTCTATAAATAGTGAAAACGGAACAGATGTATTTAAAAATACAAAGCCAGTTGCAAATACAAATAGAGTAAGGACCAGACCTCTCACCTTTTTAACTTTAAAAAGCCATGCGGCTGAAATAGGCGCAAAATATAAAAATGCAAGATCACTGATTTTCCCGGTTACTACCCCCGGTAATAATTCCGAATGTTTCAAAAAATGATCGTTCAAAATCATAATAAAAAGAGCTAAAAATATGGATGGCTTTAATATGGAAATATGTACCGGTTTATCTAATATTCGGAAAAACTTCATTCTATACCTTTTTGCTATGTTCGAGCTATAAAAACAACCCGAGTCTTTCTATTCGGGAAATAGTAAATACAGGTTTACTTAATGTAAAGTATTTATTAGAAAATTATTTTTGCAATAAGGCATATAACCGTTTTTGCACAAAATAGACAGTTAGAGGAACAAGAGCAAATGTGGCCATTAACGGCCCCGGTTTTTCAACCTTTTTATTTGCTTCAAGACCCAACAGGGCTTTAGAATTAAAAGAGAGCATATACAACCACCATAAAATCAGGGGCAAATGGGCCAAAAACAGAGGAAATCGATACTCATATGTTTCCAGGTCCATACCGGTTAAAACCAACAAAAGTATACCAAAGGAATACGCCAGGAAAAACAGAAACCCATATTTAATAATACCGAGATGGCCGGGGAAAAATCCTTTCTCTTTACATAAAGCATAAGTTGTATATGAAAAACTATACCAATATAAAAAAGCGGGATAAAGGGCAATGTATACTACGGGTAAAATGTACTGTATGGAATTCCAGGAAGCGGCATAGATGGGTATAAAAAAAAGCAGTAGAATGGCCCCCAGAAAGGGGATTGTGACGAAAATTACAGCTGGAGCAGGTTTAAGCGACTCAATTGATTTAAACATCGCTGTTTTCCCGCTGCGGAATGAAAAAATTTATTATCGTTTTTTTTCCGATTTTTTAAATAGAGGTCGCGTATCCTGACCAGGTTTTACTGTATTTGCAAGATCTTGTTCATTATAAACAAATTTCAGGTTTCTTTTCTTTCCTTCTTCTACGAAGATTTTATAATGACCTGGAACAAAATTATCCGGCCCGCCGTTAAGTTCTTGCAATATCTCTTTATCTGACAATGTTTCAATGTAACCTTCAACCATTTTGTCTTCCAATACTATTTATTTAACTTGTATTCGTTTATTAAGGTCTTGAATTAACATTCAATTCCTCAATGTAAAAACAACCTCTATTTATTAGGCCATACGTAAAGTACAAATACACTTTTATGTAAGCAAACGCCAAAAAAAGTGACAATTATATCATTTTTTCGGATTATACAGCCCTTTAGTCAGATTAAATTGTCTTTTGTTTCTACTAATTTCGTAAGTATAGGTTTTTCCACCTATATAAAACCGGTAAGCAAGCTCTTTAGCTTTGGCGAACATTCAGTGTCATACGATATGCCAGGGTTACGAGCAGCGCTCCAATAGCCCATATTCCTGCTGATATTGTAAATTCGGGACCGGTAATCGTATATTCGGTAATAGTCTCCAACGGTGAAGGGATAAATCCGCCAATTACCAGAGCCAGACCTTTATCGAGATATGTTGAGAAAAAAATCAACGTGGCGGCTACTGCCAGAGTTTTATGGTTTGCCCGAATGGCGGGAAACAGCAACATAAAAACCGACACAAACCCAAACGCCACCGAAGTCCACACATACGGTACAAGTTTGCTGTAACCGTTCAGTCCGAAAAATAGATAAGTCAAGGTGTGTTTATGCGAAGGAATATTACTATAAAACGCTGTAAAAATTTCCAGCCCATAAAAGAAGATATTCACCAGCATTCCATAGAGCATAATTTTTGCAAGCGTCCCGAACGCTTCTTTTTCGGGCTTGAAATAGGTAAGTTTTTTAACCACCATAAGCAGCAAGATTAAGAGAGCCGGTCCGGCGGCAAAAGCCGAGGCAAGAAACCTTGGCGCCATAATTGCGGTGAGCCATGCGTGTCGTCCGGGTAGACCCGAATATAAAAATGCGGTTACCGTATGTATTGCAATTGCCCAGGGAATAGACAACAATATAAGGAATTTTATCAGTTTAGATATTTCGAGGTTTGCTTTTTCTTTGCGTAACGTCACCCAGGCGACAAATAGATTTATGGCAAGGTATCCAAACAAGACAATAACGTCCCAGAACAAAACTGAATTCGGAGTTGGATGCAACAATATATTCAACGCTCTTTGCGGTTGCCCCATATCGACGAAAATAAACAGAATACACATCACCACGGAACCGACGGCAAGCCATTCGCCGAATATAACAAGTTGTGAAAACTTTTTATAATGGTGCAAATAATAAGGAATAACCAGCATTACTGCCGATGCTGCGACTCCTACAAAAAAAGTAAAATTCGCGACGTAAAAACCCCAGGAAACATCCCGGCTCATTCCGGTAATGCTCAGTCCTTCTTCTAACTGTATGGAGTATTGGTAAATACCGGCGGCAATAATTGCCAACAAAAACAACAGCCAGAGTTTGTATTTTTTTCCACCTTCGAAAGCCTTCTCTATCATTGTATTCCTCGTATTCCGTTATACTTTATAAAAAACCGATGGCTCGGTTCCCAGTTCCGCTTTTCGTCGAAGAACATGATCTTGTTCTATCGCTTTTCGAATTTCACTTTCAGGGTCATTCAAGTTTCCAAAAATAATGGCGCCTTTGGAGCATTTTTCAACACAATAAGGAGAGCTACCATCGCCAATTTTTTCGGCGCATAAATTACATTTTTCAACCACTCCCGTCGTTCTTGTAGGGTAATCCGGGTTTAGTTCGGTTAACCCTTTTCGCGGATCTTTATAGTTAAAACTTCGGGAGCCATAAGGGCACCCAGCCATACAAAAGCGGCAACCAATACAACGGTGGTAATCCATCATAATAATTCCATCGTCTCTTTTAAAAGTCGCCTGCGTAGGACAAACTCGAACACAAGGGGGATTCTTACAATGGTTACACACTGTAAGCAACGGAACATTCTTGGCCGCTACCGGTTTTAAGTCCCAGTTATTTTCAGGAAAAAGGTGTTTAGCCGGTTCTTTCCATATCCATTTAATTTCAATTTTTTTAGACTTATACGAAGGTACATTATGTTTAGAGTGGCAAATGTCACTACAGTCTGTACAATCGGGTGGGCATTTTTTTGTATCGATTAAAAGACCATATCGAATTTTATTTTTATTCTCATCCGAATCTGTTTCAGGTTCTTGACCCGAAGCATATAAACTAAAGCCTGTTTTTCCGCCAACTCCAATAAGCGCGGCGATGCCGGTGAGTTTTAGAAATTCTTTTCGGTTTACCTTATTATCGAACTTCACGTTAATTCCCCCGGCTCTTGTGAAAGTAAGGTTCTTGTCTGTTTTTCTCGGTCATCTGCTCCGGTTGTAAATGACAGTCAAAACAGGTTACTTTTACACTGGCCTGTGCATGACAAGTCTCACAAAATTCTTTTTTATTAGAATGGCACCCCAGACAGGTTTTGCTGAGACTTTTTTGAAAGAGCTCTCCATGAGAGTTGGTATACTCACGTTTGTTTTCACGAACCACCTCATCACGCCACTGGTGCAATAACACCATATGATTCGATCGCATGAAGGCTCTATCTTCGACACAGGTTTCACCCGCCGTTGCCAAAATGACGGGATTTTTTATCGCGCTGTCTTCCCCGTCTTGCATCAGCGAATGCCAGAAAGGTAGGGAGGCTAAACACAAAAACAGTAGAATTCCAATCGAGACTTTAGTCTTGTTGTACATTCTCAACTCCGGTGTTTTGCGGTGCCGCAAGCGGTTCTTGTCGCAGGTCAACGTCTCTTGTAATTTCCCCTTCCATAATAAGTGCGTTTCCTATTAATTCATGAAGACCACTTGTATCTACCCCCGGTGTCCAATAATCCAGAAGAGGAGGAAATGCCGCACGATCAATAGCGCATATCGCCGTCAGAAGATTTACACCATGTTCTTCTTGAACATGTTTTACCGCGTTCGCTCTGGGAAATCCACCTTTCAATCGAGTTTCCATATATTCATTCGTATTAAGTCCCGATCCGCTTCCACAGCAAAACGTTTTCTCGCGGATGGTTTCATCGGACATCTCGTAAAATTCGTTCACTGTATTATTTAGAATATATCGAGGTTCTTCGAACATTCCCATACCACGAGCAACATTACAAGAATCATGAAATGTAACTTTTCTGTGGTTGTTTCGGCTTTTATCAAGATTCAGTTTATTATTTCGAATTAAGTCGGCGGTAAATTCTGCAATATGAACAAACTTAGTTTGTTTTGCATAATCGAATTTAGTTCCGGTAATTGGCGAAACGGGAGTTTCCAGAAAGTTCGCAGGTCCGGTCAGAGTATCCATGTATTGATGAACGACTCTCCACATGTGTCCGCACTCTCCCCCGAGAATCCATTTTACTCCCAATCGTTCGGCTTCTGCGTACATTTTAGAGTTCAATCTTTTCATCATCTCATGTGATGTAAAAAGTCCGAAATTACCGCCTTCCGATGCATACGTACTTAAAGTGTAATCCAGTCCAATGTGTTCAAAAAGAAGCATATACCCCATCATGGTAAAAATACCGGGTTCGGCAAAAAAGTCCGCCGATGGAGTAATAAACAGTACTTCAGCCCCTTTCCGATTGAAAGTAGGGTTAACATCGATACCGGTTATATCTTTAATATCCTCAACCAGCATTTCTACACTATTGGTAATGGCATGAGGTGTTAAACCGAGGTGGTTTCCCGTTCTAAAACTATTGGAGGCCGGTTCAACCACCCAGTTAATACCAACGCCAACTTCGTGCATTAACTCACGAGCATGCATGGTTATTTCGGCAGTATCAATTCCATAAGGACAAAACACTGAACACCTTCGACACTCGGTACATTGATAAAAATATTTATACCACTCTTTTAAAACTTCCTCATCCATTTCACGGGCGCTGGCCAGTTTACCGAGAAGTTTTCCACCAATCGTATGTTCTTTTCTGTAAACCGATCTCATAAGTTCAGCTCGTAAAACGGGCATGTTTTTTACATCGCCGGTACCAAGGTAAAAATGACATTTATCGGAACAAGCGCCGCAGCGAACACAAATGTCCATAAACAGTTGCAAAGAACGAAATCTTTCCAGGCGAGTTTTCATTCCGCTTTTCATGGTCTCTTTCCAGTTCGGTGCCAGCTTCCAGTCTGCATCGGCGGGATTCCACTCTCGCGGGTTCGGCAGTCCAAGTATTTCCACACCCTTGGGTTTTTCCCCGTAACAATACGAACCTGGTTCAAACGTCGTTTTCAGATCCAGCCAATCCACATCCGGGGTGGAGTAATTGACCTTGCTTAATTTTTCAGGCTCAGGTAATTTACCCATACCTACTCCTTATCCACCGGAATGCCGGCTTTTTTCATCGGTTCTCTAAATTCATCTTCATAATGATCGTAAGGGTGAACTTTCACAGGATAATTCCAGGGGTTCACATGACGATTTTCCCTGGAGTTGCCTTGTAAATTTCTAGTGGGGCTCAAAAATACTCCCGCCATATGCATTAACTTGCTCATTGGAAAATAGATAAATAGTGCACAGACCAGAAAAAGATGTACGAAAACAATAGATTGAATTCCTGCGGGTACCACGGGACTAAAGTGAACGAGACTCATTGTCATGGTTTTAATCGACATTATATCAACTCTTATTATATACCGCATGGCTACGCCGCTCACACCTATGGCAAATATTAATAGTAAAGGAAAATAGTCTGCGGTAAGAGAAATATATTTTATTCTTGGCAGATAAACCCGTCGTAAAAACAGGAACGTTACCGTAAGCAGTAAAATTAAATCGGTGAAATAAAATACAGGAACGCCGACCTGCATAAACCCATCGATAGATTCCATGGAACCGACAAAAGACAAAGGAGGGTTGGTAAAAAATCGCAGATGACGAATAAATATAAAAAAGAAACTCCAGTGAAATAAAAGTCCGCCCAGCCAGAGAGTTTTTTCTGAACCATAGCCCAGATTTTGTCGCTTATTCAAATACGCTGTTGTATTACGAAACAGAGAGCGAAAAAAGAAAACTTCAAGAAACATGCGTCCAAATACACCGGCACTATTTCGAGGATTTTCCAGATTTTCATTTTTTATCCACGATAGGGACTTTTGTTGTCCCGCCGTAGTCGTTATGTTAAAAGGAGTCGGAGCCTTTGCCCAGCCAATCACTCGTAAAATAAAACCGAACACAAAAAACAAAAAAGCAAAATAAGGTATTACCACCCCGAACACAAAATGTAATTGTAAAAATTCTACGCCGGCAAAAGCGACCAGCGCCAGAAGCAGAGTAACGAATACAGAAAAAATAATTTTCATGTAGTAGTCCCGATACTCTTTTCAGGGGTATTATGTAAAAACGAGGACGGGCAAACCGAGTCGGGAGGAAGGTCGCTAAACACACGCGAATTACGTTCTTTTTGTTTTATACTTTCCAGTTTTTCACGGTTTTTCATAAATTGTAAAGATGCCGCTTCCGCCATAAGTTGAACCTGCAAATCAAGTTGAGACAAAACGGTAATTTCAAGCCCGTCCTTCATTATCGCATTCTCCAGAATTTCTTTCAAAATATGGGAAAATGCCGTAGCCTGGTCTGCCTCGGTATTGTGCAAAGCCTGAATTTTCATAAGTTGAGTGGTCTTATAATCGTCAAGATCTTCACTGCGTTCCAACACTTTGCCGTATAACAGATCAAGTTCAAGATGGATGGTATAATACATTGGATTTGTAAACCTGTTTCGTTGTTCAGAAGGGCTTCCGGGCATTACCTGCAAAGTCCATTCATCAACTATTTTCGTTCTGTGCGTAGCTAACCAATTATACAATTCAGTTTCATTCATAATAAATAGGCAAAAATTTAATACAATAATCCGGGTTAAACATCATATTTGGACGCTCAACCCGGAAACAGCCTTAAACGCAACCTGTTGGTTTTGGTAAACCTGCAAATTTACAAGCTTGCTTAGCCGGCCCTTCGGGAAATAACTCGTATAAGTATTTATTGTTTCCTTTTTCCGGTCCAAGTTTTTTACCTACCGCTTTCGTTAAAATACGAACCATCGGGGCAATTTGATATTCCTCATAATACTCTCGTAAAAAATGAATAACTTCCCAATGACTTTCGGATAACTCAATACTCTCTTTATCCGCCATATGTTTTGCTATTTCTTCATTCCACTCTTCCAGGTTTGTAAGGTATCCTTCTTCATCTATTGCGTAGTCAGTACCTTGAAATTCCATTGTAGCCATACACTCTCCTTATGAATTATTTTATTTTCCAGGTCAATATTCTACAACCGACAGGTTTTGGCAAGTAAATTCCTAAATAATAATATTCTAATATTGTAAATTGCTTCCGATTTAACTAAGTCCCTGGCTAACCAGAGCACTTCACCCTTGTTGATATAATATAGACATCTCCAGTGAAAAGCAATATTTATAACAAAACGCAGCCAGCGATACCGGTTAAACACTTGGGAAAACTAGGCTCCACAAAAAGGGGGAAAGTTTTCCCCCTCGCGCCAAACGCCTACGGC
>JBEQLE010000035.1:0-43102 GCA_040326155.1 Leptospirales bacterium | reverse complement strand
CGCGCCCCTCGCTTTGGCTTTTTGGTTGATTTCAACCAAAAGAGCCTCCGCTACCCCACGCGTAGAATTCGAAAACGTCGAATTATATTTGATGAATAATCTGCGACGATTTTAGCTTGTCGGTGTAGATTGCGAAGGGAGATTTGTCGTGAATATGGAAAATCAAGATTCACAATCGGAAGAGGATTCTGTTAGACCATTGCAAGCTTTTAATTCATCCCCATTCTGTCGTTTTGAATTTGCCTTTCGCTGCAAAACTCATTAAAAAATCATTTGCCCCCCGATCTTATATTTACAATAAAGTAAATAAGTCTTTATTTCCGGGTTAATCGGTAACGTAGAGCAGTTATACTAGTGGGTGAAAATGATTCAGAAGCTAAAACCAGAGAGAGGCTCATTAACCAATCAGCCCCTTACTGACATTTTTTAAAAATACAAAATGCCATACATATGATAAGTACTAACAAAAAAACGGGGGAGTTAGCCCCCGAAAAATTTCCAATAAACTACTTATCTAATGGTTTTATTATGATTGGGTTAACGGCGATTTTCAATTTACTTTGCTCTTTTCTAGCATCTTCACGCAAAAGCATTTGGATAAATGATTTTGCGTTACCAGAGAGAAAGCCGAGGCCGTTATCAACTTCAAATCGCCGTGTAATCATTTTTATATCATTAATTATATTTGTCATAGACAAACAACCATATTATAATATACTGATATAAAGTCAAGCCTTATTTGATTGTGCAGGGATTTTACCCTATATATTATCTATAATATGTCATTTATAACTTAGGGGAGTTTATAAAATGAATAATATTAAAATAATTTCTACGTGGCTTTCAATGTTTTTAATATTAGCAAACATCTTTTCCATTAATATGGAAAAAAGTGATGAGGCGTTGGGGAACAAGCGTGAGTGAAAGTTTAAACCAAAAATAAAGCGCAATTTTCAAAAGGGAAGTTTTCCAAAATCGCTTGACAATACCAATTCTTATCACGATATACTAAATGCATACCCGCTAGGCCTCTGCTTGCAAGCCCAAATGTGGCTGGTTTTTATTTTATTACTCTATCCACTCCCTCCGCTGGAAGAGTAAAAAGAGATTGTACGTCATGTCGATCGCCTTTTTACCATTGCCGACAAACTCGAAGGTCATTACAAAAACTCCAAAGAAAAAATCGATAAAATCTCGCAGTCGGTGTTGGCCAAGGCCTTTCGTGGTGAGCTTGTGCCGCAAGATCCAAATGACGAACCGGCAGAGAAATTACTGGTACGGATTTTGGCTGAGAAGGGCTAGCTACCTTCAAATATGAGTTGCCATTTCATGCTTTATTCTATAAATTAATACTATTATGAATTCTCCAATAACTATCGATTCTCAAATATTGGGTGGAGAACCTGTTTTTTCAAAATCAAGAGTTCCGATCAGGCTTTTGTTTGAATACCTTGAAGGCGGGAGTGACATTAAGGAGTTTTTAGAACAGTATCCGACAGTTACGGAGCAACAGGTTCAAACCATTTTGAAAGATGCCGAACGAATCTGATATTTTCACGTTAAACTTTACGCCAAACCGGCAACGCCGCTTGCCAGTTATTCGGTCGCATTCCGCACTAGTGCTGTGTCTGGATAATAAGTTATTTTATTATTCAATAAAAACTTTATCCAGAGGCAGCTAAGTGGCGTTTCCGCTTGAATTTGTGAAGCGCTAGCCGTTGGCTAGCCGACGGCTAGCGGAACAAATTAAACAGACACGGCACTGGTTTGTATGTGGTGTAAAATACCTTTACTTTTGTTACGGACTCGGGACGTTGGCGGCGAAAATTTTCTATATTGGATTCGCTTCGCAGTAAAAAACTCTTTAGATAAAAATTCCAATTTGTATCTCGATCTGGTATTTAAAAAAGTGCAACGCTCCCAGTTTAAACGCAAAATGCCCATCATAGTCAAACTCTCCGAAACCACCGTCGACCGAGAATTCCGATACCCCCGAGACTGGGGACTTTAAAACCAATAAAATTTTGGCAGATGACGAACCCATGGAATATCGAGAGTTAAGCAATAACACTCCACTGGTTCGCACTGCGGAATGCTACCGAAGAATCGGCTCGGAATTATAGTTTAAAGTTTTTTGGTAAGGAAGCCCCGGGATAAAATCGCTTCAGGGTGTTATCTTTGTTTCGGGTTTATTATAGTTATCGGCTATTTTTGGGTGATTGTATACATAGTGAATCATTCTTAAATGAGAGAGAATTAGTTCTTTACATTATATTTAGTGAATAGTTATTTATCTTTGACATAGAGAAATCATAATGAAAAGCATTAGGAACCTAATTATCAATACAATTTTTAGTGGCTTAATCGTATGCCTTCAATACATGAAAAACATATCCATTGAGAATGAAGCTCATACTCTATTAAATTATATTTACTATCTGAATAATCACCTTATTGAGTATAATATATTTTATATCTTTCTTTCCGTTATCATCATATCAATCATTCAAATAAACGCAAATTTTCTACTTCCTAGCCAAGTTAAACGAAAATTCATATTAAAAACAATAGAAGAAGTACTTAAGATATTCTTTGACAATAAAAACATTTATACAAGAATAACTATCTTCAAGAAAACAAGGTGGGTAAACACTATATTTATCTACATTTGGCATAACTTCATAAAAGGAATAGGAAATTTTTGTAACAAAAAAAAGCTAATCTTAATATTAAAAAACTTCCCATTTAGACCTAATTATTACTTTACAATTTATTGTCGCACGAGTTCACCTAAGCAGTTAAATCTGAGCACTATATTTGCTGTCCCAAGTTCTCAAAGTGATATAGATAGTATTGTAGCTAAAGCATGGGCAGAAATGACACCGATTAGAAAAACTTTACCCAATATCGAAGATATTGATCTTTCTTCCATTAAATCGATTGACGAACTACCAAGAAACAAAAAGAGTAAGGTGAATAAATATATGCAGCAAGGTTATATTAAATCGCTTAATAAGCTAAAAGTTATTGACAGAAAATCAATTCATTATTATGCTACTACTATGGTGGATAGTGAAGATGATCCAAGTTGTGTGTTTATTATTGATAATAATGATACCAAGGCACCCTTTGACGATGAAATGTTGCCATCTTTGAGCCCATTTATTAGATTTATTCAGAATGCAATTAACAGGAAAGGGGATATGTTGTGAAGTATGTGGTTCGTATTCATGAAAATATTAACTCAGATTTACATGAGAAAATCGAAAATGTTAATATCGAAAATGCCCTCTTACCTGGTGATCTTCCCTACTCAGCAAGAGTGAAAATTTCAGATAACAAAAAACTTACAATTCATTTAAAGTATGCTAATTTCAATATGAAAGATATTATTAAGGAAAAACACGGGGAAACTAATCTACTTATAAATAAAAAAAATGGACGAATTCACCGATTATATTCTAATAATAAAAAAACATTAATGCAAGATATCACAGAAATTTTTCAACAATATTCAATAAATACTAGAGCTGCTAGCAATTTAGAGTTTACAAAGAATATACTGATAAATTACTCCAAAAGCCAGAAGGTAACAAAAAAACACAGCGTATAACCGATTTTAATCTGCACAAGGCTTCCCAAAACATCAGATAAAACCGTCACGTTAGATGAAATGATATTTTTATGATTCTGGTGGGCGCGGGGGCTTTCGCCCCCTAGTGTTTATCACCCGAATTATTACCTCAATTCGTATATTTCATTATTTGCCCGACTTTAACGTCCCATGAACACTAGCCCGACAGTAAATAAATCTTTAATATTCAATAAGAAATTTGTACATACCATTAAAGTCTCCTTAGATAAATTCATCCATAGTGAGAATTTAAAGTCAAAACAAACTATATACCAATTTCCAGTAATAACAATATGAGTGCGTTTTTAATATTATATAAAACTATACGACATTCGACAAGTTTTTTTACTATGCTTGAGCATTACAAATTATCTTCATCTACCTTTGAATTTTTATCTATTAAGTTCCACTCTATCACTCCAAGCCTTTTGTCTATTATTTTTGTCATATTTTCGATATTTCCGGCGATGTCATGTAAGTCCTTTCGATTAATACTGTAAATGTCCTTATATTGCTTGAAATCAAAATCAAATATTCGTTCCTGTTTCCGATTATCCCTGCCTCGATATTTTAAAGTTATTGTAATGTTGTCATAATTGATATCGCTTCTTGCCATAATAATAAAGTATATGGTGCTATTTTCGACTACGCCAACCCCGCTTTTCACTATTCGCTTAGACTCCATAAACGGCAAGCCGATCATAGATTCTAAGCTAACACGAGGTCGTCAAATAGCCGATCTCGCAGGACGGAAGCCAATCCTGTCGTACTCGTTATACGAGCTGACGCTGAACACACTGCCGCCAACCTGGATGTTCGTCACTGAATTGTCCCAGCTTCCGCCATGCTCCACACGGGAAAAATTGACTGTGTACCAGTCGAAAACCCATTCCGATACATTTCCGCTCATATCATACAAACCCAATGCATTGGCTGTTTTTGTGGCGACTACATGAGTAGAACTACCGCTATTAACACTATACCAGCTCACAAGACCTGTTGCCGTAACGTCTGTATAATCTGCCGTCGCCCCACTGGCATGGTCGCCGGGATAATATTCCATTATCGGAGTTTGGTCTATGATATCGCCATCCCCATTAGCATCGTTGATATATCTCGCCGCAAGCTCCCATTCTACATCCGTCGGTAATCGAAAGCCTGTGGCATTCGGGGTCACATAGGGGTCGTCAAAACTACCCGCATTTGGATAATCAAAAGTTGCGCCAAATACACCATCCGCCGAACTGCGAATCGGAGTTGTATAATCGGCATCAGATGTATAAACAATTGTGAGAGATGTGGCATTCTGGGCGTTATAATACTCTGTCAAAGCATTCGTCCACACCATCGCATCACGCCAATTAATCGTCGTGACCGGATGCTGGTTTGTATCGCCCGTTCCATCGCCCATAACACCCGCATTGGCAAAGGTGTAGCCATTTGAATCGGCCCAGTTTTTAACGGCGCTCCAAAGCTCATAGGTCACTTCGGTCTCGGCGATCAAATAGTCATTGGCTACACTTACCCGGATGGCATCTGTTACACCGATAAAAGTCGTTTTTCCGGGCACTTCAACCATATTAAAGGCCACACCTCCCACAGAATTCGCCCATTGCTTTCCGGCAACAGCAGCAATCGATTTAATCACGGTCAAATTAAATATTTTGGTGTCGTTGATTCCGTTTTTATCGATGGTTGCTATTAGCGTGACCACTGCATCGCCTGAAGCGAAACCCGGTCGGGTCACTGCACCATTTGTGGCAATAGCTCCGGTATCGCTTGATGACCAGGTGATGGTGGTTCCATTTAAGCCGGTGGTCGAAAAAGTCACATTCTGTGTCACGCTTCCGGCAGAATCTGTTCCGCCGTAGGCAATCGTAAGGGAAGACTTATCTGCTGCCACGGCTTCATTGTCAGTTTGTGGTGTCTCGATTACGGTTAAATTGAATACTTTTATATCAGTAATTGTGTTTTTCGTTATGGTAGCAGTCAGGGTTACCAACGAATTTCCAGTACCTTGAACGGGTCGACTTACGTTCCCATTGACATTTATTGCTGCATTATCACTAGTCCAGGTGACCGTAGAGCCCATAAAACCTGATGTGGGTAAACTAATATCTTGTGTCACGTTATCGTCGTTGTCGGGTTGTAGGTAACCAATTTTTAGATTTATTTTATCTATAGCAACAACGAATGGATCGAGTTCATAATGGCATGTGTCATCACATGCATCACCATTAATTAAGTTACTATCATCGCATTGCTCCCCTTGGTCAATTGTTCCGTTTCCACATAAGAATGAAATATTTTCGTTATGACAAGTACTATCACAACCATCACCATTTACAATGTTCCCGTCGTCGCATTGTTCACCAGTTTCAAGACTATTATTTCCGCATACCGGAATAAAGTTAGCAACACTATATGTTCCACTAAGACAATATTTAACTATATTCGTAGCTATGATATAGTACATAATTCCATCATTAGAGTTGTTACAATTTGGAAGGTCGGCATCAGTTTGCACTACTTTCATAAACTCAATATTCGTCGAGTTGTTTGCCTGTCCTCCCCCGTTTCCAGTATTTCCACCGTTTCCCCCGTTTCCATTTTGGGTACAACCTATCAAGATAACTATGAATATACTTATTAAACCGGTTTTAAAAATTTTGTACATAACTTTTCCTTACATGCTCAAGATTTAGCGTAGTGAATTAATTCTATAGTGGTCACTTATCTAACAAATTTCAACCTGCCAATTGGCCGGGGCCAATTGGCAGGGGCCAACTGGCCAACGGCTCAGTCGCGACCTAAGAGGGCTTCGCCCTTTTTGGCGCGCACTTGACCTTAGCAACATATTATATTTTAAAATTACACTTATTTCAAAAGAGACATAAGATCAATTGTTTTTTCGCAAATAGCTCAACCACATTTTGGCGCGACTTTCGCTTAACCGCCCTGGCGACCGAAATCCTGTGCAGATTTCGGAGGACCACTCCATCCTACCGCTGCCGCTATCGGATGTCGGCCTCGCACAAATTATGGGAGTTAGTTTGGTGTACCCATGGCTGACTACGAAAGCCCCAAAACACCAGACAAAACCTCCACGTTATGTAAAATGCCAATGCATTTAATACAATCCATCTTTGCAGATAACTGTTTATTACACCACAAAAACATTGTTGCAATTATATCTTCATTAATTACAATTGCTTTATATGTCCTTTCATTCTCCATTAAATAAGAATTCTGGAGGCGATAAAAGCTCATCATCTAAGACGTCTACAGATAGTAGCTCATCGACAAAGAATTCCTTTCAAAATGCGATTATAACCAATCGTCGCGAGTATATCATGTATTTGCAACGCACAATTGGAAATCGAGCAGTAGAACATTTATGGAAATCGGGATATTTACAAAGAAAATTGGGAATAAATATATCAAATAATATACATGAACAACAAAGTAATGAATCCGATAGCGCTCGCACTGTTATGGGTGTAATGTCAAAGCAAAAAATGATTTTTCGCTTCTAAGAACGCAAAGTTCCATTATCATGATTTCATACTAATAACCTCCAATTCTAACACGAGGACTTGGTACGGACATCGGGAATTTTCATTCGGCGTTTTACCAAACTGTTATCCGTGGACTGGTTACCACAAGTGCGAGTCGTGATTCATCAACGTCCTTTTTGATTTCCGTACCACCTCAATATGCCTTACTAAATATTAGGCTTCATGTCCTTTAAGCTCACCGTTATAATGAGTCATCATGGCCTCCCAGGTAAATCCGATCAATTCTCTGGCTATGGCAGTTTTGGCCTTGTTGATATGTTTGCCCTTGTGGATTAATTTATAGAGAACTTTTCTGCAACGCCGATCGGAGCGATCTATGATGGCCCTGATATTAGCCGGCAATTTCTCTCTATCTTTTCTCAATTTTTCCCCGGTTTTATCGGCCCTGGTAAAATGCTGCGCGGCGCTCACAAATGCCTTTCGCAATAGACTATTCCCATGCTTGGTGATCCCGAGGTTGATTCTTGTATCTCCGGATGAGTGCTCACCGGCAACGACACCTACATACGAAGCCAGGTATTTCGGATTAGAAAACCCCCTGAAATCAGGAATGTGGGTCATAATAGTCATCGCGGTGACCGTCTGGATTCCGCGAAAACCGCAAAGAATCTTTACCGGCTCGTTGTATCGGTCGGTCATAGAAAGAGAAGAAATTTCCTGGGTCAGTTCTTCAACTAGTTTGCTTTGATAATTCAAGTGCCCGAGATACATGTTCAAGGTGGCCCTGTCTTTACGATTTAACTCAAGAGTGCCAAGGAAGTCCATGAAACTCTTATTCCAGGTTTCGTATTCATATTCAATGCCTTTCCTGAGCAGGAACGATTTGATTTGTAGTTTTACTCGGGTTGTGTTTTTTACCTGCGTTTCGCGAAAACGGACTAAATCCTTGTCCATTTCGAGGTCTTCGTCGGGAACATTTACCGGGCTGAACAGTCCGTTTTTAAAATAGAGAGCCAAATTCTGTGCGTCGATTTTATCGGTTTTAACTTTCTTATTATTTTTTGGCAAAGAAGAAGGGGCTATTACGGTGCAAGAGTAGCCGACTTTAGTTAACTCCCGATAGAGTTTAAATCCGGTGCAACCGGCTTCGTAGCAAATCCGTAAATCATAAGTTTTACTCAGTTCTTTTAAATATTTCTTTATCCTCGATATACGGTGCGGTAGTTTCTGCGTTAATTCGCATGTTCTCGAATTAGACTTGACCAAGGCCGCAGTTATGGTTTCTTTGTGGACATCCAGTCCTAAATGTGCAATTGTTTTCATGGTGTGACACTCCTTTTATTAAATTCTCAGATCCGGAACTCTCGAATTATTCTTTCGGGTACACGATACCTGTCAAAACAAATTTGTTACACCCATATTTTCTATAGGAAGGAAAGACATTTTTGTTAACAATAGTGATAACAAAATTCAAAGACAAGAAAAAAATACCAACAGTCCAAAGAATATTACCGCAGATTCTACAGAGGAAGATGAAAGTAAGAAATTAAATACCCGGCTTGATGAAATTGAAAAACGATACAGAGAAATGATCACTTCCGCAAGAGAGGATGGGTATGATGTAGCGGCTGATAATCTCGAGCGATTTTTAGACGGTACCGGAGGGGTAAAAAAGCTCAGTGTAAGCTGGCTTCGAGGTTTTGAATCAGTCTTGGATGCTGAAGAGAAAAACAGAGAAAGGTTTGAAGGTTCCCTATCCGATATCGCTGACAAAATGAAAGATAATAGTACCCGGAATTTTCATGACTACTGGGACCGTTCTCTCACTGCAAGTCAATTTGGAGAGTTGTATTATGCCAGTGGCACTAGTACCATTACTTCCCATGGGAATTTCAAGTTAGTCATGAACGGCGAATACGTAACCATTACCGGTATAGTTAAACATCGATGGTGGGATCCGTATAACTGGCACGCTGGCCTCGCTGCGTACATACCGGGTTTTGGTTCTATTTCGGATGAAGACGCCCTTCTCTTGCAAAAACATAGAGGCGCGGCGCCATTTCGCATGGAAGCGCACTGGTCTCAAAAATTATCTGCAAAAATAAAAATTATCGATTATTGGTTTAATGATGAAAATTTTCAATGGAAGGGTCCGTAATGGCAAAACACACAATTTGGATAGTACCAATAGTTGTTATTCTATTTGTCTGGTTAAACAAAATTTACTTTGTACGCTTTAAGCTTATATACTACAAAAACGAAAAATTCATTGTTTCTGATGCACCAATCCCTACGGATTTAAAGAAGGAAATCATTCATGTTCTCAAGTATTATAACGAGAATTATTTACTCAAGCAAAATGGTGATCTATACCTCCCGGTATGGCGTACTCTTAACAAAGACTTAATGTGGAATTATACAAACAAAGCAAATGATCCGGAATGGCTAAATACTCATTAGCATATTCTTCATTGGTATTAATTGGCACTTCATCTAACAAATTTCAATCTGCAAAGAAGGGCAAAGCCCTTCCAGGCCAACGGATAAAGATAACCCCCGACAATTTGGGGGGCGCTGACATCCACAAGATCCCAGTTGTTGATGTTGTCTGTGTGGGCCATATAAAATTCGTAAATTTTTTCTTTTGTTTCGGTTTCAGGAACGGCAGAATTGGCCCGCGCAAACTTTTTTGTCAAAATAGCAAGGGCGAGAAATCTCTCCTCGTGAAAAGAGGAAGTTATCAAGGTTTCAAGATGTTTAAATGTAAGGTCAATAAATTTACCGGCCTCTTTTCGATTGGATGGACCTACCCGTCAAAGCGGGAACTTACAGGGATTACCGAAACCCGTTGTGTGAAAGAAAGTATTATCTATCTTTACTTGACCAGATGTGTTTATCTTTGAGTAGTAGTTTAAGGAGAAATGCTGTTATGAAGCCCCAATTTCAATATATTGCCATAGTATTCTTTTTTCATATAGTTCTATTTAATGGTTGTATTCAACATATTGAAAAAGAAAATTCTTTAATAAAAGACAAAGACAGCACGCAAGCGGAAAGAATGATAAGAACCTTTTTTAAAGCTGCAAAATCTCAAAATTGTGAAATGTTGTTTGCTTCAACTCATCCTGTGTTACGAGAACAGTTTGAAAAAAGAAACCCATGCGAAAAACTTTTCGAATTATTCAGTAAAATGAAAATAATTAAAATTGAAAGAGATAAGAAAAACGACGGGGAAAGACCTGGTATCGCATTCAAAGTATTTGTTGAAATTGACGGGGAACCTGAAGTGAATACCGTCTGGGTCAAAAAATACAATGATACCTGGGGAGTCACCGATTTCTAATAAAGTGAAAATTTCTACGAATACATTCCTTCACACAACAGAAGTTAAAAGATTTTATGATAAACAATATTCCCAAAAAATATAAATATACATTTTTATTCTTAATTATTACTTTTTCGATATTTGTTTTACTTTATTTCGTATCAAGAGCCACTATTCCGGTGGACAACCCAAATACTTTTGATATTATTAAATCTCTCTTTTTTCCTCTAATTTATTCCTTAATTTACATATTTATAATTGCCATTGGTATAGCTTCAATTTTACTATGGGTTTGGTCAATAGTCGATTTAATAAAAAACCATACGATTGAAAAAGAAAGAAAAATAATTTGGTTTATAATTATATTAATGACTGGCTTTATTGGTTCATTATTCTATTTAGTTTTAGAAAAAAAGAAAGCTTAGATTTATAATGAAAAAATCAGCCGCCCTTCTTTCGGATCGACTGCATTACCGTTGTTATAAGTTTCTATTTTATTGTAATGTCAATAGTATTCGATGATACAATTCCCGTCCATACATTTGATGCGCCAGAATCTACATGTCTCATAATTTTATCTTTATGGATTAATTTTTCGAAATCATCTCCATTATTCTGAAAAATGCAACCGATTTTATATGTTCCTTTTTTGATCTGAGTGTCCCCTGTACGCCATGAATACTTCTTTGAAGTTTGCAGATAGCGCCAGGAATCATCGTTTTTTAAGATAGTTTCGAAAACAACTTCCATCTTATATTGTTTCCCTGATTCCAGCAGAATAAAATTATCTTCTGTGACAATTGGCATTTTCCTTTTTGTCCAATCTTTTAATTGCAAACGTACATCTTTGGATAATTCGAGAAAAGTATTTTCTTTTAGACGGTGTTCAATATCATATATAGATAGATACAGGCTATCCTTCCCTGTATTTGTAAAAGTATATTCTATTTTTATTAAATTTCCAGAGCTATAGTTTTTTTTATCAGCCTTGATAGACAACTGCAAATTGTGCTCTGCTTTACAACTAGAACTTAATAGCATAACACCAATGATTAGCAATATTATTCTTTTTTTCATTTTATTATCTCCTTATAAAGTCGTTACTGATCTGTTGCCGAAGGCAAATTTTTTCAAGTCTCAACTAATTCACTTGAGGCGACCGAAACTCTGTTCAAGTTTCGGAGGACCGCTCCGCCTTAACAACAAACTGAGGGAAAACACGAAATGGCGCATACTCTATAAAAAGTCAACAAAGTCACCTGACAAGTACAAAATAGATTTCTACTAGATGGTTTTTCCCCACCTGCTACCGGTAAACAGTTTTTCAATTTATTCGGCGATTTTGCCAATAGGTGGGTTCTCGATGCAAGTGAGCAATCGCCCAAATAATAATTGTTGTTTCTTCTATTGAGTATAATATTTTGTACGGGAATTTTGGAATGTAGGCCTTGAAAATATTCTCTTCTTCCATTAAAAACCACTTTGGGTTGTTTTTTATTTTGTTAACCTGCGCATAAATTGATTTCTTATATCGTAGACCCAAGCCGACAGACTGAAGTTCATACCATTCTACCGCCTCATTTAATTCGAGTGCAGCAAGCTCATGAATCCGTACTTTCATGATACAGATCTTCAAAGTCAATTAAACTGGCCTTGCCATCTTCGACCGCTTGCATTCTATCCTTGACTTCGCTTATCCAAGACTTTCTTAATTCATCGTCTTCGTGATCGATGGAAGCAAGTACCAGTTCAGCAAAAGAGACTCTTTCAGCAGGCGGCATTTCAAGAACTTTATCTAATAACAACTTATCCATGTTTAACCTTTTATTTAATATAGAGTAATTGATTTCTGCTGTCAAGTTAATCTTGAGTAAAGATCAGTAGTCAGGGATCCACAACCTGTAGGTGGTTTTTTCCCCACCTGCAAATATCCTTTTAATTTAAAGTGAATTTCACTTACAGATCTTTTTCAGGTATTCTTGCCGCAGCTCTTCGGGGAACTTTTCTATCGCGTAGCGCAGCATGGTGCGCGGCATTGTTTTACAGTGTTCTTGTAAAAACTTTTCGACCGGGGGGCGATCGCGATTGGCAACCTCACGCAGCATCCAGCCGACGGCTTTGTGTATAAGATCGTGTTCGTCGTTGAGCAATATTTTGGCTATGTCAAGGGTGGGCTTAAAAACGCCTTGTCGAATAAATGTAAAAGTCGAAATAATGGAAATACGCTTTCGCCACAAATGATCTTCTTCAGCCATTTTGTATAATACAGACCAGAAACGAGAACCCAACGGATAAAGATAACCCCCGACAATTTGGGGGGCGCTGACATCGACAAGATCCCAGTTGTTAATGTTGTCTGTGTGGGCCATGTAGAACTCGTAAATTTGTTCTTTTGTTTCGGTTTCGGGAACGGCAGAATTGGCCCGCGCAAACTTTTTTGTCAAAATAGCAAGGGCTAAAAATCTCTCCTCATGAAAAGAGGAAGTCAACAAGGTTTCAAGATGTTTAAATGTAAGGTCAATAAATTTGGCGGCCACTTTTCGAATTTCGGGAACTTTAATTCCTAAAAACTTATCGCCTTCGCCGTAATCCCCTTTAGCGGTTTTAAAAAACCGTTGTAAATTAGCTGCATTTTTGGCATTGGAATAAGCCCGCAAATCGGTTTTTACTTGTTCAGCAGTTTGACTCATATTTCATCCGAAGGCAACTGGGATATGGCTTCAAAATAAGCCTCTACATCAGGCAAATCTTCTCTGTTTTTCGACAGAATATTTCTTCTGGCCTGTATTCGCTCGGCTCTTTTACAAATATCCCGAATGGTTCTGGGGGCCAGCCCGGCCATTTTTATAGAGACCGATTTCATTTGTTCAGAATCAAGATGAATGGCAAACAGTTTTAATAACTCCGTAATGTCCGATTCTGTTGGCATGGGAAACTCAATGATGGAATCGAAACGTGAAAGCAGAGCGGGGTCAAGGTCTGTTCTTCTATTTGTCGCCCCGACGGTAATGTAATTATCTTTTGATTCAATTCCATCGATTTTTCGCAGCAAAACCGATAACATGCGGCGGGTTGCCTCAAAAAGATTATCGTTTCGAGAAGGAGCAAGCGCATCAATTTCATCGAGAAACAGTATCATATCCGTCTCTTTGGCTTCACTCGCAATGTCAAAAATAGCGGCCAGTTTTTTCGTCGACTCGCCATAATAGGCCGACATCAGATTTTCAAGTGGAATATAGACAAGAACATGACCTGTCTCTTTAGCAAGAATTCTTGCCATGGTGGTTTTACCTACACCGGGGGGACCGGAAAACAGAACAGCTTTTGGTCGAATGCTCTCGCCCTGTTTTTTCCTCGTTTTTTTTACGATAGCATCGTACACATCTGGTTCCCGCACGGGCAAAACAACAGTCTCCAGAATCTGATCTTTTATGGAAGTATACCCCGCAAAATCGTCCCACCCCAAAGTTTCTTTCAGTGGAAGATATACCTGACACCCTGCATCGATTAATTTATCAAAGGGATCTTTTTTTGATATAATTCCATACGTTTTAATAAAATTCTGTAAAAGCGTAAACTCATCATGATTCATTACGCCTTTTTTAGTAATCTCAATTACCCTTTCACCGGAAAGCGCGTTAATTTTTAATTTTAAGTTATTCAGAATGTCGTCAGTCTGGAAAATGTTGTCATTGAGAGCCTGTACGCTGATATACCCTTTTTCAAAGGTATGAATGCGCCAGTTATTAATATACTTTTTAGCTAAAACCAGAGCTTCCTGGATAGCTGCATCATTTAAATTTTCAGGATAAATTCGAAGACAGAATTCTCCTTTTTCGACGCTAACTTGCGCCATTTGGTCGCTCAGCCCTTTTTTCTCTAACGACTTTTCTAATTCTGAGCGAACATAAGATAAACTTAATTCTTCCATTTTATTATGTCTCTTATGTCATGTAATGATTTGTTGATAAACGTTCAAGAAACTTTGTTCTTTCGATCTTACGACGATATTGAAAAGCAACACCGTCTGCTTTTTCAAAAAAAAAGCGGCAATTAAGCCGCTTGAATACTCTTCCTATTTCTCTTCCTTCCTCAAAACAAAGATCTATTTAGTGCATTTATAAGTTATAAGGTCATAATTATTGCAGGTGTCAAGGGATTTTATGCAAATACTTCTCTATTTTGCAGTGAGTTGTTTTGTGTTTTTTTCTATTCATGCTATGATAGATTGATTTTATGTAAATAGAGTCAATAACTAGCTCCGGTTACTAAATAACCAATTTAAAACTATTATTGATTGAACCCAGAGAAATTGCCCGATGCAGACTAAAAAGATAATTAGAAAGGGACTATTTTTCATTCTGTTTTATTTGGCTCTTACGACTTCGGCCAACCCCCTCGGCTGGCAAACACTTACCCCGAGCGAAGAAGATGATACGTATTTTATACACATGGATGGTATATTTACCTATACCGTTCCATATATAAGCAAGTGGCAATTTCGCCATACCTATTCCTGGATACATTTAACCGGTGGTTATGAAATAATACCAAATGTATGGCTCACGTCCTGGATTCAAATAGAAAAATCCAGTTTTTCTTATAGTCTATCGCAAGATCCCTTTAAATTCAAACTACTTCCCCAATTAACGTTGAACAATCACCATGACTTTATACCAGCTGATACAGATGACTCGAAAGGAAGTTCTAAAGGCTCAATAAAAAAAATAAATAATGGATTAAAAATAAATGTCAATTTAGGTACCATAGGAGATTTTACGCATGGCCAAGGCCTTTTTTTCTCTGAATACACCGGTGTAGGTTCTCATATTGACCTTGAAGGAAAAAATTGGTCTATTGATGTAACATGGCTTGGCAATGGGTATGAACCTAACGATGACCTGTTTGGTCTGTATTTTTATCCATTTCAAAAGTGGATTGGCGCAGGAGTCCTGCTTGAATTGGGTAACTTCCTGGGCAATCGAGTTGTACCCGGAATTACATTTGAAATAAAACCGTCAAAATCGTTTCGGTTTTATGGCGAAGCGGGAGTCTCTTATGTTTTTAACTCCCTTTATAACCACAAAACGATGCTTATGGGATGGCAAAGTGATTTCGGCGGAATTACCTATTTTCCGGTTAAAGTCAACTTTAATGATACTTTTACAGTCAATGATGACACCCTCGCCGGTTTAGTCGGAATTGATTTTAATATGGCGGCCCCCGCTTTTATGGATCTTAAAGCTTCTCTTGTAAACGAAGTACGGTATTACGGCAGAGAGAATGTTGAATATTATTTTGCGCAAAGTCAAGTCTATGGATTCGATTATTTCTGGAATTTGTCGGTTGATCAAAAATACAATAACCAGCCAATCAATTTTTATAAACCCTATTCAAAAACATGGGGGGTCTATTTACGTCAGGAACTTACATTAAATGTTGTGAAAAACTTTTTCATCGATCTGAAAAATGAAATATTGATATTAATTCCGGAACAAAATAAAGCAAGCGCTGTGGGCGGACGAAAAGTATCCTTAATTACCGATACAGCGACCATACTTACCTATTTAAAATGGTATGAACGACTCGAAACTGGCATTCGATTTACCAATGTTGTCATACCCGGCATTCAAAATAAAGCGGAACATTATCGTTATGCTGATATTCCCGGTCGTATGCTTCTGGAAGACTCCAGACAAATATTTATTGATTTCTATGCTAGGTTTACCTTTTAAAAGGATATTGACACAAACTCCATGAAGCAAAATCTATTCAATGTAATATCTATAATATTTTCCATTATCGGGAACATTATATTCGTCGTTATAAGTCTCGATCTACTATTTCTAAACCTGCAGTTTTTCAATTTTATTAAATCCAATTCTATTACCGATATACCCTTTGCTATACTGATGGGTTTAATGTTGATTGGTTCACCTATATTATTAATCATTGGATTATTTAAATCGGATGAGAGGAAACTATCGATAAATTTACTGTTGCCAATTCTCTTGTTTATAATACTCTATCTTATTTCAATGACTTTATTCATGGTTGCGTTAAAAGGCTTTATTATAAGAATTTTTTATATTTTACTTTTTTATATAATTATTTTTGCAATTTCAGTTCTTATAAAATTACGATTTTACCGGCAATAGAAAATACAACCGATGTGGAAAATTATACTTTTTAATGAATTAAGTTGACGATGGTTCCATAAATAGCCGTTTGACAAACATGGATTCTATCAAAATCACCGGAGCTCGTGAGCATAATTTAAAGAATATATCGCTGGAAATTCCCAGAAACAAACTGGTTGTATTTACCGGTCTTTCTGGTAGTGGAAAAAGTTCTCTGGCATTTGATACAATTTATGCGGAAGGCCAAAGAAGGTATGTGGAAAGTCTCTCTGCTTATGCCAGGCAATTTCTAGGCCAACTTGAAAAACCCGATGTCGATTCTATTGAAGGACTCTCGCCAGCAATTTCCATAGAGCAAAAAACTACGCATAAAAACCCGAGGTCTACGGTCGGAACGGTTACCGAAATATACGATTATCTGAGGTTGATTTACGCAAGAATTGGAATACCCCACTGTCCCAAATGCAAGCGAAAACTCGAAGCCCAGCCGGTCGATACAATTGTAGAAAATATTCTCGGTATACCCGACCATGCTGAATATGCAAAAGCGGACTCTTTTCGCCTTCAAATTATGGCGCCTGCTGTGAAAGGTCGCAAAGGGGAATTTAAAGAGCTGTTTCAAAAATTCTTAAAAGAAGGCTTTGTTCGAGCCAGGGTGGATGGGGAAATTCTCTCTCTGGAATCTGATATTATACTGGAAAAAAATAAAAAACACTCTATTGAACTAGTCATTGATCGGCTTGTGTTACGAAAAAAAGATACCAAAAGTTTACGCTCCCGCTTAAGCGACTCCATGGAAATTGCCCTTGAAAAAGGCGAAAGCCAGGCGTTTGTCTCTATTGAAGCGCTTGATAAAAATAAAAAACAGATTTCGTTAAAAGACGAAATGTTCTCTTCACATCTGTTCTGCCCTCATTGCGACATTTCTTTTCCAGAAATGACCCACCGTCTTTTCTCTTTCAATTCACCGGACGGTGCCTGCTCGGGATGTTCCGGGCTCGGGTTTATTCCCGAATTTCACCCGGAACTGTTAATTCGTAACCCTGAAAAATCATTAGGCGAAGGTATTATTGAAGGGCTCGGGTGGTCGGTCGACGGGTATTGGTACAGAACTTCTATGAAGGCTCTTTCTGAAAAATATAATTTTTCACTCGATACACCCTGGAAAAAACTTCCCGAAAAAATTAAAAAAATTGTTCTATTCGGTACGAAAGGGGAAAAGCTCGACTACGAGTGGAATAAAAACGAAAATTCATTTCATTTTTCGCGTGCTTACGAAGGTATTGTTCCAAATTTGCACCGACGTTACGAGACCTCTGTTTCGGACAAGCAACGAACCAGGCTGGAACAGTTTATGGTCAATATGGATTGCCCTGAATGCGATGGGGCGAGGTTAAAACCCGAACCTTTGGCTGTTACCATTGCGAGTAAAAATATTAACGAGTTTACCCGGCTGAGTATTTTCGAGGCTGAAGATTTTTTTAAAGAACTCAAGCTCAATAAAACCGAGAAAATTATTGCTGAGCAAGCCTTGAAAGAGATTGAAAGTCGTCTCAGTTTTTTAAACTCGGTCGGTGTAGGATACCTCACAATGGACCGTGTGGCCGGAACGCTTTCGGGCGGCGAAGCTCAACGCATTCGACTGGCTACCCAGATCGGCTCGGCTCTTGTCGGGGTTTTATACGTATTGGATGAACCCTCCATTGGCTTGCACCAGAGCGATAATGCGAAACTTATAAAAACGTTGCAAAACTTGAGAGACCTGGGTAATTCTGTAATCGTAGTCGAGCATGACGAAGAGACAATCGAAATGAGTGACTATATTGTCGACATTGGCCCCGGAGCGGGAATTCATGGCGGTGAAGTTGTTTTTACCGGAACCTTTCCAGATATCTTGAAAGATAAAGATTCGATGACGGGTCACTATTTAAGCGGAAAGAAAAAAATCGAGATTCCGGAAGTGCGACGCGAGGGTGGCGAAAACTGTATAAAAGTTACTGGCGCGGCAGAAAATAATTTAAAAAACATTGAGGTTCAGTTTGATCTGGGCAAATTTATCTGCGTTACGGGACTTTCCGGAAGTGGTAAAAGTACGTTGGTAAACGAAATTTTATACAAAGGGGCGGCGCTGCACCTTTACAAAAGCCATCTTATTCCCGGGAAACACAAAAAAATTACCGGTCTTGATAAAATCGACAAAGTCATCGATATCGACCAAAGCCCTATAGGGCGAACCCCGCGTTCGAACCCGGCAACCTACACCGGAGCTTTTACACCAATACGCGATCTTTTTTCTATGTTAAAGGCGTCTAAAATGCGCGGCTATAAACCAGGTCGTTTCTCGTTTAATGTTCCCGGAGGGCGTTGTGAAGCGTGCCAGGGTGACGGGGTTAAAAAAATTGAGATGCATTTTTTGTCCGATGTTTACGTCACCTGTAAAGTCTGCGAGGGAAAAAGATATAATCGTGAAACGCTCGAAGTCACTTATTCGCATAAAAACATATACGAAGTTCTGCAAATGAGCGTCGAAGAGGCCCTTGAATTTTTTCATGCCATACCCCCTGTGAAAGCAAAGCTGAAAGCACTGTTCGATGTTGGGCTTGGGTATATAAAACTGGGGCAACCGGCAACAACACTTTCGGGTGGTGAAGCCCAGCGTATAAAACTTGCGACGGAGCTATCGAAACGTTCCACAGGAAGAACATTATACATACTTGATGAACCTACCACCGGACTTCACTTTGAAGACATTCGCCAGTTGCTTAAAGTATTACACCATTTTGTCGACGAAGGAAACACTGTTATCGTCATCGAACACAACATGGATGTAATTAAAACTGCCGATTTGATTATCGATATGGGGCCTGAAGGTGGCATTAAAGGCGGTGAGGTAATCGCCTTTGGTACCCCGGAAGAAATTATTAAAGAAAAAAAATCACTGACCGGGCATTTTTTAAAGCGGTGGCTACAATAAGCCAGTCCTCTATAATTCAAAGAAGTATAGTTTGGCAGCGCAGGCCAAAAGATCAAGAATGCCTGCGAGGAAAACCAAAATTCCAGAATATTAAAGTAAAAAAAATTATTGACATTACGTACCATATAGAGGTATATTGTACGTATGGAACAAAAGTTGACACTAAAACTTGACAAAGGAATTGTCAATAGAGCGAAAAGCTATGCTAAAAACCACAACTCCAGCGTCTCACAACTGGTAGAAGAGTACTTCCGTTTTGTTACAGAAAAAAAGGCAAACAAATCAACAACAATCAGTGCGTCCATAAAACAAATTTCAGGCATTCTAAATGATGTAAAAGATATCGATTATAAAAAAGAACGACTTGAATATCAACTGAAAAAACATTCTTTATGAAAAAGATCTATATTGACTCAGATATATTATTAGATATTTTTTTACTTCGAGATAAATTTTATAATCCAGCTTCCGAATTATTGACTCTGGCAGATTTAAAGAAAGTTCACGCTGTAACAACCCCTCTGGTATTTTCAAACCTGTTTTATATACTCAGTAAATACAAATCGAAAAACCTGGCAATTAAAACTCTTCGAACACTCGAAGCCATTCTGGAGATCATTCCTGTAACCCGAAAGTCGACAACACTGGGCTTGAATTCTAAATTCTCAGACTTTGAAGACGCCCTCCAATATTTTTCATCCGTTGAAGCCGGCGTTAAATACATTATTACTCGCAATAGTAAAGATTACAAACACTCTAAAATTCCTGTAATGTCGGCGGAGCAATTTATGCTGCTTTACAATAAAGTTAATACGAAAAGTTAATCAGACAAGACAGAGGCTCTATTTTGTCTCGGCCTGCTTTATTTTCCTTCGACGAATTCTTTTCAATACATATTGCATAGCGCCTGCCGTTCTGAATATGAAACAGACTATAAACCTTACAGACGGACCATACGAATCCATTTTTACGCCGCCTCTTCGGGAACCGACGTCCGTGCCTGAGAACTCTCTTCCAGTGAATTCCAGAATCTGGAAATTCGTTTGTCAACAAAGATGTCATCGGCTTTCAATGAGTTCCTTAGATACACTCCCGAGAGAGACGTTACCCGCGATAAAGCCACATAAACCTGGCCCGAAGCGAAAGCTTTTTTACCCAGATCAAGCAAAATTTGTGCATAGGTATGGCCCTGGCTCTTATGAATTGTAATCGCGTAACCGAGCTTAAGCGGGAACTGATAAAATTCACCAACCACCACAGGGACGATACGCCCATAGATTAGTTTGTACCTGAATCTTTCCCATGTCGTAGGCTCAACCTCAACCAGTTTACCGTTTACATTTACTGTAATATTAAATTCATCTATTTTTTCAACAACACCGATATCGCCGTTTACATACTCCTGTTTAATTACCTCGTTTCGAATAAATATTACCTGGGCGCCCTCTTTCAGCGCCAGAAGTTTTTCAGTTGGAAAATCTCTCTCTGGAAAATCGTCTAAAATTTCAGCCTCAAAAGTATACTGCTTATTCGAAATTTCCTTCAGTTTTCTTTTATTATAAGTTGCGGCAAGCTTGTTGGTTCCGGTCAAAATAACAAAGGGTCCCGAAATATCTTTTTCGTTACCCACTCTTAGCGCGAGCTTTTCCATAACGGTTTTTTTATCGAGGGCGTTCCGAATTAAATGTAACACCTGAATAAACTCAGAATCTTTCTGTCGAAAAATAGTTACAAACTCGATAAATAACGGCCGAAGGTTATTTCGTTTATCAAGCATTTCAAGAAATACAAACGAACTGAAAAAGAATGGAGTTTTATAACCTTTCTTTGTAAAAACTTGTTGCTCATATCTGGTTACAACAGGGGGAAGCTGATATGTATCGCCGATAAAAACCATCGTTACCCCGCCAAACGGTAAAGCGGAATTATGATTGGCTCGCAAAACCACATCGATAGCATCCAACAGGTCGGCCCGAACCATCGAAATTTCATCGATAATAATTTTGCGCACCGTTTTAAACTTTTTACTTCGCCGAATTTCCATATTAGAAGCATCGAGAAAGTGAGGTTGAAAACTAAAAAAAGAGTGAATCGTCTGGCCCTCAATATTCACCGCAGCCACCCCCGTCGGAGCCAGGTAAACCGTATTGGCCGCATCATTCTCAGCAACCGAATACTTCTCTTTCAGCAACCCAATAAAAGTAGATTTCCCGGTTCCCGCTTTACCATGTATAAACAAGTTTCGCTCTCCCGTTTCAATGCACTGCAACGCCAGCTTAAAATCTTTCGTAATTGTGATGGTCATAACAGGGTAATAGCCTTTTTTTGAAAAAAATTTCACTTTAAAGAAAAAAAAGAAGAGAAACGAAGAAAAAAAAGAAAAATAATCTGGCCGACGACGTCCCCGGAATAAACCAGGAGTAAATGTAGATTATTCCACAAGTACGCAGTGCGGTATTCGACCGCCATTTGACCTAGCGGTCGCGGTTAAATGGAGTAAGTAATAATTTCAGATCGTTTTCACTTGAGTTTATTCACATAGTAAATTCTCAATTCATTCAAGTGTGTTGCAAGCTCGGTGTTTTTCCATCCATAATTGTCCGGTAGTGCAGCTTCATAGTTTACGACCCGCCGATTCAATCGCCTGATCGAATTTTCCACTTCATCACTTTTACCCGGTTTTTTGAAATTAAAACCTACCAAACGGTGACTAGATTGCATACCGCCCTGCCTGGTTTGAAATTCTGCTACACCAAACTCGCGTATTTCTGACCACTTATATGAATGACATCGTCCTAAAGATTTCATTTCAAATCCTTCAGGGGTTAACCGCAAGAAAGATACATTTGGAATAAACTGCAAAATAGAGACAAGAATTCCCACCCCGCCAAAAAACATCAAATAAATACCCATAAAAGAGTCAAAACCGGTATGATCTGATTTCCCTGACATCAAAAATCCGGCAAAAACAAAAATAGAAAAAGTTAGCAGAACACCTGACCATTTCAACTTCGTGGGTTTATATTTTTCTTCTTTAGAATCTGGTAACATTTTGCTTCTTCTATAATATAATAAAATAATTTCAAAATTTACTTCATTCAATAACTTTCGTTTACCTCTAACTTCTCAAGAGACCTAAAACTTCAACAACCGAAATGTCAGTCTAACGGCGACCTCGGGTGTTATTCCGAAAGCCGGGAAAGTCTCTTCAAGATCGATTATATTCTTAAATATACCATTTAAAACCAGACCCCCGGTCTGGAACAAAATTCCCATGTCCTCAAAACTGGTTAAGCCCAGCTCTTCTAATGAAGAATCTTTTTGAGCTGTTTCCAGCACAGAAAGAATAATTTTTTGAAACTTTTTCTCTTTGACCATAACTAATAAAGTTATCATGAATAAGGTAACCGGTCTCTATTTCGGTTGAATACCGCACTGCGAACCTGCGGAATAAAAGACCTTTACATTTAAAAAATACAGGGGACTTCGCCAGCCGTGTTTCCAGTTACCAGTCGATGGGTTTATAATCTTTCAGGAATTTTCCCCAGACATGATCGCCGGTTTGAATTCCGTGAATAAACGGATCGCAAACTCTGGCGGCTCCATCGACGATGTCAAGCGGGGGTTGAAAATCATGTTGCTTTTGCTTCAGCTCTGAAAGCGCGACGGGGTCTTCGTCGGTCACCCAACCGGTGTCCACCGCATTCATAAAAATTCCATCTTTGGCAAGGTCGCCGGCCGAAGTGTGAGTCAACATGTTCAGGGCCGCTTTCGCCATATTCGTATGAGGGTGCCTGTCGGCCTTTTTAAATCTGTAAAATTTGCCCTCCATGGCCGAGACATTTACGACATGTTTTTGTCCTGTAAAATCTAACCGCATAAGACCCACCAGACGATTACACAAAACAAAAGGCGCAACGGAATTTATCAACTGAAGTTCCAACATTTCTGCCGTAGCTATCTGCCCCAGCTTGAGCCTCCAACTATTCGTCTCTCGAAGGTCAACCTGCTGCAAGTCAGCGTCAAGCTTACCCTCCGGAAAAATCGGTTCGCTTAGTTGAAGGTCGTCATGAGTATATGGTATTTGCGACAGGGTTGCAGACTTTCGAATGCCAACACCGGGTGATCGGTCTTGCCACTCGGCAGGTAACGTTGTAGAAATTGACTGGTCACTGCTCGCAGCTGAACTCAGAAAGTTTTTACAGACGGTGAAATCGCCAAGCAATTGTTGTACATTTTCAGGTAGTTCATTTTGGTGCATAGATTCAACTGGCAAAAGATGACTGTAGAATCCGGGCGGACGCCGTACTGTCTGAGCGGCATTGTTTATTAACAGGTCGAGACGTTTGTATTGACCGATAAAAAAATCGCAGAACAATTCTACACTGGGAGTATGTCGCAGATCAAGACCGTGTATATGCAGACGATCTTGCCACTTTTCGAAGTCAGCTTCTTTGCTGTAGCGCGTGGCGGCGTCGACGGGAAAACGGGTTGTGACCACAACGTTCGCCCCGGACCGAAGCATTAAAAGCGCAGCCTGGTAACCGATTTTCAAACGAGCACCGGTAATGAGCGCAGTCTGGCCGCTCAGGTCACAACTGGCAAAGCGTTTTTCGTAATTAAAATCGCCGCACTCCGAACACATGGAGTCGTAAAAGTGGTGCAGTTTTACATACTCGGCTTTACAGACATAACAGTTGCGCGGAGAATTAAGTTGCGGTCTCTCGGCCTTAGGACCATTGTCCGTTAGCTGCGACTTAACGGGGGCCGTAAATACGTCAGATGTTCTGGCCTGACGAATACCGGTTTGTGACCTGGCTTGCCGCTCTTTCGAGACGATTTTCTGCTTTTCGACTTTTCGCATCTGCTTGCGCCGGAAACGAATTTCATCACGGTCTGGACGCGACAACTGCCCGCATACTTTTGAAAACGCAATTCGCCTCTCTTCGCTCAGCTGCGCCCATAAAGTTGCATCTTTCGACAACGAGCCAAGCACATCCAGGCACTTTTCCAGCTCTGCTTCACTAAACACTTTTTCCGATGCATGGTCATTCATATAGAATGTAAGCTTAACTGATTTTGGATACAGACGGACAAGCGCAAATTCGTATAAGGCAGGCAGAATATGCAAGGAACGCTTTATACTTATCATTCACTTGTCGCTGATCAGTTTCCATTCGCGCAGAATAAAAACCCCGCTTTTCCCCTTTAATAAGGTATTTTTCCCAGAATAAATTTTTCTAAATTTTCGAGTATTGTTACAACTTTTTGCTATTTTGTTACAACTTTGTTACACCGGGTTCTTATTCTAGTATTATCAAAAATGAAGGAGCATAAGATGTTTAAAACAATTGCAATAGTCGCTGGTATCGTTGGCGTCATCGGTGGGGTTATGGCTATTGGTTGCCACAGCTATGGACACCATGGGTACGGCCATAAATTTAGTTCGGAACATATGCATAAAGGGGCCGATAAGATTGCGTCCAAACTTGACATGACTTCGGAACAAAAGGAAAGATTATATAAATTGACAGATAAAATTGTTAAAGAGGTTCCTGGCTATCGTGATACGCGAGAGAAAGTTGCGAACGTTTTTTTAGCACAATTTGAAAGTGATACTTTTGATTCTCGCGCCGTAAATTCAGTATTGATCGGGGCTGAGAAAGATGTAACCAAAATGAGAAAACTGGTTGTCGAATCGACAGCGGAATTTCATGATATATTGACGCCGGAGCAACGAGCGAAAGTAGTTGAGAAATGGAAGAAACACAGGAGTAAATAACCTCGATAATTCCAATATCATTTCATGCCCCGTTTGAAAATGCGGGGCCGTCATTATAAATTAAACATATGACAAATTATTAAAAAGTGAAAAAGTGAAAAAAAAGATTTTGATTATTGATGATGACGCTAAGCTCTGCACCCTCCTGCAGCGCTTCTTTGCCGAGCGGGGGTACAATCCCGACTCGGCCCCTAATGGGGTAGAGGGAATACATGCCCTGAAAAAAAAACAATACGATCTTGTACTACTTGATGTGATGATGCCCGGAGATGACGGGTTCGAAGTTTTAAGAAAAATCCGCAAATTCAGTGAAATTCCAGTTATTATGCTTACCGCTCGCGGGGACACCTCGGACAGAGTGGTGGGGTTGCGTTTAGGCGCAGACGATTATATTCCCAAGCCGTTTGATTCGACCGAAATTGAAGCGAGAATGGAAGCCGTTTTGCGGCGCACTTCAACAACAGGAAAAATTCCCGAAGGTAAACAAATTGAATTTGGGCCGGTAAAGGTAGACTTGCAACGACGGTCCGTTCTGGTCGATGGAAAACAGTCCGACTTTACTTCTAATGAATTTCGGTTGCTTGAATTTTTGTTGGAAAACCGAAACACGGTTGTGACCCGAGGGCAGATTACCGAAGCTTTATATGGCGATGAGTTTGATCCTTTTCAACGCTCGGTGGATATTTTGGTGAGTCGCCTTCGTAGAAAAATTAATGATGACCCTAAAAAACCTAGATTTATAAAAACTTTACACGGGCAGGGTTACATGTTAACGGTGGATATATGAGAGATCGTTTTAATCCCACTAAAAGACGGGGAAGGGTGCAGGCCCCACGCTCCCTTTTTTTTCACCTGGTTTTTATACTTGTTCTGGCGGCAATATCGATACATGGCGCTGTAATTTTATATTTTCAAATTACCAAGGGCGTTGATTCTAAAGCGATGGCCCACTTTGACCGTTACGTTGGATACATTGTTCAGGAATTAGGAGACCCACCTTTATTGGAAAAAGGAATGCAACTCAGAAAAGAGATTGCTATTGAAATAGTATTTGAACCGGGAAAAAATACAAACTTGAGATCTTGGAAAACCGACCCCAAAGACCTTGGTATTGCAGAGATGAAAGCGTATGTCGGTGAAAAACCATATGGTATTTTCAGGGGATCTTTTTACAGAATAGAAAATACAAAAAATGGACAGATTCTCTTTTTGATCGACCGAGGTGGCGGTTCGGGGTACAATCGGGTACTCCCCCTACTGGTTTTTTTAACTCTGGTATTGTTTTTTGCATGGTTAATTTTACGTAAACTTTTATTGCCGATAAAGAAAATCGAGAGGGCATTTGCTGAAGTCTCCAGCGGTAAACTCGATACTACACTTGATCTGAAACGTCCCCGAGAGCTCGCAAAAACCGCGCAGGGTTTTAATAATATGATAAAACGTATTGGCGAAATGATTGAGAACCGGGAGAGAATGTTGCGCGATATGAGTCATGAACTGCGCAGCCCCCTGACCCGTTTGAAACTTGCTATAGATTTTCTACCGAAAAGTGAAGAGAAAGTCTCGGCAATGGAGGACATTCTTGAACTCGAAAAACTGATATCTGAAATACTGGAAACCTATCGACCTGTAAGTGAAGATTATCTTCACACAACGTTGATTGACCCATCCGTAATAACCCGAAAAGCGATGGATGCGGCAAAACAGGTTCATCCTGATATAATAATTAAAAGTAAAATACCCAAAGCGTTAACAAAAGTGGAAATAGATACGGAAAAATGGAGCCGGGTCATTAGTAATATATTCGAAAACGCTGTGAAGCATGGGGATGGGGGAACAATTCGTATTTCACTTCTTGAAAATGAACTTGAATTTATCTGGAAAATTCAAGATGAAGGCAAGGGAATATCTAAAGAGTATAGAGAGAAAATTTTCGAACCGTTTTTTCAAATTGAAAATGCCAGAACCCCGCAAAAACAGGGGTATGGACTCGGGTTACATCTGTGTAAAACCATAATTGAAGCGCATGGGGGAACCATCCGCGCAAGAGCAAATTCACCGGTGGGAACAATTTTCACCATCACACTTCCAAAAACAGCGTCCATTTAATCATGAATACCAAGAAAAACAGTTGAATTTTTAGTAGTTGGTTACTATACGACATTGTGACTTTTAACACAAAATTAACATTTGTTTAATTCGGTTTTAATCAGATGTAGTATACTGATTTTATTAAAAGAATATTTTTCATTAGTCTAACAAGGATTAAGCTTAAATTTATATCAAGGAGAAACAATGTTTAATAGGAAGAAAAGTTTTATTACAGGGTTCATTACAGGTGTTAGCCTTCTCACCATTCTGACCCTTTCGGCGTGTGGTGGAAAAAGCCAGACCTTGAATGTTTCCGGTTCGGATACTATGGTTCAACTGGTACAGAACCTGGCAAAAAAATTCATGGAAGTGAACCCAACTAAAATGGTTTCGGTTTCGGGTGGCGGAAGTGGTACTGGTATAGCGACCTTACTGAACGGTCAGACCGATATTGCCACTGCCTCGCGAACGATGAAAGACAAAGAGTGGAAACTTGCCGAAGGTAAAGGTATTAAAATTACCGAACACATTGTGGCAATTGACATGCTTGCGGTGGTTGTTCACCCAGACAATCCTGTAAAGCAGCTTACGTTAAAACAGTTAAGAGATATTTTTACTGGTAAAATTACTAACTGGAAAGAGGTGGGCGGTAACGACTCTCCGATTCTAGCCCTTTCACGGGAAAATAATTCCGGAACTCACGTATACTTTAAAGAAGAAGTGGTTCGTCTGGGCAAAAAAGACTCGGATGCAGAGTATGGCACTTCGATTACTTTTGCAAACTCATCTCAGCAAATTATTGACCAGGTAAAAGGAAATATAAGCGCTATTTCATATGTAGGTATGGGATGGTTGACGGACGAAGTTACGTCGTTGAAAATGGAAAACCCAGACAATGGAAAATACTTTCTACCGTCGATTGCAAATTCCGGCAAAGACAAGTATCCTCTTGGACGCACACTGCAAATGTATACCAATGATGCCTTTCTTGAAAAAGCGACTCCGTTTATTGAGTTTATTAAAAGCGAGGCCGGGCAAGCCGTCGTTAGAGAACTCGGGTTTATTAGTCTTTAAGCCTTACATTGCAACTTTTAGATGCGCTCATGCCAGGTCCTTCCTGACGTGAGCGCATTCAAAAAGTGGTAATAATATATCCAGGGAAACGATGCAAATCGAGCATCCAATATAAAAATTAACCTACCCCACCAGAAAAGATTTTTTTATATTTTTGGGTTGTCTACCTAAAAGATGTATGCGAATAGTCTGTTGTACGAAATTTGATTACTGTATAATAAATTTCAAAAAAAAGATAGAAACAGGGAATGGGCTATGAAAAAGAAACAAAAAAATATAAAAAAAATATTAATCCGAATTATTTTAATTGTACTGTTTTTAGCCGGGGCATGGTTGACCAAAGAGAGCTTACGGACATCTTCCACAGCAGATATTGAAGGTGAAAATTCAATCGCTACCATAGAGACCTTGGACATTGGTAATATAAAACAACAAATGATGTTTCGCGGCGTCGACAGTTCAAACCCGGTTTTACTGATATTGCATGGTGGACCTGGAATGCCACTCATAGGGTACTCCCGACATGTAACCGAAAAACTGGAAAACCATTTTGTCGTGGTTTCCTGGGAACAACGGGGGGCGGGAAAGCTTTATGACCAGGACATACCCCTGGAGACAATGAATATAGAGCAATTTGTTGTGGATACTATTGAGGTAATTGAATATTTAAAAAATAGATTTGGGGTTTCCAGCGTTTATGTATGTGGACTTTCCTGGGGAGCCATTGTCGGACCAATGACCGCAAGTCGTCGCCCCGATTTAGTAAAAGCATATATTGGCGTCGGGCAAATGACGAACGTTTTAGAAAGTGAACTACTGGGGTACAATATGATGCTGGAAAAGGCTGAAGAAGCCGGCAATGAGGAAGCACTGAAAGAGCTAAAAGAGATCGGTACTCCACCTTATAAAAGTCTCGAAGACTTTATGAATTCTAGAAAATGGCTGGGAGAATTTGGAAATAAATTTGATGCGACCATGCAGGGTTTAGTCGTTTCGTACTTGTTGGGGGCGAGTGAATATACATTTTTCGAATCTTTACGAGTTCCGGGAGCCATAGAGTTTTCTCTTAATCATTTATTTAAAGAAGTATTTGCAGTAAATTTGTTTGAGACAGTTCCTCGATTAGATGTTCCTGTCTATTTATTAATGGGGAAAGATGACACTATTATTTTTGGCTCTGTAGCAGAGCGATATTTCAATTCACTGATAGCCCCAAAGGGGAAAACCCTGATCTGGTTCGAAGGTGGACACTACTTTAATCATCAATATAAAACTGAATTTCAAGATGCGCTTATTGATAGAGTTCTAGCAGAAACTACTGAAATAAAAAACCCAGACGAATCTAATAATTCGAAACATACTAAAGCGAGTAGTCGATTAGACTAACACAAAGAGAATCGTATCAGGTAGCTTTGCTTTGTTTCATTAGCGAACGAACGCCATTTTTTTGGATAGTTCTCAAAGCTCGTGTGGAGACGTTCATGGTTACCCATTTTTTCTCGTCTTCCAGAAAAATTCTCTTTTTATGTACGTTTGCTTTGAAAGTTCTTTTTGTTTTGCGGTGGGAGTGGCTCACATTGTGACCCGTTCTGGTTCCCTTCCCTGTTAATTCGCATCGTCTAGCCATAATGGATAATATATTTTCCCATCATGTCGTGTCAATCAGGATATACGGTGTAAGGTAAAATTTTCTCATTATATAAAACTTTAAGTTAGTAACCCCTTTAAAAATAGCTCAAGATTTGCATCAAGCCACTCTTGCCGGTATTCTTGTTCGCTAATATCCGGTCCTTGAAATATATCAACCATAGTTTTTTGATAGAGAACCTGAAACACCATACGGTCCCAGAGCAAACCAGTAAGCATGGATAGATCTATGTCACTACGAACAGCCCGGACTTTGACACCCGATTTTAAAAAATCGAGATACTTCGATTGGTATTCGATTACCTGAGCAAACACTTCTTTTGCATCAATAATTTCTGTTAATTCCCCTGGGTTATAGAGAATTTTCAATAATGCCTTATTGTTTAACATAGCATGCATTGTTTCATATGTGAATAATCTCAGCCGTATAGTAAAATCTTCTTTGTTTTTTGCTTCTTCGCGAATAATGCGCAAAGGCGCAATATAGACATCTTGCCCAAAGCGGTTTATAACAGCCTGCAACAATCCCTTTTTTCCTCCAAAATGATGACTAATCATATTGATTGTGACTTCTGCGCGATCACAAATGGTACGAACCGAAGCTGATTTGTACCCTTTTTCTGCAAATAGCTCCAGGCCTGCTCGTAGCAGTCGATTTTTTGAATCTGACATGTTATAGAAAATGTAACAAATGTTATTTTTTTTGGCCATTTTTTTGTTATTTGTGTACAATGTAACAAGTGTTACATTTATCAAGGCAGTTGCACCGACAATACGATTGTTTTTAACAAATGTTTAAACACAATACTTATAAAAAGGAGATCAAAATGGGAAAACTGGAAATACAACAATCATATGAGGTAAATACAAATGCCGCCAAGGCATGGGGGGTCATCGGGCCTGACTTTGTGAATATTGCTGATTGGGCCAGAGGTATACAAAAGTCATGGGAAAACGAGTCGGTGTCAAAAAAACAGACAAACGCGCCCGCCGGGGGGCGATTTTGCGACCTGGGTTCTTTCGGGATTTTTGATGAAAGAATTATACATTTTGATGAGAAGAAACATGAAATATCCTGGAATGCGCATGGAGAAAAACTACCAAAATTTGTTTCAGGCCTTCAAAATGCCCTCAGAGTTGAAAAAATAGACGCAGACAACTGTAGAATTTCTTCGAACATTACGGCCGATGTCCAAGGTCTAAAAGGTTTTTTGCTGGGAAAAGCGATACAGCAAAAATTTGCTAAGCAGATCAAGGGTTTTATGAGCGACTGGAAAACTTACGCCGAAACCGGCGAGATCTCAGATAAAAAGAAAAGTGAAATCTCGAAATTAGCAAATTCTAAATGACGCCAATTAAAATTATAATTTGTCAATAAAAGTGAGGTCGATATTATTTATCCTCTATCCTGCAAGAATTTATTGACAATAGGTACGGTAGTGTATAAATCAGTGTATCGTTTCCCAATGAGAGTACGAGAACCAGCCGGAGAAATAATATGAAAAAATTTAGCCATCTTATCTTAATTGTCGCGATGATTTCAGGAATTCCTGTAATTACACCATCGATACCGGCAGAAAAAAAAATACTTACAATTAAAACGAAACCTACTGAAGTAACCGTTTACAATGACCGGGCTTTGGTCACTCGAGAAAAAACATTGAAACTTGAAAAAGGGAGCATGTTTATTCAGGTCACCGATTTACCGCTGAATTTGGATTCAAGATCGGTTCGCGTATCCTTTAACGAAGGTGCCAGGGTAAGGTTATTTTATTACGACTTGAAAACAAACTACCTGGAAGAAAACAAGGAAGAAGAAGTTGAAATTTTGCGAAAGCAGTTGGATAAACTACAACAAGATCGTAACGCATTATACGCCCGATCTCGCGCACTGGATGAAAAACGAAAAATACTAACTTCCATAAAAATAAAATCGATTAAGGAGAATAATCGGGAAATTGAAGTCAATAAAATTGATGTCAGCAGTTGGCAGTCCCTGTTAGATTTTTATTATACATCTGCGGTAAAAATTGATGATGACAAACGACGTTTAAAGCGAGCAATCAAAGAGATTGACGAAAAAAAATCGGCTATTTCCAAGCAAATTTCCAATTATTCAGGCAGAAAAAAAGGTATAAAAGTATTACAAGTCGGGCTTGACTCTTTCGTTTCGGCAAATGTTACCATTAAAATAAGTTATATTATGAGACACGCCTCCTGGCGACCTAAATATGAAATTCGAACCGACAATGGGCGCGAAGTTGAACTGACATATATGGGCGAAATAAAACAAAACACGGGAGAATCCTGGAATCAGGTAAAACTGATTTTATCAACCGCCAGACCGGCGCAAGGAATAAAACCTCCGTATTTAAAAACTCTCACTGTAGACCAATATGTTAGCCGCTATAAGAAAAAGAAAGAAAGTAGCAAAGGACGCTCCCGATATAGCGAAGAAGCTGACGAATCTCCGATGATGAGTGGGGATTCAGCCGGATCCGGACCCGCAGAAAGAGAAGAAGAAAAACCTGTAACAAGGGTCCAAAAAGAGTTCTCGTCTACGACTTTTCATGTCAGAAAACCAGCCGATATTCCCAGCGATGGCACCGGATATTCCATACCCATAACTACCGATAAACTCTCCGCAAAACTCGAATATAATACGGTTCCTATGCTTAGTACTGCTGTATTTGTTCAAGGGGAAATACGAAATCGTCTTAATTACCCCATATTGCCAGGCCCAGCCGCTCTTTTTGTTAACAATAGCTATATTGGAACAACCTCTCTACCCAGAGTAGCCCCAAAAGAAACTTTCACCTTACCCTTCGGACCGGATGAAAAATTCAAGGTGACGCGAACCAAAATAAAAGATTTCCGTCAAAATTCCGGCCTTGGGAAAAAAACTCGTATCTCCTATCATTATAGAATTGAAGTGGAGAATCTTCGTGACGACTATATAACCGTTGAAATTCGAGATCGTATTCCGGTCTCAAAGAATAAAAACATTAAAGTGGAAGCAACGAAACTATCGCCCGAGCCGGAAGAGGCCAATCCAACGCTACCCGGAATACTGATCTGGAAAATTCGCATAAAACCTAAGCAAAAACAGGTAATTGATATCGAATACTACATTGAATACCCTCAGGATATGAGAATCGAATACCGATAAAGTGAGAAAGACTATTTTTTTAGTTTACACAAAAGATAATATTATTAAATTAGCGCAATGGCACTATCATCTAAACTAACTGAAGAGCTTACGAAGTTTAAAAAACTTGAAAAGCAGTACGAGGGGCTAATTCGCACCTCAAGAAGCGCGGAGCAACTACAGCGATCAAAAGTAGAGTTAAAGAAAATTAAAGAGCGCATTGAGGAACTCGATCCGCATGGTCTGTATGAAGCTGCGCCTACACTTGACGACGGTAAAAAATCTTCAAATGAACCCGATTTTACGAAGTACACACTTTTACGCAAGTTTCCAATGACATTAATTTGCCCCAGCAGTACCGACAAAGATGTAAATCTTATGTATACCATTTTACGTGCCTGGGAAGGGGTATTTATGACCGCCCTTTTCGATAAACATGTAAAACTGGACTACTCCTTGAATAATGAGCGAGATACCCATTACTCGATTTTAGCAAACTGCAAAAGATATGAAAAGATGTTTGCCGAAACTCAAGAAGATTATAACATTGCAACGCGTGACGACGCAAAAAGCCAGCTACTTGAAATGAGAAGAAGATATGCCAGACAATATTTAAACGAGGGCGCCACATTTTTAAGAAGTGTAAAAAATTTCTGGGCCGATATAAATGAGGATATTGGCAATCACGGAACAAAATGTACCAACCGAACCGAATTAATTGCATACGATCCCCGTTTTGAAGAACACTCTTTTTTAAATAGTCAGTCCGTAGCAACTGTTGTTCAAAAGTCTGTTGTCTTTTTAGGTGAGGGTATCGATGCTCTTCGACTTCCCGAAATTCCAAAAACAGATCATCCACATTCTTAAATTCTGGCCATTTCAGATCGTATGGAACTTCCGATTTTTTTTCCTTCTTTTGTAAGGACGAATGCATTCTTACCATAAGATTGTTTATCAAATAGAGTCCCCAACACGTCCCACAATTGATCGGGAGTATAAAAACCAAATGAAAGAGTCATCTCGAAACTTGTAACGGGAACCGGGTACTTTTCTGCATATTTTAAAACGATGGAAAGTAGATTTTGTACCGAATATTTTTTATTCTGTGTAATTTCAGAGATCACATTCAATAAATTATGGTTCGAAACAACTCTTCCATATAAAAATGGATCGATATTTTTTTGCCATAAAGATTTCCATGTAAACGGCAACACTTTCGATTTTGAAGAACAATTATAATTTTGACAAATACTCTGCCCATAAAAAGAGTAACTCTGAGGATGATCTAGTTTGTCCGTTGTTGGGTGAGGCGACCCCTCCGGGTGTAACAAACAACCACTTCTGGTTTTTTCCCCATTTACCCATCCAATAAAAGGACAAACATAGACATCGTTTAGAATTGATTTTAAGCGTAAACTGGGTTCAACGGAGAGTCTGTACTTATACACAGACAGTGAATCTGTCAGGTCCAGTTGCAAGAAATTATTTGTTGATGTAGTAAGCCACTTTTCGCGTTCTTTTACGGAAAAATCAAGATTGTATAAACCACAACAGGAACTACACGAACCATCAGGACCTTGGCACAAACCCATTGTTTATATGCGGAATTTTGTTCCTTCCCTTGCCAGATAAATATTCAAATTGTCGATCATCAATGCTTCAGCATGTTCATTCGCCAATTCCAGATTCTGATTCAACATTAGATCTGAATATGCAGGTTCATGATGGGTTAAAAACAGGTTTTTCGCTCTCCAACGAGAGGCACAATTGACCGCCATCGTAATGCTCGTATGCCCCCAGTCGAACTTCTGAAAAGACTCGTCCAGAGTGTATTGTGCGTCAATCACCAAAGCGTCGCAATCATCAAAAAATGTAATTCCATCATCTACGTTCTCTAAATCTGCACCCGTAATTTCCACATCAGTTGAAAAAATAAAAACTTTTTTATCGTTTTCAAATTTATACGCAGAAGAGCCGCCAGGGTGACGCAACGGAAACGGAGTTACAATAAGTCCCGGTTTAACCTCAAATGGTTTTTTAGGTTCCATTGTATGAAAAACTTTGTCAGCCTCCAGATCATCAAATTCCTTTGGGAAAAATCGCTCATCTTGCTGGTACCGTAAACGTTCATGAAGATCAGGAATAGTCGAATAAAAATTTACCTTATTGCCTGGTATATATAAAGGCTTAAAAAAGGGAATTCCACAAATATGGTCCCAATGCGTATGAGTTAAAAAAATATTAAATTCTGCTTTTCCCTGGCCGGCGTCCCCTTTCATCATTCTATCGCCTAAAACTCGCAGCCCCGAACCGCCATCTAGAATATGAATACCGCCATCGGAATCCTCTACAGAAACACATGTTGTATTTCCACCTGTTACATTTTTTAACCCGTCTGGAAGCGCTTCAATAAATTTATCAATTTGTGCATCATTATTTAATTTTTGCCCTTGAACAGAATACAGAATATCCCTCAATTTAATTTTAAACTCAACGGTCCGCATCGGTGATGCCAGAGAGCCACGAACTCCCCAGAATGTAATAAGCATTCATCCGTATAATATCACATCCCCATTTAGTAAACCAAGAAATTTGTGTTTTACAGAAACTTTACAAAAAATAAAATTATGCGGGGAAAAGAGGCATTGCATTCAACCGACTCGATTATCGCCTCGGCTGGCTTGAGGCCGATAGCGGTAGCGTTTAGGCCGAAGGTCCGTCGAAATTTGAACAATATTTTGGCGAAAGACCCACGTCTACGACGCGGTTTTACGCTACCCCTTTTATATTATTGGTTTCGAATTATGAAAATTCTGGGTGTGGAATTCCCTACCAGAAGAATAACCGAAAACATTACGAATAGAAAAAATTGTATGAAGCATATTGCACGGGTGCGCGTAAGAAACAATGGTAAAGTTGGCGACTTTAGATTAACAAAGATCGCCAAAAAACCGAAGGATTTTTTGTGTGAACTTAAAGGCGAAAAAAATAGCAAAAACTGAAAAAAAATCCAACTTTTGCCTATTACACTTATATGAAGAATATAACTACGTATCGAAAATTGAAGGTACCCATTGACAATGTTTTAGAAATTCGGCTACCTCCTTTGTCCTGGAATAAAGTAAAATGGGTGGCAATCTGTACATTCAGAACCCATTCCTGGGTGGTTCGGTATGCTGTTTTTCGGATGATTAAACGAAGCGGGCAATTTCATCCAGATGACGAAAATGCGGGGTTGCGCTCGGCTAAAATTACGAAGCTAAATGACGTGGTGCGAAGCGAAAGAGGCAATAGTCAGAAGAAGCACAGACATCGACTTTGTCTGTACGGTAAGGACGAGCTGTTTATTCGAATTGCTGCTGCTAAAATGGGATGCACGATGAGTCATCTGGTTCGTCTGGCGCTGGCGATGTATCTGGATGATTTGGTGAGCAAGTTTCCCTATATTGGGCGCTCCCGGGACCGTAATGGCAGGTTCAGTGGTCCGGCGTGGAAATGCCTGGGTATTAAGATTTACCGTGGTGTGAGATTCCACACCATTGGCATAAGACACCAACACTTCGAATTCATATATTACAAACCCGGCGATTACTGGTAATACCCAGCCCGCTCTGGAAAATTCCGGGCTAATTACCCACACCGTAACGCTCATACATATATACGCGCACCCCCTGTTTTTACTTGCCACCACCATTCACTTGATTATTTTCGTTTAATTAATGAGTGACCTTGTTCAAGTAAAATTTGAATTATTGCGCGAAGGTTTTTCTCTACCGGAGAAAAAGACAGTCGGCGCCGGAGCATACGACATAAGGGCTGCTTTAGACAGTGAAATTGAACTGAAACCGGGGCAGCGAAAAGCCATCGCCACCGGTTTACGGGTCGAAATTCCACAAGGCTTTATTTTGAGTGTTCGTCCAAGGTCCGGTCTGGCGATTAAAGAAGGCCTGACGATGGTCAACTCCCCCGGAACCATCGACTCAGATTTTCGCGGAGAAATTCAAATTCTAACGATAAACCTGGGCGACAAACTCGTGACAATAAAACCTCACGATAGAATTGCACAGCTCGTACTCGAAAAAACTTATGAAATTGAGTGGGTCGAAACCACTCTGGGGCAAACTGAAAGAGGAGAAGGTGGCTTTGGATCTACAGGAAAACATTAAACCCGAAAATTCGGACCAGCAACTTCGTTTAAAACCCGATAAAACTTATTTTCTTTTCGGAGGCGGGGTAGGGCGTTTTGGACAGAATTTTACTGTTTTTCAAAACAATGGCTTCACTTTATGGATTGATACCGGGGCAGGGTTTCCGGCCTATGACCAACCTGGTCTACAACGTACTATCCCATCTTACGACATTGTAAAAAAGTTCCCACCAAATGTTATTATATTAACGCACGCTCATGAAGATCACATTGGCGCTTTTACTTTTTTATACGATTTAATACCTGCAAATACACCGGTGTATGCCAGTCCGTTTACGCTTTCTATGCTGAAAACACGCCTCAAAGAACTCGACCTTGCCATCGATAAATTTTCATTTCGAATAGTTGATCAAAACGCAGTTTTTACGGAAGGACCATTTCGCCTGTCCTCTTTTTTTATGCCACATTCTATACCCCAGACTTTTTCTGTTGGTATTGAAACCCCAGAGGGCAAAAAAATATATTTTTCAAGTGATTTTAAAATACATGGTGTCGAAAAACGCCACTCTCCCAAAGATATAAAAAAATACGGCCCGGTCGATTACCTTTTTTGCGACTCTACTGGTTCGCTAAGCTCAGGAAGCGCTCCAGATGAAACGGAAGTCATTAAAGGACTTGAAAAAACAATTCGTAACTGGGAAGGACGAATTTTTATTACCACCTTTTCATCGCAAATCGAAAGAATTCGATATATTTATGAAATTGCCGAAAAAACGGGGCGTCCGGTTGGAATTCGAGGTCGTTCTATTCGCGTTCATCTTCAAGCAGCGTTTGAATCGGAGGAATTTCCAAAGCCTTCAACGCGCTTAAATAACCCTTCTCCGCAAAACGCCAGGGCCATCTGGATAGTCGCCGGATGCCAGGCTGATGAAGGTTCCTCTTTTCGCCGTCTGGCTGAAAATGAACTATCAAAACTTCATTGTACCTCCAAAGACCTCTTAATTTATTCCGGCTCGATTATTCCCTCCAATACCGAGTATGTGTATGAAGCTCTGAATAATATTGCCTTAAGAGGAACTCCCATTGTTGGTATAGCCGATGAACACCCTGTTGTTCATACCAGTGGACATGCCAGAAAGGACGATTTACGCAAACTCATCGACTGGGTAAAACCCGAAACCATTATACCCGTTCACGGTGACCCCATCCATTTTCAAGGTGTTGCAGAACTCGTTCCAAAGTCATCTCAGGTTAAAGTTCTAACCGAAGGAACTCTATATGAACTCTGCCCCGATTTTAACAGAATTGTCAGTTTCGATTCGTCGCCAGGTCTTAAAGAGCCCGGTGAGCTGCATTTTGATCCTTCTTTGTATCGCCACAGAAGAAGTCTTTCTACGTCCGGCATTTGCAATGTTATTATACAAGAAAACAGTTGGGAGCTTGTACGGCTTCAATATGTTGGTACCGGCACAAAGAATTTTATTCAGAAACATATTCCAGATCTGGAAACTAAAATAAAAGAAGTGTTAAAGGCCAATGCTGCCAGCGAATCTTTAAATGCAAATAAAAAGCTTCAGCAGAAAATAGCCAAAATCAACCTTGTGGTTTTACAAAAAAACCCTTTTATAAATATTATTAGAATTTAAACTAAAACAAGAATTATTTTTTCTTTTTCAATCGAATCATATCGCCGGCTTTTTCAGGCAGGTGCGACAACGCCGCTTCCCGATTTTCTTCCTGAATTGCCTGAAAGATTTCACCGCGATATAACGATATATCTTTCGGAGCGTTAATACCAAGTTTCACCTGGTCGCCTTTTACTTCGACAACCATCACTTCGATGTTTTCACCTATTATTATGGATTCGTTTACTTTTCTACTCAATACCAGCATTAAGCGGTTTCACCGGCCTCCGATAATTCGAGAACAGGCGTCCTTACTTGATGACTGTCATCATTGGATATAAACTGTCCACCCAGTTTTTTTTCGAGACTGATTAAAACCGGACCTTGTAAATTAATTGTCATATTTTCCGGATGACTTTTTGGAATAGTCAAGATACACCACAGATTCAAATTCTCGTAGTTTGTATCGCCGAATAAAGTTTTCACTTCATGAGCAAGAACTTCTGGTTGATATTCCGGCATTAATATACCTGGGTCCATTATTAAAAACGCCAGGTTAGGGTCGTCTATACTTTGCAACCAATGAAAGGGACTTTGCTCCTCATCGGAAAGTACAATAAACCTGGTATAATCTTCGAACGCAGGTATTCCATTTGGAAACCTGATTACATCATCTTCTGTTATTTCTATATCGCCGTACGCTTTTGTTTCTATTTTCATTTTTTTCACCTTAGAAAATCCATCAGAGTTGGTTTAATGAGGTCCGCGCCTACACGAAGTGTGTAGCCATGAACATTTTCAAGCCATTTAAAATTCATTATCGTTTCGGCAAAATCAACCGATTCATTTTTCGATCTCAATTCCTGGGTCATGGTATGATCCCACGTTAACCGACGATAATGTTTATCCAGTCTGCCAACCCGGCTGCTTACTTCAGCCTGGTACCGCAGAACATTTTCCATCGCCATATCGAGCCCTTCGAGGTCTCTTCCGCCAATGGATAACACATCATTATTTAAAAGGTCATCGCGAAGTTGTATTACAACGTCAAAAATGGACTGCCCCGCGACAATAGCGGCGGGGTTTATATTATTACCAGGGGTGGTGTTCGCAGGGTCGATTAAACCCAGATCTTGTAGAATGGTTCCGCCCGCCCGATCTTCCATCCAGATTTGATGGGGGGTATCGGAGGTTAAGACCAGACCATTATTACCACCAACAGACGCCGAAACTTCAATTGGTGAATTATTGATTTTATTTACAATATCATCCAGGTTGTCGCCTGCATTTACTTCAATACGAATTCCATCGATTGAAAACGAACCATCGCCAAGCGCCACAAAGTTCGACGCATCTTGATTGGAAGAAATCGTCATGTTCGTTCCCCAGAAAGCTTTGCTGCCCGGTGTGCTCACATCGACTTGTGTACCGCGTTCAATTTCTCTTGCTAAACCAAGGTTATCGCCCTGGTACACAACGCCGGTTAAAGCTCGACCATTGTCCACACCCTCAACAAGACTATTGGCAAAAATAGGACGAAACGCTTCTCTTTCAATAACGCTGCCGCCAAACAGATTTCGACCTGTAGGGTCTTTTGAGTTAGCAATATCAACCAGACCCATCAATAGCTCTTCTACTTCTCGGCCAGCCGCTTCACTTCTGTCAAATTCATTATAAGTACCATTCGCCGCTTGTACGGTAATTTCGCGAATTCTATGTAAAATATCAGTTACGGCCGCCAACTGCCCATCTGTGAATTCCATTCTGCCTTTCGCAGATACTACATTTTTACCATATTGCTCGTACTCGGCCAATCGGGTTTCATAAAACATTTTTCGAGCGGAGCCAGCTGGGTCATCTGAGGGGGAGTTAATACGGGTTCCTGTTGAACCCTCCATTTGATTCTTTGACATTGCTTCTTGCTGGCGATTTAAGTTGTTCACCAGGTTCGAATGAATCATGTTATTTGTAACGCGCATCATAATAATAACCTTCTAATTTATCCCAAACGATTAATCAAATAATCGAGCATTTCATTCATTGTCTGCAAAATTTTAGCAGATGCATTATACGCATGTTGAAATTGTACCATATTGGACATCTCTTCATCCATATTCACACCCATTACCGACTGCCTTATTTGTTCGAGGTTTTGCATCAGCAGATCTTTCGATGTATGCATCGACTGGGCGGTAGCACTTTCAGCTCCAAGTCTGCTATTCATGTTTTTTAAGAAATCTTCGGTATTCAAAGAATTACCGACCATATTAGAATTGTGTCGTAAAGCCTGGGCCATTAGTAATGAAAAGGAACCATCTTTCGATCCGTTTGCTTGATTAGGGTCACCGGTTCCACCCACATCGGTTCCAGAACCTGCGGCAATTTTTCCAGGGTTATTTTTAATTTCCTGATTTAAACTGATACCCCCGGCAGGGTGAAAAGCCGGCGTAAAAGTAACATTTTCTCCACTCGACTGAAGCTTCATTATTTCATTAATTTTACGATAATCAAAAGCGCCCGCTTCTCCGGACCCTTGCAGTATACCTGCAAAACCAACCAACAACTCACCGGAATCTTCCATGTGACGGAGCATAAAATTCTTGCCCGAATCATCTTCGGCTTTCGTTGCCTTTAAAGCAAGTTTGCCCTCATGGTTCATGTAAGCCACAACACCAGCGTCGGTCTTGTTTATCCGTTTCATAACATCTTCAAGCGTATCATCCGCTCGATAAGAAATTTGAACTTCGGTATGAGCTTCATCGTTTTTTACAAACGTAAGAACCCCGTCTAAGCCAACGGGCTGCTCTGCATTTACTTTATTATTTCCCGTAACACGAAAAAGTGTGGTTGAGTCAATTTGACCATCATTGTCGAGATCTGCATTTCCGTTAATATCTTCGGGCAGAGTACGCATCTCGAAAAAATCGATGTTGGTTTCTTTTGTTAAGCTGAACCCATCGCGGTGTATTTCATTTATAGTGTCGTGAAGGTTAATTGCCAGTAGATCTATATCGTCGATATAACCTTTAATAACGTTGTCTCGTACATGTAAAAACCCATGCAGGCTTCCATTTTGTACATTTACGTTGGACCCGTCTTTTTCCCAGGTAACTTTTGCCAGGCCTTCATTGCCTGGGTCATTTTCAACAGCAAGTCTGTTTTGCGATTCGCCTTGAATCAACATTTCGCCGCCAATATAAACCATAATCTCATCTTTATCCAGTCGTGAAACAGAGATGTCGGCCAACTGGGAAAGTTTCTCGATCAGCATGTCTCTTCTGTCCATAAGGTCGTTCGGGCTGTCCCCAATCGCCTTAGACTTTAAGATTCTTTCGTTCAGGTCTCGTATTTCCGTTGAAATATTATTGATTTCATTTACTGTCTGTCTTACATTGCTGTCCGCTTCCAGTCGTAAATTTTGAAGTTCACTATGAGCATGGTGAATATTCGATATCACCGCATTGGCATTCTCTTTAATAATATTACGATTAGCTTGTTCTTCGGGATAGTCGTTTAAGTCTTGAAAAGCTTTCCACAAATTATTCAAGGAGTGGTTTATACTGTGTGGGGCATTTTGGTCTAATATGTTTTCAATTTTCTTATAAAAACTTTTCTGCACCGACCAGTATGACTTCTCTTGCTGGTTTGAAATAATTCGGTCATCTACAAATTCATCGCGTATTCTTTCAATACTTTGAATTTCTACACCCTGGCCAACCATACCACGACCGTTCGCACGGTTCAACGATGGGTTATACAATGGATCGGAGGCAGATATATTTACCCTTTGTCGCGCATAATGCTTATTATTGGCATTGGTAATATTGTGCCCTGTTGTTTGTAACGCTTGCTGGTGTGCTGCAAGACCTTTTCTTGCAATTTCCAGTCCTGAAAATGTGGATCCCATACGAACTCCTTTTCGTATTACCCGGTTTGATCAATAAATATGGATTTACTGGATCGTTGTTTCGTTTCGCCCGGGCCATAGCCGATTGTT
>JBEQLE010000034.1:0-43134 GCA_040326155.1 Leptospirales bacterium | reverse complement strand
TATGTTTGCCCTTGTGGATTAATTTATAGAGAACTTTTCTGCAACGCCGATCGGAGCGATCTATGATGGCCCTGATAAAATGCTGTGCGTCGATTTTATCGGTTTTAACTTTCTTATTGTTTTTTGGCAAAGAAGAAGGGGCTATTACGGTGCGGTAGTTTCTGCGTTAATTCGCATGTTCTCGAATTATTCTTTCGGGTACACGATACCTGTCAAAACAAATTTGTTACACCCATATTTTCTAAACTCTTTGGCAAATAGCCAAAGCCTACGGGAGGTTAGTTTGGTGCTCGTTAGAAATGGCCCTTCGGCCGGAATTTGTAAGACAAATTCTGGGGCCACTCCCTGCTGACTACGGAAGCCCCAAAACGTCAGATAAAATCGAAACGTTATCGGAAATTTACTTTTTTATTTCACTGCGCGAATTTACTGTCTGATAATTATATCTGGATACTCTATGTCTTTATATTCTATTGGAGTTTAATTGCATTGATTATTATTTTCTTTTTCAAGCTATTTTTAAATCAACAAGTTTCATACCACCGTATATAAATAGTTGACAACACAGCATAAATGTTGTATTTTAATTCGTGAGTGGAAAACAACTATTAAAACTACTTGAAGCCAATGATTGGAGCTTAGATAGAATTAATGGTTCGCATCACATTATGATAAAAGGTAACAAAACCTTAGTAGTTCCAGTTCATGGCAAAAAAGATCTACCAAAAGGAACATTAAATAAGATACTAAAGCTAGGTGGTTTAAAATGATTTCTTATCCAGCAATAATTGAATATGATAAAGAGGACTTATGCTACAATGTAGAATTCCCTGATCTAGAAGGATGTCATACATTTGGGGATACATTGGAAGTTGCATTAACTGCTGCAAAAGAAGCCTTAACCGGTTATCTAGCTTCAATTGATGCAAGAAATATACATTTACCAAAGTTTTCAAAACTGAATGGAAAAAATGTCCATTCCATTGCACCCCATAAAAATGTCGCCTTTGCTATTTGGTTGAGATTAAAAAGAAATGAAAAAGGCTACACGCAAAGTGAAATGGCAGAATTACTCAATATAAAATATCAAAGTTACCAGCGTTATGAAAATACTTCCTCATCCAATCCTACATTAAAAAGAATAGAACAAATTGAAGATGTCTTAAAAGAAAATATTGTAGCGGTATAATAACAAAAAGCCAACATCCGATAACAAATTTTATCTGTTCGCGCCCGACTACGCGGTCGCTCAGGTCTCGCAAATAGCTCAACCACATTTTGGGGCTACTTTCGCTTAACCGCTTTGTCACTTATCCGTAAGGCGATAAGTTTCATCAACTTATCGTGTGGGATTGTGTCAAAGTACTGGCTCAGATCGGCGTCATATACCTCATGGTGTCCAGCGACAATTAGAAATGCCGGTTGACCCAAAACCACGCTTTTGGGCGAGCAAAACACTTCAAAAGATAGTCGAAAGAAACGACGTCAAAAACCCGCAGGAGTTTTTGACGCAATAAACGAAAACCGCAGGATTTTTTTGTTAACTAAAGAAAAACAGTTGCTCATGTAAAGTTGAATCAGATGTTATCAACACACATGAAATGGATTATCGATATTTTTCGAACTTCCGTCGGTAAAAAATTTATCGTTGCCTTTACCGGGTTGTTTCTTATTGCTTTTTTACTGGTACACTTGTATGGAAACCTGTTATTGTTAAATAACGATGGCGGGGCTTCGTTTAATGCATATGGTGAAGCTTTGTTGTCCAGCGTTTTGATGCGGGCTATCGAAGTTCTTTTATTTATGGGTTTATTCGTGCATATCGGCCTGACCATAAAAGTGTCGATTGAAAATAAAAAAGCCAGACCAGAAGGTTACGCCATGCAAAAAGCGGCCCGTGGAAGTACCTGGTTTTCCCGGAATATGCGTCACACAGGCAGTATCATTCTAATATTTTTAGTTTTGCATCTAAAGTCTTATTTCTGGGATCACCGAATAATGGAAGGTTCGGGCACCATGTACGACGCGGTAGTGTATGAGTTTTCCAATATCTACTGGGTTCTATTTTATGTAGCCAGTATGGGGCTTCTCTCGTTTCACCTGGTTCACGGCGTACAAAGCACTTTTCAATCACTGGGTTTAAGGCATGAAAAATATACAATTTTTATAAAAATTGCAGGCTATGTGTATGCGCTTGCAGTACCCTTCACGTTTGCCATTATTCCTATTATAATTTATAATGGGTAAAAAGGATTATTAAATGAAATTAGATTCAAATATACCCGATGGTCCGCTCGATGAGAAATGGAATAAACACAGATTCGATATGAAGCTGGTGAATCCTGCGAATAAAAGAAAGTTTGATATAATTGTAATTGGTAGCGGACTTGCCGGAGCTTCGGCCTCCGCCTCTCTGGCCGAACTTGGTTATAACGTCACTGTATTTACATACAACGACAGCCCCAGACGAGCCCACTCCATTGCCGCGCAAGGCGGAATCAACGCTGCTAAAAATTACCAGAATGACGGTGACAACGTATTTCGCCTGTTTTACGATACAGTCAAAGGTGGTGACTTTCGTTCGCGAGAGGCGAATGTGTACCGACTGGCCGAAGTCAGCGAAAATATTATCGACCAGTGTGTCGCTCAGGGAGTCCCTTTTGCCCGTGAATACGGAGGTCTTTTAGATAACCGTTCTTTTGGAGGCGCTCAGGTTTCCAGAACGTTTTATGCCAAAGGGCAAACCGGGCAGCAACTTCTACTTGGCGCGTACGGAGCGTTGAACCGTCAAATTTACAAAGGCAAGGTCAAGTGCTACCCTTACCATGAAATGCTCGATGTTGTCGTTATCAATAAAAAAGCCGCAGGCGTCGTTGTACGTAATTTAATTAACGGTGAAATTAAATCATATTCCGGTCACGCCGTAATTATGGCAGGCGGAGGCTACAGCAATGTCTATTATTTGTCAACAAACGCCAAAGGCTGCAATGCCACAGCCGCCTGGAGAGCCTATAAAAAAGGGGCCGGTTTTGCCAACCCTTGTTTTACTCAGATTCACCCGACCTGCATACCCGCTTCGGGGCATTACCAGTCTAAATTAACACTCATGAGCGAAAGTCTAAGAAATGACGGACGCATCTGGGTTCCCAAAAAAACAGGAGAGAATCGCCGTCCAAACGACATACCCGAAAAAGAACGAGACTATTTTCTGGAACGAAAATATCCATCTTTCGGAAACCTCGTGCCGCGCGACGTGGCCGCAAGAAACATTAAAGAGGTATGCGATGAAGGACACGGCGTAGGCCCGACCGGTAAAGCAGTCTATCTTGATTTTGCCGAAGCCATCTCTCGTCTGGGAGATGATGAAATTGAATCTAAATACGGAAATTTATTCGAAATGTATGAAACTATTACAGGAGATAACCCATACGAAACCCCGATGAAAATTTACCCGGCAGCTCATTATACAATGGGCGGTTTATGGGTCGATTATAACCTGATGAGTTCCATACCTGGTCTTTTTGTACTTGGCGAAGCAAATTTTTCAGACCACGGAGCAAACAGACTTGGAGCTTCCGCGTTAATGCAGGGACTGGCCGACGGATATTTTGTTCTACCCTATACCGTCGGAAATTTTCTGGCAAAACAAGGATTCGGAAAAGTCCAGCCCGACCATAAAGAATTTATAAAATCTGAAGAGAAAATTAAAAAGAATATTGAAAAACTCCTCTCTATTCAGGGAACAAAATCGCCAGACGAGTTTCATAGAGAACTTGGACATATTATGTGGGAATATGTAGGCATGGCAAGAACGGCAAAAGGGCTTAAAAAAGCGATCAGTGAAATTAAAAAACTGAAAAAAGAGTTCTATAAAGATTTAAAAATTCCCGGTGAAGCGAATCACTTAAATGAATCTCTGGAAAAAGCCCAGAGAGTGGCTGACTTTCTGGAACTCGGCGAGTTAATGGCTGTAGATGCGTTGCAACGAGACGAGTCCTGTGGTGGACACTTCCGGCTGGAGCACCAGACAAAAGAGGGCGAAGCTCTGCGAAACGATAAAAAATTCAACTACGTATCGGCGTGGGAATACACCGGAGATACAAAACCGCCAAAGCTTAACAAAGAAAAATTAATTTTCAAAAATGTTAAACTAAGTCAGAGATCTTATAAATAAGATTCAGGGAATCATTATGGATATTGCATTTAAAATATGGCGACAGAAAAACAAAGATACCAAAGGTAAATTTGAAACGTACCGGGTAGATGAGTTAAACGAAGATATGTCGTTGCTTGAAGCTCTCGATGTACTGAACGAAAAACTTCTACATGAGGACGCCGACCCCGTTTCATTTTCTCACGATTGCCGTGAGGGTATTTGCGGCTCGTGCGGGGTGTTCATTAACGGTCATGCACATAGCCCTTTAAAAGGAATTACCGCTTGCCAATTACACATGCGTCATTTGAAAAAAAGTAAAAAGATTGTTATAGAACCCTGGAGAGCAAAACCGTTTCCTATAATAAAAGACCTTGTTGTCGACAGAAGCGCTCTCGATAGAATATTACAATCTGGCGGTTATGTATCGATTAATACCGGGGGCGTACCAGACGCCAACACAACTTTAATCGGCAGACATACCGCCGACGACGCTTTTATTGCGGCCAACTGCATTGGTTGCGGAGCCTGTGCGGCTTCTTGCCCGAACGCTTCGGCAATGTTGTTCGTTGCTGCGAAAGTCTCTCACCTTGCAATGTTACCACAAGGGCGCCCTGAAAAACACCAACGAGTTTTAAATATGATCGCGACAATGGACTCCGAGGGTTTTGGCAATTGCAGCAATACAGCGGTTTGTGAAACGGAGTGTCCTAAAGGTATATCGCTAAAGCATATTGCAACCATGAACCGGGAGTACTTTGCAGCTTCTATGGTGGCCCACCTTGAAGAACATCCCAGCTCCCCCTACCACGGAAAATCGGACGACGACCCACACCTCGCCCACCCCGAAGTGTCTCACCCGATACACCATGAGAAAAAATAAAAGTAGTAATGAATGAGTATAAAAATTGGAATACTAGGCGCAGCAGGTTTTACAGGACGTGAACTTCTAAAAACTTTTAAAAACCACAGCAAAGCAAAAGTTGAATACATAACATCTTCTGCCCACTCGAGAAAAAGAATGGTCGAAGTCTTCCCCGAACTGCAATGCCAGAAATATGATGAACTCGAATTTTCACCGCATCCGAATGTGAAAGGCGACTTGCCACATCTTGATGTTTTATTTTTAGCGGTTCCCGATGGCGTGGCTATGTACTGGGGGCTTGAACTAGCTCTAGAGAAAGTAAAAATTATCGATATTTCAGGAGCGTTTCGCCTGAACAATGAAGACGATTTTAAAAAATATTACAGGATGAAACACAACGCTCATGAGTTAGTAGAAAATTTCGTCTATGGCATGCCAGAAATGCGAAGAGAAGAGATTAGTCATGCCAGACGCGTTGCCAACCCTGGCTGTTATGCGACATCAGCGATATTGCCGCTTTATTGTATAAAAGATCATTTGAAGCTATTTTCAGAAAAGGTAATAGTAGACGCAAAATCTGGAACAAGCGGAGCAGGCGGACGCAAAGAAAACGACGCACTACCCTACTCCGATGTATACGAAAATTTTAAAGCATACAAAGTCGAAGCCCACCAACACATACCTGAAATTGTACAGGAAGTTCGCCCCTACCTCGATATAAAATTAAAAATGACTCCTCACCTTCTGCCCATGTTTCGAGGAATTTTAACCTGCATTTATTTAACGGCCAAAAAAAATTCCAATATCAATGTCGATGAAATTCGAAAATCCCTGAAAGAAGCCGCCAGAAAAGAACCGTTTATTCGCTACCGCGAAAACCCCGAAGAGATTACTTTAAAAAAAGTCCAACTGACAAATTTTATCGACATCTCTTTAGACTACGATCCCGATTCGGGAATACTTGTAATTGTTTCAGCCATCGACAACCTTGTCAAAGGCGCCGCCGGCGTAGCAGTTCAAAATATGAACCTCATGTTTAATTGCCCAGAAACAACGGGACTTCTTTAAGGGGGAGAAGCCTCTCCCCTCGTTTCAGCTTTTTAATACGGACACAGCATGCTGTGTCCGTACATAAAGAGCTTGCACTACCCCACACGTATTTTCGACTTTCGTGCTTTACTTTTAAAGTTTTTCGTCGCTTCGACGTTCTGGAAGAACGTTCCGGGCAAAGCCCAAGCTATGTTTCTACTAAACTGATGTTGTATATTCTTTATTCGGTTTTACACCGCTCACGGGGTGAAGGACCACCGACTTTTTCATATTAAATTTGCCGACGCGGCCGAGTGGAGCGAGGACCTTCCGGTTTTCCGTGGGGGTTTTCCACAATCAGGGAATTCCACAACGGAGCAGACTATTTTCGTACTGGTGCTGTGACTGGATAGATGTTACATTAGCTTATTTTAATATAATCTATCTAGTCACAGCTTAAGTGGCGTTTCCACTTGAATTTGTGAAGCGGTAGCGGAACAAATTAAAAAGACACGGCACTAGATTTTTCACTCTTTTTGTATTTGGCGGCCTGCGCGGCTTTTATAATTTATCTGGTTTACATCGCGGAGGGGCCGAAACCACCCCCTTACTTTTTAATCATTTTTTTATTTCCATTATCATGTATATGTTATATTATATTAATAAGGGGCAAGTTATGCAAAAGTATATTTATAATTTTGGCGCGAAGTCAGCTACAGGCAACGCTACATTGAAAAATCTGCTCGGAGGAAAAGGGGCGAACCTTGCCGAGATGGCTCGTATGGGGTTTCCCGTGCCTGCCGGGTTTACAATTACCACGGAAGTGTGTACTTTTACGAACCGGTTTAACGGGAAATATCCCGATGGATTGAAAAAGCAACTGTCCGAGTCTCTCGCCTATGTTGAAAAGATTATGGGGAAAAAATTTGGCGACAAAAAAAATCCCCTTCTTTTGTCAGTTCGAAGCGGGGCTAGAACGTCAATGCCCGGCATGATGGATACTGTTTTGAACCTGGGGTTAAACGATATTACAATTCACGGCTTAATTGAATCATCTGGTAACGCTCGTTTTGCCTGGGACGCTTACCGCCGTTTTATACAGATGTACGCCGAAGTTGCACTCGATATTAAAGGTGACATAAAAGGAGTAAGCCCCTTTGAAAAGATTATTGATCAACAGAAAAAGGAAAAAAACCTGCAATTTGATACGGAGTTTACCGCAGAAGATTTACAGCAGCTGGTCGCTTTGTTTATAGACGTTGTAAAAAAATCAGGAAAAGAGTTTCCTCAAACTCCCGAAGAACAGCTTTGGGGTTCCATACGCGCCGTATTCAAATCGTGGATGAATGAAAGAGCTATTATTTACCGTCAAATTAACTCGATTCCTGAAAACTGGGGGACCGCTGTGAATGTTCAGTCAATGGTGTTTGGAAACTCCGGTGAAACTTCGGGTACAGGGGTCGCCTTTACGCGCGACCCCGCCACCGGAGAAAATGATTTCTATGGAGAGTATCTTTTTAATGCCCAGGGTGAGGATGTCGTTGCCGGAGTGCGAACCCCGCACCGTATTTCTCGATTGGGGAAAGCTGCGCCGCATATTTATTCAGAGTTGATTGAATACCGAGCCCAGCTCGAAAAACGTTTTAAGGATATGATGGATATTGAGTTTACCATCGAAAATGGAAAGCTCTGGATGCTTCAGGCAAGAGTCGGGAAACGAACGGCGGCGGCTGCAATTAAAATTGCCATCGACATGGTTGGCGAAGGGTTCATTGATCGAGAAACCGCCCTTATGAGAATTGACGCCGAACAGTTAAACCAGATATTGCGACCGGTTTTTGACCCCGTTGAAAAGAAAAAAGCTATGGCCGAAAAACGCAACATTGCGAAAGGGTTGAACGCCGGACCGGGGGCCGCAACCGGCGTTATCGCTTTGAGCGCCGAAAAAGCAGAGCAATTTAAAAAAGAGGGCTCCGATGTTATTTTAGCGCGCATGGAAACTTCGCCGGATGACATTGGCGGGTTAAAAGTTTCTGAAGGCGTCTTGACCGCCAGGGGTGGAATGACCTCTCACGCTGCGCTCGTAGCCAGGCAAATGGGGAAAATTAGCGTGGCCGGTTGTGAAAGCCTTCACATGAATTACGAAGATGGTACAATTACCGTTGAAGGTGGTATAACCCTGAAAGAAGGGGATTTTATTTCTTTAGACGGGACCACAGGTGAAGTTTTTGCCGGAAAAATTAAAACCCTGCCTTCGGATATTCACCGAATATTGATCGATGGGGAACTCGATGAGAAAGAGTCCGACTTGTACCCTTATTTTCGAGATTTAATGCAGTGGTCCGACGAGACAAGAACTCTTGGAGTTCGCGCTAACGCTGACTTGCCCGAACAAGCGAAAATTGCCCTTGCTTTGGGAGCCGAAGGTATTGGTCTGTGCCGAACCGAACACATGTTTTTTGGCAAAGATAAAATAAAAACAGTCCGCGAAATGATTTTAGCCACCGATTCGAAAATCAGAAAAGAGGCTCTGGAAAAACTTCTACCGCTTCAACGAGAAGACTTTATCGGGTTATTTCGAGTCATGAAAGGACGTCCGATTATTATCCGTTTGCTGGACCCCCCTTTGCATGAATTCTTGCCTGAAAAAAAAGAAGAGATAGAAGCCCTTGCCAGAGAGATCGGTATTACCACACCAGAAATACTTCACAAAATTGAATCACTCGGTGAAGCAAACCCGATGCTCGGTTTTCGCGGCTGCCGCCTGGGAATTGTTCATCCCGATATAACCCAGACCCAGGCTCGTGCGATTTTTGAAGCAGCCTGTATCGTCAGTAAAGAGGGAATAAAAGTTTACCCCGAAATTATGATTCCCCTGGCTCTGTCTTCCGATGAAATTCGTCTGCAAAAAGAGGTTATTGCCAGGACTGCGAAAAAGGTTTTTACCAAAGAAAAAATAGAACTCGCTTATAAAACAGGTACAATGATCGAACTGCCAAGGGCGGCGCTAATTGCGGGGGAAATGGCAACTGAAGCTGAGTTTTTTAGTTTTGGTACAAATGACCTTACCCAGACGACCCTTGGAATTTCCAGAGACGACGCCGGCGATTTTCTTCCGGAATACCTTAATCAACATATTTTTAAAGCCAGTCCATTTAAAACCATCGACCAGAAAGGGGTTGGCCGCCTGATAATTATGGCTACTAAAGAAGGACGAGCAGTAAGAAAAAACATTCATATTGGTATTTGCGGTGAACATGGCGGTGACCCCGACTCTATTAAATTTTGTAATGAAATCGGGTTAAACTATGTCAGTTGCTCCCCGTACCGATTGCCCATTGCCCGGTTGGCCGCAGCCCAGGCCGCGATTATCCATAGAAAGATTCTTGCGGCGGCGTAGGCCGATTTTACTGTGGAATGTGCTGATAACAAAGAAAATTAAAACGTCCAGCCGCGAAGAAATTCTGGATATAACCGGCGAGATTCAAAATGTTATTCGGGAAAGCAGTATTCAAAACGGTATTTGCCTTGTGTATATACCGCATACGACCTGCGCTGTCACGATAAACGAAAACGCCGATTCCGACGTGAAACGAGATATTCTTTACTGGCTTAAAAAACATATACCGCAAAACGATGACTTTCACCATGCAGAAGGAAATTCAGATGCCCACATTAAAACGCTTATGAGCGGCCAATCGGTTCAGTTGATTATCGAAAATTCGAAACCCATTCTCGGTACATGGCAAGGTATTTACTTTTGCGAATTTGACGGACCACGTAACCGGAATTATTTTGTGAAGATTATAAATGGGTGAAACACCAGCTATCAACTATTCGCGATCTACGTCCCGGCGATCGACCCGGCCCGGTTGAAACAACTCGTAAAAATAGTCATATAGTTGTTTTGCTTTTTCGGTGTTGGTCTGGCTGACATTGCATACGTAAATATCCAGCGTTAGGTAATTTTTTTCGGGCCAGGTATGAATGGCTACATGAGACTCTGCAAGAAGAATGACTCCGGTTACGCCCGAACCGGGAAACTGGTAAAACAGCTTTCCAACCTGCATTAGACCGACTGCAGCTACTTTTGACTCGCAAAAGCTCTCGAGTTTAGAGGAATCAACCATTTCGAGCCCCCCGCCGCTTACATCATAAAAGTCACCTAAAATGTGTATGCCTTTGCCTAAGTCTTGTTCAGTTTGTCTTACATCCAATCTCATAGTCTCCATTGCCAATTCACCCCCAAAAAATTCAATTCCTTTTATTTAATAAATCCATTAACCTTTAGTATTGCCGTTTTTCTCGTTTTGCATAGCCTCTATTAATATATCGCCAAACTCCGAACACTTCACCTCGTGGGCTCCATCTATAAGTCGGGCAAAATCGTACGTAACCGCTTTACTTTCAATTGCCTTTTCCATTGCGCTTTCAATTTTTTGTGCGGCCTCATGCCAACCCATATACTGAAACATGAATGCCCCGGATAATATTGCAGACGAAGGATTCACTTTATCGAGTCCTGCATATTTTGGAGCAGTTCCATGGGTAGCTTCAAAAAGCGCTACTCCGGTCTCGTAATTTATATTGGCTCCAGGAACAATACCAATGCCACCAACCAAAGCGGCAAGAGTGTCTGAAATATAGTCACCGCTCAAATTCATGGTTGCTATTACACTATATTCAGCCGGGCGAGTAATCATCTGTTGCAAAAAGTCATCGGTAAAACAATCTTTTATTAAAACTTTTCCTGGCGGGGGGTTGCCACCGCATTCATCATATGAAATGGTTTCATCAGGAAATTCTTTTCTGGCAATTTCATATCCGCACCCGGCAAAAGCTCCTTCGGTAAATTTCATAATATTGCCTTTATGGACAAGAGTTACCGATGGCTTTTTTTTATCAATGGCATATTGAATTGCTGCTCGAATAATACGTGAACTTCCTTCTTCAGAAACAGGCTTTATGCCAAACGAAGTAGATTCAGGAAAACGAACTTTTGACAACTGGCCCTGTTCTTGTAAAAAATCTTTAAAAGCGTTTGCAATGTCGGTTCCCTTCTCAAATTCAATTCCAACATAGATATCTTCGGTGTTTTCGCGAAAAACAGTCATATTTACATTTTGAGGACGTTTTATGGGGGAAGGAACCCCTGGAAAATATCGAATTGTGCGCAGGCAGGCATATAAGTCCATAGCCAGGCGCAGTTCGAGGTTTATAGAACGTATGGGACTGTCTTTAGGTGTTGTCATTGGCCCTTTAATAGCCACTTTATATTCTTTTATAATTTTTATAGTCTCTTCAGGTAGCCAGGTTTTCGGAGCATAGACAATATTCGCTTTATCACCGGCAAAAACTTCCATCCAGCTGATTTTTCGTTTGCCTTCATAGGCAAGATCAACCGCAGCGTCTAAAACACGTATGGTAGCAGCCCAAATTTCAACTCCTGACCCGTCCCCTTCAATAAATGGTATAATAGGGTTATTCGGTACGTTCAATTGTCCATTATGAAAGGTAATTTTACCTCCCTGTTCTGGAACTGTCACTTTCTCGAATGGCATAATGGGCCAAAAGTGTTATTTTTCAAGCAGTGTAAACACTTTTATGGTATGCCTATAATTATTATTATATAAAACGGCATCTATAAAATGACAGTATTTTACACTCATATTGGTTATATTATAAGCAATGTTCTTACTATTTATTTCAATTGCAGCACCTTTCAAACGATTATTTCGCTACTTTTATGGCACAGTATTTGCACTACAGTTAGTATTGAAACATGAGTACGAACGATGTAAATAAAAATGAAAAGAAGTGAGAACAATGCCAGATTATACTGAAAAAAACACCAAAATTACTTTTAATAACCTTTTAAAGGATTATAAAATTTATGCGCCTGTAAAACAGCCAGGTGCCGGTCGCTTATCGAGTACTGACCTTATTACATATGACTATGTTTCTTCATTAGCTGAGATTGTTTTTGATGAGAAAACATATTTTTCACCAAAAGCCGTACTTTTTCCTACCAGGGAAACAATGTATGTTTCCAGGGAAACAATGTATGTATCAAAAAATGGCTCGTTAACTGACTCATTAGAGAAAACCGAACAAGAGATACCCATAACGATTCTTTTTTTAAGATCATGCGATATTCATGCTCTAAAGGTTCTCGATACGATGTTTTTAAAAAATGGTAATTTTGAAGACCCTTACTATAAAAAACGCAGGGAAAATATTCGAATATTTTTACTGGAATGTCCCGAAGCCTTTGAAACCTGTTTTTGCGTGTCCATGAATACAAACCAAACGCAGGATTATTCGGTGTTTCTAAAAAAAGAAAAAAATGGATATTCAGTAAAAGTTCAAGATCAGGAATTTGCAAAATACTTTCCTGACAATGTTACCGAAGAAGTAGAACCCCGTTTTTGCCAAAAAGATTCACCGAGTGAAAAAACAAAAGTTACCATACCGAAAAATATCGACACAGAAATTTTCAAACACCCTCTATGGGATGAATACTCGGCGAGGTGCATTGCGTGCGGTAGATGTAATACCTCTTGTCCGACCTGCACCTGTTTTTCGGTGCAAAGTGTTCCGGATAAAGACGAACCTGGCGTAATGAATCGAAAACGAATCTGGTCGTCTTGTCAAATTGAAGATTTTTCACGTCTTGCGGGAGACCACAAATTTCGCAAATCGGTTGGGGACAGAATGCGCTATAAAGTTCTTCATAAAGTGCATGACTTTGAAAAAAGAAACGGATTTTCGATGTGCGTCGGCTGCGGGCGTTGCGACGATGTTTGCCCTGAATATATAAGCATGCAAAAGTCTATTCATAAAATAAACGAAGTTACTGCACAGGAGATGAAATAATGGAAAACAGTTACAATAGCAAACCTGCAAAAATTTTGAACATTACAAAGCACACACAAGTGGAATGGTCTTTTTTGCTGGAAACTACAATAGAATATACTCCCGGGCAATTTGTATTTGTCAGCCTTCCGCATGTCAGCGAGATTCCGATTACCATCAGCGGGTTTCGCAAAAATGCAATTGAAATTACCGTAAGAAATGTTGGCACCGTTACCTCTGAACTGTTTAAACTGAAAGTCGGCGATGCGATCTATTATCGGGGTCCGTATGGAGAACTTTTCCCGTTAGACCAATACGACAATGAACACCTTTTATTGATCGCTGGCGGTTCGGGAATGGCGGCTGTAAAATCTCTCGTGGAATATTATCTGGAATACTCTTTAAAGAATAATAAACCAAAACTAAAAAAACTCGATCTGGTTGTCGGGTTTCGAACTCCGAAGCATGTACTCTATGCAAAAGAGTTAAAAAAGTGGGGTAAAAACAGTGACGTCATTGTTACGGTAGACAAGCACGAAGATGAAGATGAGTCCTGGCTGGGTGGCGTCGGTTTCGTTGTAGATTTCATAAAAGACATTCAAGACTTAGGCAGAAACTCCAGGGTCGTCGTAGTCGGCCCCCCGGTGATGATGACAAACACGGTTCGAGAATTGCTTTCTTATAATATTCAAGAAAAAAATATCTGGCTCTCGTTTGAACGCCATATGAAGTGCGGAATCGGCAAATGCGGCCACTGTAGAATTCGAGATAAATACGTCTGTCTCGACGGACCCGTGTTTAATTACATTGAGGCAAAGTCACTTATTGACTAATTTGGAAAAGTGAAACTTTAAAAATGAAAAACTTGTCAAGAAAAAACGTCGGGGTTAACGAAAAACCGAAGGTTTGCAGTGAAGGGGCAGACTTGCCCCTTAAAAATGAATTAGATAACATTAATTATTTTAAGGAGAACAAATGTATTTAGACAGCGTAAAAATTTTAGCCCAGGTGGCGCAGAAGAAAGTAGCCTTTATGAACAGGTCGAAAATATCGTATATCGTATCGGCAATGTTGGCGGGAGCCTATGTGGGTTTAGGTATCGTTTTGATTTTTTCAATCGGAGCTCCAATTGCGGCGGCCGGATCGGTTTTCTTGAAGGTGATTATGGGGGTTTCGTTTGGAATCGCTTTAACTCTGGTCGTGTTCGCAGGATCTGAGCTTTTCACCGGTAACAATATGTTTCTTGTTTTAGGCGTTTTAAAGAAGGAAGCGACCTGGTCAAGTTTGGTAAAAATCTGGGGATTTTCCTGGTTGGGTAACTTGCTTGGTTCTTTAGCGCTTGCCTATTTGGTTGTCTACTCGGGCGCCATCGTCCACGCCGAGGGGTTTATTGAAAAAGTCGCTTCGGCAAAAATGAACATGCCTGCACTGGAACTTTTTATAAGAGGTATTTTATGCAACTGGCTAGTTTGCCTTGCCTTATGGACAGCCAGCAGAACAAAAAGTGATGCGACAAAATGTATATTGATATTCTGGTGTCTGTTCGCTTTTATTTCAAGCGGTTATGAACACAGCGTTGCGAACATGACCCTGCTTGGTCTCTCGATGCTGCTTCCTCATTCAGAAGCAATCTCCTGGACCGGGTTTGGTAACAATATGTTATTCGTCACCCTGGGAAACATTGTGGGCGGCGGACTTTTCGTGGGGGCCATGTACTGGGTGGCTACGTTTAAAGAAGAGGAACCGGAATTAAACTAGAATTCCATAAAATTATTTCAGGAGAATAAAATGTATCATACAGCGAAGGTAATGAAAAATGCATTCCGCATATCAAAAGTACGCAATGAGTCGGCCATTCGGTTAAGAGTTCCCGGCGGTCACTTGAAGGCAAAATATTTAACTGTAATTCAAGAACTAGCAGAAAAATTCGGGAACGGAACAGTCCACTTAACCATTCGCCAGGGGTATGAAATTCCGGGAGTAAAATTGGCCCAAATGGAAGAAATCAACCGTTATATGTCGACTATGATTTCCGAAATTGAGGCCGATTGCAATGTTGAGCTCGACGACCCGGCTGGAGGTTACCCCTCGGCAGGTACTCGTAATGTTTCGGCGTGCATTGGAGATCGAGTCTGTTCCTTTTCGAATATAGATACTGCCGAATTGGCTCGAAAAATAGAAGGGGTAATTTACCCGAACAACTACCATGTGAAAATTGCCATTACAGGCTGCCCGAATGATTGCATTAAAGCGCATATGCAGGATATCGGTATTGTCGGAAATGTGGCACCCGAGTATGACGCAACCAATTGCATCGCTTGCGAGGCGTGCGTTAAAAATTGCAGTAAAAAAATTACAAATGCATTAAGTATAAAAAACTACGAAATAGATCGCGATGAAGATTACTGCATACAGTGCGGCGAATGCATTTTAAAATGTCCGACAGGAGCTTTTTCTCGCGGTAAAACTCTTTACAGAATTATTGTTGGCGGGCGAACCGGAAAAAGGAATCCGCGCCTGGCAAATACTTTTATTGAGAATGCAAGCGAAGAAGTCGTTTTAAGCATCTGTAAAAATATATATCCGTTTATCGATAAACATATTGATCGCTCCCTGCCCAAGGAACATGTCGGGTATATTATCGACCGAGCGGGGTTCAGCACTTTTAAAGATGAAGTTCTAAATGGCGTTACTCTAAATGACGAGGCAATTATACATGAAATTGTCAATCCCGGTTATATCTACCCTCGCCGTGTAAACTTATAAAAAGCCTATAAAAAGTTTATGACGAGCCGTTAACATCCAACTTCTCTTCCTTTCCATACAGGTATCGATCTCTTTCGGTATCTGTATATTTTTTACTGCCCACCCTCTCAAGCAAATTCCGCGATTTTATTCTCTTCTGGAACAAAGTAGTCCTCGTTAATATGTGCAACAAGCGCTAACACCTTTTGAACATACTCATCTGGAGATTTACTGTTATGGTTTCTTACCCAGTGAAGTCCAACGCCAAATATGGACCAGCTTACAACGGCGGCTTCTATTTCAATTTCGCTATCGGGTTTTTTACTGCAATTGTTTTTCATCATTTGGTAAATTAATTTGAAAAGCTGTTCCTGGGTTTTCGACTCAATTAAAGATTTAAACTTAGGTTCTCGTTCTGTACACCCTAAATTCATCTCCTGTAAAAACTCAAAACTGGCCACCACAATATGCCTGAATTTCTCCGAACATACTTTGTCAAAAGGAGACAACCTCTGTGTAATTTTTTGATGGAACAAATCGACCAGCAAATGTTCGAACAAGTCGTATTTATCTTTGTAATGGTCGTACAAAGTCGCGCGGTTTAAAGTGGCTTTTTTGGCTATTTCCTGTACATTTATTTTTTTAATATCTTTGGTTTTCAGCAGATCAAAAAGCGCATCGAGCAATAACCTTCTTGTTCTTACGATTCTCGGGTCAGAATGATTAGACATAAATTCACCTTTGTTGTTTTTCCGACATTTTCTTACTAGTGTCGGGATAATTTTTAATACGCTGCCCCAATACCTATAAACACGATTGACAAGAGGGACCACGCACACCAATACAACGTAGGTTGTTTAATCAACATGTGTTGTTTAGTCAACAAGTATTGATTAACTCAACCACTATGTATCACAAGGAGACTTTATGAACTTTTTAACAGGACGATTTGCACAAATCACATTTTCGATACCATTTCTAGTATTTGGGGCTTTCCACCTAATGGACGCCGGCAAAATGGCCGGAATGGTGCCAATACCCGGTGGTGTTTTCTGGGTATACCTAACAGGCGTAGCCATGATCGCAGCAGCAGTAAGTATCATCATACAAAAGTACACCTACTGGGCTTGCATGGGACTGGCCTTGCTAATGCTGATTTTTATAGTAGCATTATACGTGCCCAAACTGCCAGGTCAAATGGCTATAATGTCCATGTTAAAAGACGTGGGACTTTTAGGCGGCGCGCTCATGTTAGCCGGAAAATACAAACCTTAAAAAATTACACAATATATTTAAAGGGGGCAGGTTTGCCCCCTCACTTCATAACTTTGGCAAGCCAAAATTATTACGCTACCCCCGACATATTTTACAGTGCGGGTAGATGTTTGGCAGAATATAGAGCTTTCCAGTCCAGACGTAAAGACGAACAGTATTTTGTAAATTCCACAACAGTAGCAACCTCAAATCAATAACATCAAAGGGCATCGTCCAGTTGCGTTTTCAGCACGGACTCTTCTACTTCGCCCAGTTTTCTCCACTCTTCTACTCCGTTTTTAAACAGAATAAATGTCGGTACGCCGGATACAGAGTGCTTTTCGGCAACAAGCTGGCTGACATCGAGGTCAACGCGCATAATTTCGATTTTGCCTTTATAGCTTTCTTGCAAAGAGTCGACTATGGGGGCCATTTTAATGCAGGGAGAACACCAGAGAGTGTGGAATTCCACAAATACGATTTTCTGAGATTGCAGAACCTGGTCAAATTCACTTACACTCATTTGTTTAATATTCTCATCGACCCGATTTTTTGGTTTAACTAAAGGTAGCTGCGCATCTGACCACGAGCCCGTACCTCCGGTCAGGTTGTAGACTTCGCGAAATCCGTTTTTAAGCATAAACTCAGCGGCTTTTGTACTTCTACCGCCAGAGCGGCAATAGACAAAAACAGGTTTATCTTTTTGCATTAGCGAGATTTTTCGTTCAAAATCTGCGTCGTTAATATTTATGAAACTGGCCCCTTCAATATAACCGCTGGTAACCTCCGTCGGCGTTCGAACATCCAAAATAATTCCATTGCTGTTTTGAATTCGTTCTTTAAACTCGGCGGCAGTAATATTTTGTATAGTATTGCTAGTATTTGGTTTGCACGAGACGAGCAGATGGCCCGCCAGAAAAATAAAAAATAACAGACCGGGTAATCGAAAATGTTTTGATCGTTGGGTACGCATTAGAACAATATATGGGAAATATAGTTGTTTGCCCATTTTTACAGGAAATGTTTCGGGTTTTCTTAAAACCACTCCTTATAAATCTACATGGTCTGTTCTGTCCGGAGGGTCGGGTTGGCTTCTCTTTGCTTCAGCCTGGCGTTTTGCTTCCCATGTTTTGAACTTGATATTTTCGTTGGTATTGAATGTATCAAAACTTCTGCCGAATTTATTATAATTCCAGCTCAGGTTTTTCAGGTCAACGGAAACCTTTTCCGTATTCGTCAACAATACTTTCAAAAAATATTTTACTGATGTACCCGAACCGCTTTCACCGGCGTCCCACTCCGTTTCGACTTTGGTGATATCCATCGAGTGAATTTCACTCCATGGGATTAAATCTTTTGTTCGAATATAGAGGCCGTCTTTACTTAAAGAAATTTGAGCCCGAAAGTCAAATAATTTTTTAAACGCCTTATAAAGATAAAAAGCCCCCAATGCAAAAATTAGAATGGCAATTATAATGGCAGCCACACTTTCACTCACCCCTTGAAAAAGGGCGCCATTCTTATCTATCTCTTGCGAAATAGTTTCCATTTTTTCGTTCATACTTTGCTTATTAAAAACAATACTGAAGACATTCAGTGTCAATTTTGTCCAGAACGTAAGGCAGACAAAAAACAGTCCAAGAAGTAGATGCCAAACCCCTTTTAATTTTGATGTCGTAATGTCATACTGTTGTGAATCCATTTCCTATATTAGCCGTTTTCAAAAGGCGTAACCCCCGCTGATAATAAATTAGTTACTCAAATAATTATTCTTTATAGATTCTATAAATCTGCATCTCGTCTTGCATCCCTTTCAGTTGCACTTGAATCGGGTCGGCGTTGTAACCGGATATTGCATCTAGGAGTCCGGAATATTGGTAAATATCGTTGGTAACGTTGATCTCTTCGGGGTTGGCCAGGTGTTGAATGCGAGAGGCGATGTTGACGGTGCGGCCAAAATAGTCAAGCTGTTGGTTTAAAGTTACGGCGATGGAGGGTCCTTTGTGAACACCTATTTTCAGTATTAAATCCTGGTTGTTTGTCTTCCGGTTAAAGTCGGCGATTTCGTTATTCATTTTGATGGCTGCCTGCATGGCCTGCACCGGGTTTAAAAAAGTCGCCATTATCGCGTCGCCAATCGTTTTAACAATGGAGCCTTCATGGGTTGCGACAATTTTTTCCAGCAATTGAAAGTGCTGGCTTACCAATGAAAAAGCCTGCATGTCGCCGATTCTTTCGTAAATTTCAGTAGAACCTTTGAGGTCGGTAAATAGTATGGTTATATCTTTTACCTTTATCCCTTCACTACCGACCTGCATCTCATTTCGAAACAGGGTGTTAAAAGTATGGTTGCTTAATAACATTTTCCCGGTAAGAAATTCGTCAAATACAAGGTTGGGTTGTTGGCGGGTGGGGTCCACCGGGGGTTCAAATAGAACCACCATTCGAGCATTTTCAGAACACCCATTCATAATCTCGAAATTGATTTTACCGGGAGGGGCCTTCATCTCTTCATTATAAATATATTCCCCATCCAATAATACTATCGATATTTCTTTTTTGGTTTTATAATCTTTTTCAATAGTAATACAAAAACCAGCATTGGTTTTCAAATCAAAACCGAGCAGATAACCCTCTTCAACTTCCATTGAGATCTCAGTCTTTTCATTTTGTTTTAAATCGACATACTCCCGAATATATTTATGGATAAATTCAGGAAAGGTTTCACCGGTATCGGGTATTTTCCCCTCTCGCGAATAATGATATTTATTAACATAATCTTCAATCGACAACGAGTCCGGGTCATGGTATGCAATTTTTCGGATAGAAGGGTTAACGGTAAATGTTACCATTATATGCTCGTCTAAACAAGCTGTCGATTCTACCCTGCATACGTTGCAAAAAAAATGGTTAGAAACTTTTTTTAACGACCGAAAGCTACCCACATCATCGCCGCAGGTGGGGCAAACCAGACCCCAGTTCATTGCAAATATCCCCTCTTTGGCTGCCCACAAAAAAAGTTCGGTAGCCTCTTTTTCGACGGTCCCTCGATTTTTTGCATAAGAAACAGGATTAATTTTATACAGATCGTAATCGTCCGCAGTGCGAATAAATGTTTCAAGTTTTGAAATCGCTCGTGGCGCCCACTTATGAGAGGTCTCCATTACCTCTAATTTTTCATCCAGCAAAACTTCGTCTACGCTTACCATAATAACCCCCGAATTATGAAATTTTCATTACACTTACATTATATGCAAATTAAGACACCTTTTCCAGGAAATATTTTTAAAAGTCAATTCAAATTAAAAAAGAACAACTCGTAAGCCGTCGTCTACTTTATTCAAGGTCTTTCGAGCGACGGAGCCAATACATTCATCGAGGTACTGTCGATCTAAAGTTACAATTTGTGAAATATTAATAACCGAATCTTTAGGCAGACCCGACTCGTTATTCTTTAATACTATATTTTTTCCGACATTGGCAAGTCCCATATTAGAAGTGATTGCCGCACAAATTATCGTGTTGATGTTGCTCTTGTTAAAAAGGTCAGATTGTATAATTAACACGGGTCTTTTAAAACCCGGCTCAGACCCGACAGGTTTTCTTAAGTAGGCCCACCAGATTTCACCACGAGTCATTCGCGGTCTCTGCAATGATGGTCTCAGCCTGCATTGTCTCTAGAACAGGGTCAAGACCCGAAGTGCGCGGACCATAAGCCCGGTTTAAACTCTCCATTACTTTATCGTCGTTAAACTCATCGACATATTTTGCAATCGCTCTCTGGTAAAGTTCGCTTCGGCTGATACTTAACTTTTTTGCCGTTTTATCTGCAGTATTAAACAGTTCATCGGAAATAGAAATGGCTGTCTTCATAGGGTTAGTATAACAATTGTAATACCATCTGTCAATTATTTTTCGGGCCTGTGCCCGGTGCGCGAAAGCTTTTTCTAAAATTCATACATATCGCAATTCTTAATATACAGTTTTTATTTTACTCCTGGCCAGTTTTCTACATATTCTATTTTTATATCTTCAAAGTTATCTACAAACTTGATTTTAAAGTCTGGAAAATTTTCTACTATCTGCCATTCACCACAATCGTCCGCAAAGTTATCAACCAACTTCACTTTAATATCAGGCCAATTACTAACCACTTTTACTTTAATATCCGGAAAATTATCGACGACTTTTACCTTGCCATAAAGTTTTATTCCCTTTCTTTTAAATATTTTTCATTGCCATAGAATGTCAATTGATTTGTTATTTTTCTGCTTGCAATACAGGAAGAATATGCTATAGAAACTTATCTACTTAAAGGAAGTTTATATGAAAGCTCAGTTCTACAAATATTCAGTTTTATTTATTACAATTTTTATTGTCGGCTCTTGTCAAGAAGGGTATGAAAAATCTTTCCTTACTGGCAAAGTCACATTCAATAATGAAGAAACAAGTGTTCGTGATAAAAAGTCTTTCAAAATAATAAACCGCGATTATGCCATCGACAAGGCCAGGGTTTATTATCGGGGCTATGAAATAGAAAACAGTGACGGCAAAACGTTTGTTCTTTTAAAACGAGGGTATTCAAAAGATAAAAACCAGGTTTACTTTTGTTTTAATCATTTGGACGGAAGCAGATATTATACAAAAAGAGTATCTGAAGTTTATATACTCGAAGGTGAAGACCCGGAGCAATTCGTTATTCTTGACCAATACTTTGCCAAAGGAAATCTTCACGCTTACTTCAATTACACAAAATTAATGAACAGCCATGGCCCCTCATTTGAAACGCTGGGAAACAGTTACGGAAAAGATCGAGAAAATGTTTATCATAATTTTAATATTATGTTGGCGCATGCTCCGACTTTTCATTTATTAAACTCCTCATTTGCTGTCGATAAAGATTCAGCATACTATGATGGGCACGCACTTTACGATTCGGATATATCAAGTTTTGAAATTCTTTTTTACAACATTTCAAAAGACAAAAACAATGTTTATTCAGGCTACGAAAAGGTAGATGGAATTGACGCCGAAAGCTATACATTTTTTCCCGAGTCAAACTACGCAAAAGATAAATACCACGTCTATCTGGGTACAAAAATAATTCCTGAAGCGGACGTAAAAACATTTATCGCTAAAAAAGGAAGTTATTATGCAAAAGATAAAAATAATTATTACAATTACGGTTCAGTAATTCAGAAAGATGATCCTGCCTATGAAGATGCTGTAGAAGAGTACGGCAATTTATAATGTTATTACTTATGGCCGCATCTCGCAATTATGTTCGGCAATAATCTTGTCCATAATAACTATGAATTTTTTGGGTTCTCGTTCGAGTTGCTGGTATGTAATTTTATTCATTATATCTTTTCTATTTAACGGGCAACTCTTATCTTTGTTGTCTTTCGTCACGTAGTCAATATATGCCATGTTCATTATAGTATTTGCTTTTTCCGTATTAACGTTTTCAAGTTTATTTTCATTTAAGTAAAATTGGTCCGATGAAAGATATAGATTATTCTTTTCTTTCTTAAGAGTAAATTTAGGACCGTTTACGGTGTGACCGTTCTGGACATTCAGTTTTTCGCTATACAAATGCGTATACGCAAAAAAATAATAATTATTGTACACATTAATTTGAATGTCGCGCTTACAAGACAATAAAAAATATTGCCGCACCGGAATAACACCTATAGATAGTTTGTAATAACCATCAGTACAGAATTCTTTTTTCGAATTACCACCTGTCGCTGCGCCAATAAAAATAAAAACAGTTACCAATATTATTCGATAGAATCTCATCCATATTACCTGTATACAATTGTTAATTCAAACGATCAGTTTGTACAACATTTTTTATCACTTTTTAGCGCCCGTTTCATTTCCCAAACAAAGGTTTATCATCAAATTGTATCAATTCCATATGCATAATAACGGGCATTCATTATAGTCAGACCGACAGCGCTGACAAGATGATTTTTCTAAACTTCTTTTTCATGATTGACTCGATACATCTGTAAATGGATATGAGGAGTATGGCTGAAAAGACAATATACATTGCAACTGAGAATGAGAATAAATTAAAAGAAATAAAACGATACGCTGAAACTTTTTCCGGCTTGCACGTAAAATTTTTAACTTTGAATGATCTTGGTACAACAATAACAAGTCAATACAATCCGGTAGAAGACGGAGATAGCTTTTTAAAAAATGCCGCGATCAAGGCTAAAGCCCTCTACCAATTGGTTAAGGCTCCGGTAATGGCCGAAGACTCGGGACTCGAAGTCGACGCATTGCATGGACGCCCCGGTATTCATTCCAGCCGTTATGGAAAAGATGACGCCGAACGCATAAGCCGATTGCTGGGCGAACTTGAATCCTTTTCGAGCCAGCAACGACAAGCCCGATTTGTTACCTCTCTTTGTTTTTTGGACGAACATGGAAACGATATGTATTTTAACGGGGTTGCCGGAGGAGAAATTACGCTCGAAGCCTGTGGCGAGAACGGTTTTGGATACGACCCGGTTTTTTATTCACCTGATGCGCAAAAAACTTTTGCTGAAATTACCCGCGAAGAAAAACACGCAATAAGCCACAGGGGCAAAGCCCTGAAACAATTTTTTACCTACCTTTCTGGTATGAGCAAATGATTTTTTTATGAAAAATCGGGATAGAAAAAAAGTATCGCGCCTTGTTGATCTTCCCAATATTGGTAAAGCAAGGAGTGTTCCATGAATAAACCATTCACAACTATAATTTCATTATGTGCGGTTACTTGTTTTTTTATAGCAGGCAATGCGTATTCAAAAACGAACACCAAAGTTAAACCGAAAAACAAACTAGAATCTGTTCTATTCGATCAATCAGAAATTGAGGTTAATAAAATCTACCGCGTAAAATTCGATGAGGAAATGATCTCAAGAACATTTAAAAATATTACAAAACCAGTGAATCAATCGAATCTCAAGTATTCCAAAGCGAGCTACAAAAAAGTACCACGAGAAATTGAGTCTGCCATCGATAAAGTTCTCTACGAGGTTATCTATCCGGACAAGTATGAAAATGTAAAAATAACCCATTGTGTCGAAATTGAATACGAACATTTTTTTCTTTTTGTCATCAGCGAACGGTTAATTCCAAAAGATGCGCAGAGGCCAAAAGAAATCGATGAATTGATTTTAATTATTTCACTGGAAAAAGAAGAGTATAAAGACAGGGTCAATTTTCCCGGCAGCGCCACGTATGGAAATAAACACAATGAACTTCAAGCCATCTACTTCCTATCTTCTAAAGACAGAAGGTCCGATAGCAGTGTTTATTACAAGTTACGCGGCATTTCTGATGTAGATGAAGACGGCAATCATGAAATTATCATCGACGACATCAGGTACGCTGGCCGTTCCATACTTATTATTAAAAACTACCTTGATACAATACTTAAAGTTGAAATTCCAGGTGACAGTTGGGATTAAAACGAGATGCCACAATCCGGTAAAAGACCTTGAATCTTTTCCTGCTCAATTTGGCTTATTAGATTATCTGAAGAATCAAGCTGCTTCAAGCCCGTCAATCTACCGATCTCTTCGGGTAAGGCGGTAAGCTCGTTATGCGACAAGTTAAGTTCCTTCAAGTTCGTCAAATTCCCGATCTCTTTGGGTAAAACGGTGAGCTCGTTACTTGATAAAAAAAGCTTCTTTAGGTTTATTAAATTCCCAATCTCTATGGGTAAATAGGTGAGCTGATTATCTCCCATAAGAAGAGACTCTAAGTTCGTTAAATTCCCAATCTCTCTGGGTATGGCGATGAGATCATTACCCGTAAAACCAAGAAATTTTAAGTTCGTTAAGTTTCCAATCTCTCCGACTAATGCAGAAAGCTGATTTCTTGAAAGGCCAAGACTCTTCAGGTTCGTTAAATTTCCCATTTCTTTAGGTAGCGCCGAGAGCCTATTTTTTTCTAAGCTCAGTTCCTCTAAGTTCTTTAGATTACCAATCTGTTCCGGTAAAGTGGTAAGCTGGTTAAAAGACAAATCAAGCTGTTCCAGGTTTGTTAAGTTCCCGATCTCTATGGGTATGACAGTTAGTTCATTATCGGAACAGCCAAGCAATTTTAAGTTTTTTAAGTTTCCGATCTCTTCTGGTAGCGTCGAAATTTTGTTATCTTCTATGCTAAGTCCCTCTAATTTCTTCAGATTACCGATTTGTTCAGGCAAAGTGGTAAGCTGGTTTCCAAATAAGCTGAAAACCTTCAGGTTCATTAAGTTCCCAATTTCTTTAGGTAAAGAGGTAAGCTGGTTTACCGATATTAAAAGTTTTTCTAAGTTCGTTAAGTTACCGATTTCTATGGGCAAAGTGGTAAGTTGGTTAAAAGATAAATCAAGCTGTTCCAGGTTTGTTAAATTTCCAATCTCAATGGGTAAAGTATGAAGGCGATTAAAATTTAAGTCAAGCTCTACCAGGTTTGTTAAATTCCCAATTTCTATGGGTAACTCTTGCAGTCTTTGATCACTTAAATCAAGTCTGTAAACTTTTTCAGGATTTTGCAAAGCTTCGTTCAGGTTTGTGTAAACTTTCGTTATTTGTAGCCGCTCTTCTGTGAACAATTTTTCCTGCGCGAAAATCTCGGTTATCGATAAAACAATTAAAATGGTTAGAGCTAGTTTTTTTTTCATGGTATTCCCTTTAATAGTCTATTGCCTTAGCAAAAATTATAACGCCGTTAGTCACAATGTCATTGTACGGTCTATTGTCAAAAAGTCAAACCCAAACGAAGCTAAAAAAGATAATCGAATTTAGTAAGGCGAATACTAAACTGCGTTTACAGAAAAAAACTATTCATTACTTATAAGTACGGAAGACTTTGCATATAATCTATGCTATTCTATTTTCAGAAAATAAATAAAACGGACTACATTTTAAAGAATATAAAAGAGGAAATAACATGAGACACATAAAACTATTATTCATTTTACTTGTAACAATAACGCTGACCAGTGGATATTACGCAAAGGCCACTACAGAGGTAGCTGAAAAAAAAATTACGATTGCTTACACTATGCACCCTATATACACAGTATGGAATGCAATACCCGGCATTTATGAAGGCTTTTGGAGAGATCTGGATTATAACTTGCAGGTTAATATAGCAACTGGCAAACGATCACATTTAAACTTAAACTTTCGCCGCTCTAAACCCTTTATGGCATGGAGTTCGTATGCAAGCCAGCTAGATGTGGGACTGGGCTATCGATTTATGCTGGGGGCATTCAACAAAAAGACCGGAGTAACCGCATTAAATGGATTTTGGATTGCCCCAACCATTTCAATGGTTCAGATTAAAGACGCTTATATCAGTGAAGATTATTATTATGAACATAATAATGGTAATCCTAATTATACAGATAGAATGTGGTATTTGGGTTTCGAAACAGGCCACCATTGGGTGTTGAAAAGTGGTTTTACGATCGGTCTTAAACTTGGTTACCGAGTAGGCTTTGACCAAGGGTATATATCACTATTCAATTTGAGAACTAGTATTATTACTGGAATTGATATTGGCTGGTCGTTTTAACATCTACCAAAAATTCCATATCCGTTTATTTCTGTTCTAAAAGGATTGTAAAACTGAACGTATTTTACTATATTGATTCAGATATGCGCCGTAAAAAAACAAAAATTATTTGTACCCTGGGACCAGCCTCAAAAACCATAGAAACAATTGAAAAGTTAGTTAAGGCCGGCATGGACGTGGCTCGGATGAATTTTTCTCATGGCGATCATGAGTTTCATAAACAGGTTTTTGAAAATATACGAGAGGTGGAAAAAAGGGCGCAAAAGCCCATAGGTATTCTGGCTGATCTACAGGGACCGAAAATTCGTACTACGAAATTAAAAGATGGCCCATTTATCTTGAAACCAAAAGATAAAATCTGGCTGAATAATAACCCAAAACATGTAGGAGACCGAGACGAACTGGGTTGTACCTACCCTGGAATTGTTCGAGACCTGCAAATAAAAGATATGCTTTTACTGGATGATGGAAAGGTGAGGTTTCGCGTACTTGAAAAAACCACTCAAGGTAAAATAGAAAAGGTCTTATTGCAAACGTTGTCCGGTGGCGCAATAAAAGAAAATAAAGGAATTAATTTACCCGGAACAAAAATTAACCTGCCCGCTCTCTCTGTCAAAGACCGTAAAGATCTGAAATTTGCCATGGAGCTTGGAGTAGATTATGTAGCGCTTAGTTTTGTTCGGTCTGCTGAAGATATTAAAACCATTAAAAAACTACTCTATTCTCGAAAGAGTCCCACCTACATTGGAGTTATCGCTAAAATAGAGCGACCCGAGGCTCTGGATGATATCGATAATATTATAGAAATCTCCGATGGAATTATGATAGCCAGAGGCGACCTTGGCGTTGAGATTGCAACCGAGAAGGTTCCGATTATCCAGAAAAAACTGATTAAGCTGACAAACCTGCGTGGCAAGGTTGTAATTACGGCAACGCACATGATGGAATCGATGATTGAAAACCCCTCCCCCACTCGAGCTGAGGCCACCGATATTGCAAACGCTGTTCTGGACAGCACCGACGCCGTTATGCTTTCGGGTGAAACCGCAGCCGGGTCTTACCCTGTACGCGCCGTTTCCATCATGAGTAAAATTATAGCGGAGGCCGAAAATCTTTTTGCTCCCCCTCATATTAAACCGGGTGACATTGAGCAGGTACAAGATGAGCTCGCTCTGGGAACAGCCGCAGTAAATATTGCCGATTCTATCGGAGCAAGAGTTATCATTAATTTTACTCGCAGTGGCGCCTCGGCTCGTCTGGCAGCACAGTTTCGACCGAATACCCAGATAGTGTCCTTTACGCCTTACAAAATTACAGCACGCAAAATGAGTATGCTACGTGGTGTAATTCCCCATATTGTACCGCAGTCGATTACCTTTCCCGAGATGGTTTCTCATGCCAACGAGATATTGAAGAAGAAGTATGGGTTCAAAAAGAACGATAAAACAATTATCCTGGCGGCTTCTCGCGGTAGCCGGGCCTATACCACAGATATTATTCAGATCTATACTATTATATAATGAGATGAATTAGCCTGACATTAATCTTTTGTATATTCGACCTTTGAATCGGGTTGTGTCACGTTTTTTTTAGATACGATTAACAATTTTTCGAAATCCGGGGCATTCAAGGGCTTTGCAAACAGAAAACCCTGACCATAGTGACAGTTGTGTTTCTTTAAAAATTGCTTTTGCTCTTCAAGTTCTATACCTTCTGCGACAACATTCAAGCCCAGACTAAAAGCCATTGAAATAATGGTGACTACAATTGTGGCATCGTTTTTATCTTCCAAAATATCTCGCACAAAAGACTGGTCAATTTTCAACGTATCAATAGGAAATTTTCTTAGATAACTCAATGAGGAATACCCGGTGCCAAAATCATCAATTGAAATTTCAAAACCTATTGTTTTCAACTCTTCGAGTATTTCAATAGCCCGATCCGGATCTGCCATCAATGTACTTTCTGTAATTTCAAAACCTATATTTTTGGGTTGCGTTGAACTCCACTTGATCATGTCCATCACTTTCTGAACAAAATTCTTATCGTTCAACTGCTTGGCCGACACATTGACGCTTATCAATAGATCTTCATGACCCTCTCTTAACCACTTTTCACTTTGTTGAATGGCCATTTTTATCACCCAGTCTCCAATCGGGATAATCAGGCCGGTCTCTTCCGCTATCGGTATAAATTGATCTGGCGTAATAAATACACCATCTTTGTTTTTCCACCTTAAAAGCGCTTCACACCCGACAATTTTATCATTTTTAAGTTGCGTTCGCGGCTGATAAAAAAGCTCCAGTTCATTTCTCTCTATTGCATTGCGGAGGTTTCTTTCAATTTCAATATGCTTTTGTACTTCTCTATTCATTTTCTCTGTAAAAAACCGAAATGTTTTTCGCCCGGCATTCTTTGCCTGGTACATCGCCAAGTCTGCAAATTTTGTCAACGTATCTAACTCTTCACCATCTTTTGGGTATATGGAAATACCAATACTGGCCCCAATAAAAACTTCCGATCCGGATAGTTGAAAGGGATCTTGCAAAATCTCGATTAAATCGGTAGCTACATTTGCAACATGTTGCTCCGAATCTATGTCTGCTAAAATAACAGTAAACTCATCTCCACCCAATCTCGAAACAGTATCATTATCACGCAACCTTGAACTAATTCGTTTGGCGGCAACCTCCAAAAGTGCATCTCCAATATTGTGTCCGAGTGTATCGTTCACATTCTTAAATTTATCCAGGTCAATAAATAGAAGCGCAAATTCTGTATTCAGACGCTTTGAAGTAGCGACTTCATGTTTCAAACGGTCACGAAAAAGGCTTCGGTTGGGAAGCCCTGTAAGCGGATCGTAATAAGCCACCTGGTGTAGTTGCTCTTCGGTATGTTTCAACATGGATATATCTGAAAAAATTCCAATGTAAGCTTGAGGTTTCCGGTTCTCGTCATGCAGAGTATTAATGCTTAGCAACTTTGGGTAAACCTCCCCATTCGAATGGCGGTCCCAGATTTCTCCCGACCAACTGCCTGTTTTAAGAATGGAGTCCCACATAGTTTTATAAAAAGCTTTATTGTGCCTGCCCGACTTTGAGAACCTGGGGTTTTTCCCCATTACATCCTCTTTTTTGAAACCGGTAATTTCGGTATAAGCCGGGTTTATATCAATTATATGGGCTGCTGTATCTGTAATAACGATAGCATCGCTGGTACTCTCAATAATTCTCTGGGACAATAGAAGTTTTTGTTCCAGCACCTTCTTTTCTGTAATATCTTCACCTGAGCTTAGATGGCCAGTCTTTTTACCATTGTCATCCAATAACTCCTGGGAGTGCCATGAAATTAAACGCTCTTCGCCGCTTTTTGTCAGCACAGGATTTTCAAAACTAGAAACCGGAGGTTTTTTTCCCGCTAAAAGATCACTAGACTCTTTTAGTACCGCTTTCTTGACTTTCTCTGGTAGAAAATTATCGAACCAGTTTTTACCTACAATTTCGTTTTCTTTATAGCCCAGAACATCGCACCCTTTCTTATTAATCATATTAACAATACCATTTAAGTCAATTGCTATAAGCATTACTCCAGCGGTATCCAGGTATTTCTGGGCCCTCTCTTTTTCATGAATTAGTTCAAGTTCCCTTGTTTCTTTTTCCGTAAGATCTATAATGGTTGTAACCCTCGCTTGTTTACCCATGTATTCAATCGGTCTTGCCTGAATTTCAATGGTAAATGCCTCTCCCTTTTTGTTCACCCCTTTAGCGCGGTAATAATCAATCTGGTTAGAACCCACTCTTTTCATGACATCGTCAAGACTATCAGGATGAACCAGCTTATGAGGGCCCAACCCGATAATCTCTTTTTTCGTATACCCAAACATTTCATGCATCGCCCGGTTGCAATCGACGATAGCTCCGTTTTCAGAAATTGCCACCCCTTCAAAACTGGCGTCAGACAATGCCTTAAACCTGTTTTCAGAATTTTTAAGAGCTCTGGTTAACACACCCTGAGTCCCCGTTTTTTGCACTTCTGTTGAAAACTCCCCCAGAACATGAATAATAGCATCCAGGTTTTCAACATTGGCATTTTCTACGCCGAGCCAGGGTAATGGTTCAATGGGGGCGCTTTGCCAGACAATATCAATTTTACCCCTGGGAGATATTTTTGCGATCATCGCCTTTTTTTTCATATGATGATTGGGTAAAATTTCATATTCTCCACCGGGAGCCGAAAAACTGGCGCCTGGTAGCGCATTTTTGACACTGTCGATTTGAAAACTGCCGGCTTTTTCAACGCTATCTTTCCAGAGATAAACCTGAGAATAAGCAGCCTCCACCGGGTCAGATGTCGTGTTATGCTCAGGGTATTGCTTTGTAAACATTTGAACAAAATTCTTATTTGCTTGTGTATCCAGAGAGTGAAAATAGCTCCAACATAAATAGTGATTATTTGCAGCGCTGCCAATATACTCCAGCTCATTTTCTGCCACACTGACGGACATGACCGGGTACTTTTCAGGGTCGAGACCCATCAATCGATACTGGTCAAAAAAACCGATATTGCTGTCGCCATTTAGTGTATTAAAAATAATACATGGTCCCGATTTTTTAATTGCCTTTTTTATTGCCTTAAAACAACTATTGAAATCACTCTCACCCAGAAGTTTATAATCTTCCCCTAAAATATTTATTTTCAGCCGTTTCGATAAACCATGTATCAATTGATTCGCAATTTTAGGGTAAACGTAGTCTGACCCGATTAAGTATAAATTTTTATAACCTTTGCTTACAAGCCAGTTCAAGGCTGGTTCAATTTGCTGGTTTAAACAACTGCCCGTATACACAATATTATTAGATGTTTCCAGACCCTCATATTGAACGGGATACCATAGAAGCTGATTATTTTTTTCTACAACATCTTTTACTACCTTACGACTTGAAGAGGTCCAGCATCCGAAAATATTTTCAATGCCGTCCTTATATAATTGGTTCGCTTTATTTGCAAAAACTTCAGCTTTTGAGCCACCATCGGCAATAACGTGTTCTATATTGTGTTCCAGAACACCGCCAGAAGCATTAATCTCTTTTAGAGCAAGCTGGGTCGCACTTATAAGTGGGCGCTCGCTATTAGACATCGTCCCGGTCTGAGAATGTAAAATACCCACTTTATAAGTTTTCATACATCTCCAATATATACATATTTTGACGTTTTTAAAACAAACTATAAAACTTTTATGAAATTTTACAATATAAGTGAAGAGCTGAGCTGCAAGTCATTTCATCAAGGAAAAAGATATTTTTTTACCAAATAAATCAAAATGTCTTTGCGAAATCCAGCTCAACCGGACAGGGAATAATCGACCTGTATTAAGAGCTGGAATAAAGCGGAGTATACACTGCAACCGGTTCTTTTTGCGATTTGATGTTTACGGGCGTGGCGATTTTATATTCAAAATCATTGCGCGTGTCGTCATACGTGGTTTGATCGCATAAAATGGATTGCGAAGCTTGCATTAAGGCTGCTGCCATATTTACAATAGTTCCATGCATGGTATATTCGCTTCGTCGACTTGAACCGACCGTTCCGCAGAAAACCGGTCCTGTCCCAATTCCGATTACACACTCCAGATCATTTTTCTTGAATCGATCTCGAAATTTTATAGCCGCTTTGACCGCCCTGTAAGGGTCGTTTTCATGTACCAAAGGTGGAAGTCCGAAAGCGGCTAAAAGAACAGCCCCTTTGTCATCAAAGCCAAACCTGTTTATACTGCCTTTAAACTGATATAAGCAACGCTGCATAATCTGCATAATGTCATTTACATACTCAAGGTTGTAAGATTTTACAAAATTCAGGCCTAATACTTTCAGAAAAATAACAGAAACCGGACGATAGTCAGCCAGGTGTGGAGTTGTGTTCTCATCAATTTCCGTTAAAATCGCTCTGGGTAAATAGGCGCGAAGAGCCGGTTCACATGTGGGTTTAATTTCAGCAGAAACTCTGGCGGTATATGGCTCTATTAAAGTTTCAGTAACTGGAACAGGAGAGATAGACTTTAACTGATTATCGTCCATTTCAAGGCTTAGTGTTTCGGCACTTTCCATTTTCGATGTACTATAAAAAAGGGCCAGTATGGTCTGTAGCTCTTTTGCAATAACCATTTCGCCAGCTTGTGCCAACCCACCGGCCCGGGCGACCTGGTTCATGGCTTCACCAGTCAGCAATAATTCCCATCGACCGAATATGCCGCCTACATAATATACTGTAAAAGGTCCGCCTCCCAGCGCTATGCGAACATCAAGTGTTTGACCTTTAATCGAAAACCTGTTGGCTTTATCTTTAAGTTCCAGACCACACTTCATGGCCTGAGCAAGCACCTTTTCCAGGTTATTACTTTTAGACACCGGCCAAATGGCAAACAAAGCGTCCCCGGCAAACTTTACAATATCACCGTCAAAATCCATAATCATATCAACCATAAGGCCTATATAAGCATCGAGTATCTCAACAAGTTCATCGATACCACCCGCATTTTTCGAGGTAATTTTATCTGTTAGTTTACTGAAACCTGCTATATCACAAAATAAAATAGCCGCTTCGGTTTCATCCAACATGGGTGCTATTGGAGAGCTTACTTGATTCTGCATCTTTTCTTGCAGTATTCGAGGGGTATGACTTAATATTATATCAAACGATTCGGGCATATTTTTTTTCTTTTATTAGACGTATTAATTGATCGATTCACCATAAAATCTTTTTTAACAACGAAAATACCATGAATAATCTATCTTTCAGGCGTATTGGAATTCAATAACGTCACATTATTCTGGTATATTACTCCTATAATTATTATCGGCATGCAGATAGGGTATTATTTCTTATCTATAAATATAATTTTCTAAATTTTCTGTAATATAACTATTTTCGAATGAAAACAAAACCATTTTTAACTTGACCAACGGCCCCAGTTCGCTCCAATGTAAAATATATGTATGTATTATGGAAAGATGACGGCTATGTGGAATCAAGATAAATATATTCAAGCATGGAATTTTGCATGTAAAGCACACAACGGGCAATCTATTCCCGGTTCCGATATACCCTATATTAATCATATATCAAATGTAGCCATGGAAGTAATAAGCGCCATTGCACAAAGTAAGTCCATTCAAAAACCAGATTTAGCAGTTCAATGCGCTTTATTGCACGATACAATTGAGGATACTGAAATTACGTATGAAACTATTGAAACTGAATTTGGAAAAGCCGTTGCTTCAGGTGTTTTGGCATTAACCAAGAATAGTCAATTCAAAACGAAAGAAGAAAAAATGCAGGATAGTCTTACTAGAATTAAAGAACAACCCGAGGAAGTCTGGATGGTGAAACTGGCAGATCGAATTACAAACCTCCAGCCCCCGCCCTCCCATTGGAAAAAAGATAAAATTGTGAAATATAAAGCCGAAGCGTCGGTTATACTTCAATCTTTAGGAAAAGCAAATACAATATTGGCGAATCGACTTAACACTAAAATAGAATTCTACAACCGGTTTTGTTAAAGAAAAATATTCTTTCTGAAATAAATATGGCTTCTAAATGTTCAAAATGTAACGCCACAGTATCCATGGCAAACACCTCTCTGGAATTGCCATATGATGGATATTGCGATGAGAGATCAATGAATCTAACCGGATGTCCCCATTGTCAATTTCATGGAGTTGGTATCTATACCGAACAACGTTGGGGACCACCCGGAGATGAAAGTTGGAACTATTACGAGGAACCATGTAGCCGGGAAGCCTGGGATGAACTAAAACGCTTAATCGCCCTGTGCCCCAATCCTTCTACATATAAATGCGACTGTTTAGCCCATAAAAAACTGGCAACTGTTAAATCTGGCAGGTGGTGCGGTCTGGATGAATTTTTAAAAGAGTTCGAGAAAAAAACAGGCAAGAAAGATGTTCCGGTCCAACCGAAACCTATTGTTCCGGTCCAACCGAAACCTATTGTTCCGGTCCAACCGAAACCTGTTACAAAAATCTCGCGAAGTTCTGAGCCACCCGCAATTAAAACAGCGAAGCATAAAACAAACAAAAAGACAAGACCTGTATTAACAGAAGATATATGGTACATGAATATAGCGCTGGAGTTGAAAAAAGTTACAGATGCTTTTATCAAATGGCTTTTGCCCCCGAGTTATTTTGATAAAGAAGTACCAAATGGCGAACAGCTTTGCTATCGCCTGCCAGACGGGCATGGCTTAATACATAAAAGCGCGCGCTCTACAGAAGAAGTTTGTTATGAAATAATTCTAAACCGGGACCAATGGCGAGATAAAGAGAAACAAAACAGTTACCACATGGCTACGGAAGCAACGGTGCATGCAGTACAGGCATTTTCAAAAATAACAGAATGTGAAGTGGACGAAGTATTCTCTCTGGTTCCCTGTGACTTTATGGAACCCAAAGAAGTCAGGCCGGCAGCCAAAAAAGCTGCGGAAAAATTTCAACTTGCTGAACGCGCGTGGGCCCTGGCCAATATTCCCTATATGGAAAATATCTTAAAAAATTTAGCCATGGCAACTGCGTACCTTAGTGAATTAAAAGGGGCTCCTGCTCATACATTACTAAAGGCATTGCACAAAGAAATCAAACAGAATCCGGGTGGCCCGAAGGCGCGCGCTCGCGACTGAGCAGATGAAAATTTGTCAGGCGCTGGCAGGAGCACCTCTTTGTCTTTTATTGAAATAGCACCATTTACACCAATGAAGACCGGGATGACGGAAGCGTATTGGAATATACAATGTTAAGTGAAAAAATGCTTGTCTTTTTTAGTCGAATTCCAGTATATTGTCCATACTATTGTTACATATAGGAGATTTAAATGGCAGAAAAAGCAAATAAAATAACTCAGATATATAGGGAAGATGTAGAGAAATCAAATGTGCATACAAACCCGAGACCTAATACAGAAAGACCATCATATGAGACAATAAAGCCGACTCAACCAAAACCCGCAAAACCCAAGACTAACACACCAACTAGGCGCAAGAATAATTAGTGAAATTTCCTGATATCATTGTAGCTTTTTTCTATTTGCTACCAGGCTTTCTATTTCTAGAAATTTATAGAAGATTCTTTCCTGCGAGAAAAGACCGAGACTTTGCTAGGATTTTATATAGTTTTGTCGCTAGTTTGTTCATCGTATCAACAGCCTACGTACTAAATCATTATTTCAAATTAAATATTATTGGTAATTCCGATTATTCTATTGACTTTTTTGGATCGAATTCGATAAATTATATTTTGTCGTTTTACTTATATGGTTCTGCTATACTTTTTGGATACGTGAGGGTTGGCTTCTTAAAGTTAAGATTATATATAGCTAAGAAATATGATTTAGATTTTCTAGGTACAAAACCTGATGTTCTATGGGTGAAATTACAAAAAGATAATCAATGGGGAATTTTTATTCTGTCTGATGAAACTAGATATCTAGGATACATAAAAGATTATACTTATAATCCAAATTTTCCAGATGAAGTTGATTTATTAATTGCCGAAGCTGAATGTGTCGATGAGAAACTCAAAACAAAATATCGCATACCTGGCAAAGGTGTTTATATTAAATTAAGTAATATAAATCGTATAGAGTTCCTTCAATAATTTAAAACATTTAATTGCTTAATACATTCTGGTTAGCTCGAAGGCGCGATTGATTGAACCTTCGAGCTAATATACTATTTAATTATTGTTTTTAACAGCTTGGCATTTTTTGTACTTACTCTGCCAAAAAATACACAATCTTTGCATTTCGTTTTATCCCGGCATTTCTTACAAACAACTTTCCTGATAAGTACCAACAATAGGGGAGGCCGAGTTGGTTTGTACTTTCAAACTGAGAAATTTTGCCATTGATTGAATAACTCTATACATTTTAACCTTGACTTAGAGGATAAATTTGTATCATTTAAATACCAATCGAATAAATGGTTTATAGAAACAACAATATTAAATAGGGTAAAATCATATTCAGGATGGCTTTGACAATTATCCAAAGCTACGAACTCATATTCACATTTTTTCAATAAGTCTTTGTAATTCCCTAAAGAAAATATCATTACCTATCGACTAACATTTTAATTGGGAATATTTTTGTAAAATTGCCATTGTTAGTCTCTTTATCCATTCCACCGATTACCAAGTATTTATATTTGCTAATATCCTCTTTAAATGACAATATAATTTCTGTATTTTCCTTGCCGCTTTGAACATACCAATCAAGATCAGAATTTGAATTGGCATAGTCATCTAACAAATTGAAGAAACCAACTGTATTTATGTATTCACGAGCATCGTTAACGGGAGTTACATTTTCTATTACAACTGCATTACGAAGAATTTTATTGTCATTTGTTTTGAATTCCTGAAATTTTTGAATGTTGACAACATTCAAGATGATATATTGACCATTTGAAAGCTTTGCAGATTTATCTACTCTAAATAACCTGGAATACTCACCTATTGTTGAACTTTGTCTTGCCGCCATTGCATTAATATCAAGGGGCGAACTAACTTTTTCTTTGCAATTAAACATAAAAAGTGTCGTAAAAAAGTAAAAGATAATCATATTTATAGAAAATTTAATTTGGTTCATAGGCATAAAAACATTCCTTGTTAAAATAATATAAAACTGATATGACATATCTATAGAGTTTGTCAATATTTTTATCTTACGAGCCCAGGATGGCCAAGTCTCTCGAATTTCTGCATTCATTGCCAAAAACACTTACCACACAAAAACCGCGTTAACCACAATTAAACCTCCCGTTTAAAAAAACCAAAAAGATCTTTCTTGCCCATAAATATAACAGTGGGTCTTCCATGCGGACACCTTGCCGGATTCTTGCACTTATACAGTTTTTCAATCAGACGAGAAAGCTCATACGTTGTGGCAGAGTCCCCTTTTTTAATGGCCGAGCGGCAAGCCATCGATTTTGCCAGACGATCAAAAAGTTGCGCGGGCGTTAAATTTATATCTTTGTCGAGCAGACTTAATGCCAATTCTAAAGAATTTTCTTCTTCGCCGGAACGAACATAGGAAGGGACCGCCGCCAGCCGATACCCGGCCGGACCGAGATCTTCGAATTCAAAACCAAGCTTTTCAAGAATCGGTGTCCCTTCCAAAAGCGCTTCTATTTTTTCGGGTGAGGGGTAAAAACTCACCGGATCCATAAGCGCCTGCCGGGGCGGTTCAGACGTTTCCAGTTTGGCCAAAATCTCTTCGTATCGTATTCTTTCGTGAGCGGTGTGTTGATCGATTAAATATATACCTTCGGGGGAGCTGGCCATAACCAGCGTGTCGTACAATGTCCCATGAATAGTGGAAGGACGCCCCAAAACTTCGTTCTCCACTGGAGCGCCATACTCCAGATCTGGCGTTCCATCTTTTACCACAAGCGGGGGCCGTAAATTCAGATCACCCTGCTCGTAAACAGTCTGGTGTTTTTTGGCAACCCTCTCTGTTGTCTTTATAAAATGAGAGGAAGGAATATTTCCATCGCCTTCTATTGCCGCTTTTATCGCCAGATAAACTTTTCTCTCCACTTGTTCGGGGTTTTTAAACTTCACCTCTTTTTTCTGAGGGTGAACATTTACATCGAGTTCTTCGGTATCTGTGTTTAAAAACAAAACAGCGGCGGGATATTTTCCCGGAGGTAATAGCTCGCCATAAGCCCTTCTTAAAATGGACGTAAGTGGTTTATAAAAAACTTTTCTCTTATTAATAAAAAACCGTAAAAATGAATTATGAGAATGGAAAAAATCGAGACCCGAAATATAGCCTTCTAGCGTATGACCCTCTTCTTCCACATATACCGGCAACAACCGAGTGTTAAATTCCATACCAAACACCTGGGCAACACGATCAAGAAGGTTCTCTTTAGCGGGAAACCGAAATATCTCTTTTCCTTCCTGGTTGTATGTAAACGAAATACTCGGCCAGGCCAGCGCATAAGAAGTAATTATTTCCTGAACTTCTCTGCGAATTTTTTTCTCGCTGTTTAGAAACTTTTTTCGTATAGGAACATTAAAAAATAGATTATCGACAATGACTCTGGTTCCAGAATCCCCGAATGGACACGCTTCAACCGGTGAAATATTCCCAGCTTCAGCAACAATTTTCCAACCATTTTTGGCTGTTTTTGTTTTTGACTCAATACTTACCCTCGAGACCGAACAAATGGAACTTAAAGCCTCGCCGCGAAAGCCCATCGACCGCACCGTATACAAATCGTCGAGTTTTTCAATCTTACTTGTCGCAAAACTTTCAACGGCCAGCGGTAAATCTTCTTTACCCATGCCCGTTCCGTTGTCGCGAACCTGAATACTTTCAAGGCCTCCACCGCGTAAAAATATTTCAATTTTATCGGCTTTTGCGTCAAGGGCATTTTCGAGAATTTCTTTAACAGCGCCGGCGGGACTCTCAATAACTTCCCCTGCGGCAATTTGAGAAACAACAAGATCGGAAAGTTTTCGAATAACCATAAAGGACACAGGATAAGAGCTTTACCAACCGTCATTCAAAATCGAATTTGTGGGAAATCATTTCGACAGACTCAGCCCTTCTAAGTCTATCGAAAATCATTTCGACAGACTTAGCCCTTCTTCAAAAGACGTTGCTTGTATTGAAAAGATTTTTTGCATTTCGTTATTCTTGCAAACGCTGCCACGTATCAACATTTTCAACTGGTCAACCGTAATAGGAAAAAACCAAAAATACTGCCCTATGGCTACCCCGGGCATTGCCATCCAAAATGGAATCGATACCGTCGTAATATTTTTGCTTTCGAGTCTGGCCAACATTCTAAGAATTTCTTTATAAGTTAAAACTTCGGCGCCGCCCACTTCTATAATTTTATTCCACGATTTTTTTTTGAAAATCGACTCACAGACAGCCTGAGCAAGATCACCCACAAAAAGAGGTTCAAACTTATATTCACCACCTGCAATTACCGGAGTCAAAGGCAACATAGCAAGTTTACGAAAAAGCCTCATAGCCTCTGAGTTGTAAGAAAACACAAAAGAAGGACGAAAAATTGTATAACGAATTCCAGATTGAACAAGAAAGTCTTCGGCTACTTTTTTTGTATGAAAATAACGAATGGACTCGTCCGAACCGGCGCCGAGAGCTGAAATTTGAATAAAATGAGAAACTTTAGCATGCTGCGCTTCATTCATCATGTGCCCCGGAATATCGGTATGAACCACCTGAAAGGTGGAACCCTTCTTTTCTCGAATAATTCCAACGCAGTTTATAATTATATGGTTACCTGAAATTTTTTCTTTCCAGGAAGTAAAATCGGTGAACTCACCTTGAACCCAGTCGATCTTCTTATGAAAACGCAACTGCTCTGGAATTTTTTTTTCATTTCTGTAGAGAGCACAAATATGGTATCCGCTCCGCACAAGAACTTCTAATACCTGCGACCCTATAAACCCGGTCGCCCCTGTTAAGAAAACTTTTTTCTCCACAGTCTTCTTATTCAATTTCTTATTTACTTTCTCTGGCTTTTTTATAAAACTTCACCCCCACCATCAAGATCACCATCAATGCCAGCAAGCCGCCTAAAGCAACTAAAAGACTCATTGTACTTTTTAATACTGCTAAAAAAACAATCGCAAATAGAAAAACAGTTGGAAGTTCATTAAACAAGCGAAGCTTTTGCGATTTATACTCAACGATCCCCTTCCGTAGGTTTTTTAATATTCTGCCGATGCTGAAATGATAAACAATCAATAACAACACCAAAGTAAGCTTAATATGCAACCACGGCGAACTCAACATCCAGGATTGTAAATAGAGTAAAAAACTGCCCGACAAAACAGTTAAAATCATTCCGGGCCATGTAATAATATACCATAAACGTTCAGCCATAATAATAAGCTGATTTTGTAAAATCTCTTTTTCGGAAGGGCTCTTTTTACCCGCCTCCACATGGTAAATAAACAGCCGGACGATGTAAAACAGACCTGCAAACCATGTAACCAGAAAAACAATGTGAAACGCTTTTATATATAATGGATTCATACTCTAAAATCCTCTATTATAGAATATTCGTCAACTAAAATTCCATAAAAATAGAAAAAGCTCGTTGGTAGTCTCTATTAGGTATGAAATTCCACACCAATGCAAGACTACCATGCGGGGAAAAGATGGTTTTTTCCCCACCATGTTTTATCGATTTTCCCCCCGCACCGACTGTTTTTATAAGGGCACAAGATCTTGTACCCTTATAAAAACAGTCTACGCTCCCCCTTTTATACTTTTGTCGGGGAAATCCCCACTCCGGTATCTACGATCTGCAAATAAACAGGTCGAGGAACAATCCGGCAATTTATATATATTGAACCATACAATATAGTTGACGGTATACCACATGGTATGGTATACTCTTTATGTGGCATATACAGTTGGGTGGAAGAAAAAACTGGAGAAAAGTATTAGAAAGATGCCACAAAGGGAGCAAGAAAAATTTGCTCAGTTAGTGCTTGATATTAATGAAAATGGTCCAGTACAAAACAAATGGCCGAATTATAGTAAGCTTGGACATAATGAACATCATTGCCATCTATCGTACAGTTGGGTGGCGTGTTGGAAAACCGAAAATGAAAGTATTATTATCGAAGTGCATTACGTTGGGAGTCGTGAGGGTGCGCCCTATTAATTATAATTTTGTAAGGAGATATAATGCAAGTACTTGTTAAAACTAAAAATGCGAAAATTGAAATGAAGGGTGATATCCCAAACGATATTTTAACTGCCGTGAGTAAGGCTTTCAAGAAGTCAGTAAAGATATTAAATGATGATGGAGAAGAGATTGTTTTGGCTACACAATCAAAGTGGTTTAATGAAATTATTGAGGGAACAAGCCCTGGAAAAGTTATTCATATCTATAGAGAAAATTCAGGATTATCGCAATCACAACTTGGAGAAAAAGTAAAGAAAAGTATTCAATATATTTCTGATTTGGAAAATGATAGACGAAATATTTCTTTAGATATGGCTAGAAAGCTGGCGAAAGTATTTGATATATCTATTGCCAGACTTCTAAATTGAACTGAGAATCAGGAAACTTATTCATAAAATATGGATATTCCCTTAACGGAATATCCATATTTTAAATTCTATGAAAATTGATTCCTACTGCTGAAAAGTTTTATAAGAAATATTTGGATAGTTTGAGGTAATGATATGAAAAAAGCAAAAGAAAATATTAAAACGAAATTATCTGCAAGTAGAACCGGTGTTGCAGAAGAGAATACCAAATCAATGATCTTGAATATTCCACTCGCAGAATTGAGAGAATACATGGGTATCAAACAAGTCGACATTGATGCATTCGCCCAGTCCAGTATTTCCAAAATAGAAAATCGCAAAGATATCAAAATATCTACACTAAGAAAATATTTGGACAGCATCGGAATGGAACTCGAAATTAAAGTACGGCCAAGGGGATCGAAATCTAAAAAAGAAGAAGTTTTAATAATGAAGGGTTAGGTATGAACTTTGTAAAGCAAATCATTCTCTGTTTTTGAATACTGAATAAAAAGTTAACTTTTGAATTTTAGCGACATATTTATTGTCGTTTATAGTCCTCATTTTTAGTATAATTCGTGTTCAAAAAGATTCTATTTTTTGCGCCTAATGCACTGCTATTTTCTGATGTTTATGTGCATTTCTATTTTCCATAGGATGTGTAAAACTACTTTCCATTCACAAACTTGAGGTTAATTGGTGCTCGTTAGGAATGGCGTAGCCATTCCCTACTGACTACGGAAACCCCAAAACGTTATGCGGAAAAAAAGTGCCTCTTTGGATATTACTTTGTATTGCAAACGTTTACATTGTAATAATTTGTTGACATCGCAGTATAATAGCATTATTTTGGTATTATCAGATAAAGGGGAAAATTATGTCAAAAACTGTTACATTAAGAATCGATGAAAGTTTGTTGAAAAGGTTGAAGCAACATGCGAAAATAGAAAATCGTTCCATTTCAAATTTTATTGAGACGGCAACTTTAAGATATGTTGAGGATATAGAAGTTGTAGATGAATTTGAAATGAGTGAAATACTGAATAATTCTTCTCTAGTGAAACAACTCAAGAAGGGTAGCCAAGATGCCAAGAATGGAAGAGGTCGGTTTGTTTGAGTATAAAATATTTGAGACTGACACTTTCATTTCTAATATTGACAATATTCAAGCAGATCTAAGAAATAAAATGTATGAAAAGCTACTAAACTATGTATATCCACAAATGAAACAAAATCCATTTTATGGGCCCAATATAAAGAAACTCAAAAACTATGAACCCCCTACCTGGCGATACAGAATTGGAAATTATCGTCTTTTCTATGAAATTGATAAAGCCGACAAAGTAATATCAATAACTTCCTTTGAAATCAGAGATAAAGCATATTAAGGTACATGTATTGTGTACAAGATTGAGCGGACTTCATAAATCTATTCACACCCATAATCGATGCAGGTTCTTCCCTTTCAGCGCAGCTGAATTCGACTAACCCGCTGGGTTGGCGGAGACAACCGTTGGGTTGGCGGAGACAACCATTGGGTTGGCGGAGACAACCGTTGGGTTGGCGGAGA
>JBEQLE010000033.1:0-43151 GCA_040326155.1 Leptospirales bacterium | reverse complement strand
GTAGCGGGCATGCCCAATGGGCGTTGCCCGCTACCTGTTTTGGGTATAAATACCCGTTTTACCAGTTTTGCCCGATATCGATTTTCCTTACAGGAGGTTACCAGGTTTTTAACATTACGTTTCAGGTTCTTTTCATACTCCTGAACCGTTACTTTGTCAGTCCCGGTAGCCGCCTTTCGGTTCATTCCCCGCCAAGAATCCAAAAGAAAATCTTCATTCAGACTCCGAGCGAGATTTTGAAATCGGTGTTTCTTGTCCCTTCTTGATTTGTTTGTTATTGCTTGCAGTGAGGTTAGCATTGTTAATCCAGCTTTACATATCCAGTAAATGTTTCCTTTGCAAACTACGTATCGCCGTCAGCCCCTTTCCCATGTAGTCGGCTTTCCCGACCTCAGAGTACTATGAGCTGATCCGACTCCCTGTAAACTTTTGGTCGTCCTCTTTTTTCGATTGGATGGACCTACCCGTCAAAGCGGGAACTTACAGAGTCTCCCAAGTTCTCGACGTTTCTCTATTTGCTTGCCACGTTCTCTGACCCCGACGGACCTTAAGAACCTTGCCAATAACGGTTCTTTTGTGTTGGCTTCCGTAACGTTAAATACGTCGCCATCCGCGCCTAATATCGTTTTCGAGGCTGAATATTCTTCAGGGTGGCGCTCACCCCTGTGGCCAACAAATTTCCCTGTGTACGCTTCGTCTTACTGTTACCAGTTTCGACGCAACACTCGGTAGAGGTGGACAGCTAGTCCTTAACTCACCGGGACTTTCACCCGGCCAGAAACGCCAAGCTTTCTTGGCGCACTAACGTTTCAATTTTATCTGACGTTTTGAGACTTCCGAAGTCAGCCAAGCGAGCACCAAACTAACCTCCCGTAGGCTTTGGCTATTTGCCAAAGAGTTTCGTGCGAGCTTGGCGGTTAAACGAAAGTAGCCCCAAAATGTGGTCGAACAATTACAATAATGCTTCAGAAGATAAATAGTCTTTACTGTACATACAACAGATGTAAAATATAATTGTGAGACCCGAAGGCGCGCGCAGTCGCGCCTGAGCAGATCAAAATTTGTTATGCGAAGTCATTTTATAGGTATGGAATAATATATGGAACTAAATAAAGTAGTAATTAAAAATTATCGGTCAATAGAAAAGGTAGAAATTGATATAGATCATAAGTGTAAAATACTCATTGGTTTTAATGAGACAGGCAAAACAAGCATTCTAAAAGCTATTACAAGTATGAATGGTAATTTTAACTTTGATTACGATGCAGATGCAAAACTACCCATTGATGGTCGGCTTGAACAGGAGAATCCAATAATCACCTATACTTTTATACTTGATTCAGATGATAAAACAAGTATTGTCAACAGAGTTCTAGGGGATAATATTCAAAAATGGCCTATTGCAATGAATGAAGACGGTTTACAGAAATTTTATGATAGTATTCTGAGTAGTATAGATTACAATATAATTTTAGAGAAAGGTGGCAAATATTATTCAGTGAATATGAATACTAATACAGAATCGCTAATTTTGAGAAGTGGTTATTTTGTACCTACCGATAAATTCCCTGAAGAAAAAGGAATGAGTTTACCTGGGATTGGCCATGCTTATAAAGAAAAAACAAAGATATTTGCAGCGAATGAAGAATTGGTAGAATGGAAAAATTTGCAAATATTTTTGAAAGATATTGAGATTAAGGATATCGATAATTTACTACGTAATGAAGCAGCAGAATATGTTCGAAAAAATTTACCGGAAATTATAGAATGGAGATATAATGAGAGCTCAATACTTAGTGAAGAAATTAACATCGAATCTTTTAAAAAAAATCCCAATATTTCAGTACCACTTAAAAACATTTTCCATTTAGTTGATATTTATAATATTGAGGAAACTATAGATAATGCACTTACTTCCGGCGAAAAATTCGAAAGATTATTAAAGCACTTATATACAAAAGCTACTGAGTATTTACACGAAGTATGGCCAGAGTATCGACATATAAATCTTTACATTGGTGAAGTAGCCGGGAAGTTACATATAAGCGTGCAGGATACCCATAACCCGATCAACTTAAAATTTAGAAGTGAAGGATATAAACGTTTTATTGCTTTTTTACTATTAGTAGGTATTCCTAATAGAAAAAATAAAAATAATATTATAATATTAGATGAACCTGATATAAGTTTGCACCCATCTGCTGTCGGTCACCTATTACAAGAGATGCTCAAGCTCAGTAATAACAATTATATCTTTATAGCGACGCATTCGATTTTTTGTATTGATAAAGAAAACATTGAACGCCATATAATTGTAGATAAAAATGGAGAAAATACAGAGATTACTAAAACTACGTATCAAAATTTTGCAGAAGAAGAAGTATTATACAATGCTTTAGGACATTCCATATTTGATGTTTTGAAAAAGAAAAATATATTATTTGAGGGTTGGACCGATAAAGAAGTATTTAAAATACTTACGGAAAAATTAAGTATAGGCCAAGAAAACATTCAATTAATTGATAATATAGGAATTACTTGGAGTTCGAGTGTCAGTAAAGTGTGTACCACACTAAACACAATGATAACAGGCAATAATCGATATTTCCAGATCGTAACCGATAATGACGGTGGCGGACACTCACAAAAGATTTTATATGACAAAGATTATGTTACTAATAATAGTGAGTTCACATATTACTCTGACTACGTTGATAGCATACAAAAAATAAAGAACACGTCATTGGAGGATTTATTGCCAAGAGAATTCATGTGTCAATTTTTCAATATTAGACTCCAAGAAATTGAAAAAGAAACTGAAACAGAATTTCAAATAACAGATGAAACATCAGGTGTTATCAATAATTGGACAATATTCTGCAAAAAAAACTATCCACAGAATAGAAATCTACTGGAAGGGTATAAAAATAAAATACCAATCGAGCTGAGGAAGTATATTGATGAAAACAAAACATTTAAACTGGATGAGTTGTTTATTACATATGGTCAATTCTTGGGCGAACTTTTAAAGAAATTCATATAAAATTATTTTGCATAACTACACTCATGCGACCAATTACACACCCCACCACACCCATCACAGCAAAACGCGCAGCCACAAACCTATACCATTTGAACCGATACCGGGAGGCTCGCTACTCCCATCCCCCCGCCAGGACGGCGGCGGGATGGGACGTTTTTCTTTTGGTTACTTTTCTTTTGACGGCAAAAGAAAAGTGACAACCTCCCCGGCGGTCAGCCGGAAAAGTAAAGTAACGTTGGGGGTAGCGGAGGCTCTTTTTGTCGGTGTCGCATATATGCGACACCGACAAAAAGCCATAGCGAGGGGGAAACTTGACCCCTCCAATATATTGGTTGACACCTAATCTCGTAGAGTTCCATGGGATGGTTAGGAAACAGGATCTTGAGTCCTGGTTTGGGGGAATACATGACTGATTTTGAGATAAAGCTTAAGAGTTTAGACCGCGCCATTGGCATTCGTAAAAATCTACAGATGAAAGATTTGAAGCAAATTATGAAAGAGCAGGCTGCTCCGAATGATAGATTGCTGAAAGATTATTTTGATGGGAATCCTGTAGTCGCCAGATTTATTGAAATTATAGATAGTAAACAATTTCTGCCTTCTGTTGAGTATGAGAATAGTCTGGATGAATTTTATCAGAAGTACCCTCAATACCGCCAGCCCGCGTTTCAGAAAAAAGTTTTTAATCAAATTCGTAAAGCCCTGCCTTCGGGTTCTCTTGTTTCTGTTAAGGGTGGTTTTGCCGTTCTTAAAACGGAGGCTCGTCACGGTAGAAGCCCTAATGGAACGTTTCCTGTAAAAACGGAGGAAATTCGTGACGTGGAAGATTTTAAGCACACTCGCGGTTCGATTAGTGAAACGGAATTTTTACAGGTTTTTGAAATGATGACGGAGTTTTTAAGCTCTCGGGTTTGTTACGAAACTTCTCGTTTTGTCGGCCAGGGTGAGTTGGCTATTCCCGTACGTCTTATAACCGATCGTCCCATGAAGGCCGCTTTTTCGATGAATATGTTTCGCGAAGACGCCGGAACCGATGGTGAGACGCAAGAGCCCTGGACTATTTTATATTCTCCTTCTTTTCGCCATCCCCGGGAAGAGCGTTTTATTGATGGAGTTTTTAAATTTACAAATTACAAGCGACGGATTATTATTATTGGCGGAACCGGTTACAACGGTGAAATTAAAAAAGGAATGTTTGCTGTGGCTAACCATATTTATCCTTTGAAAGGTCACCTGAGCCTGCACTGTTCTTCTGTATATAACGATGATTCTAAAGACGTTACCCTGATTTTCGGTCTTTCGGGAACAGGTAAATCTACTGTGAGTTCTGGAGTCGAAGGGGGGCATATGCTCAGTGACGATGAGACCGCCTTGAACCTCGATACGAAAGAGACTTTTAATCTTGAGAATGGTAACTATTATAAGACCGGCGGATTGCTTTCTGAAAAAAAAGTTTTGAACGCGCTGGAGAATATGCCAGATGATGATATTGCACTTTATGAAAATATTGTAGTGAGTCCTTCTGGGCATGTTGTGTTTGCTGCGGACCCTACAAATAACGGGCGGGTCAGTATTCCCTTGACTTCCCTGGAAGGCGCAATTCAAGGCGGTAAATACCCCATGCCAAAAAGAATTATTATACTTTCTCGCGATGTGAATGGTATTTTGGACCCCGTTAATATTCTTAATAAAGAACAGATTATTTATTATCTTAATCTGGGTTACACTTCGAAAACCCCCGGAACAGAAGCCGGTGTGAATCGACCTATTCCCACATATTCGAAATGGGAAGGTGGCCCTTTTTACGATTTAAAAGATGAGTTTATAATGAAAGCTTTTCGTAAATTTCTCGATAATAATCCTGTTGATGGAATTTTTCTGAATTCGGGTGAGGGTGGTGGCCCTTATGGTAGCTCTTTTAATAAGCGCTTTCCTGTCTCGTTTACCCTTGAATTGGCTAAATCTTTTGTTACGGGTGCACTAATGGAGCATTATAAAAATTCCCCGGATGACTTTGAGGCGAATGATCGATTAGCCTCTGTTCGACCAAAGCAAATACCCGGTCTTTCCAAAGAGATTAATAATTCGTTTAATGCTGAAAAACTCTGGCAGGAGAATGGAATGGGCAAAGAGTATGAAGTTGCCGCCACCGAGCTTTTTAATGAGTTTAAAATTCACGCAGCCGAGTCATTGCAAAACGGTTCTATGGAAGCGAACGATATTTTAAATGCCGGACCTGTGTAATGTCGGAAGATATCCGAATTCGAGTCGCTGGTTTATATGTAGAAAACGGTAAATTACTGCTTGTAAAACACCACAAATTCGGAAAAGATTACTATTTATTACCCGGCGGAGGCCAGGAAAAAGGCGAGACCGTTACGCAGGCCCTTGCTCGAGAGATGCAAGAAGAGCTATCTGTGGATATTGTCTCTTCGGGACTCTTGTTTTCGGGAGAGTCTGTTCCACATAAGGGAATTGAGCGAAGACAGGTAATGCAACTGGTTTTACGAATTGATACAATTCAGGGGGAATTAAAACTTGTTCCCGATGGACCTCTGGTTGGCCATTATTGGGCTGATTTTGAAGAATTGGACCAACTTACGATTTATCCCCTCTGTATTTCGCAAATAAAAGATGTATTAACCGGAAAAACCCCCGAATCTTTTGTCAGTTACCCCTGGTTAGATTGATTCTTACCGGAAATAATGTTGTTTTTTCATAATTTACCGATACTATAGTAAGTTTAGAAAGGAAACCCGTACGCCGTTTTCCAGCTTCGGTCCTGTTATATGAATAAATCGGTATTAATAAAATATTTTTTACGTAGCTTTCTTTGCTTACTTCTTGTTGGCGTTTCGTCAAATCTTTCTGCTGAGAGTTTTCTAAAATGGAAGCCAAAAATATCCAGTCTGTTTGTGAAAGAGATAAAACTCAGTACTAATTATTACTGGGTGGCTACAGCAGGTGGTTTAACCCAGTTTGATCGAAGTTTCAGGAAGACGAAAATTTATACAACCTCGAATGGTTTGCCTGATAATTATGTTTCAACGGTTGTTGTTGAGCCGGGTGAAACTGGAGCCTGGGCGGGAACTCCAGAAGGAATTGTCAGAATTGACCTTAAAACGGGAAAGACTGTTATATACAATAAAAGAAATAGTAAACTTTCAGACAACAATGTAAATACGTTATGCCTGCATCGTGGTGAACTGTTTGTGGGTACTTCTTTTGGAGTCGATATTTTTAATATTGAAAACAATACCTGGAGGGCTTACACGGCCATTGAAGGGCTTGCCGGTGGAAATGTTCAGGTATTGGTCTCGGATGGACTTCTTGTCTGGGCTGGCGGCGGTGACGGATTGAGTTATTATGACCCAAACGAAGATTTCTGGGACAGCTATGGAGTCGGGAATGGGCTCAATAGTTTATTGATAACAAGCATTACAATTGACCACGATGTGGTCTGGGTGGGAACCATGGGCGGAGGTATCTCCCGATTCGACCGTGAAACTCTTCGTTTTGAACCTTATACTTCGGAAGAAGGGCTCGTTGACGATAACGTCCAGTACCTGCTTGATGATGGACAATTTCTCTGGATAGGAACATTTGGTGGACTCAGCCGGATGGATAAGAATACCCTTCTTTTTAAGAATTTTGATAGTAAAAGTGGTATTACCGAACTTTCTATTACCTCCGGGTTTGTCGAAGGTGGGTCGGTTTTTGCCGGTACGGATGGAGGTGGAATTTTCTTATCGGAAAAAGACGCCCCTCAGGTAAACTTTAACTTGTCTAAAAGTGGCTACACAAAAAAAGGGGAGGTAACTATTTTTGCTACTATTAGCAGCAATAAAAAAATTAAGGCTGTGAATGTTGCCTATAAGCTTATTGCCAAAGCGGATGATTTTGATTACACTGCGGTAAAGACACCCCAGAAATGGATTAAATTAAAAACAAACTCCAAACATGAAGGTTTTGAAATTCCCATCGTTACGTGGAATACTACTGAACTTGAAGATGGAAAATACCTGGTTTCGGTAACGGCTAAAGATGAGAGCGGAGATGAGAATACAAGTTATGGAATTATAATTGTAGATAACCGGCGCCCCAAAATACAACTTTTTTTCAGGGAACCGCCAGCAGGCGCAAACGTAGCTACGGTTTCGGGTTCCTACCAGGAGCTGAATTTAACCGGCCTTGAAATTTCCATAGGAACCAGAAAAATTGTAGGAAATTTGAACCGCCAGACACGGCGTTTTCGTTTTGAGTATCCTCTTTCCAGCAATGAAAAAATTAAGGTTACTGCGGTTGATATTGGTTTTAACAAAACTGTTGTTCAACGTGATTTTATTATCGACCAGGCTGCGCCCGAGTTGGTTGTTGACCCGGTTGATGTTGATAAAATAACAGGCAACATTGCAATTATTACAGGAACAGTAAAAGATGAGAATATCGATAAAGTAATTATTTTGCCCGACCAGGTTGAAGCGCAATTAGAACCTCTAGGAAACGACTCTTATCGTTTTACCGCTAAAGCATCGATAAAAAAAGAAGGTGTTTACACGTATCAGGTCAGCGCAACCGATAAGGGCGGTAAGTCTACTGTGAAATCGCTTGAGGTCAATTTCCTTTCTAAAATTACGATTGTGGAAATACGAAATGATCTGATACCCGACTTTACGCTGAAAGACCGAGTGATTATTTCAGGTAATATACTTGGTCCCGTTTTAAAAAGTTTTTATGTTATAAAGAAAGATACCGGTGAGACAATTCCTATAGAGATAAAAGAAGATAAAAGTTTTTCTACTGAAATCCCGATTGTGAAGGGTAAAAATGTAATTATTGTAACTAAAATATATGATGATGGAAGAAAAGAGACGGACAGTTATATTATTGAATCGAGTTCGGGGGTAGTCAGCGCCCGACTTGATGACCACTCTGTGAGTTTTATAAAAAGCGAAGTGGAATTGACGGGAACTTATGACAAAGGAATTACTAAAATAATTTTAAGCGGAAAGAGCGCCGTAATGGATGCGAAGACTCGTACTTTTCGACTACCTTTTGTTTTGAAAGATGGTAAAAGTGTTTTAACATTGTCATGGGTAGACGAACTGGGACGTGTTGGTCGAAAAAAAATAGAACTGTTTTTAGATGCAGAGCCGCCGATTCTTTATGTTCGCAGGTTGCCTGAAAAGACTGGCCTCGATGTACTACGTATAAAAGGAAGAGCGGTTGATAATACTTCTTTTGAAATAATTGGTTACCCGAATGTTGAAATTACAAACATAAATCCGGAAACGGGCGAATTCTCTGCCATAGTAAAACTGGACGAAGGGGAAAACAATATTGATTTTATTGTAAAAGACCTGGCAGGCAACAGAGTCTCTCGCTCTTTTACCGTGGAATACAATAAAAAGTATCCCAAGGTTGAGGTACCCGCCGACGCTTTGATTGAAGAAGTAGAAATGCTTCGAGCAGAAATTAGCCGATTGCGTCAAAAACTTGAGGAGCGGCCCGTTATTCGCCGTGGTTCCCCCAGCGGTATAATTACGTCGAAAATACCAGGCAAGCCCGGTCTTTACTGGGTGCCTATGGCGGGCAAAATACGAAGTTATTCATTAACCGCTAAAGTTTATCTTGGCAACGAGAATCTTGCCGATGTTATTGCGGCGTACAATGGTCGGAACCCTCGCAATTTAAAACGGGTTCTTGTGCCTTCTGCGGCTCTCTTCTCTCTTATTTCTAAAAGCGGTTATTCCAGAACGTATGAAAGGATGGTTGAGATTACGGGCCAGACATTTTCGCATGGGGCCGGAAAAGGCGAGCTACAAAAGAGGCTTTTACAATATCTTGTTCGCACGCGTTCGCTTCGTGAAGTTCGTGAATACAAAGGGTACACAGTGTTTATTTCAAATTCCGGCGCAGCGGTAGTTGTTGTTTCGTCACGCGCAAAAATTACTCGTTCTTTTAAAAAAGCGGTGGGCGCCAAAGAGTTACTTGTTATTAAAATATCTACAAAAGGGATGACCTTCGACCGGTTGTAATTGGTATGAAAAGAATAGCATACATAATGATTTTGGTTACCTTTTCTCTGGTTGTACTGGAGTACTGGTTTCGCAACTACAATGAGCTGGAGAGGGGTCTGAGTGATTACTCTACAGGGGTCATTGCAGAGATCGAAAATTTTAACGAAAAGATAGAGGCCGAAGTTCAATCGGGAAAATTTTCTCGTTATTTCTGGCTTAATAGTTTGTCAGAAGATACTTTAAAAGAAATAGAAAGCGTTAACCATGCGGTGAAGTCTGTTGTTTTAATTGATAAAAATTTTCATGTTTTCGCCTCAACGAATGGGAACTTTCAAATTGAATCTTTGTTGCCCTATTTGAAGGGTTTAAAAAATAACGGTTCTTCAAAAATGGCGCTATTGCCCGGTGGAATTTTTGGCATTTACAAAGTGTTGGGCTACTATGGAGATAAAGCAATCGGGTATCTTGTATTTGAAACCGCTATAAAAGCGTATCATCCAGAAACAGTAACTTTTTTTATTCCTCCTTCCAGAAATTTTATTCGAATAAATGAGCCAGAAAGAGTTTCTCTAAATGAAATTAAGAAAATTGAGCAAAAACTAATTGAAGTTTCACTCTCTGAAGAATCTTTTACCAGCGTCGACTTAGGCCGACCGCACAGAATTATCTGGAAGAGAATTCCGTTAGGCGATAATTACGTAGGATTGCTTTTGCCGACTCCTTCTTTGAACGGGTATTATTCCATATATGCCTTTATTATCTCACTCTTTCTGCTTGGGTTTATCTTTTTTCGTGAGAAAACAGACGTAATGACAAACTCCGATGTTATACGAATGATTCTGGAAAAAAACCGGGACTCTCTTGATATTTTGCGCAATAATATGGGCAAAATTGAGAATGCCTTGAAACCACAGGATTTTAAAATTGAAAAACCGGTGGAAGGCAGTGTTGTTCTTGAAAAAAATCAAGTCGCCGCTCAACCCATTCATATGAGGGTTGTGGAAGAGTGGGGCGAAGAAATGGAACCCCCTGAAATGCAATTTGTTTTACTTGACCCGATGCAGGAAGAGTGGCTGGTTCCTGCGAAAGAAAAGTTCGACTTAAAAGAAATTGAAAAAGCGGAAGAGTTACGCCAGAGAGCTTTTTCTGATGAGTTGATGAACCTGATGGACGAAGTGGGTAGAGGGAAAAAGGATGTAGTAGACTCTTTAGGAAGAGAAGTTGAAATTTTTGAAGAGCAATTTGCCGATATGCGTTTTAGTGAGTATGGCAGAATTTTGCAACGTTTGTATGAGGCATCAGAGCCGACCGAAGAGATGGAAGCGGCATTTCATTATATTAAAGAATCTATGCATGCGGACGGTTTGTGTCTCATGTTTTTTGACAACCAGATCGGGTGTTATTCCTATATTATGGGCGCCGGTGTGGAAGATTTCTGGCGACACCATGTATACATATTGTATAATGATCCTATTATTAAAGTTTCGACGGAAGAAGTATGTGACACAACGATCGCAAGCGAAAAACGAATCGATCCATTTTTTGCAAAACGGTTTCCAGCTGAAGAGATCGGGTCCATCGCAGGCCTGCGCACAGTGCCTTTACACTCTTTTAAAATGAATGGCTTGCTACTGGCCATATACAATAAAAAAAGCGACCAGGAAGAAGGCGACGAGTGGATATCGCGGGCGGGCGAGTATTCGAGAGTGCACGGTGATGTATATATTCATGGAATTATTCCTGCTCTACGTAAGGCTTATCATACCGGGCAACATTTTCACGCACGTTACCAGTATAAAGAGTTGCTTCGAGAATTAAAAGGGGCTATTTTAACGCGCACAGGTCCGATTACTGTGCTTCATGCTGAAGTTACACGACAGTGGAATAAAGAAGAACTTCGCTACATTGAAAGTGAAAGCGAACAATTGATGAAATATAATGAAAAACTTATTATCTCTACGCCGAACCACATTGTAATGATATTGCATGAGACAACTGGCAAACAGATTACACCTATGTTCGATGAGGTCTCCGAAGAAATAGAATACAGAGAGTATGTTTATCCTGATTACGGGAAATCCCTTTTTATATATATTTAATTGACGAATTCGTATTTCGTAATTCCTGCGCCTTATAACAATTTCTCTTATTCATTAAATAACACGATTTTTGTAACCATTTCATTCGCAAAACCGTCAGTATGGAATAACCTCCATAGCGTTTGAATTATAAAATATAGTTTTTACTTTTCGTCAAGATTAATGAGGTACCAATCAATTTTTCTGGTTATGTACATGATTGCAGCAAGTACGCCAAAAATAGCGATCGACCCTAATAATAAAGCCATGTCTTCTAACTGCAATATTATATAAAGAAGGCCATACAGTATTGCCATTAAAGAAAAAATAATAGCAGATACTTTTTTATTCTTGAGCATCGGTACAGAATAAAATGTTATTAAAGCGATAATAGCCGAACTGGCCAACAAATAGGCATACCCAAACCCAATATGTTCAGCGATGGCGATTAGAAGTATATAGAAAATTACAATTGCAAACCCGATAAATAAATATTGTACGGGATGTATTCTTTGCTTGTTAAAAATTTCAGAAAAGAAAAAAGCGCAAAATGTTAATCCAATAAACAGAATCGCATATTTTGATGTTCGCATTGACTTTTGATAAACGTCTGCCAAAATTATTAAATCTACGCCAAAGGCGGAATTTTCCACATCATATTGATCTGCAGCCCACTGCTGGGGGTAATTTCTATTTAGGTGTAATATTTTCCATTTCGCCAAAAAACCATCTTTATTAATAGTATGATCCACAGGCAAAAATGATCCGGAAAAACTTGGCGTATTCCAGTCAGATTTTATTTCTGAGGTTGTCTCTTTTCCCAGGGGAATAAATTGAATATACCGGCTGCCGTTTAACTGAACATCAAACTCTATTTCTATTGGGCGTGAAATATTGAAATTATGTAAAGTTGTACTTACACCTGAATCTGCTAAATCTTCATGTATAAGACCCGGTTCCATTAAATATTTTTTATTATTTACCAATATATGAATTTGCTCGGTAATTCCTTTTAAATCATTTATACCCAGAGAAAGATAAATTTCGTCCCAGAGAATTTCTCTACTGATTTCCCGGTTCTTTACTTTAATTGGTAAATACTTTGCAGAAATATGTATATTGCCGCTGTATAAAACCGTTTCATATAAACCGCGATACCTTACAGTACTGGATAAATCGGTTGTAAAATTCAGCTTGTCCGGTAAAATATGATAATATTCTATTATAGATTTTTTTGCACCATCCTTATTGCGATAATGGCTCTTATAAGGGACCGAAAGAAACGGACCGGTAATTACCTGTACATTACCCCATTTCGAACTGATTTCTGAAATCACTTCATTTTTTCTGGACTGTCGCTCATGGATTAATGAACTAATCATGAACGCTGGTATCAATAAAAGCAATGCCAATACGGCAATAGTAGCCATTTTTACACCGATACTATTTTTTTTAAATTGTTCGCTTAGCTTACTCATATTAACCTTTTAATTCGCCCAACGGCAGTGTAAATTCATTTTTGCAGGGCCGGTAAATTATACTCCAGTACCTGATGTCCATTTTTTTTGAATTGCGCCGCTTCTTTCAAGGACTGTTTTCCTCCGCCGACTCTGACCAACACATCTATTATTTCTAAAAAGTGGGGACTTTCATCTCCCCACTCTTTTCCCATAATAATTTCTTCATCAACAGGAAAACAGGCGTAGTCTTTCGCCAGCGCGCAAGCCAACCCGACGGTTCGCCAACCCCTTAAAACCGCTTCTCTATATGCCAGCGCCGGAATTCCAATGTCTGTCAGGCCCGAAATCACGACAATCGATTTTCCCGCGAATTGGCCGGCAATAATATTATACGCTTCTTTCAGTATTTTTATAGCTTCAGATGTATCGAATTTTTGGGCAGAGTACCCTGCAACGCCAATTTTAATTTCGTCCATAATACTGTATTAGATTTTTTCCCGGAAAATTGATTCCACGAACCATATTTAATTACGCAGCATAAAAATAAAACATTTTTGAAGAGAGGCACCCGGCTTTCGGGTTTTAAGCGACTGTTTCATCGATGCTCGAAATATATTCTTCCATCAACTTATACCCCTTGCGTCTTGGTATAGCGCCCGATATTGCTTTTTCATCAACAGTGCTTTTTAAAAAATAATAGGAAAGTGTAAAGAACTCCCCGTCTATTTGAATGGAGCTTTCGTCTTTCTGGGTGAATTTTAAAATAAACCGTTGTTGAGATGTCAAGAGGCCGCTACCACGAGTACATATTAAATTATTATTCGTATCTTGAATTCTAAATCCTTTAGAGCTTAGATGCGTTTTACTGGCATCAATAACTTCACGGATAGACTGGTTTTTTACCAATATTGTTTTACGAGTTGTCGCCATTTTATTCTCCTGGATCGTTCCCTGTATATACTTTGCCGCTTCTGTTTAGATATGAAACTATGTATTATAGGGAAATCTGTATATTAAGTTCAAAGTGTCAATACTTTATCTGGTCTGTTTAATACCTGAATTTTTAAAAACTATATTTAATTTTATATATTTGACTCGTAAGGACATTTGTATAATTGATCCCTGAAAGACAATTTACAAACTAAAGTTTTAAGGAGATAATATGAGTAGAAATGTAAAAAAAAGATCCGCCAAAGCGCTCAGTCGTGTAGCCGGAGTCCATGACCAAAACCGCGCCCTGGCGCACGTTGACGAATTGCTGGCGGCGAAACCAGATACATTAGGCGAGGAAGCTTCCCAATGGTTGAGCGCATGGTTGAAGGTTATGGAGCGTCCTTTTTTATGGAACCTTCCGCCAATAGGTGTAAGCTATGAACCCAGACAAAAAGTAACGAAAGAGTTGAAAGAAATTATCGAGAAAAATTACTACCAGGGTTTGTTTGATGCGGCCATTGCAACAGTCGCCGAAGAGAAAATTCCTGAGCTAAAAAAAATTAAAACGCTGGACCAGTATTACTATTACGTTGACAGTCTGGCAACCTGGATACCCGGAATTCGCCACTGGGATATGTATGGTGAGTCGTACCACGAAAGAACGCCTTACCTGCGAATTACCCAGTTTTACTACTATTTCAACCAACCGGAACTCGAATCGATTCAAAGCCCGATTGATCCGGTCAAAGGAAAAGACCTTTCCCCTATTTCAAAATGGCTTCGTGATTTTGCCGTAAGCTGGGGTGACTTTCTCGACACTGAAAAATCGGCCAGACACCTTGAAAGTTTTAAATACGCCCCCGAGTATGACTGGCAGCAGTTCCAGCATCCTCCCCAGGATTATAAAACGTTCAACTCATTTTTTGCCCGTCAATTTCAAGATATTGCCGTACAACGTCCCGTGGCACAACCTGATAACGACCGTGTCATAGTATTTCCCGCCGAGTCTACTTTTGTCACGCAGTGTGCCATTACTGTTCCTGTCGGCGAGCCGTTGCCTGCTAAATCTTCCATTGTGGTTAAACACATTGAGTGGCCCATTCACGAACTTCTCGCCGACAGCGAATACGCCGAAAATTTTGAGGGCGGTCTTTTGGTTCACAGCTTTTTAAACACCTATGACTACCACAGACAACACACACCGATGGGTGGAAAAGTTATCGAAGCAAAATTCATCCCTGGCCAGGTCTACCTTGAAGTCAACCTGAAAGATGTTGACCCTGAAGAAATTCACGGCGAACTCGCCCGAACGGTAATTCCACAAAGACTGCTCGACGCGGAAGACCCGACCGGTTACCAATTCGTCCAGTGCCGAGGACTAATCGTACTTCAAACCCCGATCGGTAAAGTAGCAATTTTACCGATGGGAATGGCCCAAGTATCTTCGGTTGTATTTGCCAGCAAACAATCCGACGGAACTTACAAACCAATAGAATTGACCGCAGACGAGAAGAAAAACATGACCTACGACCAACAGGTCGAAAAAGTCAACGAAATGGTCCAGAAAGAGATGGTCGGTAAACACCTCGAAAAAGGCGAAATGTTCTCCTTCTTTCAATTCGGTGGCTCCGACTGCGTAGTCATCTTCGAAAGACAAGCCTGCGTAGACATTTCCGCCAAGGTCGACGTTCACTACCCGCTCCGAAGCCAGTACGGAATTTCCAACATCAAAGAGTTGTTGCCCGTTCCGAAGTAAAGACAAACTTCATTAATTTTGGGGGGGCAAGTCTGCCCCTCACATCAACCGCTTGCGGCGGTTTGCGCTACCCCGACGTATTATATTTTTTCGTATCTGGAGACTGAAGAATACAAGCCGGGAATTTATCCCGGCTTGTTAGAAGTTTTAAAATATTTTATAACCCTTTTTTAATGTCTTCGATAACTTTTTGAATCGCTATTTTTGCCTCCTTGGCAAAGACAGGCATTGTTTTTTTGGTAAATAAAACATTGCCGCCGATCATACCAAGTGTTCCCCCACTGGAACTGTATTTGTTGCTGGGATATACAACGATCACTTCTTCTCCGTCTTTGTTTATCATGTATACGGTAATATATACAGAAGCGCGCGCTGCTCCGGTTCCCCCGAGTGCTACACTTGGCTCATAACCAAGGTCGAGGTCAACCAGAATTACTGCGTCCACTTTCAGGGCTTTAGCCAATTCGACTAAGATTTTTTTGCTTCCTTCTTTGTGCTTTTTTGAGAGGTTTCTTCCTATTTCGAATCCTGAAGGGATTACAGAGTAACCGCTCAGGGGTTGGTTAAAGAAAGCTTTTGAACCCTGATCAAGGCTGCGCCAAATAGTTTTCATCTCTGCAACCATTTTTTTATAAGCATTGGAACCTGTAACTGAAGAACCCGAAATAATTTTAAATTGTTCGATTCTTCCAAATTCTTTAAGGAACAATGAACTGGTATTATTTAGTAACTTTGCAAGAATGGGATTGCCTCCCTTCTTCTGGCCCTCACCAAGTGTTGCAAGCGAAGTAATAGTGGTGCTGTCTTTTCGGTTGATCATGGCTTTGTTAGACTTAAATGAAACTAGAGCTACCTTTTTAACCTTTTCTACACCCGGTTTAACGATACTGACGCAGGAAAATGCAAATATCGCTATCGTTGATAAAATTGTAATGCGTAATATTTTAATTCTCATAATACTCTCCTCTTAGATTTTTATAGTAATTGATTAAGGTGACGTATAAACTGTCAACAGTATAATTAAATTTTAGAGTGATTTTCAGTTCAGATCACCGGTGGAAGCAATAAACACTTGTATTTTCTTTTTGTGTATCAAATTGTGTATTAGACGAAACTCGATTACTATAGATTACGGAAATCTAAATAAACTATTCAAAATGTCAAATCTTAATCCGGCGGTCCCCGTGGAATTCCACAAAAATTCAGATTGTAAAATTCTTCACCTGACATGTTTTGCCATCAGCACTGTTTATTCAGCTTTACTTCCAAATAGTTTTTAATTTGTATTTCTTGTATTCGTCGATTTGAGAATCTTTGGTTAAAAGGGTAAATCCGGATTGAATGCATTGCCAAATAATCAATCTATCAAAAGGATCTTTATGAGAATGAGGTAAGAAGTTCGTCATCACCGATTTTGAAACTATCTGATATTTTGCACGATGCCTTATTTTTTAGTATACCAAGCGTTCTTTCAGGTTTGTTTTGGTATTTTGAGTAGGGTATAATTACGGCAACTTTTTCATGTCTCCTGCCATAAGAAATTGTTACTTCTTCTCCATGTTTTACCTCATCGATAATTTTCGAAAAATTGGCCTTTAGTTCCCCTACTTGTAAAACCTTCATGCATTGAACGTAACAACAAGTTGTCAACTTGTCAAGAAAATATTCTAATTGGAACTCAGACCATCAGCAGCAGTTGTCGCAAAATTTGCGACAACTGAAAATCCTTTAAGTTCTTCTTTTAAAACAGTTGCTATATGCTTGCCTATAGTTTTTACATCTCGATCAAACGAAATGTCACAAGACAAACAAGTACCAAACCGCGCAGCCCCCCCACACCCCTCTGCTAAACCGCGAAGCCAGATACCTCCTGTTAGAGAACAAATACCTGGATGCCCAATATTTCCAATCCCCCCACCATGGAGGGTGGCGGGATTGGACGTTTTTCTTTTGGTTACTTTTCTTTTTGTGGAAAAAGAAAAGTGACACTTCCCCGGCGGTCGCCGGAAAAGTAAATATAAATATTGTATAACAAAATTCGAAAACGAAGTTTACAAGTTTTGAAAAAAAATGTGGGGGGTTGATCACTGTCGCAACCACTGTTTGCAACTAAAACATGGAGTCTGTTAGGCGAAGATGATGGTTTTGAAGAGCCCAAATAAATTATTATTCTATTTCATGGTCTTTGATGTTTTATGAAAATGGAATGGTTTGAGGCTACAATGTTTCGATTTGCCTGTAGTATGAAATAGTAATTCAATATATTCTAAGTAATAGGGTGTAAACTTAGTTTCTCTTTCTTTTATAATAGAAACTGCAACGTCAGTTATAACACATGATGTTTTATATTTTATATGGGTGCCAGCATAATCATTACTTTCTTCATAAAAAATATTAAATTCGATACCTTTTTTAACACGTTTCCAGGTAAACCAGCTAGTTATAATCAGGTCATTCCCACAACATCCTACATTTTGACCTATTGTTCGTGTCGATTTCCCATTTGGCAATAAACGCTCACCTACGTAAAGTCGCCGATAAGTTAATTTTTCTTCCAAAGTTGAGCTGTTATATATTTTTTTGAAAAGCAATTTGTTCATTTTATCGCAATCATCTAAAAAGGCGCCAAAAATAAAACCGCCATTGATAACCGGGTTCGGTTCCATCAAACCATCATCAAAACTTACTTGATACCAATAATTAGTTTGCTTGCCAATTGTAATTTTATTTCCAATTTGCGTGACAGTGGGAAAAGCATCACCCCAAAAATGATTTGCAAGGATTGTTGATTTTACATTCGGTTGTTTTCTGCGTCTGACAAAATCGCCCTTAACGCACTTTTCTGGTCCTTTCGCAACATATTCCATTTTTTCCTCAATGGATCGATTGCCTGCAAATATATTTACAGAGATTATAATAAGAATTAATAAGAAGTAATTTATTTTCATTTCGTTTTTACACACTATTCGAAGATTGGACTGTTAAGAATATATTGGCGTAAGTTATTTAATCAAAAATGGTCAATTACATATTCCGGTACATTCTACCACCCATTCCGGAATCATCCGATCGCGTCAAGAATTAACATCTTTTCAGAACCATATAAATACGAATAGTTTTTATTAATAATTTGTTAGGATCAGTGTGGAAGGAATCTTCATAGATGTCTTGCTTGGAAAGTGTTATCTCAGTTGTGATCATGGCAAGAGTTAAACAACAATATTTTTCAATCATTTAATTTAGCTGGACAATAGGCTTGCTTTTGAATATACTTTTTAAAAATCTTATGGAACATTCAAACAGCGAAATTGAAATAGCCCGTAGTAAGCTCCGGAAAACAAGCGAAACGATTCTCGACCAGACAACACACCCTGGAGAACTTCTGGATGCATGCAATGAAATGCACCAATTATTCATCGATGTAAGCGGAGTCGGAAGCGGTGAACTGGACCAAAGGGAAGAACAGGAAGATATTATGCTTAAAAGCGGTAAGGCCATTTCCAGTTGGGCAGCGGGCCGCTGTGTTACAGAATATTCCAGGACTTCAAAATACCTGAGGGGATTGCATGATGCCATAGCTGATTCAATAGAGAGGAAAGGGGGCGGCCCTGTCGAAGTGCTCTATGCCGGGTGCGGACCGTATGCCACTCTTGTTCTGCCGCTTATGGATAGGTTTTCTCCTGAAGAGGTAAAGTTCACACTGCTCGAGATTAACGAAACTGCCCTCGAGTCGGCAAAGCGCCTAATAGATCTTTTTTCTAATAATAATTATGTATCCGATTATGTTCCCAGCGACGCAACGACTTATCGTCATTCTGAAGGAAAGCAATTCAACATTATCGTTACTGAAACAATGCTGCGGGCATTCGAAGTGGAGCCGCAGGTCGAAATCACCTTAAACCTGGCAGGGCAACTCTGTCATGGAGGTATATTTATTCCTCAAAGGGTAGTGATCGATGCCTGTCTAGCAGATAATAGTAGAGAAATAACGCTCTACCCTGCCAACTCGGAGATACCGGAAGCTGACTTGAAAGAGCCAGGTAACAACAGGAGGAGAATAGCCCTTGGTAGGCTTCTCGATTTCACTGCTGAGAGCGCTTGTGAACTTAGGAAGAAAGTAGTTAGAGATGGTTCGGGGTACTCCTTTTTTCCGGCAGTTTCAGTACAGGTACCAGAAGATGCTGCCCCTGCCTTTGAGAGACATTGGCAGGCCTGAAAATGCCAGTGAAATAGAGTTCAGGTATACCATGGGGGAAAGCCCCGGGTTTAAATGGAGACTTATTGATTAGTCTGAATGTGCCTATGTTTTGTCTTCAGCGATATTCTTGATCCTTCCAACTACACCGCTTTCTAGACTGACCTCGCGTGAGGATACCCTTAACCACTCCCCAGGGCAGAGCTCCAATCCTCAGGTTCTGTTCTTCTACCATCAAGTATATTACACATAACGTTTTAATTTTTTCTGATGTAATTGTCTGTATAATCAAACGCAAATTTGACATGGAGGTCAAATTTGTTAAAACTAAATCTTCTTGAGAATAATAGCGAAAGAATCATTATCACTATCCTCTTTGTAGTTATAATGATAAATCAATTTTAATTTAGGCGGGATCAAAGGAGAAATCGTTTCGATTGTGTAATACACGAACCTTAGACCGTCAAAAGACTCTTCTTTATCTCCTCGCCAAAATGAATGAAAAGCAATGCCCCCTGTCTCTAAAATATTTAACTGGCTTTGAAATGACTGCTCCAATTCGTTTTTATTCAAATGAATAAGTACTTTGTTGGAGTAAATCCCTTGAAAGGTTCTATCAATGTTTAAATCGACTGCATTTAACAAAACAGCTTCAGAGTTTGGGTGCATAGCATTATAGCGATTCACAAATAACTTAGATCTGTCCGACCCTGTCGCATGGTAAACCTCACTTAATATATCAAGATCCTTGCCTGGGCCCATTCCGATTTCTAACAAGGAGGAACCATGAGGCAAATACTCCCTCAACTTTTCTATTAAGCTGCGACCATTATAGCCCTTACTCATTTTGATATATTCAATTACTTTTTCTGGGTCATCGAATAAATTCATCATTATAATCCCAACATGACATTATGATCTATGATTGATCGGACCAAACTGCATATTCATTACCGCTTGGATCGGCAAAGTGAAACCTTCGTCCACCAGGAAAATCAAAGATAGGTTTAATTAAAGAACCACCAGCTTCCATTAGTTTAGACAATGTACTGTCCAGGTCAGTGCTGAAAAACACAATCAATGCACTCCCCGAATTCGTAGACACCTTTAATTTAGATTTATAAAATCCACCTTCAATTCCCGCATTTGAAAATGCAATATACTCAGGCCCATAGTCTTTGAACTGCCAATTGAATACCTGTTCGAAAAATGATTTTGTAGCGTCGAAATCTCTACAGGGCAGTTCGATATAATTTATTTTCTCGTGCTGGTTCATGAAAATGTAAATGTAGATAGACAGTAGTGTTGTCAATCATTACAATTCTTTCTTTTTCTGTAGCGCCCATGGACGGGTGCGCTGACTTATGTACACAATTATTTTCGATAACTATTCTTATGCGAAGTAATGCAATAATAGCAAATTTATTTATTTGAACTCGGGTCATTAGGAATTATAGAGTTGTCCTTAATAAGAAGATTGTTTTTAATCCTGTCAGTGTCATTGAAATATATGATTGTTGGATCAAATTTTTTCAATCGCTTTATCCAGATTGCCAAACATAAATAATTTTCCCCTATTTTTAATTATCACCCTTAAACGGTTGCTTGAAAAAATATTTACGTTGCTGAAGTTCTTGAATCTCTTTTTGAGTTTTATACATCTGTTGATAATTTTGCATTTTTTCTGTATCTCTTTGCTTTTTATAATAATAAATATACCCAAGGCCTCCAATGTAGTAATTTTTCTCAATTGTATCTCCAATGGAAATTTTGTTGAATTCATCCTTTTGCACTTGTATCTTGTAGTTTTCACCAAATGGATCTTTGTAATCAATGACAATATATGGGAGACTCAATGTGGTCGATTGAACAAAAATTTTATCTATATACTTTTTAACCACTTTGGTTTTTAACAATACCGATCTCTGTGGAGGTAATAAAGCATTAATGAAAGAAACATAGGGGCCAGATATGACAGCTATCATGGGGCCAAACAGCAAAGGAACAACAAATAACCATTTATTCATTTTTTTAGCTGATCTTTGTAATAATAGTAAACCAGCCATAAACCTTCCATAGATGAACCAATACCTGGAGGCTCGATGATTCCAATTTCCCCGGCAAGGAGGGCGACTTTCTTAAAATCAAGCAGGCCAGATTTATTTCCCGACCAATAATAAATATGATGCAACCCATTCAACACACGCTTCGATTTTAACTTCGCCCCGATAGGTCGCGTTTGAATGGTATTTCCTCTCGGCGATTCCATCAGGTGAATTTTCTATATAACGCGAAGCCCCAAAATAAACCACCCACCAGAACCAATACCGGAAGGTTCTAAAAAACGCGAAGCCAGAAATCTTCCATAAGTGAACCAATACCGGGAGGCTCAATATCTCCCATCCCCCCGCCAGGACGGTGGCGGGATGGGACGTTTTCTTTTGGTTACTTTTCTTTTGCGGAAAAGAAAAGTGACACTCCCCGGCGGTCAGCCGGGCATAAGATATAAATATTGTATAAAGAAAAATTCGAAAACGAAGTTAACAAGTTTTGAAAAAAACGTGGGGGGTAGACCGCAACCGTGTGCGGTCTAGGGGGCAGACTTGGCCCCCTTTAAACTTCGAGTTCGTGAGATTTACCGGCTGCTCGGGGGATTCGTATTTGTTCGACCATTTCGCGGACATTTGGTGGTGGCTTTTTTGTGCGGCTTGATACCAATATCGATACGGTGAAGTTCAAAAGCATACCGAGTGTACCGATACCTTCGGGGGAAATACCGAACCACCAGTGCTCGGTGGTGTTTAATTCGGGGCTGATGAATTTAAAGTAGATTATATAGGCGGCGGTGAAGGTGATGCCTGTGACCATACCTGCGATGGCTCCTTCTTTGTTCATGCGTCGTGAGAATATGCCCATGACGATGGCGGGAAAAAATGAAGCGGCGGCGAGACCAAAGGCGAAGGCTACGACCTGGGCCACGAAACCGGGCGGGTTTATACCAAAGTATCCCGCGATGCAGACGGCGACACCTGCGGCCAGGCGGGCGTAACGCAGCTCTTGTTTTTCGGTGATGTCGTGTTTGAAACTGCGTTTTAAAAGATCGTGCGCGATGGCGGTGGAAATGACGAGTAGGAGACCTGCGGCGGTTGATAGGGCGGCGGCTAACCCTCCTGCGGCGACAAGCGCGATGACCCAGTTGGGTAGTTTAGCAATTTCAGGGTTTGCCAATACCATAATGTCGCGGTCGATGGTCAGTTCGTTGGGGGTTTGCGAGGCCGAACCGGTGTATTGAATTTTACCGTCGTTGTTTTTATCTTCAAATTTGATTAGACCTGTATTCTCCCATTTTTGAAACCATGCAGGGGCCTCTGTGTATTTTGTGTCGGATACTGTGGTCAATAAATTTGCACGGGCAAACGCTGCTACGGCTGGCGCTGTTGTGTATAAGATGGCGATAAAAACCAGAGCCCACCCCGCAGAAACTCGCGCTGCCGAAACTTTTTTTACGGTGTAGAAACGGACGATTACATGGGGGAGACCGGCTGTACCGACCATCAGAGCCGCCGTAATAAAAAAGACATCAAGGGTACTTTTTGTCCCACTGGTGTAAGTCGCAAAACCAAGTTGTTCGTGTAGACCGTTTAGTTTGTCGAGCAGGTACTCCGAGCCCCCGATAATTTCACTTCCGAATCCAAGTTGTGGTATCGGATTGCCGGTCATGTGAATGGAAATAAAAATGGCGGGAACCATATAGGCAAATATAAGAAGACAGTATTGGGCCACCTGAGTGTAGGTGATACCTTTCATCCCACCGAGAACTGCGTAAAAAAGGACAATTGCCATGCCGATTAAGACCCCCGCGTCAATATCGACGTCGAGAAATCGTGAAAAGACAATTCCCACACCGCGCATCTGTCCGGCAACGTATGTAAACGAGATGAAAATTGCGCAGACCACCGCCACAACACGAGCGCTTTGGGAGTAATATCTGTCGCCTATAAAATCGGGGACTGTGTATTTACCAAATTTACGTAGGTACGGAGCCAGTAAAAGCGCTAGAAGTACATAACCCCCGGTCCATCCCATTAAATAGATGGAACCGTCGCGCCCCATAAACGAGATTAAACCAGCCATCGAAATAAAGGAAGCTGCGCTCATCCAATCGGCGGCTGTTGCCATCCCGTTAAAAAGAGGAGATACGTTACCACCTGCTATATAAAAGTCACCCGTTGTACGCGCCCGAGACCAGATGGCGATTCCAATATAAAGCGCAAACGAGGTTGCCACCAAAAGGAAGGTCCAGGCCTGAACATTCATTTTGATGATCCTTTTACAAGGGTTTTTTTGTCTTTCGTGTTGTCGGAGGGCTCTGCATCATCGACATCGTATTTTTTGTCGAGACGGTTCATTAAGAATACATAAATAAATATGAGAACGACAAAAATATAAATAGAACCCTGCTGGGCAAACCAGAAACCCAGTCCAAAACCCCCGATGCGAATTTTATCCAGCTGATCGACAAATAAAATTCCAAACCCAAACGACACGATAAACCAGATTGACAGTAATACTGTCAGATAGAGCAGGTTTCTTTTCCAATATAGATGATAACGACTCTCTTTTCTCATAACGAAAACATGAAATTAAGAGTGAGTTCATACAGCAAGAAGATTATGGAATCAGGAACGTCCTGGTAGACTGTTGCGGTCGCTTTAAATTCTTATATCTCTAATGTAGTTTTTGTAATTATTTGTACTTTAACTCATATAAAACCTGTACCGAAGAATATAATTTTTATGAAATTGATAATTGTGTTAGATTTGAAGGCCGATAATGATGTATGCGCTTTTTCACTTCATTCGTTTTAATCCTGGTGGTAAATTTTTCATTGCAGGCGAATACTAAAAAAGTTTTATCTATTGCCGATGAGTCAATTTTGTTTCATTCCGTAAATGGGTATGGCGATGGAATATTGCGCGCTTTAAAAAAGGGGGCAAATGTCAATTCCAAAGATATTAAAGCAGGCGATGAGGGTGAAACGCCTCTTCTGAAAGCTGCCGCAAATGGCGACGTTGAAACTGTAAAACTTCTTTTAGAACATGGCGCAGATATTAATGCAATAGACGATCGTGCTGAGAGCGCTTTATTGAGCGCCTCTTATCTCGGGCATTATGAGCTTGTAAAATTTTTAATTGAAAATGGGGCAAATATTGAAAATCCTGGTAACAAAGGATATACACCACTTTATGTGGCGGCGTACAAAGGGTATTATAATATTGTAGATTTGCTTTTACAAAAGGGAGCCAATATACATGTAAAAGCCAAAAGTGGTTATAACATCGTAATGGCTTCGTGGCGTTATCCGGACCTGATGGAATATTTTATTGTAAAAGGAGTAGACGTTAACGCGCAAACAAATATCGGAGTCACCGCCTTGATGCTTAGTAGAGATGAGCAAACTACGAAAATGTTAATAAAACATGGCGCAGATATTTTGGCAAAAACCAAAGGTGGTAAAGACGCTCTGGATTTGAGCTTCTGGGCAGAAAATGCTTTAACTTTGATTCAAAATGGGGCAAATGTGGACAGAATTGACAATATGGGTAATACATATTTGCAGCGTTTACTGATATCATGGGTGTACAACCAGGAGTGGAGGGTTGATAAAAAATTAGAGCTCATTGAAGTTATTTGTAAACGAACAAAGTTGTTGAATCATAAAAATAAAGATGGTTTAACTGCCTACGATTTAGCGATGCGAAAATACAAGCCTGAAAAATACTTGAAACTGCTTTCCGGTCATGGCGCAAAATCCGGTTTTAACAAATACCATATAGATCTATACAACGCGGTAAATAACAATGATTATGAAAAATACTTAAAATTAATTCCTAAAGTTAATATGAAAAATTTTATATCATTGTATGAGTGGAATCAGTTTTACTATGAATCCCGGGAGGCGACAAAGCTTGTGCAATTTATGCAAGATCAGAATGTTTTTATTCCTGAAATAATGGATGTGGAACCTACGATTGCGTGTCGCTTAAAAAAAGAAAATTTAATGTCTAAATATATTTACACATGGAATCCATCAGACATGAATAAGGATACGATTACCCGTATTGCCAGGAAAATTATTAAAAATTGTTCTCTTAAAATTCAAATTTCATTTTTAGATAAACTTAAATCAAGAAAAGATGAGATTGACTGGTATAGAGTAATTTATCGGTCTGGTGATTATAAAATTATCGATTGGATGTTGAAAAACAGGTTTCCCTTAGCTAGTGAGCAACACAATTTATTTTTATTGTATAGGGATGTAATGGGACATCATGAAAAAGAAATTCAGATGATTTATGAGATGGGGCGGGCAGGTTATAATTTAAACGCTTCTTATTATAATGGCGACACATTATTGTCATCTTATGTTTCCTCTTTGGTTCGAACTAGAGCCGATTCAAAATATATTCCAGAATTTATGGAAACAATCGAGAAGCTTCTGGAGTTGGGCCTGGACCCAAATGCCGGGCGTCCTGTGCCAATTGTTATCGCAGTCAGGTCAGGTTCAATTCCGCTTGTCAAATTACTAATTAAATATAGGGTAAACGTTGACGTCCAACTTCTGGAAGGGTATTCACCACTGGTGTATGCTTATATGGGAGGTCATGCGGAAATGATGAAGTTGCTTATAGAAGCCGGAGCCAATGAAAATGATTTAAAGTTCTGGAAAGCTATGGATTCGAATGACACGGAGGTTGTAAAAAAGTACTTGAATAACGGATTGGTTGTCGGTTTTAAATTACTTGCCTATGCAATTGACAAAGGGAGTCACCAGCTTATGCAAGTGCTTATAAATGCCCCGCGCCATAATCTGGAATATCCATTGGTGTATTGGGCTGTGTTTTCAAAATATAACTATTTTTTAAGCAAATTATTGTATCGTGGATATTTTCCAAATCCTCTTGTTGTGCACTATTCATCCGCGCATGACACACCGATAAAAAAGGCCATTTCTAATGGCGCCACAAATTTAGTGAAAATTCTTTTGACTCATGTAGATGATATAAACCATATTCAAAGTATAATGCGCAGTTATATAACGATGCTGGATATTGCTCAATACCCTTCTAAAGATACTCCTATTATTGATCTGTTACTTCAACACGGTGCGAAAACGGGAAAAGCTATTTTAGAAGAACAAAAAGCTGAATTTGCTAAAAAGTATAAACTTTGAAAAAGAAAAGTTAAAACAAGGAGAAGCTTTATTTTCCTTCTTGACTGGCAAGAGAGCGTGTAAAATATTAACGGTAGAAACAGTAGAATCTGGGGGATGTATGAAGTTGTGGACTTGTTTTTTGTTAATGTCATTATGTTTATTATCTGTAAACTGCGATAAATTTAAAAAAAAAGAGATACCGTCTCTAAATCGTGAGTCGGTGCAAAGTGGGGACGAAGCGGCGTGGGATTCATATTATAACGCTATTCCCGAATTGAAACCATTGGATAAAACGAAAACGTATAAGATTCGTGTTTTGAGGGTGCAAGATGAGCGCCTGCCCGATTTTAGCAGCTCTGAATATGAAGAGTTGTACAGGGAAATTGAAATTGGTGTAAAAAAATACCTGGGTTATACCATACAGTTAGAAGAGGTTGGTCAAAAAGAGATTATCTCGTTTTTTGCCTCTTTTTCGGAGGCGTTTATGCAACCCCCGTTTCGGTTTTGGGTGGGAAATCACTACCTGCGTTTAAACCTCGATAAAGATCGCGAGAGGTTACGCGAAACAATCTCAAATGAAATTAAACATCGATCGCCGAAGATTGTGACAAATTATATTCCTGTCGAAAAAAGAAGTGAAATCAATACACATAAAAAAACCGTTGATTATTTTTATGCGGAGTTTTTACGCAAACATAATGAGATTGGAAGTACGAATACTTTAAAGCCCACACCTTTGCGCGATGGGCAATACGAAATTACACAACAGTATATGTACTGGTCTGCGCTTTTAATGAATATTCGTGAGGCCGATTTGGTAATAACAAATTCAATTATTGCTGGCGCGGACGAAGGGATGCCTGTTTATGTTATTAATCGCGGCGGAGTCACTTCAGCGATTACAGAAAACAGTATTTATAATGAATTTCAGGGAACGATTGCTATGACCCTTTTTCCATTTATATCCCACGAAGATTTTTTTCAAGAAGCCCGAGGGTCGATTCCTGAACATCGGGTTGTTTATATTATAGCCATGATGGCCGTGCATGAGTTTGGCCACCTGCTTGGACGCTACCGGGAATATTATGACGCGCCAGGATCGCCGCATAACGCTCCAAGAGGTCTTGCTTATTATGAATGGTACAGAAAAATATACAAAAATCAGCCACCGGAAACACCGGTAAAACTCGAAACCCTGAATAAATACTAGGCATTATAAAGAAAGCATGATGGGGAGGAATAGAGAAGTTTTTTTGTATTCCTAATCTACTGTACCAGGTATAAATTGCAGTGATAGGGAATTTACACAATGGCGCAGATTTTTCGGGGTCATTCCTTCACCAACGAAAACATGCCCGAGGTGGGCTCCGCAGTTGGCGCAGGTAATTTCCGTTCTGCTTCCATCCGGGTCGGGGACTCTATTCACCGAGCCTTTTATTTCGTCGTCAAAACTCGGCCAACCGCAGTGTGAATTAAATTTTGAGTCGGAGCGATACAACGCAGCGTTGCAGCGGCGGCAGGCGTAGATTCCGTTCTTTTCGTGGTCGTTGTATTTTCCGGTAAAAGGTTTTTCGGTTCCCTTTTGCAAGAGCACCCTTTCTTCTTCGGAACTCAGGTTGTTATAATTTCCTTCCGTTAAAACAGGATTTTTCGCAGAGTTGTTTTCATGTTTCATAAATTTACCTTTTGCCGCTTGAGATTCTGAGGCATTAAATTCTGTTGAATTAGATGCCTCTTGCACGACGCCCAATTTATTCGCCCCAATGTTGCCGTTGTATATAGACAGATATAGAACTAAACCCAGAAGGCAATAACCAACAACGTGTAGCGTCCATCTATGTTTTTTAGAATATGTTTGATTCTCCATATCGTATTATTATAAACTATATTACTAAGACAAAATCGGCAAGCCGAAAGATGAAGAATTCAGACGCCCACAAAACTGAAAACCAGTAGCAGTGAGCGTATTTAACATCTTTGGAGGGTCGTGCGTAAAGCGATCGCCCCAGTGGCGGGTAAGGTTGTAAGTGGTCCATAGAGCGAAGACTCAGCGGCAGGCCGTAGCAGGCGTAAGCGGAAGCGTCAGACTGCAAGGCCCTTCAAATTCCACGAACGGAAATTTTGGCCTATGGTAACAGTTGGATTTTAGTTTGAAATTTATAACTTATATAAAAACTATTGTCAATGATATAGGTTTCTGAACTGTGGCAAAATCAATAAAAAACAGTGATTAAAATACCGGAAAGAAGGATTTTTTATCCAGGTGAAGCGTTGGACGCTCGCAATCCATAATAGAAACGGTAGGTCACGCAGGAGCTAACGGATGCGAAACGATAAATGGACCACTGAAAATATTCCTGATTTAACCGGAAAAGTCATTATAGTAACCGGGGGAAACTCAGGTCTTGGTTTTGAATCAGTCAAAGCTTTTGCCGAAAAAGGGGCCGAAGTCATTCTGGCTTGTCGTTCGGTTGAGAAAGGCAAGAAAGCAAAAAGTGAGATCGACTCCGGTAACATCAAAGGCAATATTACAGTCAAAGAACTCGACTTGCAGGATTTCGGCTCAATCGAAAAATTTGCAGAGGGTATTCATAAAAAGCATTCAAAAATTGATGTTCTGTTGAACAATGCAGGAATTATGGGTACTCCTTATTTTCTAACAGGCGAGGGTCTTGAAGGTCAAATGGGGGTAAACCACTTTGGTCCTTATATGTTAACTGGTCTACTTCTTGATTTGATTATAAAAACTCCCAAATCCCGCGTGGTCAATGTCAGTAGTGGCGCACATCGGTTTGGCAAAATGGATTTTTCAAACCTGCTTTATGAAAATGGAAAACAATATGCTCCCATGAAAGCATATAACCGCTCGAAACTCTCCAACTTATTATTTACATACGAATTACAACGAAAATTTGAAGAACATAAAATCGACACTATTGTTGTCGGGGCTCACCCCGGAGCTGCGATATCAGATTTGACCCGTCACACTCCGGTAATCAAGTTTCTGCTTCCTGTTATAGCTCAAACCACTGCCCGGGGAGCTTTGCCGCAGATTCGGGCATGCGTTGGCATTGATGTAAAAGGCGGAGACTTCTATGGTCCTCACAAAATGGCGACAGGTTTTCCGGTGTCGATAATTTCAAGTAAAGGCTCCCATAATAAAGAAGATGCTAAAAAACTCTGGGACATATCTGAGCAAATTACCAAAGTAAAATATTTCAATTAAACAAGATTAAGAATTTAGCTTATTATTTTGACCGGAATAATAATACTTTTTTATGCGACTACATTGCCCTGCTGCATATCTGTTCGACCCACACTTAGAATTAGCTTTCCTTCGTACCACGCACTGTTATATTGTCTATTTACTATTACATAGGACCCCTGCAAATTCGATATGGTTTATTCTGTACATTGTGTATGCAAATATTTGAACTTTCACAATTTATTTTAATCTTAGAAATATTTATACCTTCGTTCATAAAATATTAATATCCGCGAATAATAACTTTATTTATTGCACATTCGGACTATAATATATTCACAGTCAGGGCGTATCGGAAGTGTGGCAAGTTGAAAGAAGAACTTGAAACAGCTTTTAAAAGAGGCGTAGATTTAATCGAAAAGAGTACCCTGGGAAAAAGCTGAAACTATTTTAGTATGCAACTATTTCCAAGATCTATAACATGAATAAAATATGTGTGTAGACCTTTACCGACCAAAGAAATGCTGCAACTTTTATCCTGATATGCGCAAATGCCCATATAATAAGTTTCCAATTGATAGAATAGTTTAATATCCGTGTCGAGAGTATTCACCCCCGATGTTGTAGAACTCAATTCGCCTAACCTGCCAAGGTTTGTTCCGTTTATCGTTACGTTTTCAAATGTATATGGAGTTGAGTTGTAGACTTTGACCGTATAGGTAGAATTCAGGTTGGTAACAGTTCCGTAAACATCGTCCGGGTGACTCAGCAGGTTAGATAACGAAGATGATTCTGGGTAAGCGACGACAAGCCCGATACAAATAAAGAAAGAGTCTTGATCACATAAACGTCGCCAACTTTATTCACGAATGGATGTAAAATAATGTTGACCGGGAATATAAAAGTGACAGTTTGAAATATGCAGGCAATTATTACCGAAAATCTGAATTTAATTGAAAAAACTACCCTGGAAAACCCGGAAGAAGTGTATCTTTTGGATATCCTGCTTTATGCAACCGACGCCGTAAAGTTTGTATCCGATGTAAATTCTGCTTGTTCTTGAGTGCTTTATTCGTGTTTGGTCATTAAATGAGATTGCCTTTTGTAAATTATAATTCGATTCGTTTATCTATTTATAATGTACTCCTACATAGACTAAAAAGAGGCATTGCTCCATGGACGATATTCTTCATATGGTTAGTGGTATTTTTAATTTTTAGCTCTTTTCCCATACAAGCCAGTAAATCATTGTCTGATGCGCCAACCTTGAAAACAAGTGAGTATCGCGGTAAACTAGTTGGATCAAAAATGTTAGTTTTTTCAGAAGTCACCAAAGTTATTTCATTTAAAGAGATCTCTCAAAAGGACACATCTGAATTTGAGAAAGCAGATGGTGATATCCCGAATTTTGGAATTACGAACAAAGGGCATTGGTTTCAAACCCAGGTTTTTAATGATACAGATATTACAGATTGGGTTTTTGAATTTCAGTTAGCCAATATTGATGATGTTCAGTTTTTTGCAATACACCAAAATGGAGAAATTCAGAGCTTTAAGGCGGGCCAAAAAGTTCATTATGACGATCTCCATTTCAAAAAACAAAACCCCGCCTTTCCCATATCGATACAACCTGGCGAGAAAGCGCAAATATACATTTATATACAAGATGCGGGCCTGGCTAAACTTCCTCTTTACTTATGGGAGGAGTTAGACTACCATGAAAATTCAAGCATAGAGACCCTGGTGATGGGGATATTTTTTGGGATTTTACTCGTGATGCTTTTATACAATTCGTTTTTATATTTTGGAATTAAAGATAAAAGTTTTCTCTATTACTGTATCTATTTAACCGGAATCACTCTTACTACTGCTGTGTACAGGGGATACGGCGATCACTTTTTGTGGCCAGATTCTTCGGTATGGTGGAAAAATTATTCTGCGTTTTTCACCTCAAACATCTCTTTAGCAGGCACAATTCTATTTATGGGAAGTTTTTTAAACCTGACAAAAGAGACGAGGTTTTTGTATTACTCTGCCCGTGGTCTTTTGATATATTACATAGTCTCTTCGATCTTTTATGCTTTTTTGCCTATGGATATTTTTCTGGGACCATGGGCGTTTTCGGGGATATTAGGCGGAGTTTTGTCGATTGTTGCCGGAATATACTTTTTACATCGTGGATATAAACCAGCCAGGTATTATTTAATAGCCTGGGGCGTGCTGATCTTTGGTATGTTTGCCCTTATGCTAAAATTTACTGGAATATTGCCTATTAATTTTATTACAGAGTATGGGATGCAATGTGGAGTCGCCCTGGAAGCACTTCTTCTCAGCATCGCTCTGGCAGATAGAATTAATATTCTGCGCGCAGAAAAAGAACAACTTCAAGTTAGTTATGTAAACCAGGAAAAAGAAGTTGCTGAAACACGGTTTCACAATGAGATGTTGAATCTGCATAAAGAATTACTCGAAAAAGATTTAGACAAAGCACGCAGAATTCAAAAGGGCCTGATTCCGTCATTAGATAAAAATGAAAATATAGGCTGCGTGTATTTACCGATGGAGCAAATTGGTGGGGACTATTTTGATATCATTCGCTTCGAAGAAGATAAAAATAAAATCGGAATATTCATCAGTGATGTTTCAGGCCATGGAGTGACGGCGGCATTGATTACAGTCATGATCAATGGTGTAATAAGGAATGCAATTAAAAACGAAGACTCAGATGAGATATTAAACTCACCTAAAAAGTTTCTTACTTTATTAAATGAAAATCTTTATTCTTTTTTAGATGGAAATTTTGTTTCCGCATTTTATGGAATTATCGATAAAACAAAAATGGAAATTGAATTTTCAAGCGCCGCTCATCCCCCACCCATTGTTTTATCTGAGAGCAAGAGCAAAACTACGACACAAGATACCAGAAGTGTGCACCTGGACTTTATGAATATATCACCTCAAGGTCCGCCGCTGGGGGTGTTTGCAAAAAGTGTCGGCCACAAGGTAACATACAAAAACAAAATTATTAAACTTCAAAAAGACACCAAGCTCCTTTTTTATAGCGATGGATTCACTGACACAATATTCTATGATTACGAGAATATGGAAACCGGCCTTGACTCGTTTCGCCACACTTGCGTCTATGGAATTTTATGCCATGCATTGGAGTATTCCAATAGAGATTTGATCGCAAAAATGAGCAAGAAAATACTAGAAACCAGCAATGGCTCCGTACTTGATGATATCTGTGCCGTTGCCATTGACGTATAAACAAGTTCGGAACGATAGAAAATTGTTTCTTTCAAAGATTCTCGATTCATTGCGCGAGCTTTGGCTTTATACCGGGTAGTTACAATTTAAAAAGGGGGAGCCCCCCTTCCGCTACAAAGCCTGCGACTTTTCCGCTTAACCCCCCGATATTTTTTTATTACTAAATAAATAAGTAAAAGTATAATACTAGATGATGGGAAAGGGGCTTCTTTTGTTATGGGGACTCAGCAAGTCAGACGACGGCGACGATAATGACGACGATGATTTTTATGAATAATCGGATTCTTATAGTAGATACAACATTTTTAGATGCCTTCTATCGTTTGAAAATACTTACGCTTGCCAATCAGTTTTATTCAAAGTTATTAATACCTGTTAGCGTTGAAAAACTTCAAGCTGCCGGAGCCCGATTTTCCAAAAACGTAATAAGCATGGCTATGGAAAAAGCCCAAAAAGATCTTCAGAGTGGCGAAATTAAATTTACGGATTAACGGCTCAAAGAGTCACTCTCTAAGCCAAATCTATTTATTCGGGGGTTCCCTGCCACTCTATTTCATATCCAAGCTCTTTTGATTCCCTTGCAAATTCTACCAGAGCGTCAAATTTTTCTTTAAAGGCATTGTCGGCGTGAGATTTCTCATGTAGCGCAAAACTCTTCCAGTAGGTCACAATAACAATATGATCTTCTTCAGGGCCATGTTCACCCAGGCTACCTTCGTCAGAAACAAAACCGGCATATTTAAATACCTGCCCGGCTATAAAACCGCCACTGTCATTGCCGTATGTATTTTTTACGACATTACACATTTCGCCAATGGTGAGTTCCACATCTTCCATGGACACACCCTCTTTCAATTTAACTTTGTTAAACAACATCACAGCGTCAGCCGGTATATGAATCGGTTCAAACATATTTTCTCCTATTTCAAAATTAGTTTGCCATTAAAGCTTATTTGGAGTATTTTATTTTAACAACAAAGGCTCCGCGCAGATCGCCAACACTGTAGTCAGTGGCTTTATCTTCTGGGTAGAGTTCTTTAATTTTGGTATAAGCTTTGGTGTCTCTTGTTTCTGGCGTCCCATGGCAGCCCAGGCAAAAGTTACCGGGAATTCGGATAGGCGTCATAGTGGTGTAATGGTCGTCTTCATAATATGTTTTTGTCTCTAGCTGCACAGGGCCAGCTGGATTTTTCTGCAGGTCATCTTCCCAGGTTTGTAAAACTTCAGTCATGGTTTTATCCGGAGCGGCTTTGGGGTTACGATTTTTTAAAGAAATTCTGCGTATAGAAAACTCTTCAACACCGTAGGTCTTTTTAAACTCTTCGAGAATCTCCTGGTTTTTTTGTTTCCCATGACGGGGTGAAAAGATATTGCAAAATTCTACCGCACCTGCATAGCCCTCTGATTGTACTTTCTCATGCAAGTTTTTCATCATGGCCGGGGCAAGTTGTGATATGGCTTCCTGAGTCAGTTTTTCATTCAGGGTTATTTTCTTAGGGTCTAATTTTTTACAAGAAACCAGAAATAGACTGAAGAGTATAAATAGTGCTGCTGAAATTTTTAATGTATTGTTGCGTTTGTGCATAGTGTTTCCTTTTATTGTTTTTTATTTTGTTTCGGCTGACCCGATCAGATTTTATAAAATAACATGTGCTGTCTATTAAAATATTATGTTTTTGTAATGTTGGGGGCAAGTCTGCCCCCTGGCAACGGCTTTTAAGTATGTGTCGCATATATGCTACACATACCCAAAGAGCCTAAGCCACCCCCGACGTATTGAACGAAATCGATTCGAGGTTGGTACACAGAAAGTTGGCACAGAAAGTTTATAAAACTTTTACATTTTCTTTTAAAAAGCAGTGTTTCGTGAAAAAAAATCCAAAAAACGGCTATAATAGGAACAAGGAGTTCCAAAATGGCGCGAAATGATAAAATCTTAAATCGGCAAGACCGGGGCGACGAAGTCGAATATACGACTCGGGTTTTCGAGGCAAACGATCTATGTTTATATTTCTATCTTAAAACTCGTTTCACGATACCCCCGATTATTTACCCGCGAAAAAGTTATTGAATTTGGTCATAAGAAAATGCGTTATATAACGGAAGGAGTAAACGCAATTGAGAAATCTTTTGTTGAAACGAAGGACAAAAAAGGCACAGGGGAAATACAAAAAGAAGATCTGATCATGGAGTTATTAAATCACATAAAACCCACCATGGCGTCTACCGAAATTGAAGCCTATATTGAAGATAAACTGGAGAGGCCGTAAAATGTCGCACCGGTGCGACATTTTGTGTGAATGGACGGGGTGTTGTTTGTTTCGGCGAATGCGGACAGACGTTGTTTCATTTTTTACTATTCAATTTTTCCATGGCAGGTATTAAGATATCAAGGGCCTGGTTAACATTCTTTAAACGTGTTTTTATATTTATTTTTGTACCTATGTATACTTTTTCACCGGTAATTAATTGGAGTACTTTTACCTTTCGAATGTAGAACTCATAGATTTGCCCCAGCTTTGAATTGTTTATACTTTCTTTTAGTTCGGGTAAGATTATTTTTTGTGGTTCTTTAGCCACCACTGGTTCATCATCTTCATTGTCATCGAAATTAATAATACCCTTCACCGTATTTAATATTTTTTCCAGAGTTTGCGATTTAAAAAAATTGTCATAGAGAACATTCGTAAGCTTAATCACATCCAGAGAAGACGTATCCATTTTGCGTATCAGTGCGTCTCTATGCTCATCTTTCTCTGCTCCCGACATGCTTTTCAATTGCAGAATCCTGAGTATGTCCTGGTTGTACTTGGCTTCGTGCAATATTAAATTACGGACGAGAACAATTTTTTGTTTCTCATCCTTTATGTTTTGCACTATACCCAGTGCCTTCTCGGCTGTTTTTGTAATTTCTTCTACCATCTCACTCTCCTTGTTTTGCTTTTTAAAAATTTCACATTCTATGCATTGTCATAGTAATTACTTTTTCGTTAATTCAAATAAAGACAGTTGCGTACTTAATTCATAATCGTGACAATTGCGTACTACTTCGGGTATGTTGTTGTTCGTCAACCAAAAAATAACTCTACATTTTTCGGTTGTTTGTATTTTCTTGGTTGAAGAGGGGTAGACAGGATGAACATGATTTACAGGATTTGGATTTGGGTGTGAAAGAATCTGGATTAAGTCCCAGAATATAAGATCTCTTTTAGACATTTCTGCCGGCCGTGGACTTTTATAACCGGGAAACAAATCTCGTTAAAATAATGCCATTGACAGTGCATTAAGTTCTGTAAATATAAAAAAAATTAACTATTTACCAGGGCGAATATGAACATTTCAAAAATTTTACTGGAACATGCTGGTTTGACGGCCGCCGTTATTGGCCCCACTCTTATTGCCGTGGGGTACTTGTACAGAGCAAGAAAGGACAAAAAGAGAAACCTTCGTGAAGCTCTTTATATTCTGCTGCGTCTGTGGTATTGTTTTAGAATGATTCTATTGGTTGACTATGAAGTGTTGGAGAAAAATAACAGAGAAGTGTTCACAAAGTTAGCTCCGAATCTTAAAGTTGACACCGACAAGTCCGGTAAAGAAGCGAAAGAGTTGATGAAATCTTTGCGAGATTATAAAGATTTTGATGTCAACCTGATTGCTACGTACGACGAAGTTGTAACAAAAATATCCGGAGATTTGCCCACCTTTGCCTTTTCGTTGACAGCTCACGAAAATGCGTTTTATGCTCTTACGGACGCCGAAAACCACCACAGGGCTTTTTTAAAAAAGGCAATGCGTAAATCTGTGAAATCTGAGGAATATCAGAAAGAGGTGGCTGATTTTCATGCAAAGTATCATTTAGAAAAATTACAAAAAAAAGTTTTATGCCAGATTGAAAAAGATGTCCGATCTTTGAGTTTTAAAATCGGCGTTTTCACCTGGGTATCGACGAAGGTCGCCATGCAAAAACGAAAAATAAATGAACGTAAAAATAAAAAAGAAGCACACCAATATTATACGAAAGGCCTTACGGAATACAGAAAAGCACTACTGCAATGGGCAAGGGAGCGAGATATAAAAAAAGGCGCTTCTGAGAAGGTCGAGTGATTTTGAGCCGCTAGAAGAGTATTCAAAAGTAGAGTGAGAGCGACGTCGTGTGTGAGAATAAAAAGCAAAAATTTTACTTGTACGCACAATCAAATTACAATAATATAAGCAATGTATTTTCAATAATGGTATAGTCGGGGGGCACATGGCTGCCAGCTCATTCCCCATGAGTAGAATTTGCTTTTCTTCGTACCCCACGCTGCAAATTTGTCTATTTATTATTATGCAAAACAAAAGTGATATAAGTTACTCTGATTATCGGATAGGCACCCTACAGGTTCATAGTGACAAAGAGATTAAATTTGAAAAAAACAAGTCTACGGTGTTTATAGAATTTCCTGCTGAAATTGAGTTGAAATGGTTTGGACCAGAAAACTTATATCAGCCTCTTATACATGGAATGAATGGATTTTTATACGGAAAATATACTGTAACCGGAGAAAAATATTTATTAGGTCGGGTGGGGTATCCCCATCGGATTGAATTGGGATCCCCTTCAGATGATTATCAATTCAATATAACTGCAGAAATAAATGTGGCAGATTTAATAGAGTGGGAGAAATTGAGAAAGGGACAAGAGCCTGTTTTCGAATTTCACCTTGATGACTTTTATGTAAGTGCTCACCAATTCGGTGAACATAGAGAGTATATTAAAAAGTTACGCACTTACCGGCGCGGCGCAAATCTCACTGTAAAATTGAACCGGGACCGTTGGGTAGATGCTTTGAATCAAACCAGATTGTATAATTATCAAGTGGTTGAATTGCCAAATAGTTTGTCTGATTCCGAAGAAAATATAAAAATAACAAAGTCGATTAATGAAGCCATTACTAATTTTGAGCAGGGTGGACCGATGGGGTGGCGCGGTTGTGTAGCGTCTATACGAGATGCCGTGAATCACTTAGAGAAATTTAATAATTTACAAATCGACAATAACAAAAAGGATAAATCTTTAAATCGGAATGAGCGTTGGGTACGTTTTTATAAGGGTTTGAAAAATCTGGCACACCAGGCTCATCATACCGAAAACGATGATGCTGAGTGGTCGCGCGATGAGGCACAGTTAATTTTAACTTCATTTATTGGGTTGATGAAATTGAAAAATGCATTACTCCAACAGAATCCTGAGCAAGAAAAAGCATCGGTGTAGAAATTTTTGAAGTATATTTAAAATGGAATACACTTCTGTACCTCGGTCGCTTTACGTACGACCTTACACCGCTGGTTTTTACCTTAACGCGTCGATTGTACATTTGGTGTGGGTGTTCAAATCTTCTTGAATATTCAACTTCTATTGCGATTGACAAACTCAAAAATAACAACTCGAACAAAAGCTTTGGAATATCGCCGATACCCTGCGAGGTAAAATGGGGGCGGATGAATTTCGTGATTATATACTGGGGTTTATTTTTTATAAGTTCTTAAGCGAGAAGATGCATAATTTCGCAGATAAGGCTTTGAAGCCCTCTGAGTTATTTAGAGAAATGGCCCGCGAAGCCACTCGGAATAATGTTAACACAGTATATGGATAAAGATTATATTTAACCAATGGCAGATAAAGAGTATAATTTCAAAATTATTATCGAAGAGGGTGGCTACTATGCGAAGAGCCCCGCTTTCCAGGGCTGCCATGTTGAAGCCGACATGACAATACGCGTGGGGTCGCGGAAAATCTTTTCATTTATTTTTAAATAGAAAAAATGAAAAATTTGCAGCGAGGGGCGCGCTAAGCCCCTTTTAAGAAACCCAAAAAAATACAGTTCACTTTTTTCCCAAACCATGTAAAAAAACTCCCGAACGCCCTATTAAGGTATTGAGAGGAGTATTATGAACCAAACAGATTTAGAGACCATACAAAGTAAAATCTATGTAATTCGAAATCAAAAAGTGATGTTTGATTTTGATCTGGCGCAGCTGTATGGCGTTAAAACGAACGCATTAAACCAGGCGGTAAAAAGAAATTTAGAAAGGTTTCCGCAAGATTTTATGTTTAAATTGTCCGTTGAAGAATGGGTTCGTCTAAGGTCACAAATTGCGACCTTAGACGAACCCAACTTGAAGTCACAATCTGTGACTTCAAGTTGGGGCGGAACTCGAAAAATACCGCACGTCTTTACCCAAAACGGAATCGCGATGCTCTCATCTGTTCTCAATAACGCAAAGGCCATTGAAGTAAATATTCAGATTATTAGTGGGCCATGGATGGCCATTAATCTGCGAAACCAGGGATGGTGAGAGCAGATGCGTGTTTGTTAAAACCAGTGAGCTTTTACGAAACCAGGTCACGCTCTATCGCCAAATCCGCGAGATTGCAAGTCAGGGCAATAAAAACAAAGAAGATATTGAAACCATATTTGCCGCCATCGAAGAGTCAACACCCCATAAGGAGGAAAGTAGTAATAGAAAAATAGGATTTGACCAACCTTAAGGGTTGAGGGGTCCAATCTATTACAAATATATTTATCTTATTTCTGAAAAAAGTTCTTGCAGCTACTTGTGCTTTCGCTCATGTGAAGCTTATGACGAATAATGATGTTTTGCGCCGTCTTCGGTATACTTTAAATTTTGACGACCTGAAAATGACCGAGGTATTTGCGTTGGCCGAAGGGCGAGTAACGCCGGAGCAGATCGTGAAATGGTTGAAGAAAGAGGAGGACCCTGTGTATGAAACGTGTAGCGACATCCAGCTGGCGACCTTTCTCAATGGTTTAATTAATGAGAAACGCGGGAAAAAAGAGGGGGCGCAATCTGAGCCAGAAAAGCAGTTAACCAATAACATGATTTTTATGAAATTAAAAATCGCGTTCAACTTGAAAGCCGACGATGTACTGGAGATACTCTCCTTTGTTGGTTTTGTGATAAGTAAACATGAATTAAGCGCGTTTTTTCGCAGGCCCGGCCATAAACACTACCAAGAGTGCAAAGATCAGATACTGCGTAATTTTCTGAAAGGGCTCCAGTTGGAATACCGGGAATAGCTCTAATAAAAAAAATGAAACAAACAGTGATGGAAAACAGTTTCAAAAGGTTAGTGAAAAATAAGTTTAATGTGTACAACAGCTTGTTTTTAAATCTGCCTTTTCATAAAGTAAGCAACATTGGTATTCTTGTTCCCCTTTTACAACAATCTTGCAGGCAAGGTCTTTCGAGTGGTCTAGAACCAATGCAAATTCTCGACTCATTTTTTACTGATCATGTTAAGGTGCAAACCGAACAAGATAAAATTGACTTTATGTTTCGTATTATTCAATACATTGAAAGGCAAATTGTACTTTATGATAGTGTCGAAGATGCGGCCTTTTCTGATCTGCTTCAATTCTCTAAACACAGGCCTCTTAAAGATTATCTTCATATAAAAGACGATGACAAAACAAATGTACATTTTTCTGAAAAACTATCGGAAAAGCTGTCTACTTTCAGCGCGCGTATTGTTTTAACATCTCATCCCACTCAGTTTTATTCGCCTTCTGTATTAGACATTATGTCTAAATTAAGGGAACTTATTAAAAAAAATGATATTAGCGGAATTGATCTTTCTTTACACCAACTTGGAATGACCTCACTCATTAATACCAGTAAACCCACACCGTTGGACGAAGCTAAAAATGTTATTCACTTATTGCGCAATGTATACTACGACGCGCTTGGTGAGCTTTATTCTAATATTCGACAAAATCTGCCAAATGAATCTTTCGACAACACAGGTGTTTTTCGCCTTGGGTTCTGGCCCGGCGGTGATCGTGACGGTAATCCTTTTGTGACTTCTGCAATAACCATGGACGTTGCCGATGAATTGCGCATGAGTCTTTTGAAATGTTATTACCATGATGTGAAAAAACTTTCGCAGATGCTGACTTTTCGGGAAGTCGAAGAGCCGCTCAAAGAACTTAAGAATCTGCTTTATGAAAATATGTTTGATTCCGGGTTGAATACACTTACTTATGAAAAAATTTTAACAGCTTTAGTAGATATTAAAGCATCCTTACTGGCCACATACAATGGCTTATATGTCGAAGAACTCGAAAGTGTTATTGATAAAGTTAAAATATTTAAAACGCACTTTGCCACAATGGACATCAGGCAAAACCATTTAGTCCACAAGCAAACCATAGAAGCCATACTCATAGAAAACAATATTATTACAAATTCTCTGGAAGAGTTACCAAAAGAAAAATTGATTTCGATATTAATGTCAAAAGAGATACCAAAAAACTTGACTCTCGATTTGGAACATATGCGAGACAAATTGTATAGTGCCGATTCCAATAAGAGTGTGGATGCCATATTTGATACAATAGAAAATATTACTCAATTGAAAGATATACAAAGCAAAAATGGAGAGCAGGGGTGTAACCGTTACATCATCAGTAACTCCGAAGACGTATACTCTGTTTTGTTTGTCTATGCTCTTTTTCGATGGTGCGGCTGGTCGCAGGGTAAAATTCCTTTTGATATTATTCCACTTTTTGAATCGATGGAAGGTATAAAAAATTCAGAAACCATAATGAGAGAACTTTTCAATATTCCCGAGTACAGGTTGCATTTGAAGCAAAGGCAAGATGAGCAAACCATCATGCTGGGCTTTTCTGATGGAACAAAAGATGGTGGGTATTTAAAGGCCAACTGGTCTATATTTAAAACCAAAGAAACGTTATCTGCCCTTTGTGATGAGTTCAACATTAAAGCTGTTTTTTTTGATGGTCGTGGCGGTCCCCCCGCTCGCGGAGGTGGTAAAACACACCGGTTTTATGCAGCGCAAACTGAGAAAATTGCCAATCATGCGATTCAATTGACCATCCAAGGTCAAACCATAACCAGTAAGTATGGCACCAAAGAACACTTTACGCATAATTGTGAACAACTTCTTACGGCTGGTTTATCGCATACTCTATTTGAAAAGAAAAATGTCATTTCTAAAGAACATCGATTGTTGATTGATGAACTATCTGAAATAAGTTTTGCGAAGTATCGTGAATTAAAAAATCATTCTCTGTTTTTGCCTTATCTGGAAGATAAAAGTGTCTTAAAATACTATGGTCAAACAAATATAGGCAGCAGGCCCAGCAAAAGAGGAAATAAGAAAAAACTGGAATTAACTGACTTGCGAGCTATCCCTTTTGTGGGTTCCTGGAGCCAGTTAAAACAAAACGTTCCCGGTTACTTTGGCATCGGCACAGCGATTCAATCGCTCGTAAATGCTGGCAAACTCGACGAGTTAAAAGAGTGTTTTAAGGAAGTTCCTGTTTTTAGAGCCATGCTTTCAAACAGCATGATGTCTTTGTACAAATGCAATTTTTCTTTAACAAACTATATTGCAAAAGATAAAACATATGGAGAGTTCCGAAATATTCTGTACGATGAATACAAACTCAGCAAAGAGATGCTTCTTTTAATTTCTGAGCAAACAGTTTTAATGCAAGAAGAAGTTGAATCTAAAAACTCCATAGACATTAGAGAAGAAATTATTTTGCCACTTCTGATTATTCAACAATACGCCTTACAAAAACTCGAAATTGGTTTTGAAGAAAGCGATGCTGAGAAAGAAGATTTTTACAAAAAAATAGTTAAACGGTCTTTATATGGCAATATTAACGCCAGCAGAAACTCCGCTTGATTTTGTATTTTTGTGGTTGAAGAGGGTTAGACAGGATTGACATGATTTACAGGATTGGGATGTGGTGAACGGTAAGTACAAGGTGTGTATCTTAAATCATGCATAATCCTGTAAATCCTGTCAAAATTGTCTTTTCTTTGATTTTGTATTTTAGTTATTTAAGAGGTTTAGACAGGATTAACATGATTTACAGGATTGGGATGTGGTGAACGGTAAGTACAAGGTGTGTATCTTAAATCATGCATAATCCTGTAAAT
>JBEQLE010000032.1:0-43642 GCA_040326155.1 Leptospirales bacterium | reverse complement strand
CAGCTCCCTTTTCGGCTTCGACACCCTTTTCGGTTTCGACTTCCAGTGCGGTTGCGGTCTTTTGCTCAAGGACGGTATCTATGAAAACATCTTCGCCTTCTGAGAGATTTTCTTCTTTAGTATTGCCATGCGATTCCGCAGTTTCGCTTTTAGAAACACTTTCATTTTCAGGTGCCTCTACAGCCAAATTTGTGGCTTCGCTACCGATCACCTGCTCATTTATTGTTGGTTCTGTAGACTGTTGCAAATTATCTAAAGAAACTTCTGAGCCTCCAGAAGAGCCCGAGCCAGGTTTAGTCGAAGGGCTGGAATCTGAGCCACCGCCATTATCAGGTCCGCCTTTAGGCAAACCGGAGCCAGAACCACCGCTGTCATCAATAATGGGCTTGACTGGAAATGACGAGATCTCAGAAGTCCGTTCTTTATTTTTATCAAAAATACTTTTAAAATGATTTTCTTCTAAATTCTTTTGGTGTTTCTCAAGTACAGCTTCTTTTGCTTTTTCTTCAAAGTTTGGTCCAATATTAAATTGAGCTCGTAATTTATCACTATCAAGCTCCTTTAGCTTTGCCGCACGGTGAACCGGATAACTCTTCTCATCTTGAAAAATCTCTACGAATAGCTCCTCTGTTCGCTCGCGACCTACTTCATTTGCATCGTTTTCAATAGGTTGCCAGCGATAATACGAAAAGTTCAGTTTAGAATCTGAATCGATATACCCAGCTCCATTATTTTTACGCCAAACTTCAAATTCTGCACTATCATTATGGATTTCAGGGTGTTGTACAGCATAGTCCTGATAAGCATGTCTAGCTTCATGGAAAAATATCTCAACAGCCAGGTAAGGTTGATCACTTAAAATAATGGAAGGGTCAATTACAATCAGAGGAGGGTTTTTCCTCGGATCGTAAGAACCTTGCAAAAACGGTTTCCCTTTTTTATCTAATACCCGCTCGCCCTCAGGAATCAATTCTATTAAACAAGGCTCACGTCCTTCTTGTGTGGCCAATTCATTTTCTAAATCTTGCAAAGCTTTCATCCGTTGATCAGAATTAAGTTCTGCCCAATTTTCAGCCTTGAGGTTTTTAATTATTGGAATTGGCATATTTTTCCAAAGTTATCGACGACGTACGGGCGTTCTCAGGATTTCATTAAATGATTTGCGTTTTTCGATAGGAATCTTTTCATCAAGTAAAATATTTAAATCACGCACAGCTGCCAGGAAATGGCTTTGCTGTTTTTCCATAACCTCTTGAATTGTTAATCCCTCAATTACAAGATCAGCGATGGTTCGATTTTTTAACCACTGTTCAATAGGTAGAGAAAAGCTATTATGCAACGGCGGAAAATCTCTAAGGAATAAATCTACATCAAAAGCGGGTAGATTCATTTCCTCAACAAGGATTTTCTTTACTGTTTCTTTATCCAGTTCATACATATAACTTCCTTTTATCGCGTGATTATTTTTTCCACTTCTGAATTCCAAGGTCGCCGAGCTGGCGAATGTCTGTTAATAAAGCGCCTAACTCTTTTACAACTGTTTCAGCATCTTGTGCGGGGCTGCCATTCACTGATTGTAAAGCGGTGTTGCTGTTTCCTGTAATAGCGCTGATAATGTTTCCGGGAATATAAATACCGGAATCTTTTGCTGTTTTGGAAGCAATCACAAGGCTAAATGTCGGTTCTCTCCCAAAATAGATGATATAAATCCAAAGGTAAACCCCTGTTCCGAATAGAAAATTTAGCTTTGGGATTTTATATGTCAATTTGCCCGGTGACAAAATATTCCAAACAAGAAGTACAACGCCAAAAAAGAAAACAGCCATAAAAATACTTCTGTAAATATCGCCACTTTTACTTTGAAGATATCTTCCCGCCGTTGATTTATTCATATTATTTTGCAATTGTTCTTTGAGGTCTTTGTTCAAAATATTCTTTTCAAAAAGCCAGAATACGACAAAAGGAAGTATCAATACCAGAGCAGTAATCCAATGGGTCATAATGCGAGGCAGAAAATTATACAGAAAATTTGTAGCATAATACATAAAACCGCTAAATGCGATTGCGGCTACCCAGTTAATTGAAGCAGCTACCGTGGCGCTTATCCCTGCAACATCTTCAAGCGGCATTTCAGAAATCAGGGTACTTTTTCCCATAAGTGATTCTCCTTGACTGTGATATGTTACCCGTTTGTTAGTGACAGATAGATACCCAAAGGTTTTCCAAAAAATCAGTTTTTTCATTATGGTACACTCGTATGTACGTACAACATGCTCGTCACTTGAAAGTGTATATATCGTTTTTTTTTCACTCATATTCAAGTCCCGGTTATTTACTTGTCTCTTGCCATTTCTTGATGCCCAGGTCACCCAGGGTTTGAATGTCAAGAACGACTGCTCCCAATTCCGTAAGTAACAATTCTGCATCTTCTGCCGGCTCAGCGCTGATAATAGCTTTGCTGGCAACTTGACCGGCTATACCCATGCCGGATGCCCCGGAAATATTTATAGGGGATACTGAACCCTGTTGTGCATATACTGAAATTGAAAAAGTCGGTCGACGAGCATACCACACGATACACACTAAAACATAAGCTATGATTACTAAATAAGCAATAAATACCATTTTATCACCGAAGCCTTTCAATCGAACATAGGCAAGTAGACTGAAAAGTTTTCCGTTTCCAATGATATTCAATGCTGAGGCAGAGATTGTAGCCAGTACAGTTCTCCATACTTTTTGTTTGGAGATGAAAAATGATCCCACAAAACCTGCCAGAGCAATAGCCCAGGCTGCGTATTTTACAAGATGTAGTTTTGGGGCAATTTGATGAACCAAGTCGGTAAATATAGGTAACAACTGGTATGATAAAATGCCGGCTAATAACGCAAGTAACAGATTCCCGATATTAAAGTATATACCTTTAAAACTACTGATTCCCGACACGTCAGCGATAGGCACTTCACTGTGTATGATGCTATTGCCCAGGGCTGATTTTCCATGGGCCTGGAAAATAACACGTTTATTTGTTACTTCTAACTTACCTGATGCCTTAAAACCAAGTAAAAATGATTTGAAATAAGTACAATGGTATGCTTTCACACTTATTTCATCTTCTGCCGGTGTTACCGATTCCCTGAGTAGATTTTTAGACATTATTTTCTCCTTCTCGATAGAGTGTGTACAATCATATTTACTGGTAAATTCATATTTTCAACTTGTTTTATTACTTTAATTTTATTTACTAATTTATAGTAGCTTGGTTGATACATATCAATCACGTCAAAATGTCAATTAATTTATCTTACATGCGGATGCATATGAAGCAAATCTGGAGTTTTGTCACGATTTTCTTCGTGGAACCAGTACAAAAAACTTTTCGATATAATAAACAAAGCTGAAAAAATTCTCGAAGCGATGAAATTAGAAATTTAAAAAAAGAGTAAGAATCAGGCCGTTATCGAGAATCGGTACTTTCGAATTGTAAAGGTATTTCATTCGATTGGTATATAGTTCGGAATGCGACCGAAGCAGGGGGAGGGTACTTTTGTTTGAAGTTTCATGTTACCAAAAATAGAGTAGAGGTATTCAACCTTTTTGCGCAAAGTAGAGCACCTGTCAAATCTGACATGGCTGACAATTTTGGGTATCAAACTTGTTTTGTATATTGCGTTGTGGGAAATGAACGCGGTAAATTATTCGACACGCCACGTCCATGTGGCGTGGTTATTCTAAATACTCTTTTTAAGTTTGATTACTTCATATATTTTTCTTTGCAACATATGTCTTTACTCAATGCTATACATATCTAAATACCGGTAAAGTGATTAGGAATCGTGGTTTACCGTTAAGAACGGACAATTTAATGGCAAAATATAAAATATTAACGGTTGGTTTTGCTTTACCTGGCTCAGGTGCTGAAATAACAAGTTTAAAGTCTAAAATTTCGTTACTCGATTATGATATCATTATAATTAATCCATCGATCTATGAATTTTATGGCTATAGGCACGAAGTTTACCAAGGCAAACCCTGTTTAGATGACACCAATTCATTCAGGTTGAAAGCACAATTGGAACATTGGCGAAGAGAAATATTTGAGGCGATAAAAGCCGGAAAAAATATTTTTCTATATCTTAATGAAAACCAAGAAGTGTATGTAGCTACCGGTACAAATAGTTACTCTGGCACGGGTAAAAATAGACAAACAACTAGGCATGTAGAGAGCATATCAAATTATACAATTATTTCTGGTGAAATTGACATTATTAATTCGTCTGGTTCGTCCATGTCATTAAGCGAAAAGAATAATGATTTGGCCGTGTATTGGTCAGAGATCGGACAACTTTCAGAATATAGAGTACTTCTATCTGGAAATGGTATTAAGTCTGTCGTGCAGACCATTTCAGGGAAAAAATCGGTCGGGGCTAAAGTGAGATATAAAAATGCGACGGGAAATTTATTTCTCTTACCGTATATTTATTTATACAAAGCTCCGTACACTTATGAAGATCCAGATACTTTGGAATCCATTTGGACAAAAGAAGCTTCGGTCGTTGGAAAGAAAATAATCAGTGCCTTATGTTCGTTAGATAAATCTGTAAAATCGATTGGCGAACTTTCGGCCATTCCGGAGTGGGTCTCACAAGATAAATTCATCCTTCCAAAAGAAGAAAAAATTAGAATCCAATTAGTTAATGTAAATTCCGAAATTGAAACACTGCAAAAACAGAAGGAACAACTTGAGCAAACTATATTAAATGAATCTCTTTTAAGGCATTTGATCTATGAAAATGGCAAACCACTAGAATCAGCAGTACGCTTGGCACTAAAGACGATTGGCTTTAATGTTTCTCACTTTGAGAATGCAGAATCCGAATTTGATGTTATATTCGAAAGTCCAGAAGGCAGACTTATTGGCGAAGTTGAAGGAAAAGATAATAAACCAATAAATATTGACAAACTTCGACAATTGGCGATGAATATACATGAAGACTTGGAAAATGAAAATGTTGACGAGATGGCAAAAGGTGCCCTAATCGGTAATGCTTACAGACTAAAGGAGCCATCTGAGCGTGATAGTTTTTTCACTGATAAATGTATTACAGCAGCTAAACGTAGTAACACAGCCTTAATTTCTTCAGTTGACTTATTTAATATCGCCCAATACTTATCTGGAAAAAATGATACAAAGTTTGCTTCAACATGCAGAAAAGTAATAATTGAAAATTCCGGCAAAATTATTTTTCCAAAATTGCCTACTGTAGGTCTTAAATCGGAGATTACGACTATATAGTAATTACTTATATAACATAATACACTTTCATATTTCAAATATTGGGTTTAATAAACTTTTGTTATTGAATTTATCTTTATCAACTCGGCCTCGTGCCTCTCAATAGCTCAACTACATTAACAAACTTTATACGCTAAACATAGCAATCATGAAATAAACCCAAATAGGAAATAATCGAAAATCCCCACCTCTTTTCATGTATTCCTACATTCCTCTTTTCCTGCCTTCCTTATCAATAATTTCTCACAATCTGTTCTTCACCAAAAGAGTGCGAAACCAGAATTTCACGAATCTCTTTTTCAAAATCGGGTGAACCGCTAATAATAGCTACTGCATTTTCAGGTTCGGGTTTAATATTCTTTAGAATGTCTTGAACGTGGCCGATTTCGCCGTTGTATTCGGACATGTTTTCTGGTTTTTTGGAAATTATATCGTAATATTCAATAGAACCCATCCAATCTCGAAACAATGCAGGATAGGGAAAATCTTGGACCGTACGAACTCCGTACAAGAGCCGAATGGGGCCATATAGATTCCGTTTTTTTCGCAGCTCTTCGACCAGGGGTTTTATGGCCGATATACCGCTTCCATGAGCTATTAAATATATAGTTTTATCGGCAAAACTTTCAACGGCAAAACCAGGACCAACCGGTTCCGATATTTGAATTACATCACCTGGGGCTAATTTACATAATTTTGCTGCTGTGTCGCCGCTTTTAGACACCAACAATTCAAGATATGGCCGATCTGGGTGAGAAGCGATGGTGAAAATCCCTTCGCTATCTTTTTCTAATGTTATTTTAATATATTGGCCCACTATATGTTTAAACCCAACCGGTTTTGCAATCTTAATAGTATGCAAAAAAGGCGTGGCTCGACGATTTTCTATAATTTCAGTTTCCATGTGCAACTTCCAATGGTGAACCAGAGACAAATGGGCAAGAGTTATTTTATTGACAGCTCGCCTTTATATCATGTTTTATCGAATATGTCTATTGGAACCTTTCGTTCTCCCCTGGAAAGCTTATACCAGCTTGGCGATAAAGTCAATAAATGGATGAAAAGTCCTGGAAAAATAGGAAATAAAAAAATAATTTCTATTGGTAATTTAACTACAGGTGGAACGGGAAAAACTCCCGCAGCAATTTATATATGTAAACTTCTCGAATCTCTCGGGGTAAAACCCGCGATTTTAACCAGGGGGTATGGCGGAACCATCTATAAAGAAGGCGGAATACTATCAGACGGCAAAAGCCTGCTACTTTCGGAAGTCGAAAGCGGTGATGAACCTTATTTACTGGCCATGAACCTGCCAGGTGTGCCCATTGCGGTTGGAAGAAGGAGGCACCAGAACGGTTTAGGGGTAGATCAAAAATTTAACCCCGATGTGTATGTTTTAGACGATGGTTTTCAGCACTATGCCTTGCACCGAGATCTTGATATTGTACTAATTGATGCTGTAAACCCTTTTGGCAATGGCCATATTTTACCTCACGGCACGTTAAGAGAACCGTTAAGCGCGCTGCAACGATCCCATGTTCTTATTTTAACCAAATCAGATTTAATAGAGCCCGAGAAAAAAGAGCAATTACTGAAAAAGTTAGCAAAAATTTCGGGTCATGACAATATATTCGAAGCGACTCATTCGCCTACAGGTTTGGTAAAACTTCCTGTCTCGTATATGAACGAACCAAATAAAAAAATAAAACTTGAATCTCTTTCGATGATAAAAAATTCAAGCTGTTGGGCTTTATCGGGAATAGGAAACCACCGGGCTTTTGAGAAGACAATCGCCAACCTGGGAGCTTCGGAAGTTCGGAATATATCGTATCGAGATCATCACCGTTATAGCGAGAAGGATATTTTAAGTATTTTAAAAAGAGCCGGTGAAAATGAGCTTTTACTTACGACAGAAAAAGACTGGATTCGAATGCAGTACTTTTCTGATAGTCTGGCACAATTAAAGAAATTTTACTTTTTGAAAATTGAGTTTAAAATACAGTCCAAAGAAAAAAAGCTTCGTGATATTATTTCTCAAATTTGCTGATCTTTTCAGGTGCGTGTTTGCCTTCGGAGAGGTTTTTTGCGCTTGAATATACCATATGGTGAATTCTTTTCATCTGGGTTTTTTTACGTACATGCTGGGAGTATTGCATCTCATATAGGCGTCCCTGTTCGTCGTATTTATATTCGACCATGTACTTGCCTGTATTGTCTTCTTTAACACGACGTTGAACTTTGTCATCTTTTTTATAGATAGTTACCGAACCGACTTTTTCTCCACCGGTGGTATAGATGTATTGAACGGAAATATCTTTTGACCTGTTTTCTACTTTAAAAGTTTCCGTGACTTCTTTATCGATAATTCTTCGCCCGCCTGCGACTTTTCCGTTTTTGTACGAAAATTGCCAATACAGAACTTTTTTTTCGTTTCCATCGTATACGATATAGCTGGTGATCTCATTACGCGAATTTCGTTTATAAACTATTTTTTCTCTGGTTTTTCCTTGGGCATCAAAAAGTACCTCTTCGACTAGCCCTTTTTTGTCATAATGGTAAACCGTTTTTCCGTCCGATTTTTCGTTTATAAAATACTTGCTTTGTATTAACTGGCCTTTATTGTTGTAGGTATAAGTAGCTGTACCGGCAACTTCTCCAGATGCTTCGCCCACAATTTGCTCTTTAGGGCCAGCCTGTAATATGGGACCGGCAGTTTTATATTGGTCCATATGGTCATATTTTTCGGGACCAGCCAGCAGTTGAGCGCTTGAAAAAATAGTGATTAAAACAAGAAATTTGCGTATATTCGACATATATTCAATATCGGCCATTTTTGAAAAAAATCAAGTTTTTTATAATGGTTGAAACATGGTTGACGGTATCTATGCAAAAAAAAAGGTCTAATTACTTATGAAGGTATTATCTAAATTTACAAAAAAAACAAGCTTTGAACCAAGGGCTACCATCGAAGAAGGCATTGAAGAAATTAAAAAAGGCAGAATGGTCATAGTCACCGACTCTGAAGATCGTGAGAATGAAGGTGATATTATAATGGCCGCCGAAGATGTTACTCCAGAAAAAGTGAATTTTATGGCCAGCCAGGCGCGTGGTTTAATTTGTGCACCAGTTACGGCGTCGCAAGCTGAAAGATTAAATCTAGCGCCCATGGTTTCCAGGAACGAAGAGTCACAATCAACAGCTTTTACAGTTTCGATTGATGCAAGAGAAGATATAAGCACAGGCATCAGCGCCGAGGATAGGTATAAAACCCTAAAAAGGTTGGCAGATCCTGTTTCTTTAGAAGAGGACTTTGTAAAACCGGGTCATGTATTTCCACTTGTTGCAAGGGAGGGCGGAGTGCTGGTGCGAGCAGGGCATACCGAGGCTGCGGTTGATCTAGCCAGTCTCGCGGGCAAACAACCTGCCGGGGTAATTTGTGAAATTATGAATGAAGACGGCACCATGTCTCGAATGCCCGACCTCATTAAATTTGCCCGTAAACATAAAATACGACTTATTACAATTGCCGATTTAATTCAGTATCGCAGAACTCGAGAAATTATGGTGCAGGAACTTGCACACGCGAATATACCAACCGAATATGGAACTTTTAAATTAATAGCCTTTGGAAACGATGTAGATAACAAAGAACATTTTGCCATGGTAATGGGTGAAATAAAAAAAGACGAGCCGACTCTTGTTCGGGTACATTCGGAGTGCCTGACCGGTGATGTCTTTCACTCTCTCCGGTGTGATTGTGGCGATCAACTCGACAAAGCCATGAAATTAATTTCTGAAAATAAGAGCGGGGTTTTACTCTATATGCGCCAGGAAGGGCGAGGAATCGGTATAATAAATAAGTTAAAAGCCTATAAATACCAAGATCAGGGGCTTGATACGGTTGAAGCCAATAAAAAACTCGGTTATGACGCCGACTTACGTGATTATGGAATAGGAGCGCAGATTTTAAGCGCGCTTGGCGTAAAAGAGATTAATTTAATGACGAATAATCCCAGGAAGATAGTGGGACTCGAAGGGTATGGTTTGAAAATTCGAGAACGCATACCATTGGTAATTGAGTCAAACCCTTACAATGAAAAATATCTGGAAACAAAACTCGATAAACTTGGACATTATTTAAATAAATCCGATTAAAACCGATTGAATTCAAATTAAAAACTATTTTCTTTCGTCTTATCCGTAATGGGTAAGACAATTAAAATCTTGTAATCTTGTAATCTGATGATGCAAAGTTGTCAGCTCATTTGGTATAAAACAAGGAGAAGAAAATGGATTTAAATAATATGTTTCCTGGTGAAATGCCGGAACTACCCTATAAAACTTTCGATTTAGAACCATATATATCGGAGAAAACAGTTAGTTTTCATTATGGTAAACACCATAAAGCGTACATGGAAAAAGCTTTGGCCATGTTACCGGGGTCAGCTTATGAGTCTTTACCTGTAAAGGAGATTTTAACAAAAGCGACGCTAGATAGAAGCGCATCCGGGCTTTTTAACAACGTTGCCCAGGTCTGGAATCACGATTTTTACTGGAAGAGTATGAAGCCCAAAGGCGGAGGCGAGCCACAGGGAAATATTCGAAAGATGATAGAAAGAGACTTCGGTAGTTTCGATAAGTTCAAAGAAGATTTTGCCGTAGCCGGGGCTACTCAATTTGGTTCGGGCTGGGTCTGGCTGGTTGAAGATGGTGGAAAACTAGAAATAGTGAAAACTGCCAATGCACAAAATCCTATTGCGGATGGCCAAAAGCCGTTACTTACTATGGATGTCTGGGAGCATGCTTATTACCTTGATTTTCAAAATCGCCGACCAGATTATATAAAAATTTACCTGGAGTATTTAGTAAACTGGGATTTTGCCGAAAGTAACTTATAGGGCCGCAAAAAGCGGTTCGGTACGAGAATGAACTTACCCAACCGCTTATTAACCTTTTTGTGCTTTGTTCCTTGTGTTTTTTCTATAGCACTGGCGCAAGGGGGAGCAATCTGGAGAGGCATGGCGATTGACAAACAGCTAGATGTGATCGTAATTGACGACTTTGAAGAGAGGGTTGCCTGGAAAATTCCATATAAAAAAGCGATTGAAGACCATACACGGTTTGTGGAGCGCAGTCCCATCGAAAAAGGGTATCGGGAAGAGGGGGCCAATCGAATTCTTTTTGCCTCAGATTTCGAATATGCTTCGAAAATGGCCAATCTCCATGCGCGGCTGCCGCTTGCTAAGTCCAGATTTGCCTTGGAGCTTTTAACGTATTTTTCTAAACCCGGCAAACAGTTCACTGTTATTGAGGTTCCCGAAGAAATTCACACGTATGTCAGAGGACGACCCGTGGCTTTTTCCATCTGGATTTTTGGCAATGATAAACGTCATACTTTATATGCTATTCTTGAAAACGATCGCGGGCAAACTTTCGAGATTGAGATCTCTGACTTGAACTTCAAAGGTTGGTTGCGCATTGAAAAACAGGTTCCCGATTACGTGCTGAAAAAAATAAAGAAACGATCTGGTGAATACAAGTTTCGGTTTAAAGGGTTGAAATTACAAAGTCATAAAAATGAAGCGGTGGGGTTTTACTCTTTAGTGGTCGATTTTATTGGAGTCTTAATTGAGTTAGAGCCGCACAGGTACCCTGGTTATAAAATGGAAGACAAATGGAATTAATGTTCGGTATGAATTCTTTATAGTTGAAAATCATAAATACGATATGTTTTATAGATATGTCCCATTCCACGTTTTGCGGCAAGATTGAGAATTGCGTAGTTGTCTTCGAGCAAAAGTGAGGCTTCTACTCTTTTTGCTTTTGGACGAATGCTACCGATGTTCGAACGAAGTTCAAAAGCGAGCAGGGAGTCTGCTCCGGTATGGCGATATTTCAGGTCGACCCCCAGAAACATAAAACGATACCTTTCAATGTTTTTTTTACCCAGGTACATTCTGGCAACTCGAACCAGGTCTGAATTGCCGAATATGCTTTTTTTACGAGCTAATTTTTCATGCAGGTCGGGCAAAAAACCAACGACAGCGATCTCTTTACCGTCGATTATGGCAAAACGAATAAGTTCCGGTACGGCGATAAGCCTGAGGATGTCTGCTAGAGCGTCTGCTTCGGAATCTTTAATGGGTAAGAACCCCCAGTTATCTACCCACGCATCATTGTAAAGTCGAACAATCGTTTGAACTTCCTCTTGCACATTATTCATATTTAGTGTGCGTGTCTCCATTTTGTGTCGTTTTTTTATCAACTGCATAAGCCTGTTTTCTCTTTCAATAAAAGGGGCGTGTCGTGACATTTCAACAGCGTAATAGTCTTTCGCTTTTTTGAAACCGTATTTTTCATACAACGCAGCGTAATAAGGGTAATGGTAGGGCATTTCAAGGCAGGGGGCGTCGTGGAAATTATCGATAAGGCATCCCTGGTATGGTTCATGGGTTATGTTGGAGTAGGCACCCGGCCCTCGGACCGTATCCATGTTTTGTTCTCTAGCCCAATTGCATACGCTGTCGAGTAGAGCTTTGGAAACTTCTTCGTCATGAATACTTTCAAAAAAACCGAAATTAGCCAATTTTGTTTTGTGAGCTTTGTTATATTCATGGTTGAGTGCGCCAGATACACGCCCTGCAATTTTTCCGTTCTTATAGGCAAGCCAGTGATGAACTTTAACATTTTCGTGGTAGGGGTGGTCGGCTGTAAAAATTCCTTTCATACTAAGTAATTTATTACCGAGTAGTTCGCCTGTCAGTTGTGGAACGTAAAGAGAGTCTTTTTTGTAATGCTTCCAGGGAAACATGGCAAATTTTTTAATATTTTTTTTATCTTCTAAACCAAAACCGATTATGTCAACATCCATGAAGCACATAAAAACCGCTTCACCGCATGGTCAAGAATTATCTTTTATAATTTTTTAGGAACAAAATTTGCAAGAATATCTTCTATAGGGGCGGGTCGGTCAAAATAGTAACCTTGCAACATGTCACATTTTGCTTCCACCAGTTTTTTTGCCGTAGATTTGCTTTCGACTCCCTCTGCAACAACGGGAAGTTTTATAGTATGGGCCAGATGCACGATTGCTTCTATAAATTCAATACTTTCGGGAGACTCTTCGAGCTCATGTATAAAGCTCTGGTCCAGTTTAATATAATCTGCGGGTATTTGCCTTAAATAACTTAAAGAAGAAAAGCCGGTACCAAAATCATCTAACACGACTTGAAATCCATGTTCTCTTAATTTTGTTAATTTATCTATGTTTTCAACTCCGGCGTCCAGAAATATGGACTCCGTCATTTCTAGAATAATGTCTTTCGCTGGAATATTGTACTCATCGACTTTGTTTTTTAATTTATTCATAAAGTCATTATCTTGAAACTGTCGAACTGAAATGTTATAGGCAATTTTTATATCTGCTTTGTTTAGTTTTCGTAGTGTTTTGTAATCCCTACCTAGTTGATCTAAAGTACATAATCCAATTTCTTTAATTAACCCGAGCTCTTCTGCAATTGCTAAAAACTTTCCCGGTGGTATAATTTCACCATTTTTATTCCAGCGGACTAAAGCTTCTAACGCAACAATTTCCGACGTCTGGGCATCCACGATGGGTTGATAGTAAAACAAAAATTCATTTTCCGTTACAGCATGCCTCAGATCATTTTCAAGTTTTACCTGTTTTTGCATTTCCATGTTCATATATTGGGAAAAAAACTGATACATGTTATTTACAGATTGTTTGGCCTTCATTGCAGCTGTGTATACATTACTGATTAGATCTTGTGCTGAATTTCCATCTTGTGGAAAAGTGGTTACTCCAACGCGGCATGTAATAATCATTGGTTCATCATTATAATGTATAGGTTTTTCCACTTCTTTAATAATACGTTCAACCAGTTGTTGTATGTTTTCAAGATTGCTGATGTTATCGAATATTAAAACAAACTCGTCGGGACCAATATGCCCGAGCAGATCTGTCTCTCTAAGAGTGTCGTGTAGCCTTCCCGAAATAATTTTTAAAAGGTGGTCACTTGCCGATTTCCCCATGGTTTCGATAATTCTTCGAAAACGGTTTAAGTCAATTAGCATGAGAGAAAACGAACTCTTATTTGATTTGGAATCGTAAATCATTTGTTCGAGCTCTTTTAGCAAGAAATCACGGTTGGGTAGATTTGTCAATGGGTTGTAATAAGAGAGCATTCGCACCTGCTCATCTTTTTCTTTTATATGGGTAAGGTCAGAAACCATAGCAATAAAATAGACACGTTTTCCTGACTTATTGACTACCTCATTTACCATCATTCTGGCGGGCAGGTTTTCTCCGTTTTTCTTTCGCAGGTCAATTTCGCCTTGCCAGCTTCCTTTACTGAGTATCGTTCTTAACGTACTTTTCTTAATTTGTGGTTTTTCAGAATTAGAACGGAACATGGTAATTCTTTTATCTATGATGTCATCGAGTGTGTATCCGGTTACTTCTGAAAACGATGGATTAATATTCAGAATATAGCCTTTAAGATCAATGAAGCACACACCATCGTTGGTTGTTTCAATGACTCTTTCGAAAAGCGTCAATTGTTGTTCAACATAATCAAGCGCTTTATTACGCTCTCTAAGTATTTTACTGAGTTCCTGAATGTATACAAATTCCATACTGGAAAGGATATCCGCAAAACCAATAACCCCCATAAGTTGCCCGTTTTTGTTTACAATTCCCAGGTGACGAATTTTATTTTCTTCAAGTATTATTCTTGCATCATATAAGTTTGCAGAATCCTGGGCAGTTTTTAACGGCTTACTGGCCAGCTCGCCAACTTCCTGGTCTTCTATTTCTTTTGCTATAAACCTGGTCAAATCTCTTTCTGTAATGATACCGTAGGCGCCATTCGAGTAGGTAACAATAATAGCATCAGCTTTAACTTGCTGCATTTGGTTAGAAGCTTTGCTTAGCTTCATTTTTTCATCTACAATAATCGGTGCGTGATATAAAACAGAGCTCACTCTTTGCATTTTCAAATAGTGTTCCACTGCCGGAGTCAGTACAATATCTGTCTGGGTAACAATTGCATATGGTTTTTTTTCTTGATCGAGAACCAGAAAATGACGAACTTTGTTCATTCTCATTTCAACAGCCACTTCCCGCATAGTAAGTGAATTCGAGATCGTCATAACAGGCGAGCTCATTACCTTGCTAATCGGCAGTTTATAAGAGTAGGGATGAGCAAAATCAATTTTCAAAGCGTCAAATTCGGTCCAGATTCCAATATATTTATCATTCTCTTTAATTAAAATCGAACTACAACCCGATCGAGTCATTATTTTTGCAGCGTCACATAATGAAGTCTCTGGTGAGCAATAAACGATCAGCTTGCTAACCGCTTCGGAGACGGGAAGTTCCGATTGCGCCAGAGCTTTAAATATCGATTGAGACACTTTTTGTTGTGAGTTTTCACCGGAGGGGTGTATTTCTATAGTGGACATATTAATTTTTCTAATTGTTAGTCAGCATTCAAGCGACAGGTTGACTACTTATTTTCATATATAGGATGATCTTAATATACAACTAAATTAAAATTGATTTCAATTTTTTTTCCTGCAATTTCCACCATGGTGGCTGATTTTTCTACCTGTCTGTAGTGCGGTCGAAAATCGCATTTTCGTTGCAACAAGGCAAACAAAAGCTTGACGCGTTGATAGATATTTGAAATATGCATTAACACCCTTTTGTAATTGTTACAGGGGTAGTGAATATAATTTTCAGGAGCATCTGTGCAAGTAAAAATTAGATTACAAAGGTTTGGAAGCAAAAAAAGACCTTTTTACCGCATTGTAACTGCGGCTATGTCTCAAAAAAGAGACGGAAAATTCTTAGATATCGTAGGTTTATATCATCCTATTTCAGCTGAAGGTCAGCAGGTTCGTTTAAACGAAGAGAAAATTAAAATGTGGTTAGATCGGGGAGCCGAACCGACTGCTACTGTAAAAAACATTTTTTCTAAACACAAAATCTGGCAAGAGTTCAGTCAAGCGAAAGAAGACAGAAGAGTCGCAAAAGTTAAAAGAAGAAACCAAAAAGCTGGCGCGAACAAGAAAAGTAAAGACCAAGCTGCCCCGGAAGCTGAACCTAAGCAGGAAGGTTAACCATGGAAGCTACGGTTGAAAGCGCTGACCCGGTAGGGTTGGTTGAATACGTTGCTAAATGTCTGGTAAAAAACGTTGAGGATGTGCAGGTTATTTCTGTACCCAGCCCATCGTCTCTTATTATTGAACTACATGTAAACAATACCGACCTCGGAGCGATTATCGGAAAAGGCGGTCGAATTGCCCGCGCTATGCGTACCCTTCTTGGTTCCATATCCTTAAAAAAAATCGTTCTGCCTGATCATCCTGATTCCAGTATCGGGAAAATTGTTTTAGAAATAATTGATCAGTAATTCGTTTTCAGCTTTCAGTATTCAAAAATTCTTCCCGGAGGACCGATATGGATAAAGGTTCCGGTACAACTACCCAGAAAATATTATGCCTTGCGTATGTTCAAAGGCCCAGAGGCGTACAGGGCGATCTTCGCATTGTTCAAAAAGGGACTCTACTGAACCGGTATTTGACCGGCGATGTTCTCTATTTCTATAAAGCAACCGGAGTTCACGATGGTTTTTTAAAAAACCCGGAAAAAGTACGCGAAGGCACGTATAAAAGCCTGCAAAGTATTACATCCGAACATAACTCTTTAAGGCTCGAAGATGTAAAAAACGTCGACGAAGCGACTGTCTTTAAAAGTTTTTTTATAGGTCTTGAGTTAAATTTAGCCATTGAAAAATTCGGGGGAGAAAAAGAGCCTTTCCTATTTGAATATATCGACTCCCAAGGCGTTACCGAGGCCGGTGAACCAGTCGGTGTTTTGGACCGGGTCGAAGAGTATGGTAATATGGAGTGGTTTATTTTTATAAACTCCGAAAATACCGAAATAATGGTTCCGCGTCAGTCTCATTTTGTCGCCAAAGTGAATTTAAAAGAGAGGCAAATTGTCTTGAGAAACCTGGATGAGCTTAGTTTGCAATAGTTTTGAAATGATCTTGTAATAACATTGACATAACATTGAAATGAAATTACGCATTAATATAATTACCCTTTTTCCCGATTTTTTTAACTCCGCTTTAGAGGCCAGCTTGCTTGGTAAAGCCATTGAAAAAAAAATCGTAGAAGTCAATCGAATTCAACTACGCGATTTTTCCATTAATAAACATAACCAGGTTGATGATACTCCCTATGGAGGGGGCTCGGGAATGGTGTTAATGGTGGAGCCAGTAAAAAAGGCTCTCGAAAGTATTCAAGAAAAAACCTACAAAATCCTGCTTACACCACGCGGTTACTCCTGGAAGCAAAATCATGCGGAAGCTATATATAAAAAGGTGACCACCGATTTCGAAAGCTTGACTCTAATTTGCGCTCATTACGAAGGTATTGACGAACGGGTTGTCGAGTATATCGATGAAAGCGTTTCTATTGGCGATTATATTTTATCTGGAGGGGAACCCGCAGCCCTGTCTGTAATTGATTGTCTGGCGCGACAGGTTCCCGATTTTATGGGCAATAGTGAATCTTTGCACGATGAATCCTTTAATAAAGATGGTTATATTGAGTATCCCCAATATACCCGTCCACTGCTTTTTGATGGCCAGGAAGTTCCCAATATTTTAGTGTCAGGTCATCACGCGAATATTGCAAAATGGCGGGAAGAACAGGGGAAAAAAGCGTATTTGAATTTTAAAAAAGATGAATCGATCTAAGTAAAGTCAAGTCACATGTTTTTCAAAAAAATAGCATTCATAAACAGAATAATACCATTCAAATAGAACAGGTAAAACCCCATTTTTAATAAAAACTGGAGAAGGGGAATTTTCAGCAGTGTATCTTTTGCATCCGCTGGTGTAATAATATGTATAAGAAAGTAAAATGAAAACACCAACCCTCCATAAGAAAGCAAACCAAAGGACGCCCCGAGAAGACGATCTTGAACAGGGTAAGATTTAAACACGTTTACAATTAAACCAATAATGTTTGGCTCCCCGAACCAGGCATAGTAGGTTCCCAGCACAATTAAAAAAAAAGTCCAGGTCCACAACGAAAAACTTCCGAATATCCAGTTTATACTCTTAAAATAAACCAGCGGAAATAAAATTACACCCGTAAGCGCAATTATATAAAATATATTCTGTGCAACCAGCTCCCTCCATACCGGGTTGGTAATTAAGGCGGTTACGCCAATAATAAACAGGAGCGATATCGTAAAATGAAATAACGAAGTTCGGTTCTTAAATATACCAGGGACCATTTGTTTAGATTTTCAATTGCTTTGGTGTTGTCAAGAATCTTCGTATTTGGTTTGCCTGGTAAAGAAAATAAGAATAACGCAGGCTACAGAATTTGTTTTTTCGTAGCGTAAAGGCACAAAGAACACGAAGGGGGAAAAGAGGTTTTCATAAGGAAGGCAAGAAGGCAGGAAAAGGAGAAGAAGCAATAGACAGGATTGACATGATAAACATGATTTAAGAAAATATCTATGTACAAACTCATAAGACCTTAGCTGATATAATAATAATTCGATAAACAATACAATATTAATTTCTTAACCTGTAAATCCTGTTAATCCTGTCAAATAATCTTTTCTTAATTTTCCCATTCCTGCATTTCCTGCCTTCCTTATAGTTTTTTTCCTTAGTGTCTTCGTGGCAAATTTTTTCTGGTGGGGAATTTCAGACCATTTCGAAGCGTAAAGGCGCATATAAAAAGGCTGGTCAGCACATCTGATTCTTCCTTTTTTGAAATATCATGAAGTATGACTTTACAGCCCTCGAATTAAAATGGCAAGCTTACTGGAAAGCAAACGATACATTTGTTATTGAGGACGATTTTGAAAAACCAAAATATTATGTTCTCGATATGTTTCCTTATCCTTCCGGGGAAGGTCTTCATGTTGGGCACCCTGAAGGTTATACTGCTACCGATATTGTAGCCCGGTTTAAACGAATGAACGGTTTCAATGTTCTACACCCTATGGGTTGGGACGCATTTGGACTGCCCGCTGAACGTTACGCCATGAAGACGGGAATACATCCGTCGATTACAACAAAAAAGAATATCCAAAATTTTAAACGTCAGCTTCAATCTCTTGGGTTTTCTTACGACTGGAGTCGTGAAATTAATACCACAGATGAACATTATTACAAATGGACCCAGTGGATTTTCTTGAAAATATTTAACTCTTACTACGATAAAGACGAAAACAAAGCTCGCGATATATCTGAGCTGCCGATTCCTGCCGAATTGAATTCGCCAGAAAAAGAGCAAGAGCGCAACGACTACATTGACTCCAAACGACTTGCCTATATAGACCGAATGCCGGTAAACTGGTGCGCCGAACTTGGTACTGTTTTAGCCAACGAAGAGGTCGATGAGTGGGTAGAGAAGGGGTATCGCGTGGAGCGAAAACCCATGAGCCAGTGGATGTTGCGAATTACAGAGTACGCCGAACGTCTGCTCGACGATCTAAAATTTGTTGATTGGCCGCACGGAACTCTCGAACTTCAGAAAAACTGGATTGGTCGTTCCGAGGGCGCCGAGCTAGACTTTCATTCTGAAGACAATTCGAAAAAACTCAGTGTCTTTACCACCCGTCCAGATACACTTTTTGGTGTCACCTATATGGTTCTTGCCCCGGAACATTCTTTGGTTGATTTTTTTACAACTGACGAACATAAAGCTGACGTAGAAAAATACACGGAAGCGGCCACATTGAAATCGGACTTTGATCGCCAACTCGAAGCAGAAAAAGGAGCCAAAACTGGTATTTTTACCGGAGGGTATGTTATAAATCCTCTTTCGGGCGAAAAGGTGCCAGTTTGGATAGCCGACTACGTTTTAATTACCTATGGCACGGGCGCAATTATGGCCGTTCCCGGGCATGACCAGCGAGATTACGACTTTGCCAAAGCATTTGATATTCCCGTAAAATTTGTTATTTCATCGGATGGGAAACCCTATACCAGCGATAGCGAAGCTTTTACAGAAAATGGAATTAGTATTGACTCTGGTTTTATTACAGGACTCAAATCAAAAGAAGCTATTCAAACCATGATCGAACATCTCGAAAAAGAGAAAATCGGGTTCGGGAAAATACAATACAGACTTCGAGACTGGCTTTTTTCCCGGCAGAGGTATTGGGGAGAACCGATTCCCATTAGTACCGATTCAAAATCCAGGTATCATTACGATAAAGAACTCCCTTTGAAGCTGCCCCCGTCCGATGATTTTAAACCTGCAGGAACCGGCGAATCGCCACTGGCAAATATTTTAGACTGGGTCGAATACAAAGATGATCAAGGCAATACATATAAGCGAGAAACCAATACCATGCCCCAGTGGGCCGGTAGCTCCTGGTACTACCTGCGATTCGCCGACCCGAAAAATTTTGATAATCTTATTGATGCTAAGAATGAGAAGTACTGGTTGGGTGATACCGGGGTGGATCTTTATGTAGGTGGCGCTGAACATGCGGTTTTACATTTGTTATACGCCCGGTTTTGGCATAAGGTATTATACGATTACGGTTTAGTTACTTCTTGCGAGCCTTTTAAAAAACTCGTACACCAGGGGTTAATTTTAGGTACGGATGGTTCTAAAATGTCCAAGTCCAGGGGGAATGTCGTGAGCCCGGACGACGTTGTTGCCTCACATGGAGCCGACGCTTTTAGATTATTCGAAATGTTCATGGGGCCTCTGGAACAAATGAAGCCATGGTCCGAACGTGGTATTGAAGGAGTCTATCGATTTCTTACAAGGGTATGGCGTCTTTATATTACCGACTCCGGAGAACTCGAGCCTGGACTTCTGGTAGAGACTTCCGATGAAAAACAGAAAAACGAAAATGAAAAAATTCTACACCAGACCATTCAGAAGGTAACCGAAGATATTGAAAAACTCTCTTTTAATACGGCTATTTCACAGATGATGGTTTTTATGAACAATGCCACGCAACATAAAAATATCGGAAAACTTGCAGCGGAGACTTTTGTTAAACTGCTTTCTCCTTTTGCTCCGCATATTTGCGAAGAACTCTGGGAAAAGCTGGGCAACAAAGAAACTGTGTTGTCGCAACCATGGCCTGTTTTTAATAAAGAAAAAACACAAGAGTCTACTATGGAGTTTGTTATTCAGGTTAATGGCAAAGTTCGCGCTAAAATAATAGGCGAAGCCGGAACCTCTGAAGATACTTTGAAACAACTGGCTTTGGAGCAAGAATCCGTAAAACGTCATATTGATGGCAAAGAAATTCGAAAAATTATTGTAGTAAAAAACAGACTGGTGAACATTGTTGTCTAAATTTACGCGCAGATTATAGTCAAAATGAAAAATATTATCTTTAAAACGGCATTGGTTATTCTCAGTCTCTGTGTGGGAGGCTTCTCCGTATATTGGTTCACTTCAGTTCACCAGAAAAAAACCATAGGTCAAATGGAAGAGTATTTGAAATATGCCGCGTCCATAGAAACATCTATTGTTACTAAATTAGCAACGTATAACGATTTAACGAAAACGTTATCTCCCTTAAAGCTACGAAAATATCTTTTAAAAGATCACCTGGCAATTGCGGCTAAAATGAAATTAAAGCCTATTGCCAAAGAAGAACAGATTCCTGCAAGCGTTGAAAAAAAACAGTTGGTTTTTGTCGAAAATAACCCCGAAAATCTCTTTTATTTTTACAATGTAAAAAAAGATCTTAGATACCTTCATCCTGATGCTGCTAAAATTTTACAGTTAATTGGTTTACGTTTTCAGGAAAATATTCGTAATAAAGTTTTAATCGATTCAAAAGTAAAAATTAAATTTGCCGTCTCTTCGGCGCTTCGACCAAACGATTATCAGAAAGCCCTTCGCTCAAAAAACGCCAATGCCGTACTTGTCTCCTCTCACGCCTTCGGTATCAGTTTCGATATTTTTTACGAAGATTATTACCTCTCGATTCCCATTGCAGCCGATACACAAATACCAGAATCACTTTCCGGTAAAATGCAAAGTCGTATAGGTTATTGGCTGGGGGACGCCCTTCGTCGTCAGCTACATGCGATTCTATTCGAAACTTTGGTTCAACTGCAAGATGAAAAAATTCTATATGCCATCTGGGAAAAAAAACAAAGATGTTATCATATTACTCCCGCGCAATTGTAATACCAGGATTTCGCGTGAAAATCCGGGGAGGTTGCTTCGTTGGATATTCGTTTAAAGTACGTTATCTTCAAATGCCCCGAGATGTTCCTTTAATGAATTGAAAGTGCAAATCATTAATAGCCGATAATAGACTCCATGTTTTAGTTGCAAATACTGATCACGGATTAGATCCTGGTTGCGACGGTGATCAGAAGCAAATGGCAGGTTGTAAGGCTATACGAAAAATAATAATGCAAACGGCTTGGGCCATTTAATTTCATCTATAATAAAAAAAGACTTAAACTCCTACGTAAATATTAATTAATGGTGGTGAATATTAAAGTCTTAGAAGAATAATTAAATATCACACCTTTAATCTCTTTTTTGTTGGAGTACATATTGAAACTAAATGACATTTTAAATTCTTATCAAATTGAAAGCTTGGAACAACTTGCGACCGGAAAAATTCAAGATATTGATCATATCAAACTCCCCAGAGAAGTCTTGGTGGATGAATTGAGTAATCATCTTTTAAAATTCTATTACATCCAAAAGTCTCTATCTTTACGAAATCCACCATCTTATCTAATTTTAAGTAAAATTATTGATGAGCCAGACCATAAAATATCAGTTAAAGGCTTCAAAGATGCCATAAAGAAAAACACTGAAATCTTTATCAAAAGTGCAACTAAAGGTGAAGGTTTACGTTCAAAAAAAGATTACTCTCTTTACTTGAAAATGCTACAGGTGGCTTGGGAATCGGACTCTTCGATTGATCTATCTGAATATCGCTTACTTATGGCACTAAGGGACGAATTGGATATATCCTTTAAGGAACATATTATACTAGAACATCACGAATCCCTAACAACTTACTGGTTTAGTGAAAACTACTATGAAAGAGAACGTAATCATCTCATAGCTAGCGGTATATTACACCCCTTGGAAGGTTATTTTACAATTGCATCGGAAATGATTCCAATAATCAGAAAGACTTGGGGTTTTTCATTAACAAATGAACAATACCAGAGACTTTTAGAACAAATACCAAGTCATGATTTAACAGAAATTTTAAAGAAAAATGAATTAAGCATTTCTGGTAGCGCAGCTGAAAAATCTATACGTATCATAGAAAATTATGTTTCACCCAGAAATGCACTGAACAATCTTAGTAATGATATTCTAAGAGACGCTGCGAGAAAGATTGGCTCACAAATAAGTGGCAGCAAATCAGATATCATTGAAAATATAATTGATTTCATCGACAGCGATGAGGACTTGCGACGAAAGGAAGAATTAGAAAAAAAACTTGCGCCACCCAAACCTGAAGAAAAGGTTCTTGGCAAAGAAGCATTTCATCAAATATTTACACCACTCTCCAATGAACAACTTTACTCCATCGCATCAGGCCTCAGGAAAATAAATAAAAGCGGCTCCAAAATGAATCGAATACAGAGTATATGGGATAGTATTTATTCTGAGAATACGCTTTTAAACCAATTATCGAGTTCTGAATTATATGACTTATGTTCGAAACTAAATGTTAAAGTTTCAGGTTCAAAACAAGACAAAATTTCAAGAATAGTTGATAATTTTTCTTCTTACTCTCCCCCTGAAGAAAGTGATGAAATAGAAAATGATACGGCTTCAATCATTAGTTTATCTACACAGGTCGACCGAGAAAAGGCAAAAGAAAAACGATCTGAAAGTATTGACGGACTTAAAGTTAAGTATCCATACCTTTCATCTGATGAATTGATTATTCTATCATTCATCATAGAAAATAAAACTGCCTCAGGACCAGTCATTGAACGTCTCGTCGCCAGGTTTGATCTGCCATGGTATTTTCCAGAAACTCAAATGAATGATATGATTAAAAAAATGCAAGAAAATGGGCAAGATATAATTGTGGTCCAGAAGTACAGTGATCATCCACTTTACCAATTAAAATAAGGCAATATAAATGAATGGAATAGAGTTGTTAAAAGCGTTGCGCACCGGTACAGTCCCTAAAGAAGGACTCAGTGAAATCATTGTTGGCCATGAAGCGCAAATCTCCGAACTAATGAGTGAATTAACGAAAGTTAAAAAAGATAATATTTCATCAGTTCGCTTTATTCAAGGCGACTACGGTTCGGGAAAAACGATGCTTTCAACATATTTAGTGGAACAAGCATTATCTATGAATTTTTGCATTTCGCAAATAGTTATAGATCCAACAGTTCAATTAGGTAACTTTACTCAGGTCTATAGCGCATTTTGTAGAAACTTTAAAACTCCAAATAGCCGTGATGGATCCGGTATTATCAATATATTAGAAGAGTGGTCTTTGCAACAACTTCGTATGCACCAGAGTATTGAAGGTCTCTCCGATTCCGCAACAATTAATCTTGAACAAGCCAAAGATTTCATGTCACACATTGAGAATGAATTGGTTTCTGTTCGAAACATGGATCCGTCATTGTCTAGAGCTATGGCTGCATTTGCTGGTGGCAAAGTACAAAAGAACAGCGAATTATCAAAATATGCCTTAGACTGGATTAGAGCAAGTGATAAAATACCAGCGAAAGATTTTTCCAAACAATTAGGTTTGAAAGGGAAAATTGCTGGTGATAATGCTTATAATTTTCTAAAAGGTATATTATTGTTGGCAAAGGAGGCTGGTTATGCCGGTACTCTAATTGTTCTTGATGAAGTAGAAACAGTAATGCGATTACAACAACCAACGCAAAGATTAAAAGCCTATGAAATTTTACGGCACATTCTTGACGATACGGCTGCGGGTCAGTTTCAAAATTCTCTATTTCTAGTTACCGCAACTCCGCAATTTTTTTCAGAAACAAAGGGCATCAGACAATACCCAGCCCTAATAGAACGAATTCGTAAGATTAAAAACCTGGATAGTTCAGGCAGTAAAAAACAACCTATTCTGGAATTATCACCACTGAACGAATCTGATCTTTCGTTACTTGCAACAAAGATACGTGTTATTCATGGAGTAGCTGAAGATTGGCAAATAATGAATAAGATCTCAGATGAAGGCCTCGCCGCCCTAGTTAGCCACTTATCCACGGGTGCTTTCGGTATTAAGGAATCTGGTCCACGAAAATTTATACGCGAACTCGTCGAAGCTTTCGACCTTTTAAAAGAATTTCCAGAAAAAACAATCAAAGAGTTGCTCCCAAAAATTGGCCAAGCGGATGGGTAAATCGGATATTGAAATTCTTGAAATGTTGCATCCCACTGTGCAACGAGAGATACAAAAGAAGTGGGCAGATAGTAAAAATTTTTTTCGCCCGGTACAAAGAGAAGTTATACCAGTTGTCGTGAATGGTTCCTGTTGCTTAGTCATTTCACCTACAGCAGGCGGTAAAACGGAAGCCGCTCTTTTTCCAGTATTGTCCAATATCTTTGAATCAGCTTCAAAAACTGAGAGTATTCATGCCATCTTTATAGCGCCACTTAAAGCTCTTTTAAACGACCTCGATTTGCGTATTGAAGGTTGGCTGGAAAACCTGGGCGATATTTCCATATTCAAATGGCATGGAGATGTTTCCGCTTTTAGTAAGAATAAACAAAAAAAGAATCCTGCATCAATACTTTTAACCACCCCTGAAAGTCTGGATGTAATGCTTGCTTCAGAATCGATTAATAATAAAGAATATTTCAAAAATGTTGTCTCGTTAGTCGTAGATGAAGCTCACTATTTTGCCGCTGATTCGCGTGGCGCACAGCTATCATCCTCCATGGAGAGACTACAATCTTTTGTATCTCAACCAATCCAAAGAATCGGTCTTTCCGCTACGGTAGGTGACCCCGAAGCGGTAGCGACTTGGCTTCAAGGTTCCGGCCCCGATTGTGAAATAATTAACGCAGCAGGAAATCAAAGGAGTGTTTCGGTAGAACATATATTAATTAACGAAGAAGGTGAAAACTATGGTGCCATTCTTCAGCATACGCTGAAAGACCTTACAGTTTCGGGTAAGACAATTATTTTTGGTAACTCCAAGAAAGATGTAGAGATGACAGCTTGCATTTTAGAAGTGAGTGGTATTCATGCTATGGTTCATCATGGTTCTGTTTCTAAACTTCTTAGAGAAGAGACCGAAGAAAAAATGCGAACCGACGATGCACACAGCGTGATCAGCGCCACATCGACCCTTGAACTTGGCATTGACATAGGCGACCTCAATCGAGTCATTCAAAAAGATCACCTCCCCTCGGTGAATTCGTACTTACAACGAATAGGGCGTGCAGGTAGACGAGATGGAAATGCTCATATCGTTCTATTGACCAAAACCTTCGAAGATTTTGTTTTAAATATGGCCATGTCGTCAAAAGGCGCTGAAGGGTATTTTGAACCTCTTCGTCCATCCCGACGCCGATATGATATTTTGTTTCAACAATTATTATTGGAAATACTTGGTAATTATGGCATCAACCCTGATACTTTTTTCAACAAAATAAAATCCGCATATTCATTTAGTGAAATAAAGCGAGAGGAGTTTGATAAGTTAATTGAATACTGGGTGAGTCATGATTTCTTATTCAACGATGGCCGAGTATTACTAATTGGCCCAATCATTGAGAAAAAGTTTTCACACAAAAACTATATGGAACTTTATGCCGTATTCGATGTAAATGAGAATTATACCGTTTTGTATAATAATGAAGAAATCGGCTTTCTGGAAAGTTGGTTCGCATTCGGCCTTAACTCGGAAGAATCTGTTTTTCAACTTGCCGGTCGAAAGTGGGCAGTACAAGAGATTATTGAAGACCTGAAATGTATATTGGTTAAACCTGCCGCCGACGCATTACCACCTGCCTGGAGCGGCGGTGGTCTTTTCCGTGTTGAATATGAAGTCGCCAGACGTTTTCACGATATATTAGCAAGCAAATATAATGTAGCAGATCAAGTGAGTCCCAACGCTTTACAAACATTGCAGTTACACACAAAAAGACTTGGTCACAATCCCGTTGAAGAAGGTAAAATCGGTGTAACTAAAATGGGAACCGAACTCTGGATCGAAACATATGCCGGCACCATGATCAATACTGTTATTGCATTTTGTCTTTGTGATTCATTTCCTGGTTTAAAAGTATCACATAATTTCTATCGTTTAGAGTTTAAACTACGTAAAATACCAATACCAAAAGTCTTAGAATCAATTCATGAATTTATAAGTAGTCTACATTCCATGACTAATGAAGATTGGATAAAGTTTTTAGGCCGTCATCTCGATAAATTTCATTATTCACGTTTTTCCGATTTTATACCAACTATATTTTCCGTGCATCATGCTGCTGAATCTTTTTACGTTTTAGATGATCTCAAAAAGTTTGCATCTCTTTGTAAGAAAGATTTCATCAATTTTCTAGATTCTGATGCGAACAAAATTAGTGATGGATTGAACGTTTAAATTACATTCCCCTGTTAATTACCGATTAGCAGTCGTACACACAACGTCCATGTTGTGTGTACGGTTGGATTATCATTTATTGACTCTGTAAATACTGGAAAGTCGAAGATGTCATATTTATATTGATTGACGTGTTCAATTTCATTCAATTCAGTAGTGTCAGATGAAGGTTGATAGAATTTATGGTTTACCAGAATTTAAACACGATTTTCATTTGCAGAAAATAATTGAAGTGGATTAATATTCAGTGAATGAGAGCAAGCAGAAAAGGTTACAAATATTCTTTTCCAGGTTATTTAATGCAAAACCAGTAGATACTACTGAAAAAGTATTTCAACTTTTAACTCATATATTAAATGAAGTAGAGAATGAATTTACTAAGATTCCCTTTGCGCCTTCACTCTGGATGACTGATGGAAGGATGTACGCACCGCAAACAGATAGCATTCGAAGTACAGGCAATGAAAATATTATCAGATACCGCAACAGATCACACAATACATATATTGGAAATAACGGTTCGATTAAAATTATTACCGTAAAAGATCGTATAGTATTGCTTGACAAACCGGGCTTAGATGGTAAAAAAGTAGAGGATTTATGAATATGTTTGATGATTTTGTAAAAAAAGTGCAGGCAAAGTTCCTCCATTTTACATTTGAAATAGATAAGGCCGAAATAGAGTCAGGGAGTTCATGGTTAGACATCTTTGCCGGTAACGAAGTTATTACCGTTGAATATAGACCAAACTTAGGATTTGGAATACATAAGGGCAAATCAAATGATTATGGTAACGGACCGGATGAAGTGTTTAGAGATGAAAATCTAATTATTGCGCGATTGGAAGCGATTTTAGTCGCTCATAAAACAGATATTCGACTCAAAGAACTACAAGAAATGTTCGGAGAGACTCATACTGCATCACATGAAACCAAAGTAATGCCTCAGCCAGAAAATTTCGTGAAAAGTCATGGCGGATCATTGGAAATAAAAGCTCACTTTGAAGAATGTGATGTTCCTATTTCTATTGGACCTACAAATTGAAGTGTGACTGTCCACCCAATTTCATCACATAGCAAATTTTGATCTGCTCAGGTGCGACTTCGGGTCGCGCTCGTCTGGCAGGTCGGGTCACCCCAAAACATCAGAAAAAAAAGAGTGGTTTTGATCGGCTTGCTTCGTGGTATTTTTGTAACGCAAAAATTGTTGTTTCTTTGTTTACAAGTGTACAAATTTACGAGTTTATATCTTCTCCGAGCTTTGTTTTTACGGATTCAATTTTTGCCTGGAGCCGCCCAGATTTGCCTTTTCGGGAATCGATTTTTATGTTGGAGTAGACGCGGTTGCAGTCGCTGGACATTGCTTCCTGGCACTGTTTTACGACGGCCATAACTTCGTCCCACTCTCCTTCAATTACGGTGCCCATTGGACCCATTTTATAGGGTAGACCGGATTTTTTTATAATCGAGATGGAGCGGGCTACGTATTCCGATTTACTTTCTCCTACATCGGTAGGAAACATGCTGAATTCAAGTAGTATGCTCATTTGGATGTGTATTTTACCTTGCGTATTTCAAATTTTTGGACCGGGTCTTTACCGCCAAAAAGAGCATTTAGTTCCGCATTTAGTACGTAGAAATCGTTGCATCGAAATATTCCCGTAGTGTTGTAACGCCATTTGTAATGATCAGTAGCAACGATTTTTGCAGATACAAAATCGTCATCACTTTCGAGTTTAAATACAGTTGATATGGAACCGTTTGCGATAAGGGCAAGAGAGCCGTCTTTTGCAATGGCAAGACCGTCAGCCCCTGGAAAGGTTCGATCGATTTTAATCTGTTTGAAATTTTCAGGATTCTCAAGAGGTATTTTAAAGAGAACTCCCTCATTGTATTTTGCTACAATCAGGTAATTATTAACAGCGACTATACCGTTTAAATTAAAACCTTTGCCGGTAAACCTTTCGTTCGTAAAAAAAATGGACTCTTTACCTGCGCCGTCTATTTTGTAAATTACCGGTGAAAAACTATCCGTAATATAAATATTTCCATCTTTGTCTAAGGCGATGTCATTTGCAAAATGGTTCCCCTTATAAAGCTTATCTAGTTCGTAATACGCAATAGGAGATCCATCTTTTAGATCGTAAATACCCACCGCTGCCAGTTTCAATTTTGTTTGAGCAGAGGTCCTTATACTCACCCCCGGGTCTGAATTCGCTACAATAACTCTCGATTGTTTTTTATCCACTCGAATTCCAATTGCGCTGACCAACCTTTCATCTTCAATGAATGGACTGTATTCGCCCTGGTCATTCACAAGGCCAACAGAACCTTTGGTCAACGAAGTAACTAAAAATTGATTTTTACCAGGATGTCGTTCGAGTCCTTCAGGGTATAACCCCGGTTGTTGGACCCATACATTTTCAGGATTATTTCGGCAATTAATTAATGCGATACCGAGAAAAATTAGTAATATATATTTTGAAGTTTTGAATATTGTATTTGAACTCCGTAGCTGAATTGTTCTTTCTGTCATTTTCATAAGCAAAATCTAAAGAAAAGATTCTACCAGTCAAGGAGTTTACTCTTTTACAGCGGTGGTTTCCCAGCCTTCGTAAGTTCCACCAAGTTCACTTGCTTTTCGATTGGAACCCAGCGTGTATATCATCAAATCAGATATATCCATTGTACCTGTATGAGAGTAGTGTACTATATAACGATTTCGTGTCTCTTCTTTTTCCGTAGAAATGGGGTTCATGCTATTGTCTTCCAGCCATGCTTGAAAATCCGAAGCCGATTCATCGGAATCAAAACCCGCCCAATGAAAAACTTCACGTAATCGATCCCGAATATCTCCAGCCTCAAGCAACTCATCTAAAGCTTCCATGTCGTGAATTATTCGCCACTCATCATCGGTTGGGTAAAGATCATTCCAAAAACCATTTTTTTCGGGGTCTTCTTGAACAATAAACTCTAACATATAATCGGTTTGCTCGTTTATTGGATTTACCAGGACAGCCATATCATTTTCTTCCAAATTGACGTAATAGTGGTAATACCTATGTCCCTCAATTGTCACATGTCCCACATAAACTCCATTATTGGAATTTATCGCCTCTTCAAGAAGGTTATCAATATGTTCTAGAATCTCATGTTCAGCGCCAGCTGGCATTCCGTATTCTGTGGGTTGTTTAAAAGTTGCTTTTAAGACAATATGATTCTTATGTCGATCTACTTTTGCCTCTTTGGCAAAGGCGTTGTTAAATGTAACATAAGCGGGTCGATCATCCATTTGTGCGGGAAAGGAGTACCAATCTTCATCCATAAATTTCACCTTGTTCAGTCAGTATATGCACTCTTTCTAATAAGCCATGTATTGCAAACTATAAAATTTAAATTGTCTTTTTATATTAGCAAAATGTTTAAGGTATGTTCGCCGGTAAATTTTATTAACTCACTATCCATTTAAGGCGTCAACATCAAACTAAAAAGTAGTAATAATCATCAGAAAATATGCGCTTAAAAATTACAAATAATCGATTGAAATCAAATTCTTGTAATATACTTATCGGCGTATTACCCTTGACAAACCGGGTTATTTTGAAATATTTTCATATGAAAAAGCGTTATTTCTTATTGGCATTTGTTATTATTGTAACATTAATATTAGCCCTGTATCCGGTTCGCATAGGACTCTGGTTGCAAAGGCAAAATCTTGAATATAAAGGTTTCGTTAAACATAGCGTAGACTCAGAAGCTGGTCGCGTTACTTATTTTGAAGGGGGAGTGGGCAAATCCATTGTTTTTATACATGGTTTTTTAAGTGAGAGTTCAAACTGGCTTGATGCGGTGGAACGACTCTTACCGAACTATCATATTGTTGTAATTGATTTACCCGGTCATGGAGACAGCCTCGGTCCGCTTGATCATAATTTACAGATGCAAACTTTGCTTACCGGAATGGAAGCTGTCATAGAAGTGATACCCACTCAACAATTCACTCTGGTTGGAAATTCTCTCGGAGGTTGGGTCAGTGTTTTGTACGCCCTTGAAAATTCAGAAAAAGTTGAAAATCTTGTCTTGGTGAACTCTGCGGGTCTGGAATGGGAATATCCAAAGCGCTATATGTTACCAACAAATTCGCAAGACTACGCAAAGAAAATTGAAATGATGTTTGGGGACGAAGCCCCGAGTATACCAGATTATATATTGAATAAGATGATCAAATTACAAACTGAGGCGCACATTCATCTGTTTGATGACGCTGTGAGCGGAAAGTACTATCTTGATGACCTGTTGTCGCATTTAAAGGTCGACACATTTTTAATATGGGGAAACAACGATAGTTTTTTTCCATTGGAGTATGCAAAAAAAATGGCAGAGAAGATTAAACCGAAAAAGGGAATGAATATATTGCATCAAATTGAGGGCGGTGGCCATACTCCGCATTACACAAAGCCAGATATTTTCGTCGATACTTTAATTCAAATGATCGACGAAAAGTAATCTGGCTTGTTCAACTTTATTGGAACACGGTTTTAATACCGCATTCCAATGAAAAACCCGGGCCAGAAGGAGTGTCCATTTATGGTATCTCCAAGTCCCGGTATGTAAGAAGCAGGCATATTATTTGCTGTATGGTTCAGGGAAACACCAGCAATTAGCCCAAATCGGTCTCCAAATTTTATATGGGTTAAAAATCGTATAGAATTTGTGTAGTTGCTCTCAAAATTTTCCAAACCATTTACCCTGTCATACCTGGAATTGTTCCAAAGCGAGAAGCTTTTATCTATTTCCAGGGAAGAGAGAAAATCAATGGAAAAACCAACAGGTCCGGCATTGGGAAGTTGGAATCCGAAACCTATAGTCGCTTTTGCTGTTTTCATGGAATAGTGTACTCCGGCTGAATACAGATTATAAAATTTATCATTTCCATGTCGATAACCTAAGTGGAAATACCCAACTTCATCAGCCCAGGTGTCTACACCATGGTAGCCATTTTTAAAAACATTAACCAGGCCGATGGCAACTCCCGAATTTTCTTCTGATACGTTTACTAAGCCCACCTGTACCCCTTTGACTTGTCGACCTATGTTGACTAAACCTACTTGCACTCCTTCAGAAGTTCCGGAACTTATATTCACGTTCGACACTTGCACACCTGAAAACTGCCCCATTGCACAATTAAACCCAGCGGAAACCTGTACTCCTGAAAACTGACCCGCTACACAATTAAAACCTACGGCAGCTTGCACTCCGGAAAAGGTCCCGGTGACGTTGTTAAAACCAACGGCTGTTTGCACCCCCTCGGCGGGGCCAAAGACGAGGTTTCCACCGACGGTCGCTTGTACGCCTTGCATATGTGTTCCGACGATATTGGCGCCAACAGACACTTGTACTCCCTGCATACTCTCTTTTACTATGTCTACGCCGACACCTACCGAAACGCCCGTTATACGGTAATTGTAAGAGCCTACCAAAAACAGGGAAAACGTAGTATGATTTTTCAAGGAACCGACCATCGGAAAGAGTTGAAAACTAAATGGTGTGTAGATCAGTTCCGGCGCGGTTTCTTCTTCATCGCCCTTTTTCGAAACACTTTCATCGCCGGCAACGGGAGTTAAATCGTTTTCATTCAAACGAACGGTTTCATTTTTTTTCATTGTAACTACCGTATTGAGAATGTTTGAATTTTGAATAACCATAACAGTATGCGACCCGCTTTCGAGTCCTATATCGTAAGTCTGTTTTGGCGGTTTGTAAAATTCAGTTACTAACTGTCCTTTTTGGTTCCGTATAAATACGTTCCCGGAAATGTTTGAAGCCAGATGCAAAATGGCGGTGTTTCTTCTTAAATTTGTAATGACGACATCGCCGGTTCCCGTCATTTGTATATAGTAGTTGGCGTGTTGCGGACCACCGATCGTCTTTTCAGTTCTGGCCAAAGTCGCGCTATAGGCGTATTGGTATATTTCACTCAGCGTAATCTGGCGATCTTTATTTGAATCCGCAGCCCCGCGAAGTCCCGATAAAAAATAATGGGTAAAGAAGGACCCTTTCAGGCGATCAGATTCCTGGCTGTTTTCATCGGAGGAGCTTGAGGTAAGGTAAGCGTTTCCTTTCATTGAATTTGAATTATTGTTAATAAAAGGAGCTCGTTTTCTACCACCTTTGCTTCTGGTCATAGCCCCGGAAGAACAAGAGTCGAGTACGACAATGCGAACATCAAAGGGCATTTTCTCAATGATGCTTTTTAATCTACTATATTCAAACTTTTCTTTGCCCAGCAAAAGTCCTTCTTCATCGGAATGGCCCGAATAGTAAAAAAATATTTCTGTTTTTGTACCATTTTTACGATGCTTCGAACCGATGTTATGAAGTATTTGTAGACTCCTTGCCAGTTGCGCCACCGAGGGATCAGCCAATAAAGTAGCGGCGTCATCTTCCACTCCACCGATGGAGTTGAGGGTCGTGCGAACCGCTTTTGCATCGCTTATTGAATATTTCAATTTGACGCGGTCCGATCCTCCACTGTTAGAGCCTACCACTAAAGCATATCTTTTAAAATTTGGTTTTTCATTAGCGGGCAAATCTGAAAAGAATATGCTCGTGCATGCTATTGCCATAAAATATAAAGTGAATGATTTTAAATTTTTCATTTTATTCCTCCTGATATTTTGTTCTATTTTAGTATCATAAATGTAGTCTGTTTGTATTGCCCTGGAACTTTAAAGTTTTTACTTTTAATGTTCTCCCCTCGGGTGGCAACTTTCTTAATTAATTTTAATAACTCTTCTGTATCTATTTCTTTTTCAGATTGCAGGAAAAAGAACTTTTCAAATTCAGGCGCGTCGTCCAACTCGTATGAAAATTCAAGATAAATATTTTTTCCGGATTGTAACTTTTGTTCCGCTTTTTTGGTGGATGGAAAGTGCAGGGTTATTTCACCTCTGCCGTCCACGGAAAAAATAACTCCATACCCTGGCGAAGATGTAAAATAGGCCAGTTGTAAATTCTCGCCTTCGTGCAGCGTTGATTGTGGTGTGAGTTGATCGACATGGCTTCCGTTGCGAGTATACGCAAGCAGTTTTGTTTCTACACCTTTAATTCTGTTACCATCAGTCGGCGTATAAACTTCAAACGTTTCATCCGTCTCAAGCGTCGCATCCTGATAATACGCCCGGGGGAGAAACTGGTATAGAAAAAGTCCCGCTATGAATAGTCCAAAAGCGGGAACCAGAAGCCCGGAATTGAATTTTCGTTTTTTGAATTTTACGGGTTCGTTATAATTACGCGAGAGACCCCTTTGCGATCTTTGTTTTAATAGAGCAGCCATTTTCTCGGGTGGGTATTTTTGTAAAATATCTATATTTGATTGCTTTAGTTTCTTTAACTGGTTTTTCAGTGCGTCGGACTTCAGCAGAAGTTCTTCTATTTTTATTCTTTCATTCGGTGAAACTTCACCGGCAATATATCTTTCGAGTTCAATAGTACTCAGAGCTTTATTGTTCATAGTCTTCTCCTTCAGTTCGCCGAGCATTTTCTTTCAACTTACGAAGTCGTTTGCGTATTCCCGATACGGAGAGTTTTACTTCTGTGGAAATTTGTTCATATGTCATTTTGTCAATAAAACGCATTACCGCAATTTCTCTCGTAGACGGATATTCATTCTTAAAAATTTTATTCAAGAAATCACGTATATATAATTTCTCGTCCATATCAGAATGTTTTGCAATTTGCATCAGCTCTTCCATATTTTCTACATTCACAACCTTCTGGTCTTTTTGAATCAGGTTTAAACAAACATTTGTTGCTATTCGATACAAAAGAGAAGAGGGATAAATATATTTTATTTTATCTTTCTTTTCTAAAAGTAATAAGAATACATCTTGCATAGCGTCCAAAGCTCTATCCTCCTCGCCTAATAGTTGCCTGCATCTTCGCAGAACCATCGGTCCATAGCTTGTATAGTAAGTCGTAATATCTATATCGTTTTTGCTCATTTCGTTATTCTAATAGTTAAACAAATAGAACCGGTGAAAGTGTTACTTAATTTGGAAAAAAGTGTAAATAAAACGGTAATATTTTGATTTAATATTTACAAGAATCCTGCGCTTTTGAGTTATCAAGAACGTTTGTTTCTGTCAACTTATATTCGAGGTCGCCTTTTTTGTAATAATAAAGGCCAACGTTTTCAATGTAAATTTCAGTGTAATCAAGACGATCGGGGTCTGGTCCCGAAACGATGTACGCCGCTACGATATCGGTTTCAAACCACTTCCCTATCAGTAGCCTCTTCTTCTTTGTATCATAGAACGCAAAATTCCCACTTTCGGATGTTTAGGCTGCAACGCTTCAGCTCGGTTTAAGTCTGCCTCGGCTTGTCCAAGGGCGTTCATTTCGTAATATGCATAAGCGCGGTATAAATAAAGATCAGCCGAGTTTGGGTTAAACGACAAAGCCTTATCGTATTGTTCGATTGCCAGTGCATACTGTTTTTGACGATAATAAGCATAGCCCAGATATAAAAGGGCAAAATGATTTGAGTCGTCTGTACTGAGAACATTTTGTAATCTTGTCGTAGCCTCTTCATACATTTTTTTGCGTATTAATAGCACGGCGTAGTTGATATTCGCCGTTTCATTTTGCGGGTCGTATTGTAAAGCCAGCTTGTATTGTTTTCCGGCGTCGTCCGGTTTACCCCGGTAAAAATAGCAAAGTCCAAGGTTCGAGTGGTATTGAGCATTTTCAGGTTCCATTTCGACCGCTTTTGTAAAAGCTCCCCAGGCATTTTTATAGACCCCATACATCATAAAGGCGACGCCCCATTCATTGAAACACCACGCCACATTCAAAGCAGGGCAAGAGAGGTTATAATAATAAAGCGAGGTTTTGTATTCGTTTCGATCGAGGTAAAGTTTACCAAGCAGAGCGTTTTCCTCTAACGTAGGTTTCCTTTCGCTTTTTAGCAGACGAATGGCCTCCAAGGTATTACCCGATTCTCGAAGTTGGATGGCCCGATCTAAGTCCGCTGAAAATAGTGTTGTTGTCGACAACGCTAAAAAAGAAGATATTAATACATTAGAAACTAATCTTAAACCGTTGTACGGTTTTCTGTTGTGTATGGTTTTCATTTTTTCATTCATTTGTTTACTCAGATATCACTTTCGTTTTTGCTACCAGTAAATCAAGATATTTTTTTCCCATTTCTCATATTTTTGAAATTGAAAATTCGTATAATGGTTTTTATCGATTTTTATCGAGCAATCTATTCGAATAAGTGGAGGCGAAAAAAGGGTAGGGCTTTCCCTCGCATGTAAATACCAGGTCGGGTACAATAGAGTTGTGCAGAGCAGGGTAAAATTTGTTATCTGAAGTTTTGCCGACTCAATTATACTCTTCAATGAATGTCCTTGGGTTAATTATTTTAACTTGATTATGTTCGTGTAGAACGAGCAAATCCTTATCACCGGTAATAATGATTTCTGCATTACAAAAATCAGCAAGATGTAGTATATTATTGTCATCCGCATCCCGACAAGCTTCAGGTAAGTTACCTATGGGTATGACTATTTTAAAATCACTTTCGATAAATTGGTGAACTTTTAATATATCATTTTTTGCTACGTTAAATTTATCTTTCAATTTTTCAGATATTTCGTCAATAATCCATTGTGAGATAAATATTTTATGCTTATCAAGGCAAATATCTAATACTCGATATGATAGGCCATGGGTGGCGAAGGCTGATAATAAAACATTAGTATCGAAAACAATTTTCATGAAACTTCGTTAAAGGTGTCTTCATCTGTATAATACCCTGCTTTCTCTGCGTATGGTACTAGTATGGATCTAAGTTCCCGAAATTCCTCATGTGAAATATATTTTTCCAACGCTTTCTGTACAATCTCACTTTTCGAAACGTGGAATTTCTTAGAAGCTCTATCAAGTTTTTTCTTTAATGATTGGTCTAGACTAATAGATATTATTTCTCTCATGGTTAACTCCTTGCCTGTATTAAATATTAATACAATTGACAGTTTTTGTCAACTAAAAATTAAGCAAATTGAGAGCAATGCAAGAAAAACTTTAAAATTGCATAATATGATTAAAGGAATATATCGTTGATAGTATCCAAGGACGATAAATCATTAACCGAGATTAACATATATTAAGAGTGATCTCCAGAGGGTAGGTCGAGGCAAAATTCCGTATAACGTTTAGATTTTATCTGACGTTTTGGGACTACCTGAATCAGCAGGGAATGGCCCCAGAATTTGTCTTACAAATTCCGGCCGAAGGGCCATTCTCAACGAGCGCAAACTAACCTCCCGTAGGCTTTGGCTATTTGCCAAAGAGTTTAGTGCGACTAGGGCGGTTAAGCCACAGCCACTTATTTGACAAGGCTCGAACAGCTACGGAATGATTTTTCCCAAGCTTTAGTTGTTTATCATAGTTTCTTTAGCCCACTTGGCATATTGTAGCGATGAAAAATCAAAAGTAAACAAAATAGATTTCCCTCGTTTGTTACAAGTCTTACGCATCATAACTTTATGGTAACCACCGCTTTGGTAGTTAATGGGGGCAGTGCCGAAAAGGCTCTGTGCCTGATTGGCTTTGGAAAATCTTTTTTTATTATCTCCGAGCAAGCCGAGTAATTTTGTAGCTAATATTTTGCCGGCACCGGGCAGAGAATAAAATATTTCACCCAATGGATGAGCTAAGGCGATTTCTGTCATTTTCTTTTCATTCAAGCTTAATTGATCTTTAAGGGTTAAAAGAATATCTGCAATTCCTATGGCTTCGATAGGCAGACAATTCGCAGTTGGAATATTCCAACGCAAACCGCCGGGACGATTGAAGAACTATCTAAATATTATAACACGGCCATTCGAGGCTGGATAAATTATTTTGGTTCTTTTTATCCGTCGGAGCTGGCGACTATATACCAACACTTCGATCACAAATTAATTATCTGGGCCATGCGAAAATATAAACGAATGCGAGGGAAATATAAGAAGACCCAACATTGGTTGGTTCGCATTTCGCAGGCTAATCCAGACCTTTTTCATCATTGGCGGATTGGCTACAAGCCCAGCGGCTGGATTATAAGAGCCGTATGAAGTGAGAGTTTCAAGTACGGCAAGTGGTTTCAAAGAAACCACTTGGTGAGAGCCTGCGGGGGAAGTTCCTGCGGGCTACTCGACAACGCTTCGAACCTCAAACATTGATGTGGCATGGACGACGAACATCCTTTTCAATAATTTTCCATTGTTCAGGTTTTTCTGTAATACGAAGAATCGCTTGTTCGACCGCTGAAATAAAACGGTGTCCTAAACTGGATTGACATTCTTCATAATATTGAGCAGTATCTTTATTTTCCTCAAGTGCTTTTGGATGAAATTCAAATTTTATTTTGAGATTATAAAATACAAAATATATAAATTGAAGAATCCGGCAATTTCATGTTGGCTTAAAAACCATGAAGTATAAATTTGCAAGAGGTAATATTGTTGCAACAAAACCTACTATTACCCATATTTTTGAGAGTGTCCAATATCGGTTGGGAATTTCATCTTTGTTCTCAAACTCTTTTGCCAATTTGGCCTGCTTGATTTGAACAGGGACAAGAACAACGATCCATAATAGTCCGGAAACAATGAATAGCCAATACCCCCATGAAAGCCATGAAATCGTATTAATTTCACCAAATTTGTTAGCCAAGAAATACCTGCCTGTTACAAAAATGAGGGCAGCACCAATAGCAGTAAAGGCAAAATCGGTAATCGTTACTAATCGCTGAGAGAAAGCAACGATTGCTGGATTTCTGGTTCTCTCAGCTAGTAATTTCCATAAGGCAGTTACAACAATATTGCCCAGGAATAATACTACACCAAAAATGTGCAAAGATTTTGCTAATAAATATTTTTCCATAATGTTTCCTCTATTAAATATTCGTTATTAAAAAAACGGCAAGAGCCCATTGCCAGACCCTTAACGCCTGTGAAGTCGAGCGTTAGTAGATTAAATGCTCTTAAGACAGGGGGTTTTTATACATTATTATACTCCGGAAAGTAGTAATTTTGATAATCTAGCAACAATAGCTCTGGGGGCAAACCGGTTGGAGAACGCTAGAATGTAATTTTTAACACCAGGTATTGAAGATATTTTTTTCTTAAATAAAATGTTAATACCATGTTGTGCAACTTTAGATGGGTGTATTCTTCCTTTTGTAGAGAAAAAACCGCTATCTTTGGATTCGATTCCGGCGGAAGTAAAGAATTCTGTATCGGTATGGCCTGGCGAAAGACATGAAACAACAACACCATAAGGGTATAACTCTTGGGAGATGGCTTCTGAGAAATTTAATACAAAACTTTTTGAAGCTGCATACGCTGCCAGAGTTGGGACAGGTTGGTAAGCAGCTGTAGAAGCCACATTTAAAATACTTCCAGATTTTCTTAATTTCATCTGGTCGCCGAATACTCTGCAGAGGGTTATTAATGAAGTAATATTGAGATTAATCATTGCTTCAATTTCTTTCTGAGGTATACTGGTATGTTCTCCATATAAGCCTATGCCGGCATTGTTAATTAATATATCTATATTGTCAGATTCGCAAACTTCAAATAATTTATCTGCTGACGCTGGCAAACTAAGATCAAGTGAAACGATTTTAATTTGGATTTTATGAGTGATTAACTCATTCTTAAGTGATTCCAGTTTGCTTGTGTTTCTGGCCGTCAGTATAAGATTGTTTCCACCTTTAGCAAACAATCTGGCAAATTCAGTACCTATGCCACTCGAGGCCCCTGTGATCAAAATAGTTTTTTTCATTCTTAATGCTCCTTCAGAATTTATAGTTATTTATATAGTATAAAGGAGCATTTGTCATTACCATATGTTAATTTATGAGGATTTTTTTAAACGACTTAAGGACTCTGGTGTAATCCCCAAATAAGTTGCTAGATAATGTTGAGGGATTATTGACATTAATAGTGGTTCTTCCTTGCAAAGTGTTTTATATCTTTCTTTAGCTGATAGAGTTAATAAAGAGAATGTTCTATTATGTGTGTATAAATATACATTCTCAGTAATAATTCGGCCAACTTGATTCCAGTATTTAGATTTTTCATAAAGTGATAGTATAAAATTATTATCCATTTCCAGAACTTTTATATCCGTTATGGCTTCTATGTAAAGTTTCGAGGGCGTTTGAGTTAGAAAACTATGGTAATCTAGAAGAAATAAGTTTTTTTCAAGTAATTGTGGATTGCTATAATGTATAGACCAGGTAAATTCTTTGCCATCAGGATCAATAAAATACGTTCTAGCTATCCCTGATATAACGAATCTCATTTGTTGACATACTTCACCTTGTAACAATAAAAGCTTCTTCATACTGTAAGATTTCTCAATCAATGAATGTTTAGTAAGCTCCCATTCTTTTTCTGGCAAGGGCAATATGCTATTGACGAATGACTTGAATGTTTCCCGCATAAATACATTATTATTTGCTTTGAGAGGTTTACCATAAGAATTTTAAAATTTGCTTTTACCGATAACCTTTGATCGCGCTTCAGAGAAGATCTCGTTTGTTGAATAGTAGAGTTGAAATGTTACCAAGATTACAAACCCACCCATAAAAAATGGTGGAAATATTTAAAAAACAGGCGCAGCATATTTTGCGCTAATTAAATGCTGAAAAATCATATTCCGAAAAAGTGATTAAATACTTGTCGCTTTACGAAATGACGAAGCGCCCAGACTTTAAACGGTGGCAGCAAAAACTCCAATGTGCGCTCGAAATCTTCAATTAGAGTTAAGGCAAGAAAATACAAAAACAATTGACAGCATGCTGTCATGTTACTTAATTAAATCTATAAAGGGAGAATGCAACATGAAAAATGAACATAATAATGGTTTGAGGGATGTCCACTTGGTTGTATTGGATTCAATGGCAGATTGGGAGGCTGCATTTGCTATCGCTCATATTAACAGACCTGCACCAGGTATAGCATCTAAATATAGTGTGAAAACTGTGGGCATAGATCGAAAAATGATTCGATCTATGGGCGGGATAACAATTCAACCTGATATGTCTATAGATGAACTGATGCCAGGGAAAAGCTCAATGTTGATATTGCCTGGTTCAGAACTATGGGCTGACACAATTACAGACCCCGTACTTGCTAAAGCACAGAATTTTGCAGATTCTGGAGTTCCAATTGCTGCAATCTGTGGAGCCACTTTTGGTCTCGCGAGAGTGGGGCTTCTGGACGATCGTCGTCATACCAGCAACGATTCAAATTGGCTTGCCTCCAGCGGATATCGCGGGATGGCAAATTATGTTCAAGAACCTGCAGTTGAAGATAGTTGTATTATTACTGCCTCTGTGACTGCTTCACTCGAATTTGCCAAACTTATCCTCGGCAGGCTTGGAATCTTTTCGTTAAATACACTTAATGCCTGGTATAACTTATACAAAACAGGAAATCCTGAATACTATTTAGAATTTATGGAGGCCTTAAGTCATGAAGGAACGAAATAGGTCATCAGTTGAAGTAGTAAACGGAATTGTATTAGACGTATTTAAGTTGAATGGCTATTTTATAAAGGCGGCAGACTGTCTTACAAAAGGGAGTGAATTAACATCTGCACGTTGGCAAGTCCTTGGCATCGTCCTGCATGAGCAACATACAGTAGCAGCAATAGCGAGAAGTATAGGATTAACGCGTCAAAGTGTCCAACGTATTGCTGATGTACTTGTAATTGACGGGCTGGCTGAGTATCTACCGAATCCCGCCCATAAACGTGCAAAGCTTTTATCATGTACAGAAAAAGGACTAAATTCTATTAAAACAATACGCCCCAAAGTAGTTACATGGGCAGAGAGAATTAATGATTTAATTGGACAAGATGAGCTAAATGAGGCCGAAAAGGCAATAAATAATCTCCTTTCAAAACTCATGATAGCAGAAGAACAGCTTATTACGCGGTGCTAATTTTTATGATAGCAAATTTTAAGACACGGACTATTCAGTATGAAAAGGTCCTTCAGAGGGGAATGAAAGGGGGTATTATGAAATACTTTTGTCTTTAGCAACAATTCTTTTTTTTCAACAGGTCTTTATTCAGAGAACTTATCTAAAAAACAAAACAATGAAAATTATTGGAGTGAAACTACCATGAAAGAAGCCTTAGTAATAATAGATATTCAAAATGATATAACAAAGAATTACAAGGAAATAATTGATAATATAAATAAAGCCATTGATTGGGCAGTTAGTAATGATAGAGATGTTATTTATATAAGACATGAAAATTTATCAGCCGGCACGAGGACTCTTAAACCCAATACATATGGGTCTGAATTAGCTTCAGACTTGAAAATAGTATCAAAAAATGTTTTTACAAAATACAAAGGAAACGCATTAAGCAGTGAAGAATTTGCAAACTTTATTGATAATAATGAAATATGTGAGTTCTACATAGTAGGAGCAGATGCTGCTGTTTGCGTTAAATCAACTTGTTATAATTTACGTAAGGCAAATTATGAAGTTACTGTCTTATCAGATTGCATTACCAGTTGGGATAAAAAGAAAATTCCCGAAATGATACAATATTATGAAAGTAAAGGCAGTAAAATAATTAGTTTGAGCGACCTGATAGAATCTATCAAATAATTCCGATAAAAAACGAGGGCATGACCCGATGGTACTTTTTCAGTGCCCTCATATTCGGTTCCTTTGTTGAGTTTATTAGTAGCGTATCCGAAGGATGCTCTGGTGGATTAGTCGAGGCACCCCAAAATGTGGTTGAGCTATTTGCGAAACCTGAGGGGCAGCGAAGCTGACCCGAACAGATAAACTTTGTTGTGCGCTTTAAAACGGTCTATCATATAATTTTTATCGCCGTCGATTACCGTTAAATATATTATAAGACTTCCTTCAGATATTTACCGGTTAATGAACGTTTTTCATTTATCATATCTTCCGGTATGCCTTCAAATAGAACTTTTCCACCATTGTTACCGCCTTCCGGCCCTAAGTCAATAATCCAATCAGCATGTTTGATGATATCAAGGTTGTGTTCAATAATCAGTACTGTGTTTTTACAATCAACCAATGCTTTCACAATCCGGTACAAATTATCGATATCCGACATATGCAGGCCGGTGGTTGGCTCATCCATAACATATATATTACCCTCTTTATGCAGTTCTGTTGCAATTTTCAAACGTTGCGATTCTCCGCCGGATAAAGTACTAAGAGATTGACCGATTTTCAGGTAACTCAAACCAACTTCATTTAAGATTGTCAAATGTTTTCTTATCTTATCTAATTTAAAAAAATCAAGTGATTCGCTGACTGTCATATTCAGAACATCAGAAATACTTTTACTCTGGTATTTAAGAGCAAGAATATCTGAATGGTATCGCTTCCCATTACATTCATCGCATACCGTTTTAACAGCATCCAAAAAATCTAGTTCAAAGTTTAATAACCCCAGCCGTTACATTTTGGGCATGCGCCCTTGGAATTATAACTGAGCAAAGAAGCATCTGCGCCTGTTGCCTTACTAAATTCCTTTCGGATCAAATCGAACACACCAGTGTAAGTAGCAGGATTAGCGCGCGACGATTTGCCAATAACTGACTGGTCAATTACAATAGCATCGGGATTTTGTTTTACAAAACATTCGTGGATAAGACTGCTTTT
>JBEQLE010000031.1:0-43844 GCA_040326155.1 Leptospirales bacterium | reverse complement strand
GCCAGGACGGCGGCGGGATGGGACGTTTTTCTTTTGGTTACTTTTCTTTTTGTGGAAAAAGAAAAGTGACACCTCTCCGGCGGTCAGCCGACCATAAAATATAAATATTGTATAAAGAAAAACTTCAAACGTAGTTTGCAAATTCACTAAAAAATATTGGGGGTGACGGAAAACGCACAGCGTTTGCAGTCAGGGGGACTTTTCCCCCTCATGATTATTTTTTATAGTTTTTATTTGGGAACTTTTTGGAATGTCGATCTTTGAGTTTGCCGCGACGAATAAAAGAGTTTCTGCGAACCTCTGCCGGGGCTTCTGAGGCTACTTTTTGCAGGTCTGCGTAATCGTTTAAATGGTAGGAGCTGGCTGCTCCGTGGTCTCGAAAACGGTAATCGATGGCGGTCCAGTCGTCGTGGTCGGTGAGAACATCTTTTGTGCTGTCATACGAAGGGTTTAAATTGTACGAGACGCTTGTGTTGACGTTTCCATCGCAATTAAAGTCTACCCAGAAACCGGCTCCGGAAAGCCCGTTTGACTCGTTGAGGTTGTTTTCATCGAGAGACGGCATTAAACCATCCGAAAAGTCGAGGCTAGAGTTATACAAAGCGGCGTCATACGCCGGGTAACAGTCGGTGTCGCCAAAAAAATTATTACGCAAATATCGATAACCTTCGTTTACGGTTCCCGTGGCAACGGCCGGGCCTCCATACATATAGTTCATAACGCTGAAATAATTCGGTTTATAATTTACCGACGTGTCGCCGCCATGCCCCAACCCCAGATTGTGGCCAAGCTCATGCAGTATAACCGGGCCATGCCATCCATACGTTGAGGTATAATTTAGATGCTGGGTGTGGTGGCCGTAGGTAACAATAAAGTCATTGCCGTACATTTCACCTAAACCCCCGAACGAAAAATCGGGAGGCGATCTGTCGCCGATTAACACATAGTGAAAAATCGGCAAACGGCGCAAGTCCATATATTGGTATTTGTAATCGCGGGAGTTGACGGTTATTCCGTCGCCATGGTCACCTATGGTAAGATGCTTTGAGTAGGGAACTTCATTGCCCCCGCCAAGGTCATGGTCGGCGGAGTCTAAACCGGGGCTTTGGTCATACACATCGCCAATATCGAAGTGAGCGACAACACCTCTGGCGGCAAATACAGTAACCACGGCGTCGAGCGCTTCGCGAATGGGTCGAAGCACTTTACCCGCCTCGTCTGGCTTCATATAATCAATTTCTAAAAAAACATCGGTCTGGTTTTGTCTGGCTCCCCAGTCATAAAGGGGTAACCCCGCAAATGTTGAACCTGGCAACTCACTGCAATCGGGTATGCCATCGGTGTCTGTATCGGTCGTGCAGGTTACATCGTTTGGTCCACCGGGAGTGGCGTATTCCGACCATGTCCAGTCGCCGGTTGTGTTTGTATCTGTGTTGGCCCCATCGCGCCCAAGCGAAGAAGATGCGTCGGTGGTTAATGCCGGGGCTGCGCTACTGTCCCAGTGGCCGGCCGTTGTCGGGTTTACCGTGCTGGTACCCCAGCGAACAAAGTCTTGTGTAACGCCCGCTTTCAAGAGTTCCACAAAACCAGATGTAGGAAAATAGGGTTGAAACTCGTTTATATCTATAAGGTAAGAGACTTGAAAAGTGTTCGTGCCGATGCCACTGGCAACACGAACATAACCCCCGGGCGGAATTGTCATATCGGGTAGATCAAAAGTGGTTGAAGCTGAATACGTTGTTGTTGGCCAGTTGTATGCAATGCTTCGTAACTTGTACTGGCTTAAATTCGCGGGGCTTGCGCCTGTGTTAATAATCTCCACGAAGGTGCTTGTATACACTCCATAGTTGACTTCCGTTATAAATAAATCTCCAGCGGTGGCGGGGTATTCAACGCTAAGTGTGATTGTGTTGCTGGTATGCTCGTTGCCATACGTGACGTATACATCGACCGAACCGGCTTTCAGTGGAATAAACATACCGAGACTTCCCGATTGATTGGACATATAACCGATGGTGGAGTCGGAGACATAGTAGACTACCGTGTCTGTTTCATCGGTGACATTGCTCAGGTAGTCCGTAAAAAATGCAGTAAACTGTTCGGCCATTCCCACGTTGATGGTTGTGTTGTTCGAGGTCAAATCGAGCGTCCCTTCGGTATCGCAAGAAGACGAGCAACCATCGCCGTTGGTGTTATCCCCATCGTCGCAGGCTTCCAGATAGGCTGGTTCTAAAGTTCCATTCCCACAATAGAGCGAGAGTGTTATAGAGTAGGTTCCGACAGGTGACGTGGTATATTTCAAATCGACGGTTGTGTCAATAGCCGCAGTTGAATCGGGCACCACCTGTTGCGTGAGCGTGTAACCTGCATCGACGTCGGTAAAATAGGTGAAAGTACTATCGCCGTTTTCTGCGGTGACTTTAATATCGGCGTTCATAGAACCATCGCCGTCGTATCTGTCGTTCCAGGAGAGAAAATACGGAGCTCCGACAACTAAATTATTGAATAAGTAAGTATGTAATCCGCCGCTCAATATGTAATTCGAATGAGTGACGTTGTGTACGACTGTTTTATCCTGGAACCCTCGAACGACCCATATTTCAAATGTTCCTGCGACATTCGAAAAATACCCCTCGACTATAATATTAACAAAAGTTCCCGAAGCAGGTGTAATTGTTCTGGGCGAACTGTAACCGCTATAAGCCTGAGAAAAAAAATTCGTATTGTGATTATCGCTATAGGCGCTGACTTTTAATGCATACGCTGTTTGTGAGCCGTCTCCGTAAAAATTGTCATGCCAGTATATTCCGTAAGGTTCGCCGACTTGCACGGGCAGTACAAACAAGACTTTTCCTTCTGCAATTAATGTTCCCGAAACTCGCACTCCGTCGGCTTGTAACAGATTTTCAGTTAAACAGGTAACTCCGCAACCGTCATTGCCTGTTGAATTGCCATCGTCGCAAATTTCGCCCGTATCAAGAATATTGTCTCCGCAATAAGAAGCGACCGGATCGTCTCCGCCGCCACCACCGCTGCCGCCGCCGCTTCCTTTACCACCGCCACTGCCACCGCATTGCAGTACAAAGGAAAACAATAAAAGAAATAATGATGTATAAGCGATTCTCATAATATTTTTGCCAACAGCACACAACTGGTCAGGCTGGTTTATTTTACCTGTTAAATGTAGTTAAAAGCACCAAGTTTGTCAAGAGGTTTGTCAAGAAGTATACCTCAATTCCAATGGTACTGAATAGTTGGTTTTGAGTGTCTTTTGAGAGAACCTGGAGTCACATAACCGTTTGGCGCGACCCCAGGTCTTTGTTTTTTATTAAAAACGGAATACTTTAGAGAAGCTTTCCAGAACTCTTATAATTAATAATTTTCTGGTAAGACTTCAAATCTGAAAAATTCAGTGCCATCTGGTTTATTATAAATATAAACCAATGTAACATCATTATCACGAAATATATCCAGTGCAGGATTATTTTTTAAAGTAGGAATAACTTGCGCCTTTATTGTACTCGCAAACTTGACCGGGTCAGCGCCTAAAACTGCTTTATCTTCCGTAGTTAAAGTGTAATTGTACTGGAAAATTTTTCCTGGAAGCACTTCTGTATTATCCAAACGTGTGAATGCATCAATCGTCATAGGACATTGCGCATTGATTTCAGCAGAGGCTTCTTTTAATTCAGCTTCGATGCCGCTGCCACAATTGACAATAAAAAGCATGGATGCAATAAAGCTCAACATTAATACAAGGTTCTTATTTTTTTTCATCATTTATTTTCTCCTGATTATTAAGACTTTCTTCTTAATTTTCTTTTGTTTACTAATTTCATTCACGCTTTACACTAAAGACACTTTGTCAACACCAAATCACTCTCGTCATTGGAATAGAACGCACCTAATAAATTCCGTAAAAAGAATATGGCCGACTACGAAACTTGTTTTTTAGAGGCGTAAAGGTAGGGGCGCGATAAATCACGCCTTTACAAAATGAGTCTGTAGTTCGGAATGCGACCGCACTACAGACTTGTCTTTTTTGTTGAAGTTGGAACGATAAAAAATTATTTTGATTGTAGACCTGTTTCATAAAACTTTTACATCTAATGCATATGGTCCAAAATACAATAATGATACAAGGGTGTACTTCGGACGCCGGTAAAAGCGCTCTGGTTACGGGTTTATGTCGATTGCTTCATCGGCACAATATTAAAGTTGCTCCCTTTAAGCCTCAAAACATGGCGCTCAACAGCGCTGTTACTGTCGACGGTGGTGAAATTGGTCGGGCTCAGGCTTTGCAGGCGCAGGCTTGTGGGTTGAAACCGCACACAGATATGAACCCGGTACTCTTAAAACCCAACAGTGACATTGGCTCTCAGGTAATTGTTCACGGTAAGTCCGTCAAAAACATGCCGGCTCGTGATTACTACGCCTTTAAACCCACCGCAATGAAAGCAGTGCTGGAATCTTACAAACGTTTGGCCGAACAGTATGACATAATCGTTGTAGAAGGAGCCGGCAGCCCGGCAGAAATAAACCTGCGCGAAGGTGATATAGCCAACATGGGTTTTGCCGAAGCAGTTGACTGCCCGGTTTTGCTTGTCGCTGACATTGACAGAGGCGGCGTTTTGGCCCACCTTACAGGCACACTCGATCTGCTCCGCGAAACCGAGCGCGAAAGAACCATCGCTCTTATAATAAACCGTTTTCGAGGAGACCTCTCGATTTTACAACCAGGCATTGACTGGCTCGAAGAGCGAACCAAAAAACCGGTTCTCGGCGTTCTTCCGTATATAAAAGGACTCCATTTAGAGGCTGAAGATTCTCTGAAGAATGAACAACATATAAACCCCGAAAAAGAGACGCTTCGAATCGTAGTTCCGGTATTGCCGCGCATAAGTAACCATACCGATTTCGATCCATTGCGCCTTCACCCGCAGGCAGACATCCAGTTTATTGGCCCGAAAGAATCCATTCCGGAATGCGACTTAATTATTCTACCAGGCACGAAAAGCGTAAGAGCCGATCTTGAATGGTTGCGGGCAAATGGCTGGGAAGAAAAAATTACCACCCATCTGCGCTACGGGGGGAAATTAATCGGAATCTGCGGTGGTTTTCAAATGCTGGGTATATACATTGCCGACCCGACCGGAGTCGAAGGTGAACCCGGAACAACGCCCGGCTTTAGCTTCTTGCAGGTGCAAACCGTTTTAGAAAATGAAAAGCGACTGCTTAAAACAGCGGGAAGTTTTTGTCTGGACGGTGCGGCGGTTTCCGGTTATGAAATTCACTCGGGTATCACCAAAGGCCCTGCGCTACAAAATCCCGCATTTAACCTGGGAGAGCGAGACGATGGAGCCATCTCGTCGGACAATCAAATTCTGGGAACCTACCTGCATGGAGTTTTTGAAACCCCTGCGGCTCTAAACTCTCTTTTAAAATGGGCGGGTTTAGACAACATCGACGAAGAGACAGACTACCACACTCTTCGCGAACAAGGCATTGACCAGATTGCCGACGCCATGGAAAAACATCTCGATTTGAAAACACTGCAAAAACATTTGAATATTTCTGTGTTTTAAAAAAAAGTTTATTCAGGCATCAACCTTTGGGGTAATTTGATCGTGTGGGTAGAGCAGCTCTCGGTTTTGAAACGATAAAATAGATTTATTTTGAATTACCCCTTCATCGATATTTATGGCGCGTTCTATAGTATCGCTTTCTTGCCAGCTATCACGTCCAGCCAAAACAGTCGATATATAGACAATGAGAGCGGCAGAGATGGAGCGTGTTGCGCTTTCCCAGAGATAGCTGGGAGTATGATCTACGGCGTAGTAATCTACGGTTTCATATTTAAACATTGGATTTTTGAATGTGGTTGGTTTGGCAAAAAAGAATCCCATACTCTCGTCACAACTGACATCAATAATCAAGCTGTTTGGCTTGAGGCAAGAACTTTCCTCTTCGGTTACAAAATGAGTAGGATTTTCAGTTTCTTGAAAAGTTCCGTTTACGATGATATCTGCTTCAATGATAAGATCGGTCAGAGGACTTACACTTCCATCGTGTTCCACCACCACCATACGCGGCTCTCCCTCTTTGCCTTCTCGAATTTTTACATAGTGGCAATCGAGTACCTCTTCACGCACCTCGTGGTCGGGACGTTGAATACAGATTGTAATATCTCTAAACCCATGCGCCTTGAGGGCGTATATAGCCCCACGGCTGACTGCGCCGAAACTGAAAATAATTGTTTTGCGTTGGTTGCCATAATGCCCGTCAATACCTTTCAGTTGAAAAGCATGCAGTACTGCGCAATAGCCGGCCATTTCGTTGTTCTTATAGAATGTGTGGCGGCCAATAAAACCGTTTGGACCCCAGACAAACATATCCTCAAAGGCAATAAGCGTCAGCTTCCGATCAATGGCAGCCTGGGTTATATCTCGTTGCTGAACACAATGTACATAGCCCCAAAGCGTTCCCCCTTCGCGAAGTTCTTGTAAATCGGATAATACCGGCTTGCAAATAATAACGGTTCCGAGCTCGGCCAATAATTCATGGCGTGTGGCAACACCCCCCGTCTGCGCGGCAATTTCCGAGTCTGGTACATTGAATTGCTCTCCATAGCCCTCTTCAAATATTAGTCGCCGACGAATTTCTTCAGGAATACGAGATAAATGCTCCGGATGAATCGGGAAACGTCGTTCATCTTCTTTTTTTGAAGTCCCAATGACTCCCATTGTTAATTTGCTCATGTCATTTCCTTTTCAATAAGTCTATTTTTATACTCGGCTCTGCCGTCAAAGCCGTTACATTATAATTGAACGTAAATATTCGGTTACCCAAGGGCTTCCAGCGCTGAATTTTTAAGCAGAGCAAGGTCAATTTTTCCGTTGATTCCGCCTTGCGCCACGTTGGCTTTACCGCCGCCTCTACCGTCAAAGCGCTCTATCCAATTTTTTAATATTATATTTGCTTTCATCTTGTCTGTGTTTTTATCTGAGACAATGACAACAACAACCAGTTTATCTTCAGCGGGAGAAACCATAAACGCTACATCGAGCGCTCGACTCTTCAGCTCTTTCTCACCCAGATCAATAAGTTCTTTTTTATCAAGGCCAATTTGCCCGAAAATTGCTTTTAGTCCGGAAGTGCCTTCTAGAATTTCATCCACATCCCACGCGGTTTGCGTCAGGGAATCTTTTGCCTTATTTTCTTTTGCTGATTTTTTCAATGCGAATATATTTTCAACCAGTTGTTCTTTATCGCCGCGAATAATCTCTTGCACAGCAGAAATAATTTGATCTGATTTTGACAGGTATTCATAAGCAACGGAACCGGTAATGGCCTCCATTCGTCTTATTCCTCTTGCCGTACTGGTTTCTGTTAATATTTTTACCAAACCGATTTGCCCCGAGTTTACCACATGGGTTCCTGCGCATAGCTCCGCAGAAAAATCTGCAAAGCGAACGACACGAACATCTTCCTGGTATTTCTCGCCAAAAAGTGCTGTAACTCCCGAAGCGATTGCTTTTTGGTAACTCTCTTCTGTTATGTTGCAGCCGGTTGCCTGCCAAATCCATTGGTTCACCAGGTTTTCTACACTTTGAATTTCATCTTTACTTAATGGTTTATTATGCTGAAAATCGAATCTTAACTTTTCTGAATTTACCAAAGACCCTTTCTGGGAAACATGTTCACCAAGAACGCTCCGTAAAGCGCTATGCAAAAGGTGGGTCGCAGAATGGTTTTTTGCCGTGCTTTCACGATTGTTTTTATCTACAGATAGCTTAACAACATCGGATTGAGAAATAAAACCTTCGTCAATATTCAGATAATGAATATAAACATGGTTATGATTTTTAACATCCACAACCGTTCCTTTAAAGTTATCATTCTCAATTCGGCCTTTATCGGCAGCCTGCCCTCCGCCCTCGGCATAGAAAGTTGTTTTATCTGTAACCACTAAACATTGATTTGTGGAATCTGTTTTTTCAACTTTTTTCCCGTTTTGCAAAATGGCCAGAACCCTGGCTTCTATGTTTAACTCATCATATCCGGTAAATTCTGTAGGAGCAACGCCATTTGTCAGCTCTTCCAGGTGCGCAGAATCTAACCCCAGGTCGACCAGTGCGTTTGTTTCTGTTCCCTGGCGTGAAACTTTTTGATGTTCACGGTATAGTTTTTCATACTCTTTTTCATCGATAGATACAGATCTGGCCATCGCGTAATCTTTAACGATTTCAAAAGGTACTCCATGGGTTGTAACTAATATAAATACTTTATTGGCATCTAATTTTTTGTCCGTGACATTGGCCAGTTCATCATTGAGTAGCTCCAGCCCATTTTTTATCGCAGGTTCAAAGTCTACAATTTCATCTTCCAATAATTGTAGAATCTGTTTTTTCTGAAGTTCCAGTTGCGGGTAAAAATCTTTAAGCTGTTCAATAACTTCATTTGATAATTCTATAAGTTCTATAGGTGGCGTTTTCGCGCGTACGGCAACAGTAATACATTTTCGTATTAACCTTCTTACAATATACCCTCTTCCATCTTTGTCAGGTTTTACACCCTCAGATAAAATGAATGTACTGCTTCGAATATGGTCGGTCACCATTCGAAGATCTTTTTGCGTTATATGCTCAGCGCCAAATTTTATCTTCGCCAGATCGTATATGGGTTTAACCACATCGACATCATACAAAGAGTCGCAATTATTCAAAGCCATGTACATTCGTTCGACGCCAGCGCCTGTATCTACGCTTTTTAAAGGTAAATTCTCGAAACTGCCATCGGCCATTTTATTGAGTTCCATAAAAACCCCGGCGTTCCATATTTCGATGTAACGGTTTACATCATCAAAATGACCACCTGGAGTATAGGCAGGGCCGTACTCATCGCCGGTATCAAAAAATACCTCTGTGCATGGTCCACACGGTCCCGTTTGCCCGGCAGGTCCCCAGAAATTATCGTCTCCTAACGAGACAATATGATCTTCCGGCAAACCGACACTTTTCCAGAATTCTATAGACTCAGTATCAGCAGGAATGCCCGCTTCAGCGTTGCCTTTATAAACCGTAGCATACAGTTTTTGAGGGTCATATTCAAAATGATTCACTAAAAGATCGTAAGCAAGCTTGATGGCCCCTTCTTTGTAATAATCGCCGATAGACCAACTGCCCATCATCTCGAAAAAAGTTAAATGATGCCGATCGCCTACGTCTTCAATATCATTTGTTCGAATACAGGGTTGTACGTTGCACATTTTTTTTTCTGGTGGCGACGCTTCACCTAAAAAATAACTTTTTAATGGCGCCATACCGCTATTAATATAAAGAAGAGTAGGGTCGTTATCAGGAATAATCGACGCCCCCTCAAGTTTTTGGTGCTGGTGTTTTGAAAAAAAGTCTAAAAAGACCTGTCGTATCTGGCTTGTTGTTAATTGCTTCATATGTATAATTCAACCTTTGGTTTTTCTTTATAACCTATCATGCCAGTCAATAATATTTCAATTGAACCGGGAAAAAGCTGATGGTCTAAAACCGGGTACGGAAAGATGGTCAAAATGCAATATAGATTATTGCCAGCGTTGGTATATTTTAGATAGCTATTATCAGGGTACGAAATAGACAGGTAAGAATATAAACAGAGCCTTCAAACTCGTGAAAGCTGCCTTGAAGTCAGGCCGTAAGTTCATTTATGTGCATAATCCACACACGCTACTATCGACGGTATTCACCGTGTAATTGTACTACTAGATATTTTCACGTCACGACTCCATACCGGGCGGACAAAGTCGGTCCTGTCATGCTAAGTCCTAAAAGCAGTGCCAGTATTTGCAACTATAACATGGAGTCTGTTAGGCGATGGAAACCATCGTACTATGAGGGTGACATGGACGTCACCCGAAGTGCTGAGCATATTTTCTAATAAGTATAAGTGAATTGAAAAACAGCTCGATAAAATATCAGTACCTGAATTAGAATATTAATTGACAGTCGGAATTAAGTACCGTAATGTAGTACTACTTTGAATAATAAACATGTAAAAGTTTTGAAGACTCTTTACGGTCAGATGTTGTATGGAAAGATATTGAAAAAATGTTATCTGCACTTGGAGGAGAAATCTCAGAGGGCGCAGGTTCTAGAGTACGTATTTATTTAAATGATAGGATTGCGATTTTTCATCGGCCGCATCCTGAAAAAGTTACAGATAAAGGTGCATTAAAATCGGTAAGAGAATTTATAGTAAACTCAAATATCGATATAGGAGAATTCATATGATTTATAAAGGTTACACTGCAAGCATAGAATTTGATGAAGAGGCCGAAATATTTTTTGGCAAAGTGGTCGACCTAAAAGATGTAATAACTTTTCAAGGGAAAACGGTAGATGATTTAAAAAATGAGTTTATTAATTCAATCGATGATTATCTTGACTTTTGTAAAATAAAAAATAGGAATCCTGAAAAACCATATTCTGGAAAATTTAATATAAGAATCCAATCTGATTTACATCGAAAGATTGCTGTAAAAGCTGCAAAGGAACACAAAAGTATAAATGACCTTGTAGTTGATGCATTGGAAAAAGTAGCTAATTAAATCAGAGTTGATTGGTAACACGTAATAATTCTATAATTATACGAAACAGCAGTTTCATACAGATGGTGATATTGCGAGTATCCACTTTACGCTATTATACTCAGAAGCAACACCGGTCGTATTAGTGCCCAAAAGTGTGGATTTCCCGGTGGGGAATTACCGACCATGCGAAGAAAAATTCCATAAGAATACGAATTGACGGTGAGTTTAATCTCTATATTCTTACCTTAAAGTGAGCTGTAAGTGTTAAACTTTAGTGAGCTGAACTATCGGAAGTGAGGTGAAAATCCTCCGCTGCCCCGCAGCCGTAATGGGAACGAAAACCTGAAATGCCACTGTCGAAAGATGGGAAGGCTGGTGAGTAGGCTTTAGCCCTGAGCCGGAATACTAGTTCAACGTTTTTCGAGGGAGAAGTCTATGTTCAACAATTCGTTTTTTATTCACAACCATAAAAGTTATACGCCACTTGCAAGGACCCAAATATGAGCGGACTGGATTCCGGTTATGTTTTTTACCCACTGTTCTTTGTACTCATGGGATTTCGACATGGGATGGACGCTGACCATATTGCGGCTCTTTCTGATATTATTGGAATAGAGCTCGAAAGAAAACGCCAACTACTCCATGGACTTTTATATGCGGTCGGTCACGCCTCTATTGTTTTGTGTTTTGGTTTTGCCGCTGCTTTGCTTGGAATGCAACTAAGCGATTCTGCTGCAACCATATTGGAATTTTTAGTCGGGTTTACCCTTTTACTTTTGGGGGGACTTATTTTAATATCTGTTTACCAGGACAGAAGTTCTTATGTTTACAAAAGCCGAATTAGTCTTGTTATAGAATTTTTTCGAAAGAAATTTCCATCCAAAGAAGGAGCGAAAATACACACTGCTTCTTTGAACAATATTGGAGCTTTTTTTATCGGTGTTCTTCATGGCATTGGAGCAGAAACTCCGACACAGCTTACCCTTTTTGCATCTTCCATGGGTTTAAAAGATATTTACCTGATTCTGTTTCAAATTCTTATGTTTACCGTTGGTCTATTTGTAGCAACCCTGCTTATTATTTTCAGTGTTTCCTGGTTGTTCCAAAAGGCGTCTAAAAGAAAAAAGGTTTATCTCGGGTTAGGCATTATAACCGGAGCATATAGTGTACTGCTTGGTTCCTATTTAATCTGGCAAAGTTTTCAAAACGGTGGTTTTGATTTATCAACATAATATTATGAAAAAAACATCAACAATTACAATTGTCGGAATTGGTCCCGGAGACCTGGGAAACATGACCGAAAGGGCAAAAGAAGCCATACTATCGTCTGAAGTTATTGTGGGTTACGATACCTACGTTAAATTAGTCAAGCCACTGATTACCACACAAGAAGTAATTAGCGCGGCAATGACAGAAGAAGTTTTGCGAGCACGCGAAGCTGTAAACCGGGCCAGGTCCGGAAATTCCGTCGCCATTATTTCCAGCGGTGATGCGGGTCTATATGGAATGGCCGGTCTTGTTTACGAAGTACTTATAGAAACAGGTTGGAACCCCGGTGAAAAACCCGAGGTCGTGGTGATTCCCGGAGTTACTGCCATGCTCTCCGCAGCTTCTTTATTAGGGGCTCCTTTAGTACACGATGTATGCAGCATTAGTCTGAGCGATCACCTTACCGGTTGGGATGTTATAGAACGTCGCATTGAAGCTGCGGCGAAAGCCGACTTTGTGATAGCCATTTATAATCCCAAAAGTGGCCGCCGCAAACAGCAAATTGTCGAAGCGGTTAATATATTGCAAACCTACCGTTCTGCCGATACCCCGGTTGGCGTTGTCAAAAGCGCTTATCGTGAAAAACAAAATGTAGTGGTTACGACCCTGGACAAACTTCTGGAGCAGGAGATTGGTATGTTGACGACCATTGTTATCGGTAATTCCACAACGAGGGTTTACGGCGACAAGATGGTGACACCGCGAGGGTATCAAAAAAAATACCAGTTGAATTCTGATGAACAACAGCTGCAAAAAAATGAGCGGATGCACCCGAGTAATGAACCGTGGGCGTTGAACTCCCTGGTTTCTAACCCTGAAAAAAACTCGATACGAGAAAGCGCGGAAGCGGCCTTGTTAAAAATTCATGGACAACAATTTAGCTCTGCTACATCGCCAGGTTCAAAGCCAGACGTCGCCCCCCAAAAACATTCACTCAAAGAGTATTTCGTGAGCCCGGGTTTAGTCCAAAAAAAATTCACGGCAATACAGGTTCGACGAATTTCCGACCTGCTTGGCGAAGATGGTGAGATGGAGTATACCACCGATCATTCGTTGTTGTTGCGCTCTAGAAAAGAACCGGGCGAACTAAGACAAAGTTTAAACGAAGTTTCTTTGGTTGTGAACGACCCCAACACTCTTATACTTTTTAAAGCCTGTGATTTTTGTGACCTGCAAAAACAAGAACCCCTGCCCTGGCTCGAAGAGCTATTTCGCAAGTTATCAAATATACAAGTACCGCGCCAGATGAAAATTGGTTTTAACGGTTGTGGAATGTCCTGCTATGGAGCCGTGCGTGAAGACATCGGAATTTTGTTTTTTCGCGGAAAATTTGAAGTCTACGCCGGAGCTAAAGCCCAGGGACGAAACCTGACGATGCCAACGCCTATCCGAAAAGAGATGAGCGGACCGGAGATGGTTTTAGAAGTAGAATCGATTGTAATGGACTATGTAACAAACGGAGATGCTGGAGAGAAATTCTACCAGTTCAGAAAGCGAACTTCGCAACAAACGAACAGCACAACCGAATGAAATGGCGTATGAAAAAGTACAAGAAGAGGATAAGAGGATTATAATATGAAATTTATTCTATTTGTAGGACACGGCAGCCGTGACATGGCAGGCAACAAAGAGATTCTGGAGTTTGTACAAAAAACTGTGGACCCGAAACAATACCCTCATACGGAAGCTTGTTTTCTGGAATTTTGCGACCCCGATGTTACCGCCGGTGTTGAAAATTGTATTTCAAAAGGCGCCACCCATGTGTATGTCATTCCTATTATTTTGTTTCCAGCGGGACATTCGAAAATTCATATTCCAGCTTTTATTGACGCCGCCAAAAAAAGACACCCTCAGGTTGGTTTTTCGTATGCAAAACCCATTGATGTGGACGCTCGTCTAATTCATATTCTGGAAGATCGCTTGCGTGAAGTAGAACCAGAATTAGAAGACGAAACCGTAAAAAATGAGACCGCAATTTTAATTGTTGGACGAGGAAGTAGCGACCCCGATGCCAACTCAACGCTCTCTCGAATTGCCCGTTTGTTCTGGGAACAACACCGATTTTTATCGGTAGAAATTGCCTTTATGGGAATTACCGAACCAACGCTGGAAGACGGCCTCGAAAGATGCCGCCGCCTGGGCGCCAAAAAAACAGTAGTTTTACCTTATTTTTTATTTACCGGAATTCTAATAGAACGAATGAAAAAGATGGTACATGAGTATGGACTCAACCAAAAAGATGTTGAGGTTTCGATGTCTAATTATATGGGTTTTCATCCCCTGCTTGGTGATATTATTTTACACCGAATTTCGGAAGTTACACAAGAGAGTGTAAGCATGAATTGCGACCTGTGTAAATACCGAATAGAAGCCGACACCGGCGATGTTATTCATCATTATGGAAATACACAACCACATAGTCATGATCATGCATAAAGAGTATTTACTATGATTTTACTTTTAGGTGGAACCTCCGATGCCAGAGAGCTAGCTCAACTTTTACACGAAGCAAAGTTGCCGGTTTTAACGAACATTGTGCATGAAAACGGCGCAGCCGAATACCGAAGTCTGGATCTTAACGTAAGATGTGGTCGCCTGGATGAAACTTCAATGAGCGCTCTTATACAACAGGAAAATATCTCCATCGTCGTCGACGCCACCCACCCTTTTGCCGAGCTGGCTTCGCATTGCGCCATGAAGGCGAGCAAACAAAACAGCGTTCTCTATATGCGTTTTGAAAGACCCCCGCTACAAGAGTTGGAAAAATTCAGAACTCATGAAAAACTTCACTTTGTGCAAACGTATGAAGAAGCCGCCGAAAAGGTTTTAATATTACAAAAAAAGAGTCAACACTCTACATCGACAAAACAAATTGTGATGCTGACCACGGGAGCTAAAAATCTGGATCTTTTTGTCAACAGATTCAAAAGTGAAAAAACAATGGAAACCATTGCTCGGGTTCTGCCTCGCAGTGAGAGCATAAATGAGTGCGAACGCCTGGGCCTGGCTCAAAAAAACATTGTAGCTTTGCAAGGCCCTTTTTCGGAAGAGCTAAACCGTGCGTTATTTGAAAAATACAAGGTTACAATAATGGTAACGAAAGAGAGCGGCAAACAAGGTTCCACCGCAGAAAAAATTAACACTGCTTTGCAGATGAATATTGAAACTATTTTAATTGAACGCCCGCAAATTTTATATGAAAACAGTTTCAATGAAAAGACTAAAATTGTATCTGCAATTCAAAAGATATTCCCTGAAAACTGAATAGATAAAAAATAGATAGCAAATAAATAAAAGAAGAAACAAACAGGAAACAAGAGGTAATTATGAAACCAGACGAATTTGTACCCATCACCCTTCAGCCGCAAGAGATTGAAACAGAAAGTTTTAAAATGATCGACGACGAGATCGGAGCTCATGAATTTAGTGAGTTGGAATACCCCATTGCCCGGCGCGTCATTCACGCTACAGCAGATTTCGATTTAGGAAAAAGCATGCTGTTTTACCCTGGCGCCATTGAGTCTGGTATTAAAGCCATACGCAGTGGAAAAAACGTTGTAGCCGATGTTGCCATGGTGCAAGCGGGCATCAGCAAACCCCGTATTCATAAATATGGTGGCGAGGTTCGCGTCTACATTTCGGACGAAGATGTAATGGCCGAAGCCAAAAAACAAAATACAACCAGGGCTATAATCTCTATGCAAAAAGCCGTGAAAGAAAATGACGGAGCCGTGTTTGTCATCGGCAATGCCCCTACTGCTCTTTTGGAATTAATGCGCCTGGTTCGCGAAGAGAATGCCCGCCCCGGTCTTATTATTGGAGTGCCGGTCGGCTTTGTTTCTGCCGCCGAATCGAAAGAGATACTTGCCTCCTTGGAAATTCCTTTTATTACAAACCGTGGTAGAAAAGGCGGAACCCCCGCTGCCGTTGCGGCGCTCAACGCTTTGACCCTGCTTGCCCAGAATCTAAAAGTGACGTGAAAGAAGAGAAACCCAAAACAAAATTAAGAACGGGATACACAACAGGTGCCTGTGCGGCTGCGGCCACCCGCGCTGCAATGGAATCTCTTCTTACGGGAAAAAAAGTCGATACGTCGACCATTCTTTTGCCGGTTGGTGAGAGCGTGACGTTTCAAATTGTTGAATCGAATAATGATACAAATAAAGTTACAGCCTCGGTAATAAAAGACGGAGGAGACGACCCCGATGTTACCCATGGAGCGAAAATTACATCGATTGTTCAATGGACAGAAACCTCTGGCGGCATTACCATCGAAGGCGGAGAGGGTGTGGGCAAAGTGACACTACCAGGTTTACCGGTTGCCGTGGGAGAAGCGGCAATTAACCCCGTTCCGCGAAAAATGATACACAAAGAAGTGGAAGAAGCTTTGCGCGTACATGGCATACAACGCGGAGTTCGCATAACAATTTCCGTCGCAGGCGGTGAAAAAATCGCCGAACAGACAATGAACCCCAGGCTGGGTATTATCGGTGGCATCTCGATTTTAGGAACCCGGGGAATTGTCATCCCTTTTTCGACTTCGGCCTATAGACACAGTTTGGTTGTCGCCGCAAGAGCCGCCGCAAAAAACGGCGTAAGCCATGTCATTTTATCAACCGGCGCCCGCAGTGAAATCTTTGGTAAAAAATTATACCCGGCTCTGCCCCTGCTTGCTTTTATTGAAGCCGGAGAATTTATCGGTTTTGCCGTTCGACAGTGTCGACGCTTCGGTATAAAAAAAGTAACGTTTGTCTCTATGATCGGAAAACTTTCGAAAGTAGCCGGAGGAGTGTTAATGGTACACTCCAAAAAGTCTGCGGTGAATTTTCAATTTTTGTCTGATATTGCCAGGGAGGCAAAAGCAAAACCGGAACTGTGCGAAAAAATAAAAACAGCGACAACAGCCGCGCTTGTCTCTCAATGGATGAGTGAAATAGGCAATACTCAATTTTTTGACAACCTGGTTTCTCGTGCAAACGAAGTTGTCTATAATGCCGCAGACAAAAAAATAGAAATGGAAACCTGTTTAATAAATTCAGAAGGAGAACTGCTTTCGCAATTCAAGCAAAAACTTCCGGCTTAAATTAATATTATAAGTGTAAAACAATATGAAAAACACAATAACAAAAAATACAAACACTTTAAAAATTATCGGCATTTCCGGTTCGGGTGAAAACTTGATTCTACCACCTGCCTATCACAAATTAATTAGTGAGGCAGATGTTTTAGCCGGAGGTGAAAGATTACTCGGGCTGTTTCCAGAGTTTTCCGGCGAAAAAATAGTTATTAAAACTCATTTGTCCAAAATGGCCGACCAGCTTATACAATTCAGCAAAGAAGGAAAAAGCGTTACAGTTCTGGCTTCGGGTGATCCTCTTTTTTATGGTGTGGGATCTTACCTTGCCAAAAAAACAGATGTTGAAATATTTCCTTCTCTAACTTCGCTTCAACTTGCAGCGGCGCGCGCTCAACTAAGCTGGCAAAATTCTTACCCTATATCTCTGCACGGAAAACCGATTGCAGGGCTGGCACAAAAAATTAACGGGCGTTCTGAAGTGGCTATACTTACCGATTTAATAAACACCCCGGTCGCCATCGCCAAATACTTGTTGTCGTTTAAAATGCAAGAATACAAAATTTTTGTCGGTGAAGATCTGGGAACTACAAAGGAAAAAACAAACTGGTTTACCATTCAGGAACTTGCGAATACCCCACCCGAAAACTTTTCTAATTTAAATATACTGCTGTTGAAAGCCGCATCGGACAGCTCAACGCAAAAATCTTCTTCTACATCTTATACATATGGTGGACTGGGAATTGACGAAGAAGAGTTCGAAGCTCGAGAAAACGGACGCGGGTTAATAACAAAAAAAGAGATAAGAGTACTAACACTTTCAGCTTTAAAGCTTCATTCGAAAAGTGTAGTGTGGGACATTGGTGCCTGCACCGGTTCTCTCTCGATAGAAGCGGCGCGAATAGCATGGCAGGGGGAAGTATTTTCTATTGAAAAAAACGATCATGAAATTGAAAATTTCAAAAAAAACATGGTTAAATTTCGCACAGACATTACACTGGTTCATGGCAAAGCCCCGGATGGACTCGAAAATTTTGCCGACCCCGACGCTGTTTTTATCGGAGGTTCTGGTGGCGAACTGCCGTCTGTTTTAAAAATTGCCATAAGCCGGCTAAAAGAGGGCGGAGTTATTGTTGTGAATGCGGCAACGTTAGAAACATTACAGGCAGCAAATGATATTTTAATAAATACAGGTTTTAAGGTAGATATTACTTTAGCTCAAATCTCTCGTAGTAAACCCATTTTGGATATGACGCGTTTCGAAGCTTTAAACCCTGTGTATATTATAAGCGCTTTAAAACAAAGATAGTAATGGATGAAGTATTATGAACATTAAATTTAATGCAAACGCAAAAGGAAGTATATGAATAAAACAATTAAACCGGGCCGTCTTTATGGCATTGGAGCGGGACCGGGCGACCCGGAACTATTGACGATTAAAGCCTACAGGGTTTTGCAAGAAACACCGGTAATTGCCTACCCCCAGGGAAAAAAAGGCAGCGACGGTTATGCTTATACTATAATTAAATCGTTAATTGACTCAGATAAAAAAACTTTACTGCCTCTCTCTTTTCCCATGACCAAAGATAAAACGTTGTTAAAAACTCACTGGGAAAAAGCTGTGGAAGAAGTGGCACAGTTTCTTCTAGCAGGCGACGATGTCGCTTTTGTCAGCGAAGGTGACGCCTTGTTTTACAGCACGTTTATTCACTTAATGCGAGTCTTGCGGCAAAAATATCCCGCGCTGGAAACTGTGGTAATACCGGGAGTCTCTTCTGTGTATGGAGCAGCCGCTTCGCTTGTGTTGCCAATGTCTGATGGGGATGAAAAATTTGCTGTAATTCCGGCTACCGATAATATGGAACAAATGAAAAAACAGTTGCAGGAAAATGACACTGTTGTTTTTTTGAAAGTGGCAAAAGTATTGCAACCGATGATCACTCTTTTAGAAGAGTTAGAGCTGGTAAAGAGTGCTCATGTTGTCAGTCGCGCCACGGCGCCGGATGAACAAATTTATAGAGATGTTAAAGAACTAAAAGGCAAAGAGATAAATTATCTCTCTTTGATGATTGTAAAAACAAAAGAAGAAGAAAATTATGAATAAGATTTATTTTGTAGGAGCGGGTCCCGGGGACCCCGATTTAATAACCGTGAAAGGTTTAAAACTTTTAGAGCAGGCTGATATTATTATTTATACCGACTCGTTGGTCAGTGAGGAGTTGACGAAAAAAGCGAATAAAGATGCCACCATTGTAAAAAGCTCTGGAATGGTATTAGAAGAGTTGGTTGAACTTATGGCAAAAGGTTCCCAAGAAGGAAAAAAAGTGGTTCGGCTTCATACGGGAGACCCGTCTGTGTATGGTGCCATTTACGAACAAATAGAATTGTTACAAAAAGAGGGAATACAGTGCGAAGTTGTTCCCGGTGTAAGTTCTGTGTTTGCAGCGGCGGCGGCTTTAGGGGCTGAATTAACAATTCCCGAATTAACGCAGACGGTTATACTGACAAGGGCCGATGGTAGAACCCCCGTTCCCGAACGAGAAAAACTAAGTTCGTTGGCGAGCCACCATGCAACGCTGGCTATTTTCTTAAGCGCAACTTTAGCCGAAAAAGTATCGCAAGAACTTCTTGACGCCGGATGGGATAAAGACACCCCGATAGCCATTGTTCAAAAAGCGTCCCACCCCGATCAACTGATCGTTCGAACAACGGTGGGAAACCTTCCCGAGGCTATGCGCGAAAACAATATAAAATCGACGGCAATGATACTGGCAGGCAACGCCCTTGATCCATCGAGAATAAATCATAAACGCGTTTCTAAACTGTATGACAAAGGGTTTACACATGGTTTTCGTAAAGGAGTTAAATGATAGATTTAACACTGGAAACAACACCGGAGTTAAATGCGACAAAACCATTTTTGCTGGTCGCCATTACAAAACACGGCGTAACCCTGGCTCGAAAAATAAAAGAGCAATTTACCGAAAGCGATCTGTTCTACCCCGACAAATTTACATATGGGGATGAAAAAGAAAAAAATATATATTTATATAAAGGCAATGTTCGCGTATTGCTCGAAAAAGCGTTTCATAAATATGAAGGTATAATTGCCATCGTATCGCTTGGCGCCATTATTCGTTTAGTCGCCCCACTTTTAAAAGATAAAAAAACTGACCCGGCGGTGGTTGTCATCGACGAAGCGGGAAAATATGTCATTAGCGCTTTGTCAGGACATATTGGAGGAGCAAACGAGCTCTCGCGAAATCTGGCGAAAATAATCGGAGGCGAAGCGGTCATTACCACGGCTTCGGATGTCGGCAAGACTTTACCGGTGGACATTTTAGGACGTCGTTTTGGATGGGTGAGCGAGACAGATGCGCCTCTACTAGCGACAAGCGCAGCTATTGTGAATGAAGAACCGGTGGCTTTAATACAAGAGTCGGGCGAAACAAACTGGTGGGAACACGAAAGCCCCCTGCCCTCAAATATACATCAATTTAACTCTTTAGCCGAGATCGCTGAGCCTGGAAGTTTCAAAGCTTCTATTATTATTACGCATCGTCTGTTATCAGAAAAAGAATTGGGAACTTTGGAAACTACAGTCGTTATACGTCCGAAATCTATTGTACTGGGAATCGGTTGCAATCGAAATACATCGATGGAAGAGCTTGAATCGGTTGTTTCCGAAACACTACTTGAAATGAAATTTTCCCTAACCAGCGTTGCGGTTGTTTGCTCTATCGATTTAAAAAAAGACGAAAAAGGACTGCTCTCGCTTTGCGAAAGATATGAATGGCCTTTTCATGTATATTCGGCTGAAGAGTTAAATAAAATTGAAATAGAATCACCTTCTGAAACCGTCTTCAAATACACTGGAGCTTATGGCGTCAGCGAACCCGCCGCAAAACTTTACAGTGAAAATTCCAACCTTGAGTTGGTAAAAAAGAAATCGGGAAATGTAACCATTTCAGTGGGGATTCTGGCTCGCGCTGGTTTTCTTCACAAAGAATGAAAACGAATTCATAAACCGTTTCTATGAGCTAAACTATATGGATAATGCAAACATTATATCGAAAAACAGTCCGAGAATATTAATTGCTTCAACAGGCAGTGGCGACGGAAAAACCACTCTTACCCTGGGTTTAATGGCGGCGTTAAAACGACGCGGTAAAACCGTTCAGGGTTTTAAATGCGGTCCAGACTATATTGACCCCGGTTACCACAGCGCTGTTACAGGCCGGGTTTCGCGAAATCTCGACAGTTGGTTTATAGTTGCAAAACTTTTAAAAGATATTTTCACACGGGGCTCATCCGGTTCGGACATCAGCATTATCGAAGGGGCGATGGGACTTTTCGACGGACGTGATTCTCTGAGTAACGAAGGAAGCGCCGCAGAAATTGCTCAGATACTTTCGTCTCCCATTATTTTAGCGCTAAACTGCCAAAGCCGGGCCAGGAGCGCTGCGGCAATTGTAAAAGGTTTTATGGAATTTGCGCCCGGCGTTCAAATTGCGGGAGTCATTGCCAATAAAGTTGGCAGCGTTGGCCATTTTAAAATAATACGCGACGCTGTAGAAAAAGAGTGTAAAATTCCCGTGCTGGGATATCTACTTAGAGACGAAACGCTTTCTATACCTGAGCGCCACCTCGGTCTTTTACCGGCGATCGAAAGAGGAGACCATGATGAACTTTTTTCACTGCTGGCAAAAAAAGCAGAAGAAACAATAGACCTCGATAAAATAGTTAAAATTGCCCAGGCCAGCCAACCGATAGAACATGAAGTCGGCGTTTTTGAAAACCTGGTAAAATTCAAATCCGTGAATTCATCTTTTTCTAAGCGTCGAGTTACAATTGGCGTAGCCAGAGATGAAGCGTTCCAGTTTTACTATCCTGAAAATCTGGAGTTGATGAAACTGGCCGGATTAGAACCGCAATTTTTTTCACCGCTAAAAGGGGAAAAACCACCCGAAGGTGTGGCCGGGCTGTATTTAGGCGGAGGGTTTCCCGAAGAGTTTGCCGGGCAACTTTCTCGTCAGAAAGAAGTTGCAAAGGCTGTGCGTAAACTTATAGAGCAAGGGGTTCCCACAATAGTCGAGTGTGGTGGATTCATGTATTTAACACAAGAAATTATAAATGCCGCAGGCGAAAAATTTCCGATGGTCGGCGTCTTGCCGGGAAAGATCTTAATGCAAAAAAAACGAGCGGCGCTTGGCTACCGCGAAGCCCTGGGTTTAAACCAAAACAATTTTCTTCCCGAGAATGAAATGGCGCGCGGTCATGAATTTCATTATTCGTGCTATGAAGTATCGCCTGAAAATAAACTGCCTGAGGCGTACCGCCTGAGCGGTAGAATCGGAACCTCCGATGCAGGTACTTTGTATAAAAACCTTATGGGCGGTTATATGCATTTTTACTTTCCCTCTCATCCGAAAATCCTGCAAAACTGGAAAGAGCTTTGTATAAAGTTTAAGGAATCTAAAAAGTGACAGTAACCACGTCAAAACTATTCATTATATTTTATTTGCTTCTTTTCACGAGCTGCAATTCTACCAATGCAATTCAAAATAATAGCCAAAAACAATGCCAAACCAATTCCTATAAAAATTCCTGCTATAAGCAAGCAAATGCAATTTATAAAAAACTATGGAATAAAATTCAGAAAAGTAAGAAACAGCAAAAACAAGTAGAATACGTTCGAGAACTGTTTTTTCGTGAATGCAGTTTGGGACCATCAAACCAATGGTTTGAGGCATCGTGTTACTGGTTATTTTTTATTCGTAATCCTGAATCTTATTCCCGTGCAAAGCTCAAAGAAGTTTTTGGTTTTAAACTTATTGCCTCTTATCACCTCGATATCGATGGCCCGGGGCATGGTTTTAGACATTCTTTCGTGTCCGAAATAAACGACAAGTGCTACCTTTGGGAACCCGGGTATTTTTCTGAAATTGATTGTAAAGATTCTAATCCTTTCGTTGAATTTGAAGAAAATGGATTTCAATAAGGGCTTAATCTATGGAATTTCAACGAATTTTTATCATTTCAAATTTTCTTTATACGAAAAATCCATTTAAACGGCAGGGCCATGCCGATAATAATATACACGTATGTTAGCAAATATAAAATTTAGCAATAAATTGACTTTACTATTAATAATACCTTTAATGGGGTTAGCCGTTTTAGCTACATTGAAAGCAACTGAAAATATAAAAGTTGTAAGAGATGTGGTAAAAATTAATACTTTAATGGACCTTTCAGTCAATCTCGGAAATCTTGTACATGAAACGCAGAAAGAGCGAGGGTTGACTGCCGGCTACCTTGGCAGCAATGGTACATCGTTTGAGACTAAACTCGAAAAACAAAGAAAGTTAACTAACGAAAAAATTCGGGTTCTTGAGGAAGTTCTGGCGGGTTTCGATAAAACAGCCTACGGAAAAAAGTTCGAAGAGCTTTTGAAAGACGGACTGGAAAATTTAGCAGATATAAACAGTTGGCGAAAAAAAATATCCAACCTGGAAGTACCTGTTTCTGAAGCCATCTCGTACTACACGGAAATGAACGCTAACTTCCTGGACCTTGCCGGCCAGGTTACAAAATTAAGTTCAGATGCTGATATAACCGGCGTTGCCTCAGCGTATATCAATTTTCTGCTCGGCAAAGAGAGATCGGGTATTGAAAGGGCGGTTTTAAACAATACATTTGCACGTAACTCTTTTGGCCCCGGCATGGTTGAAAAATTTATAACACTGAAAGCTGAACAAAACATATATTTTGGAATTTTCCTTTCACACACTAACACAAAGCAACGCAATTTTTATAAAAAGACAATGGACGCCGATGCGGTCCGGGATGTCGCTCGTATGGAGCAAGTCGCGCTCTCGAAACTGAACCAGGGCAATTTCGGGGTGGAAGCCGGATACTGGTTTGAGACGATGACTAAAAAAATTAACCTGTTCAAAACTGTTGAAGATTATCTTTCGAAGCAACTTTCGGACACCGGAAAGTCTAAAACCACGACCGCCTGGACACAACTAATTATTTTAATTGTACTAATCGGCGGTCTTTTCTTGATATCAATTTTATTTGGTTTATCATTAATACGCGATGTGTTAAAAAAACTGGGTGGAGAGCCGGCTGAAATCGCCGGGCTTGTGGAAAAAGTAGCCGCCGGAGACCTGACTGTAAAATTTGACGTTAGTTCAAAAGAGAAGACGGGAATTTATCTCGCCGTATTTACAATGGTGTCAAAACTCTCAAGCATAATGCAAGAAGTTATTCATACGGCAAATGACGTTTTAAATAATGCCACGCAAATAAACACGACGGCTCAGACGGTCAGCCAGGGGGCCAGTGAAGAAGCTGCGAACCTGGAAGAAACTACGGCTTCTCTCGAAGAAATTTCTGCCAGTATTGAAGGAAACGCCGCCAGCGCCAAGTCTACAAATGAAGTCTCGACAACCACCTCTCGCTCGGCAAAAGAGGGGGGCGACGCAGTACAAAAAACTGTCGAAGCCATGAAAACCATAACCGAAAAAATCGTAATGATTGAAGAGATCGCTTACAATACAAACCTTCTCGCCTTAAATGCCGCAATTGAAGCCGCACGGGCGGGTGAACAGGGCAAAGGTTTTGCGGTTGTTGCTTCCGAGGTCCGTAAACTCGCAGAACGTAGCCAGGTAGCCGCCCAGGAAATTAGTCGGGTGGCTCAAGACAGCGTTGATATTTCGGACAAAGCTGGGAAGTTAATCGCCAAGATGGTACCCGACATTGTTCAGATTGCCGAAATGATCAATCGAATTTCTACTGCGTCGGATGAACAATCGAGAGGGGTCTCCCAGATTAATGTCTCGATGAATCAGCTCGATACTGTCACCGCGCAACACGCTTCAGCCGCAGAAGAGATGGCTGCAAGTTCCGAAGAACTGAATGCACTAGCCCAGACCATGCTCGATTTAGTCGCTTATTTTCAAGTTGAAAACAAAAAATAGACCATAAGCAAATTTGGGGAATTCCTGGTGGGGAAAAAACCACCAATAGCTAGCTACGCTCGGGCCAATCGTATTTATGAAGACATCGGCGGCATTGATACCGATTTCTTACATAGGGAAGTGGTATTCCACTTAAAACAAGAGCAACAACAGATTTTTTTTGTGGACTAAAAAAATACCACGAAGCAATCGAAAAAAACGACGTTTTTTTTCGAAATAAACTTTAAACGAGAATCGAATGTAGCAGCATAAAAAAACCGCAGGATTTTCTTGTGGCCTAAATGTATTATGTTTTTTTTGAATTTCTGTTATAATGTATAAACCCAGCGCCAACAAAGCCAGCAATAAAATATCCTGCCAATTCATATCTTTTGACGAGTATAGGTTTTCAGACATATTGAATACAATTGTTGTGTAAGAATTTTGAGGGGGTGCAGGTATATATGTCTGGGCGTTGTGGTGTGGGTAAATAGCCCGGAATTTTCCAGAACGGCCCGGGTATTACCAGTAATCGCCGGGTTTGTAGTAGATGAACTCGAACTGTTGGTGTCTTATGCCCGTGGTGTGGAATCTCACACCACGGTAAATCTTGATCCCCAGGCATTTCCACGCCGGACCACTGAACCTGCCATTACGGCCCCGAGAGCGGCCAATCGAGGGAAACTTTTTAACCAAATCATCCAGATACATCGCCAGCGCCAAACGAACCAGATGACTCATCGTGCATCCCATTTTGGCAGCGGCAATTCGAATAAATAGCTCATCCTTACCGTACAGACAAAGTCGATGTCTATGCTTCTTCTGACTATTGGCCCTTTCGCCTCGCACAAGGTCATTTAGCTTTGCAATTTTAGCAGAGCGCAACCCAGCATTTTCGTCATCTGGATTAAACTGCCCGCTTCGTTTAATCATCCGAAAAACAGCGTATCGGACAACCCAAGAATGGGATCTGAATGTACAGATTGCCACCCATTTTATTTTATTCCAAGACAAAGGAGGCAGCCGAATTTCTAAAACATTATCAATTGGTATTTTTAATTTTCGATACGTAGTTATATTCTTCATATAAGTGTAATAGGCAAAAATTGGAAATTTTTTCAGATTACACAGTTTTTGTGGTTTTTACCACCTTTATTTGCGTAAATAAATCCTTTGGCTTTTTTGTACTCTAAAAATAAAGACCACATTCACCCCCTGGCGCAGGAACCCCAATAAATTTCGACCCGGTTTTGAATCGCCGAGACCGACCGGAGGGAGGGCCCAGAGTTTAACCTTGGAACGAACGAACAAAACAGCGAATACCCAATACTTATTCGGCAACCTTCGCGGGGAAAATTTCCTGCTATCATCAACGCGGGGGGACCGAAGCCCGCCGTTCCCGGCGAATTCTTATTTAATATTATACCAATATTATTCTTGTAAATCTGTAGCCGAGTTTTGATAACGTATTTGTGAAATCAAAAAACCCTACTATACTGATTGCTGAAGATGACCCTGTTAATGCGACCTATCTGAGCGCCCTGTTGACTCAAGACGGATTCGATGTGGAAATTGCCGAGGACGGAGAGCTAGCACTGGCAAAATATAAAGAACACCCTTACGATGTTGTAATTTCCGATCTGAATATGCCTGTTATGGGCGGCATAGCTCTGTTCGAACAACTCAATAAAATGGAGAGTCCTCCGGTAATGATGGTTGAAACGGTAGAGACCGATAAAACGACTATTGTCGAGATGATGAAACACGGAGTTACTGATTATTTCTTTAAACCGATTCAAAGCGAAGAGTTTTTATTTAAAGTACATAAAGCAATTGAAATATCAAAGTTAAGAAAAGCCCAGCATCAAATGGAGTCCGAACGCCAGGACCGACTCGACCATAACCTGGACTGGAATATTTTAAAAGAGAGGGTTGTGGCGCGTAGTTACGATAAATTTGACAAAACCCTGTTTACCAGCCTCAAAAGCAGTTTTAACCAGGGCGCCGGACTCGGCTCGCTCATCACTCTGGTTTCGATGATACAGCAAACCGGGAAAGTGGAAGGCGATACATTTACGGTTGGGGCAAAGTACATGGACCTGCTTTTTAAAAATGCCGCCATTGCCCAGAAATCATTGCAGACCATTTCAGATATTTATTCCCTGCTTGAAAAAGAGCTTGATTTAGAAGAAGTGAGTGTAGACGATTTTTATAAAGAGCTGCAAACAATCGTAAGTGAGTTGGGTAAATACATAAAGATTAAATCGCATAGGGTTTTATTCAATGATGCTGATTACTCTATGGTAAAAAGTGTTCTTAAAATCGACATCCCGAATATGAAAATTGCAATACGAGAACTACTGATGAACGCCCTGAAATTTTCTCCCCCGAATAGCGAAATTTATATGTTCACCAGCGCGTCAAGTTCTAGATTTCATATATCTGTAATGAACCAACCTGATCCTTCTTTACTGAGTCCGACTTTAGAAACAAAAGACTACGAAAGATTAATTTTTGAACCATTTTACAGATTGTCGAATTTTGTATATGAAGAATACGACACCATCGATTTCGGGTTGGGCCTTACGCAGGTCGAAAAAATAGTTCGAAAAAACAAAAGTACGATTACTGTCGCCAGGGTGGCAGACAAGTCACATTTAGATGAGAAAAATACACAATACAAAATCAGCATGGAAATATCGATTCCATTAGTTGAACCTGAGCCTGAAAAGGAATCGGACGCCGAAAAACCAGTGCAAGTATGATATTTTCAGATTTGGAACGTGAAGCTGTTTATAAAGCTATTTTCAACAGACGCGATGTACGAAGCGAATTTACAAAAGACCCGATTCCAGATGATGTTTTAAAACGAATTTTAAACGCAGCTCACCATGCCCCAAGTGTGGGTTTTATGCAACCCTGGGATTTCATTGTTGTGCAAGACCCCGAAGTTAAAATAAAAATTAAACAGGGTTTTAAAATAGCCCACGAAGAAGCCGCTGCCATGTTTACAGGCGAAAAAAAAGAGAAATATAAATCTCTAAAGTTAGAGGGTATAATGGAAGCTCCTTTAGGAATTTGTGTTACCTGCGATAGAACTCGAAACGGTCCAGTTGTGCTGGGTCGAACGGCTCTGCCAGAAATGGATCTTTACAGCGCGGTTTGCGCGGTAGAAAATTTATGGCTCGCCGCACGAGCTGAAAATCTGGGTGCCGGCTGGGTAAGTATTATACATAACGAAGTTTTACAGGAAATTCTGGGTATTCCGGAACATATAGTACCGATTGCCTATTTATGCGTGGGGTATGTCTCCTTTTTTCATGAAAAACCACAATTGGAAAAAGCGGGATGGCTGCCCAGACTTGAACTTGACTCACTTGTACATTACGATGAGTGGAATAAAAAAAACCGTGAACTTTGAATATGGAAAACTGGTTGGGCAACGTACAAGAATTCACAGGAGTTCCCTTCTTTCAGGGGTTAGTGTTATATCTGGCTGTTTTGTTTGCATTTTTGCTCGATTGTCTTTTAGGAGAGCCAGCACGGTTTCACCCGTTGGCAGGTTTCGGTAAACTTGCCAATAGTATTGAAAAACATTTCTACGGTGCTCGTGTGATGGGCGTTATCGCTCTGTTCATTTTAATAACTCCATTTGTTGGTGTCAGCGTCTATCTGTATTATCTATTTCCTTTTGCCACATCCGTAATTATACTCTATTTTGCCTTAGGTGGTAATAGCCTACAAAAACATGCGCGGTCCATTCACGAAGCTTTAATTCAAAAAAAACTTCCTGAGGCGAGACGTCGAACGGGAATGATCGTTAGCCGCGACACAAAAAATCTCGATGAAACCGGCATTTCGAAAGCGACAATTGAATCTGTTTTAGAAAATGGTAACGACGCCATTTTCGGAGCTTTGTTCTGGTTTCTAGTCGCCGGGGCGCCGGGGGTTTTATGTTTTCGTCTCGTAAACACACTCGATGCCATGTGGGGTTATCGCAACGAACGCTACCTGAAATTTGGTTGGGCTGCCGCGCGAACTGACGATGTCATGAATTTTATCCCCGCCCGTTTAACAGCTTTTTCATACGCGATTGCGGGTTCTTTTCGAAACGCTTTACGAGCCTGGAAACAACAAGGGGGGACCTGGAAAAGTCCCAACGCGGGACCGGTAATGGCTTCGGGCGCCGGTAGTCTAAAGTTATCTCTAGGAGGTTCGGCAATTTACAGCTCACGCATTGAAAAGCGTCAAACTTTAGGCAACGGTCCAGAACCAGTCGCGTCCGATATCGACCGTTCTATATCGTTACTTCGCCGAGCTCTTCTCGTTTGGTTTATTTTTATTATCCCCTGCATGCTGTTTTTACGTGAGGTCTCTCTTGCTTGAACATGGGGGAGGCATTCAAGAAGCGGCGCGCCGTTATAATATAGACCCCGAACACTGGCTCGATTTATCGACAGGAATAAACCCAATGGGTTGGACTGCCCCCTCATCTATTCCCCCCGAAATATGGAGACGCCTGCCCGAACCTGATGACGGTTTAGAAACATCCGCTTTAGAATATTACAACTGTGCAAACATTTTACCGGCTGCCGGTTCTCAAGCCATTATACAAGCCATGCCGCGTCTACGAAAGCCGGGTAAAGTTGCGGTTTTATCGCCAGGCTACGCGGAACACTCGCACGCGTGGCAGAAAAATGGTCATACGGTTATTTTCGCTTCTTCGAAAGAGTTGGAAAAACTGGTTCACGATACAAGTGTAGACGTCGTCGTTATTATTAATCCAAATAATCCAACCGGAGAAATGACTTCGCCAGAAAAGTTATTAGCCTGGCGTAACGTGCTAGCGAAAAGAGGGGCCTGGCTGGTGGTTGACGAAGCCTTCATGGACTCAACTCCCGAACAAAGTATATTTCATTACGTAAATAATTCCGTAAGTATTCCGGATAGTTTAATTGTCCTTCGCTCGCTGGGAAAATTTTTTGGTCTGGCGGGAGTCAGGGTTGGTTTTGCCAGCGCCTCTCCCGATCTTCTACATCAGATTTCAGATGAGCTGGGCCCCTGGAATGTGAACGGCCCTGCCCGCTATATTGCACAATTGGCTTTACACGATTATGCATGGCATAAAAAAACCAGGCTGCGTTTACAAAAAGATGGTCTTCGTTTAAAACAGCTTTTAACGAAATTCGATCTTACCCCGACTGGCGACGCCATCCTTTTTCAATGGTCCATAAATTCCAATGCCCGAAATATTTACGAAACTCTTGCCCAAAATTCAATTCTCGTTCGCTATTTTGATAAACCCAAATCCATTCGTATCGGTCTGCCCCCTGACGATGTCTCGTGGTCTCGTCTTGAAAATGCCTTCTTGAAATTATAAAATCAGGCCGATAAACTCCCCGGTTTTTTCGTGATGTTAAGGGACACCACTCCCCAAGTTCATAGTGCGGAATGCGACCGAAACGGCAACGCGGTAAAACATTTCAGCCTACGACAGAGCCTCTCCATCTCCCATTTCTTCAGAGGTTTCATCCTTCTGTATATTGTGACTTCCCCAGCTTGAATTTTCTGTTGATATCAACGCCTCAATTCGATGAACTAAAGCATGAAAACGATCCAATTTGGAATAAGGTCCCGTTTTTGTTAAATACATAAATTTCTCACGTATCAGATTTTCAGCAGTGGTGCGATACAAAACCCAGTTTTCTTGTGACTTGTATAAAGAATTTGCACCAGCGGCAATCGCAATAACCACACCAAGCCCGCCTGCCACCCAATGTGAATGAGTAAATTGCAACGCTGCAACAAAAGGAATAGTGCTTGCACACAAAATTTCAACGAACCGAACCCGATGGTAAAAACCCTTGTAATAACTCGCTTTCTTACTATACCAGTCTAATTGATGTTCCAGTCTGTCCGATAAATATTTTTTTTCATCGATATTTTTTATATCATTTTCTGTCTTCTTTTTTTTTATCTTTTTTGTTTGTTTTTTGCCTGCTTCCATAAGAGCTCCTCATTTTTTTTGTACTTAATGACCCCAACAACCCCCTGCTTTTCATTTTAATATAGGCAGATATATTCGCAAGTAATTTTAATACAAATAGAATGGTCGCAGCCCGGTTTGTTTGCCAACTATTTCAGACATAAAATATTCTTGATTTATTCACCCCATATAAAAAACTGTGTTTACAAACAGGTTCACTCCTCATTAAGTGATATAAAAGAGAATAAAATGTCAACAGAACAAACATACGATATACTGGTGGTAGATGATGACCCGAATAGTATTGAAATCATTGAAGAATTTCTAAGCGAAGAACCTTACCAAATTACATCCCTGAACAACGGTAAAGACGCAATCGCTTTACTACAGAAACATCCGAAAAAATTTTATTGCGTTATTCTAGATAGAGTAATGCCTGAGCTAGACGGCATTGAAGTGGTTAAAAAAATTAAAAGAGTAGAACTACTCAAAGAGATACCGGTAATTATGCAAACAGGCAAAGACGCCGACCATGAAGTCCTCGAAGGTTATGAAGCCGGAGCGCATTACTATATGATCAAACCGATTAATCGTAATTTACTGAAAGGAATTACGAAAGCAGCATTGAAAGATTGCCTTATTCACCGAGAATTAAGAGGCAAAGCCGAAAAAACAGAAGAAATATTTACCAATCTGGAGCATGGCAAATACTACTTTAAAACATTAGATGACGTAAATACTTTATCGGTACTGGTCGCTAGAGTCACTCCCAACCCCGGTTTAGCTGCCATCGGTCTGTACGAACTCATGATCAACGCAGTAGAACACGGCAATCTCGCTATAACATATGAGGAAAAGACCAGCCTGGAGACTAATCAGCAATTGCTCGATGAAATAAACCGGAAAATGAGTTTACCTGAATTTCAAGAAAAAAATGCTTCCATCGAAATTAAACAATCAAAAAAAAATATCGAATTTATAATAACAGACGAGGGAAATGGATTTGACTGGGAAAACCTAAAAGACTTCCAGGCGCACCACGCATTTGAAAATCATGGAAGGGGAATATCCATGGCTGCGGCAATCAGTTTCGATAGTATAAAATACAAAGGCAAAGGCAACGAAGTCAGCGCCATAATAAAATTATGAATTGCATACGATATTTTCTTTAACGAAGCATGGAAAAATACTTACATTCTAATGAGCAAACTCAAAACACTTTTATAAATTTTTCAAAAATATACTTTCCCATATTAATTCTGGTAGTAATTATAATTACAACGACCTATAATCAATTAAAAACAAAAGAATATAAATTTGTAAAAAACAAGATCTCCCAGTTCAAGCATTCCGAAAAAAACAGAATCGACACAACACTCAATGTAATTAAATCTGATCTGCTTTTTCTTTCCAAACACCACGAACTGAAAGCTGACCTTGATTACAATCAACTGGCGTACAAAAGTTTAATTAATGATCTAATCACATTTTCTGCCATAAAAACTCATTTTGATCAAATTAGATACATTGACAAAACCGGAAAAGAAGTTATTAGAGTTAATTATAACGAAGATAAACCCTACTCTGTTCGGCTTAATAAGCTGCAAGAAAAAGCAAATCGTTATTATGTACAAAAAGCCCTGAAAATGAAACCTGGTAAAATTTTTGTCTCTGAACTCGACTTAAATATGGAGAATGAAAAAATCGAAATTCCATTTAAGCCTGTTTTGCGTTTTGCCACCCCTGTTACCGGTAAAAAAGGTAATGTTCTGGGTATTCTTGTTTTCAATTATAATGGGAAACAGCTTCTCTCCAGTATTATATCAAATGCGTATATAGGAAACAATATACTTATTAATGATGAAGGGTATTATTTAAAAGGATTTTCCCCGCAAGAAGAGTGGGGATCAATAATTAAAGATAGAAAAAAATATAACTTTGAAAAACGTTATGCGAAAGAATGGGAAAAAATAAACAGCGCTAACGAGGGACAATTTATAACTGATAATGGTCTTTTTTCCTTTGTAACAATTTCTCCAAATGTCGAAACGACAGATACGTTAAAAACTTTAGAAAACAATTTTAAAAACTGGAAATATATATCGATTGTAAAACTCAGCGCCATAGAAGCTAACCTGGGTTTTTTGCTCAGTCACCATTACATTTTAATTTTAGTCATTGGAATTTTACTGGCTGCAATGATATGGTACATTGTTAAAACAAACGAACATCGAAAACATTCCAGAGAAGTGTTAGAGCACAATTATAACTCTCTGAAAGAGTTAATTGAACACCGAGATCGATATATTGAAACCATAAACAGCACAAAACAGGAACTCAATAACAGCGAAGAAAATTTCAATAAAATTTTCCAGACCGCACCTATTCCTATGGCAGTAAGCGACCTTAAAACACGAACAATACAGCTGTGCAATTCAGAGTTTGCCACTCAGTTTGGATACCAAAAGGAGAATATAATAAACAAAAAAACAGATATTCTCTATTTTGACTCGAAAGATCAAAAAAAGTTACTGGAATTGCTGAAAAAAAATAAATACATTTCTAATTTAGAGATGCGGGGAAAACGGAAAGATGGCTCCGCTTTCTGGTCGCTTTTATCCTTGCGTATAATTTCTATCGATGGTAAGTTTTCCGTATTGTTCGCGTTTTATGATATTAGCTCTAAAATAGAATTACAAACCCAGCTGGAGCACCAGGTAAAAGAGTTGGCACTCGCACGGCGCTCAGCAGATAAGGCCAACCAATCAAAAACTGAATTTCTAACAAACATGAGCCATGAAATACGAACACCCATGAATACAATTCTAGGTTTTACCGATATTCTCTCAGGCAAAACGAATGATGCAAAACATTTGCGATATCTAAACACCATAGCATCAAGTGGTAAAACACTTCTTGCTTTAATTAATGATATTTTAGATTTATCGAAAGTTGAAGCTGGAAAAATAGAACTTCATTACACCGCAACGCAACCTTCTGTTATTATTAAAGAGATAAAAGAGACATTTGCACAATCAGCCAATGAAAAAAAACTTAAATTACAGATTGTAATCGACCCGAAACTGCCCCAGTTGTTATTGCTCGACGAAATCCGCCTTCGTCAAGTTTTACTCAACCTCGTCAGCAACGCAATTAAATTTACTGACAAAGGCAGTGTCACAATTTCAGCAAAAGCATCTTTTAAAAAAAACAGTTCCGAATATCTGAACCTTGTTTTTAGTGTAGAAGATACCGGTATTGGCATACCGCAAAACCTAAAGAATTCCATCTTCAAACCTTTTGAACAACGAATAGGGCAAAGCCACGCCAAATACGGAGGCACGGGGCTGGGGCTTGCCATCAGTAAACGTCTGGCTCAACTAATGAACGGAAATATAAAGTTAAGCAGTAAAGTAAACCGGGGCAGCAATTTTACTGTAACTATTAAAGATGTGAAAATAATAAATAGTTTTGACCCGGAAAAAAAGATAATAAAGAACATTAAAACAACCATATTTAAACCCGCCAACATCTTAATAGTCGATGACGTTAAAAATAACAGAGAACTATTAAAAGAATACCTATATGAGAGAGGCCTGAAACTAATAGAAGCAGATAACGGGAAAAAAGCCATCGATTTGTGTCGCAAAAACCCGCCCGACCTGATTCTAATGGACATTGAAATGCCGATTATGAATGGCTACGATGCTATCCGCATCATCAAAAAAGATGATCAATTAAAATCGATTCCCATTGTGGCGGTAACCGCCTCGGCCATGAAAGCAAGGGCAGACAAAATCAGGCGCATCACCGATGGTTATTTACGCAAACCAGTCAGTGAAAAACAACTACTTGAGGCTTTAATAAAATGGCTGCCTGTTGTTGAAAAAAAGGAATAATGGGGGCTTAGCGCGCCCCTCCGCCGCACACGGTTGCGGCTTACCCTACGCATTTTTTACTGATATTGCAAACTTCGTTTTCAAACTTTCGTTATACAATATTTATATTCTATGCCCGGCTGACCGCCGGGGAAGTGTCACTTTTCTTTTTCCGCAAAAAGAAAAGTAACCAAAAGAAAAACGTCCGAAAGCGCCACCCTCCATGGCGGGGCTTTCAGAATTCATCGAGCCTCCCGGTATTGGTTCTGCTGATGTTTTTTTGGGGTTTCACGGTTTTTTCAATTCGGTGCGGGGTGGCCACCCCTATTGTCAGAAAAGTTGTCACCCAAAACGAGGTGACAAATGAAGTATGATAAAGGATTTAAAAAAAGAACCGTCAGGCGTATGTTGAAGCCGGATGGCGGATCAGTGAGTGAGATTTCAAAAGACACTGGAATAGCTACCCCGACTCTTTACAATTGGTTGAAAAAACTGAAAGAAGAGGCTGATATGTCGGAGGCATTATTGTAATACGTGTTATTTCATTTTGCTGATCGCGCCGAACAGTATGGCTACGATTGGTATGAGGCGGTTGTCGTTTCCGGGTTTTGGGTCAGGGTTTGCTGTGCTTGGTTTGCAGTGAGGGGGTAGGCTTACCCCTTTTAAAATGTATATTGTATAATGTATAATGGAAGTTCTCGAAGCCAAACGCTTCATGGAGTGGTTCAATTTCTTAGTCTGTCTTCTTTCGTTTCGCCGCCTGGGACGGGAATAAAATTTTCTGCTGCGTAGATATAATCTTCACCTGAGTCGTCGATGACGGAGATAAAACCCTCGGGTAAATTTTCTGCATTGGGGTTGAGTAGGTACTTTTTCCCTTTTTGCAGGTCGGGTTCATAACCTTCATTATTTACGCATACTCTATAATTCATAGTACACACAATTTACAAAAACCTTTTAATTTTTTCCATTTTTTTTCCTATTCCATGGGCTTCATACCAATGTAATTCTACATAAAACTTTCTGCCATCGGCAAGCTAACAGTAAACCCATCCACATCACAATAAACCGCGAAGCCCCCGAAAAAACACCAACAGAACCAATACCGGGAGGCTCAATCTACCCAATCCCCCCGCCAGGAGGGTGGCGGGATTGGGCGTTTTCTTTTGGTTACTTTTCTTTTGCGGAAAAGAAAAGTGACACATCCCCGGCTGACCGCCGGAAAATTAAATAATAATATTGAATAAAAAGATAAACTTCAAACATGAAGCCATGTAAAGCTGGAAAACGTCGGGGGTAGCCCGAGACCTTGGCTTGGGCGAGGGGGTAGACTTACCCCTTTTAAAAATTATACCATACTGAAATTCATCAAAATTAATTAATCTATTTTATTTTATTATTTATATTGACAGACAGTGACAATGATGTGTATTGAAGGTTATATAAGAGACATTTCTTTAATGATGGACTCTCGCAGGTAGAAATTATGAAATATATATGGAACTTCACAAAGAAAAGTTTAATACTCCTGGGGTATTGTTCTCCGGCAATTGTAGCGCTGGCCATTACAGTCCCTGCATATCACAAAAGAACGGTGAATATTGCGCAGGAAATTCAAAAACACGGTGAAGCAATACGTGACCAGGATGAATTTATTATAATTGATGCAGAAACGGAAATTCCCCCCAAAGAAAAAATGTTGAAAGAGTATTTCCTGCGAAGTAAACAAAGTGGAAATCTTCAAGAAAAAATTGACGTTATAGGCGGAAAAATTCATAGTATATGGCTTCGTTATTCGATCTTTATCTGCATTATGACCCTCTTACCTTTTGCCCTGCTCGGAATAAAAGTAGCATTTCGGTATAATAGAAAAGACATTACACTTAAGGACCGTATTGCCAGTATAAGGGGCAGTTGGTGGATGAAATTTGCCTTAGCCTTTGCAATGACAACCGGATGGCTCTACACGGTAAATCCGGAGGGACGAGGCGGTAGTACGCTCGCTGAATATATAAACACCCAGGATATTTTTACCAACACTACCCTGCCCGGTTTTATTCTAAGCCCCAATATTCCCCTTGTTGTAGCCGGGTTTGTCGGCTGGTATTTGAATCTGGTATCTTACTTTATCAGTAAACTTTATTACGACGATGTGTATGGAACCCGTGTTTATCGTTTTCTTGTCGGTAAACTACTTTTTGTTTATGGCATCTCGCTGGTGTTATCATCCGTAGAGATGGAACAAGGGAATATGGCAATGTTCCTGGTAGGTTATTTTCCGCTAACGGCTTTGAGTATTCTAAAAGAGTATGGGATGAAGGCCATGCAGGGAGGAAGCCAGGAAAAAGGATCGCTTGTCGAATTACCAACAATCTCCCGAAGTCAGATATTGAGATTACATGAAGAAGGAATTGAGAACATTACCACCCTGGCGGCCTACCCTAGAATTGCGGAACTGAAAAAATACCAATATGCAATTGCTCCCATGGTCGATATCTGGGTAGATTCAGCGCGCCTTTATACTATTATCGGGCAGGAAAAAGCGCTCAAAGTAAAAGAGTTCTGTTCTACGGCGTCGGAGTTTCTACGAAACTATAAATTGCCAAAATTTAGAAAAACCCTGCTTGATGAATACCAGATCAAAAATCCAGACGAAATAAATCGTTTGTTGCGCGAAACATTTCACTATGACGAAGAACTTATGAGCATTAAACCAGAAGGGTCTTCTAAAAAAAGGAAATAATCTGGTTATTTATCTTCTTTATATAGAGTAACATATAGATTAATGAATCGACAATTGAACAAAGACGAGAATCATACTCAGTGTAATTCCATATAAGAATAAACTATAGCTTAAAGACAGATATTTATATTTTCGATTTTTCAATACTTTTCCAAGTTGATAAAGGTCATTTACCATACTCTCAAAAACCATTCTATCATCGTAAACAACTTTGTCCAACTCTTCCAGATAATCTTCATAGGATAATTGAGTAAAATGTCCAAAAAACAGTAAATTTTTGTCCATCTGCATTCGTTCTTGTTTTTTACTGTTCATGTAAGTAGGCATGACAGCAAGTATGGCAAAAGTTAAAGAAGCTATGGAGGTTCCGCAGAGACTGAAAAAACCCCAATATGGGCCGGCCAGAGCAAGGTCACTGATTAAAATAGAAAATATAAATGCGTTAGCTCCAATCATAATATTTGCTTTCTGATCGGCCATCGTACTCAATTGAATATGATGTTGCATGGTAGTCCGTAACATATAATCAAGAGAGACCTTTACTTCTTTAATGATTTTCTTTTTTACGGATGTTTTTTCTTTTTTATTCTCTTTCACTTTCTACTCCTGATGCTATATGGATATGCTAATGTGTTAACAATAAACAAAATCAATATAAAAAAATTAACTTTAATATGTCAAGCATATAAATTTTAGATCTCTTTTCGTTACGTATAGACCCGTCGTATCTTCTCCATTAAATTTTCAGGGGAAAAGTGGGTACTTAGCCAGGGCGGTTTTTAACCTTTTCCCTCGCTCCGATTTTTTTCGATACCGAAAAAAATTCTCCGCTACCCAATACGATATTTTTTTGCAGCTCAGCAGTCTATAATGCGTGCAAGAAACTGTGGTGAAACCACAGACTTCAGATCTACAAAGAAAGCTAAAAACCGAAGGATTTTTTGTCGAAATAAAAGTAACCGCAGGATTTTTTTGTGCATTAAGATGAAAAAAAAGCCAACTATTGCCTATTACACCTATATGAAGAACAAAAGTACGTATAGAAAACTGAAGATCCCGATTGATAATGTTTTAGAAATTCGTCTGCCATATTTAACCTGGAAAAAGATAAAATGGGTGGCCATCGGTAAAAACCGTAGTTGCTCATGGGTGGTTCGGTATGCTATTTTTAGAATGATTAAACGAAGTGGGCCGTTGCATAGGGGTGTTGAAATTGTGGGAGCGCGTTCGAGGAAAATCGCCAGGCTAAATGAATTGGTGCGAGGCGAACGAGTAGATAGTCAGAAAAAGCACAGGCACAGGTTGTGTCTATACGGACAAGACGAATTATTTATTCGAATTAGTGCTGCAAAAATGGGCTGTACTATGACTCATCTGGTTCGCTTGGCACTTGCGCTATATTTGGATGAGTTAGTGAGCAAGTTTCCGTCTTTTGGACATTCCAGGGATTACCGTGGCAGGTTCAACAGTACGGCCTGGCGATGCCTGGGTATCAAGATCTACCATGGTGTGAGATTCCACACCACCCGCAAAAGACACCAGCTCTTCGAATTCACCCACTACAAACCCAGCGATTACTGGTAATAAATACCCGAATCCGGGAGACATTGGATAATTGCCAATAACTCGGTTTTAAAAATTAAGAGAAAACTATCCACGCAGGCTTACCATATATATACGCCTAACCAGCAGTATCTGTACTACGCCTGTAAAACAATAGTTACAGCCCAAAGAAATATTCATTCAAACTAAAATATTCTGCTGTAGACAAAATTCTACAAATTCGCTGATCTCTTTCGAAGCAATTTCTTTAAATGGTTCATTTTTCACCACGTTCGCAATACTATTTTGTTGTTCAAATTTCTCTAAAAACAGCGCCCAGGTAAAGTCTATGGTTTCACAAATAACTTCACCACCAGAATTATAAACAAGCAAAGATGTTTTTTCCGGTTTGTATATTTCAAGAAATTCTTCAAATGTATATTCACCCACGCTCATTAAATTTTCGAGGTTATATTCTAAGTGAACTATTTTCGTTGCCGGGGCCAGCGTAAGAATTTTACTCTTGTTATTAGTGGTTTCGCTAATAGGTCCGGCCATCAACGACTGGTTCAAAGCATGATGATATTGAATAATATCTCTCAACACAGAAAACCACAGCTCGTAACCCGACAACTGAAATTGCTCTTGAATAAACTCAATCTGATGTTGTAGAATTTCAGAAACCGAGATATCTTTTTTCTGTTTTTTGTATGTAGTGTTTAAAAACCGGTCAAAAAAAGTAGAGGGTTCCACCTGGAGTGTTTCTAAAACCATAAAAAACCAGGGTACGGCTGTTCCTCTATTATAAAATAAATCGACGACCTCAGAAAGCAAGGCCGCCTCTTTCATCTCTTTTTCAGAAAAGGTCGGGGACGAAATTAAAGAGTAAGGGGCGTCCGCTTTTACATTGAGTTCGAATTTTTGTTGATCTTCATAGAGTTCGGTTCCCGGCAAAACAGATAAAACAAATATATCGAGATGATTGGGCTGAAGCCGCACAGCATAATCCAGACTTTTTTTGAAACCCGACAAACTGTCTTTCGGTAGTCCATAAATAAGGTCCAGACCAAAACTAACATTATAGACATTCAGCAGTTCTATTTTTAACGCATATTTTTCCGAATCGAAATTGCGCCTTACGGCTTTCAGAGCTTCCGGGTTTGTGCTTTCGAGGCCAATTTGAAGGCTGCAATGAATGTTACGGAACAATGCGACGACATCTTCTTGCAGATACTCTGTTCGAATTTCAAATATAAAGTGAATTTGAGGTGCGATTTTGGTAATAAGTTCGAGTATCTCTTTTGTCCGTTTCGGGTCCCGGTTGAAAATGGGGTCTAGAACAAATATCTGGTCTATTTTATTCGCCTCAAAAAGTTCCAGTTCGGCTTTAATTCTTTCCAGAGAAAAATTTCGAACAGTTTTTACGCCCAACCCCTCGTAACAATATGTACAATGAAATTTACAACCTCTACAAAGCTCCCATAAAACACCTTTGCGATTTTTCAGATCGACACTGCCTTGTAAAAATGGCGAGGGAAGTTTGTCAAGATTCATAACCAAAGGCGCGTCTTGAATACTTTGAATGTCTTGAATATTTTTCTGAGTATACACACCTGGAATATTTTCTAAACCGATACGATCAGCAGACTTGTCTGCCAACAGCTCTTTCATCACTTCGCTCAAAGTAAGTTCGGCTTCTCCTTTTATAACAAAATCAAAAGGCCCGTCATTCAGCAGCGAAACAGGATTCGCCGACGCTTCGGCCCCACCGGCAAACACAATAATATCAGGATATTTATTTTTAAGTTGCGTAGCCAGCCAGACTACTTTTTGACGATTCCAGATATAAGTTGAAAACCCAACCAGGTCAAGTTTTGTTTTTTCAAGAGACTCCAGAATTATCTCTACCGGTTCATTCGAATAAAAATCGAGACAGGTAGTATTGAGTTTCTTTAAAACCGTATCACCTTTTGTCTGTTCTAATTCCAGATAACTTTTCAACAGCAAAGCCGCCAGTCCCATAGCCTGTGGCGATTTCTTTATATGAATAGATACAAGTTTAAGATGAGATTTTTCCGGCATAGGTTTTGTTCCCATAATTCATTCCATGAATATAACAACAAGGGAATCAAACCTGATGTTACCCAACCCGTACAGTAAGAATTTTAGCATGACTCCCACCCTCACATTTTACTTGCCCGCATGATGGAATATATGAATATAATCCATGAACTTCGAAAGTATTAAAAAAAGTTTTCGCAACGACTCTGAAAATTCTGAGCTGACAAGCGAAACAGGCAATGTAGGCAAACTTGAACTTTTAGGGTTCATCGTCTTTTCCATTTTGTTTGTTTTCTTATTCGGTCGCTCCATTTTTCTCAGTCCGTTAAAATATTTTGCAACCTCGATTCATGAAAGCATGCACGCGATTATGGCTATTTTAACAGGCGGTCAAGTTCACGAGTATGTCATTAATGCAGATTATTCCGGTCACATAATGAGTTCAGGCGGTATCGGATGGTTAATTACATCGGCAGGATATATCGGCGCGGCTTTTGTTGCAGGTTTCTTAATTCGGTTTTCAACAAACATGAAAGCCTCTTCCATCGGAGTTTTGGTTTTGGGCCTATTGGTCGCCGCCATGTCACTCTTGTTTGCAAAAACCTGGTTATCTATAGGTTTTATACTTTCACTCGCAGTCGCCGCCGGGCTTATTTTTCTGGTGTGGAAAACAAAGTGGGACTGTCATATTGCGGTCTTTCTGGGAACTTTTTTATCGTTCCAAAGTATGGACGACATCTACGTTTATCTTTTCAGTTACCGAATGACCGGAGCGTATTTGCAAACAGATGCGTACCTACTCTCTACTCGCCTCTTCGGAACAGAGCTTTTTACACTGCCCATCGCCCTGGCCTTCGCCGCCATAAGTATATTTATCTGGTGGAAATTCACATCTTCACTGTTTAAAAAATCTCCGGCGACTGAATAATAAACAACCCTGTTTTGAGTCAATTATACCCTGAAAGATAGTTTAAACCCTTCATAGATAGCAAGTCCATAAAACAAAAGATCCATAAGAGCGAATGTTTCAACCATCATTGAAAACAAAGCGGAAATTGGAACACTCGAAAGAAGTTCAAAAAAGGGCACACCTTCTTGAACGGAACCAAAATATACCATGGAGAAGATGTTCCCGAGAACGCATCCAAGCAATGCGAATGTGGCCCCTACAATACCGAAAATCGGGCTTATCCCTTTTCCAAGAAACCTTACTGCGTAGCCTACCAGAAATCCAACGCCGATGGCCATCCACCCGATCTGGTATTCGGTAACGACTGTAACTGTCGCCCAAATTGCCGCCCCGATAATCGCCGCAACCGCCCCGCCAACAATAGCTAATGGTAGATTTTGTTCCATCTCCAATTTCGCCATCATCTCTTTTTTTTCTTCTTCGTTAACAACGGGCAATTCTTCAACCACCCCTTCCATATCTTCTACACTGTTTTCTTCTGACATATTTCCCCCTGGTATAATTTTTACCACCCAATATTTTACCTTTCAATTTGTAAACTTATATAAAAAATATAAATTTATCGCCCAACGGTTAAAAACTATAACCAAAACAAAAGAATAAAGCAGTTATCTTTTATTCCTTCTGCTCGATTTCCTTTTGCTTTTGGCAACATTTAAGGAAACCACATTACTCTTTTTTTGTAGTGATTCTTTTTTAGAATCAGTGGAAAGGTCAGGTCCAAGTATATTATTTCTGAATTCTTGACCCATCATATACAATGGGTCGCCCTCTTTTTTCTTTTGTATAAATATTTTATCTTCTTTTTCAATGTTCAATAACTCTTCTGTAATTTTTTGTTCATGGTAAATATACACCGGGAACAAATATTCATAAAGCTCCATTATGGATGAGTCATATTCTTGATTCTTTATCATTGCTGCAACTAAATCCGTTCCTTTTAAAGAAAAGATATCACATAAAGCCCCTGCAAGAGTGGTTCGCACACTTGTGTCTTTTTCTTTTTTCAGCAACTCTATTGCTAAATTTTCTGCATATTCAAAGGGAATATATTTCAAAATATCCGCAAATCGGTCTTTGTGATCATCATCTATATTATTATTCAGTTTGAAATATTTTTCAACTTCGTTCACGACTTCAATGGTTCCAATTTTACCAAGAGAATTGATACATTTTGAGTTCACCAGATGCATAAAATCTGTATCGAAGTAAATTCTGAAAAGATAAGGAATAACTTCCTTAATTTTCAGCTCACCGGCAAGTTCGACTAGACATTCTTCAAAATGATAGTTCTCTGTTTTTTGACTTAGAGACATTATGATCTTATGTTTAATTTCATTTTTGTAGTTTGTCAGCCCCTCTGTATATAATATTATATATTGAGAATCTTCCTTTTCCAACTCATTTTTACCTTTATACTCCAGGCATAAATTTTCTAAATCATTCCACAAGACATCCGGACTTCGAGAAGTTACTTCTTTTCTATTTTTTAAGATGTTATAACCTGTAAGAATTTCCTTATTAAAAGCAATGGCATCATAGTTCTTCTGTAAAATTTCGAATGGAAAATTAAAAAGGCTGTTTTTTAAGTGATAATATAGATTACGAGAATTCTCATCTTTCTGCGGATTCAGACCATTCAAAATTTTAAGAATTTTTGCAATATCTTCATCGGTTGGAATAAAATTTTTAATATCGGAGATTAAATAAGCACAACTCTGACTTCCATAATTTTTTAAAGCCTGAAGAATTACTTCGATCACGCCTTCAGA
>JBEQLE010000030.1:0-44507 GCA_040326155.1 Leptospirales bacterium | reverse complement strand
AACATTGTCAATGGGAGTCTTCAATTTTCGATACGTAGTTATATTCTTCATATAAGTGTAATAGGCAAAAGTTGGAAATTTTTTCAGATATTGGTGATTTTTTCTTTTTTAGTGCACAAAATAATCCTTCGGTTATTTTGTGTCGCTTCGTTCGATTATTGTTTAAAGTTGGTTTGAAAAAAAAACGTCGTTTTTTTTCAACTGCTTCGTGGTATATAAGTTACAAAAAATCCTGCGATTTTTGGTGGCTCAGAGTATAAGAGGGGTAGTGGAAAATCTTTTTATTTTCAGCGCATTCAAGGCGCGGGAAGTAAAAAATTTGGAACGAGGGGAGAATGGAAAATGCAAAATGAGGTCTTACCCAATCTCCCCCTTCGCTTTTTTTCTTTTTATTTGAAATTAGTGAAATAAATTGAAGATTTTGGCTATTACACCTATATGGATATTATATTGCGAAAACCGGTTGCACGGATGTTGGTAGAGTTATGGGGGAGCGATCGCGTTCTCTGGGAGAAGTATCTTTCCAACTGGATGGATTTTGAAATTACCCTTCCCAGGTTTTTCTGGCAGGTTTCCTTAAATGTGAATAATGATCGTTTGCCCAGAGTGTTGACACTAAATTGTCGAAAGAGCCAGGGGTGGCTTTCTGTATTTTACGAATATAATTTAAAACGGGACCTTGCCAGGTTTATTGAACTTATGATTCTACGAAAGTGTAAAACGATTCGGAACAACCGGGGTTTTACCAGGCAATGGAAAGAGATTGCTTGATTATAGAATGATAAAAAACGAATACAAAACTAATAAAAATTTTCGAGCAATACTTTGTATCGGTGGTAGTATCCCGATGTGCGCTTTACATAATAATAGGTTTCTCGAATGGGAATCTGTTCTAAAAATAACTGGGTGTCGGCGCCTTTATACTCTTTGAGCCAGCGCGATACACGGGCGGGCCCTGCATTATATGAAATTGCTGATAGCTCGAATTCACCGTGGTGGCGTTTGTAGATATACGAGAAAAATTTTGCCGCAAGCTGAATGGAGTGTTCGGGGTTATACAAATCGAGGTTTTGTATTTTCATCCTTCTGTTTAAGTCACGGGCGGTAGCGGGCATAATTTGCATTAAACCGCGAGCGCCAGCGTGGCTTGTGACACCGGGGTGAAAAGCCGACTCCTGTTTCATTAAGGCATAGATAAAAGCTTCGTCCAGGTTGTATTGGCTGCTCGATTTTTGAACCGATGCTAAAAAAGGGACAGGGTATAGGCTTTCAATGGCTGCAGCCGGCATTAAAAAGATATCTGCTTGAAGTTCTTCAGAGGAAGAGAGTACGGCTCGAATATATCTGTAGGCGAGATGGTCATTGCCGACAGACTTAGCGGCAAATGTCGCGACCGAGTACCTGCGAACTTTATCCGGTATTTGCTCTAAATATTTGGCGGCGAGTTTGTACTCACCCATCGCTACAAAAAGCGCAGCGCGAAATTCAACCTCATCGAGAGTGGATGACATCCGGTTCATTTTAGTTTCCCAGGATTTCCAGGCAGGGTCAATGCCGTAACCTGGTGTCGATTTTTTCTTGTCAAAAAATGATTTTATGGAGGCCACATTGCTGAAATTTTCAGCTACCCAGTTACGATATATTGCGTTAGAGCTTTGCCCGGTAGAATTGTCAGCCGCGTTTTGTTCGGGCAGGGGGGAGGCATTCGATGGACCTTTTTTTTGTAGCGCTTTATAGGAGAGGTAATGGGTGGGAGAATTGGTGTAAACTTCTCGGTATAGGGAGCGGGCTTTTTCTGTTTCACCATTTTTCTCGACCAGGGCAGCCAGAAAGTATCTGGAACGACCCCCATTCTCGGAACCCGTTGTCAAAGTGCGAAGTTCTTGCAGGCAATTTTGCGCTTTTGTGTTATGCCCTTTCTCTATGAGTTCAAGACAGTAGCTGAAATAGGCTCTTTCGGCGTCTTTAGATGTAGAATCAACATTTTGTAAATAAGAGGCAGCTTCCGGAACTCTGGCGGGGTCAGAAATTCTTTCAAGCGCCTGCAACCTGTATTTTACGGACTCACCCGCATCTTTTGGTATTAAGGCTTTTACATGATAGTATTTTCGTTTTTTCAAAAGTCGTTTAGCGGCGTCTGCATAGACTTTTTCCCGGTCTGCCGGGTTAAGTTTTGGGGAATTCGCAACGAGTATCTTCTTTAAAGAGTCGTATTGTCCCAGGTTTACCAATAGTCGGGAGTAATTCTGGGTATAATAATAGAGTCCTTTTTTACTCAGCTTTTTTATTTCAATGGTTTTCCACATTGCAAGGGAGTCCGGGTATTTCTTTTTAATTCGGAGACCCTCGGCCAGTTTTACTTTCCTGTAATCATTGATATTTTCATTCATTTTCGGTGATTTCTTTAAAATGCGCAATATCATGGATGTTGCGGTTGTGTATGTCCAATCGGTTTTGGGAAATTCAAGCACTTTGAAATAAAATTTCAGGGAACGTTCGTATTGGCGGGACGTGTATAAAAAACCAGCGATTCTTAAATAATAATAAGGGTCTTCTTTTTTTGTAAGAAGGTCAAGGTAAAGTTGTATAGCCAACGATGAGTTATAATGAGCGATAATGTCGGCGCTTAGGTCGAGTATACCTGATTCAAGCGCTTTGTTCCTTTTTTCGGGCATCAGGGAGAGAATCTGGTTTGCCGCTTTGACTCCATATTTGCGCAAATAGATTTTAGAAATTTCAAGAATTGCTTCGCCATAAAGTGGGGAACGTCCCGATGTAGAATTCAAATAAGCTGTTAAATCTTCTGTTTTTGAACTTTTTGGTCCCTTTCTGCCTTCATATGCGGCTCGGGCATACCACCATGTGGCAGATCCATATGATTTTTTTCGTTTATATAGATAACCGGCTAAAAATGACTCTCCATATTCGGGATTCTTTTTCTGACGTATGGTATTCAGGGCGGTGTCATACTGTTTTTTCAGTAAAACCGGCACATAAGGTTTAAATACAGACAGGTCTTTTCTGGCGTCTTCTCGGGCAAAAGCAGTGGCAAAAAAGACGATGAAAAAGGCGATTAAAATACCAGTGAGCGGTTTTCTGCTGTTATGGGACATAAGGCGTCTAACGAGACGGCGTAAGTAATGTATAGAAAATTTCATTTAATTTTGATATCGCTTAGTTTTATTTTAGTCTCATTTTTGTTTTACGTTAATTTCACGGGGCCCTGTATTGATGATGATCGGGAATTATATAGTTAATAAAAGCTTTTTATAGAGTAAACCATTTAATTCTTATAAAGCATTCAGAACAGATATAATAATCGCTGAAATGTCGATAATAATACAAATATATGGACATTGGGTTTTCTGGATGAAAGATCGACGCTTTTTTTAATGATTTTTGCTTGAATGAATGAATCTGAAGTGCAACCGGTTTCGGTTTCAGTAGTGAAAGAGGCTGATCTTTTTGCATACAATACACCTATTAAAGAAGGAAAAACTATGGACAAGCCCCCTCTGTTTGTATATACTACATTAGAGAGTTTTTATTTTATAAAAAACAACGTCCAAATAAATAGGGGTTTGTCGAAAACAAGAAATATAACGACAAATTAAAATAAAACCAGGGAAGCACAGCTATGATTACTCAAAAAACCGCATTTATCAAGATCACTCATTATTTTATTGGAATATTAATTGGAACGTTTTTATTTAACTGTAAAGCTACCTTTAATGGTGATATTAATTTTGGCGATACCTCCAGCGGGACTTCTTTTTCAGCCACCATTGGCGGAACGATTACCGGTATGGCGGGAGCTGAAACTATACAGCTCATAAATAACGGTAGCGAAGTAATTTTGATTACCGGCGGGGGTACAGGAACTGATGAGTTTACTTTTACCCAGACAGTCGATACAGACGACACCTATTTTGTCGCTGTACTCGTTCAACCGGCAGGCAAGACTTGCTCGGTTGGTGGCGCATTCGGTACAGTTGGTGATACGAATATTTCAACTATTGAAGTTAATTGTAATGGCGCCGGAGGCGGCGGTGGAACGTTGACGGTGGGTGGAAATGTCACTGGTTTAGCTGGAAGTGGTTTAATAATAACAAATAACTTATTTGATAACAGGGTAATTGCAGGTATTGGAGCAATCCCATTTCAATTTGGCGGCACGTTGAATACTGGTGATCCATATAGCGTAACAGTAGCAACCCAACCCTCAAACCCAATTCAGATTTGTACAGTTACCGGGGGAGCTGGAGTTATGCCAGCGGGAAATTTAACCACAGTTGCAATTAACTGTGTTACCAGCCAGTATACTATAGGTGGGTCTGTAACCGGACTTACCGGGGTAGAATCTGTAACCCTGCAAAACAATGGTGGCGATAATCTTATTATCAATGGAGCAGGTGGGGGTGCCGATCCTTATACCATGCCGACTGCGCTCGATGATGGCTCACCGTATGCCATTACCGTGCTGACAGAACCCGCAGGAAAGACATGTACTGTGGGAGGAGGGAGTTCGGGCAATCTTGCCGGGGCGAATGTAAATGCTATAACTGTAGCTTGTAGTGCTATACCATCCTATACGGTCGGGGGTAACTTGATTGGTGTCATTGGCAGTGTAACTTTACAAAATAACGGCGGTGATAATTTGGTATTGGCCGCAGACGGAGCTTTCTCTTTTTCAGTTCCGATCTTAGATGGCGCAGCATATAATGCTACCATATTATCCCAGCCTACAGGACCGAACCAGACTTGTGTTGTAAGCAGTCCTTCTGGTAATGTAAGCGCGGGCAATGTTACAACGATTACGGTTGTATGTTCAACCAGTACCTATACCCTTGGGGGAAGCGTAGGCGGTTTGGCGAACGGAGAAACCGTTACTTTGACAAATAACTACGGCGAAACCAAAATTGTTACCGGGGGCGGGACATTAACTGACCCTTTTACCTTCGCCACCGCTAGAAATGATGGTTCCTATTATAATGTAACGTCAGCTTCATCATCATTAGGACAAACCTGTATTGTTGGTGCCGGAACGGGAACAATACCAGGCGCAAATATTACCGGTATTAATGTAACGTGTTCGGTAAGCTCCAATTACACCGTTACAGCGACGGTAAATGGAATAAACGGAACAGTTGTTCTACAAAATAACGGCGTAGACGATATAAGTATTACGGCAAACGGTTCCTATACGTTTGCAACTGCTCTGGCAACGGGTTTGCCATATGCGGTAACCGTATTAACCCAGCCAACCAATCCGATTCAAGCGTGTACAATAACAAACGGAGGCGGTATTATAGCAGCAGCAAATATAAATAATATTAATGTAATTTGTACCACGGCCAGTTTTACGGTTGGTGGTAATGTGACCGGACTTGCCGCAAGCGAACAGGTATTGTTGCAAAATAATGCCGCTGATAATATTACGATAATCGGCGGCGGCACCTCGACCGATCCGTTTGTGTCGGCCCCGGTAAATGACCAGAGCGCTTATGCCATTACAGTCGTAACTCCCCCGGCTGGAAAAACGTGTACGGTTGGTACCGGAGCTGGTACTGTAAGCGGTAGTAATGTTACAACGGTAACGGTCACCTGTAGCGCTACCCCGACATATTCGATCGGGGGTTCCGTAGCGGGGTATGATATAACATCATCTTCTTTAGTGTTGGTAAACAATGGAACAGATAGCCTCTCCGTAACAGCCAATGGTGGGTTTACTTTTGGTGCAACACAACTGGATTCTTCAGCATATAGCGTAGTTGTCAGCCAGCAACCGGGTGCGCCAAATCAGGCTTGTACGGTCACAAACGGAGCAGGTGCGGTAGCAACAGCAAATGTAACTAATATTTCTATTACTTGTATTACAAACCAGTATTCGACAAGTGGCTCCGTAAACGGGCTGCTAAATGGTGAAGTGGTAACTCTGCAAAACAATGGCGCTGATAATCTCAATGTCACAGGCGGAGGAACTACAATTGACCCATTCTCCTTTGCAACGAATATTACAGATGGAACCGGTTATAATGTCACTGTATTAACCAGCCCTGCGGGTAAAACCTGTACGGTTGGCGCGGGTGTGGGAACTCTGGCCGGGTCCAATATAAACAACGTAACAGTAAGTTGTACGTCAATTCCAAAATATAGTGTAGGCGGTACCGTAGCCGGGTTTACCGGCCTTGGGCTTATACTGCAAAATAACGCAGGTGATAACCTGGCGATCGGTGGAAATGGCGCTTTTACTTTTCCAACAACTCTGCTTGATGGCGCAGGTTATGGCGTAACAGTCCTGCAAAATCCTGCCAGCCCAAACCAGACTTGTCTGGTAACGAACGGTGGTGGAACAATTCCTACAGCAGATGTAGCCAATGTAGCTATTAACTGTACGACAACTCAATACACGGTAACAGCTACTGTAAGCGGGATACCACCCGGTTCAATAACAATATTAAATAATGGCGTCGATGCGCAGGTATCATCTGTTGACGGAGCGATTGTATTTTCGGCTCAAGATGATTTGACAACGTATAATGTAACCGTCCAAACGCCTCCGGCAGGTACAACCTGCCCGGTTGGAGCCGGAACCGGAACAGTCGATGGGGCGAATGTCGTCAATGTGAATATTACATGCTCTTCGACAGCTACGTTCACCGTTGGCGGTACAGTCTTGGGTCTGGTTGGAACCGGACTGGTGTTACAGAATAATGCAGGCGATGACCTTGTAATTGCTGCAGACGGAGCTTACTCGTTTGCTACCGCGTTAAATGATTCAAAGGCGTATTCGGTAACCGTAAAAACCAATCCAAATACTCCGGCGCAAACCTGTAGCGTGGTTAACGCTGGCGGTAATATTGCAGCAGCTAATATTGTCAATGTGAACATAATATGTACTACAAACTCGTATTATATCAGCGGGACGGTAGTAGGTTTAGTCGCTACTGTACCGGGACCGCTTGAACAAACCATTCTATTGTATAATGGGGTTGCTAAACTTATTGATGGCGATACTCCGGCTTACCAGATGCCACAATTTAATGACGGCACCAGTTCAGATCTGCAAATAGTAGAGTCTCCTTATGGAAAAGGTTGTACATTCGATTTAAATGGCCTTCAGGTCATTTCTCCTCTGGTCATTTCTGGAGCTAATGTAGTAAACCAAGACATAACCTGTGTTGTGTTACCGACAGCATCGGTTACGGTAAACGTGAGTGGTTTAACATCAGGTACTCTCTCGGTAGTCAACAGTACGAACCTGGGCTCCCAGCAAAACGATTTTACCGCAGACGGGGCATTTGTGTATACGGCGCAACCCGAAGACAGCTCCTATAATATTTCGATTTCATCACAACCCGGAGGTTTAACTTGCGGGGTAACAACGGCGAATGCCATAGGTAATATACCGAATCCGGCGGCCGGGGTAGCTGTGAATATCAGTTGTTCTGGTGGCGGGGGACCAACCCCTACAGTATTAACACTCGGCACGCCAACGCCTGGTTCTGCGTCAGCTGGTGGAACGGACTATTATAGTATAACAGGTCTTACTGTTGGAACAACATATGATTTTGAAGCCACAAATTTATCGAGTAATGCAAACATTTATGTGTATAGCGATTCGGGTTATACAGCGCTTTTATGCTCTTCGACAGGCCCGGGGCCGGTTGATGAATTTTGCTCTGCAGCAGGTAACACGGCCTACTATATCAGCGTAGTCGATGTAAGCGGTTTTGGCACAGATTATAATGTGCGTGTGTTCGATTCTTCTATCATTTGTGGAAATTCGACTACAGAAGTCGGGGAAACCTGCGACGACGGAAACACGGATAGCCTGGACGGGTGTTCGTCAATCTGCCAGATTGAAAGTTCTTATACTGTGGGCGGTAACATCTATGGTCTGAATGCAGGCGATACAATGACCATGCAAAATGGAGCAGATCAGGTTGTGGTTCCCGGTGCGGTAGCCGACCCGATTGTGTTTACATATAGCGTGTCTAAAGTAACCGGAGATAGTTATTATGCGACTATCTTTAGTTATACTTCAGCCGGTAATATATGTACCGTAGATAATTCAACCCAGACCGGTATCGTTGGTTTTGCAAACGTAACGAGCATCGTGGTGAACTGTACGGCAATTGTAAACTATAACGTAACAATTAACGCTCTTGGACTTGGAGTTAAAACGATAAATGTGGAACTAGATGCCAATGGAGCAGTGCCAATAGTTGGCGGCGGTTCAGGTCTTGACTCCATTACTTTTGCACAAACAGTACCCGACCAGACAGCCTTTACAGTCACCATAACAGACGGCGGAGGCATAACCTGTAGCGCGCCTCTGGTTCGAAATGGATTCATTAACGGAACCAATGTAACCATCGACGTATCCTGTGGAACAGGCATAGCTGCGGACTCTTTTGAGTTAGATGATACAATTGCAGATGCAATCGCCAAGCCCAGTATTCTTGCCATAGATGGCAATCCACAATACCGGACATTACATAACGGTGCGACTGATTTTGATGTGATGATGGTAAACGTAACCTCAACAGATCTTGTGTATTCTTTTGAAACCTTTGATAATACCGGAGTGGGATGCGCTCTCGTATCAACGATTATGATTTTATACGATACGGATGCCAATTCAAATGTACAACTTGTACAAAACTTTGGTGGGGGAATTGGAGATTGTGCTAAAATAAATTATAAATTTCCGGTACCCGGAATATATTATATTGAGGTATATGAAGCGTATTTAGCCACGGCATATGAATATAGCATTAAAGCCACTACAATGGCGCCAATATTCTATGAAGATTTTGCGTTCGGTTTTGGGCAGTTTACAAGTATTGACCTCGGAAGTTCAGGGGCCATACTACCTCCATTTAAAACATGGTTTCCCAATACGGCTCCGGGAGCTACAGATATTGACTCGGTAGTGGGTTACACAAACTGGGTGCCATTTTTATCCGATGGTAAATATGTTGCTTTTGATTCCGATGCTGCGGGTAGCGGTATGACGTTGTTTACGGAATTAGTTTCCGATTCATTCAGTTGTTCTTCGTTTAATTCAGTGTTTCTTGAATTTGATCTGACATACAGATTTCTCACCGGGGACGTATTCACGGTAGAAGTCGATGCTGGCGGAGGCTGGCAAATTGTTGATACTTATGCTATTTCTATGGTTGATGAACATCCGGTACTCGATATAAGCCTTATCGCCAAAGGAAAAACTTCCGTGAAAGTTAAGTTTAAGTTTAACGATGCCGGTGGGTGGAACTATTACGGCGCCATCGACAATGTCATGGTAACTGGCTATTAATTAATTTAAGAATCAGGCCGACGAAGCCCTCGGGTTTTGTCGGCGCAGGTAATTATGTATTGCTTAACTGTCTTTGCATATGTGCTACATAGTTTATGGGGGAGTGATCGCCTAAAAATTCCGGTAGATCTTTGAATGGCTGACTTTCGTTCGTCGTATCACTTAAAGACTCATCTATTATCTTTTTATCAAACTTTATTATTTTATTCCGTGGATTGATCAGAATACTGTTATCATTTGAGATATAATGGCACTGTCCTGTATGCTGGTATTTGAACATACGGGGCACCGTGGCAACAATGTCTCTATTGTTGACAATTCTATATGCTTTTTTACCTTTGAAAGATTTTTTAAACTTACCGTTGCCAACTAGTGGACTGCCAAATGTATAAAGACTATGCGGACTTTTTCTATAAGCTGCAATGGTAGCCAGTGCTGCTCCGAGGCTGTGTCCCGTATAAAACACAGGACAATCCATTTTATCTAGCTCAGTTCGTACTTTTTTCCAGACGAGATCTAGCGCTCTTTTAAATCCACTATGAATACGACAACCATTGCTTATTTTTGTTGGCGGTACATTGGCGTTTGCCAGCCAATCTTTTAGTTCGTGGGAACCCCGGAATACTAAAATAGCGAATTTTTTGTCATTAGATTCTATAATTGCGCATTGGGTACCGGATTTGTTGTAAAACTTTCGTTCGTTGAGATTGAGACGATTCAGTATCTCATTTCTGGTAGTACTTGTAGCCTTATTGCCGATCTCATCTGATTCTTGTTTATAGATAAGACGTGATACTTCAGCCAGCCACCATGCATTTACTTTACTAAAACCTTTTGCTTCAATTTCCATCGGTGGTAGACTTTCTATATCGAAAAATTTGTTTGTTTCTCCAGGAAATAAAAGAGACTTCAAAGTATTATCATGATCCATATTGCCCCCCAAATGATGTTATATTTGATTACTACATTCGTCTTCTGGGATGATTATGCAAGATGTATTGTTATAGTCAATGAAAATTTTATTATGTTATATTAGTTTCTTATTTTGGTCTTTGAAGGCTGGTTTTTAAAATTGCGTAAATTTTACTTGAGACTATCTTTTGTCTTTATGATTTATTGAAAGACAGAAGACAGTCTCAAGCAGTTGTGCTTTAATTACGGCGAAGTAAATAAACGCATATTGTAATCGAATATTACATACTGCGATGCCTCTCCTTTAGACAATGCGGGTTTTGCACCAACCGTTAAAAATGCTTCGTATTGCCAGGTTCCCATTACGTGATTTTGGTATTGCCAGGAGATTCCATCTTTCGAGGTTTGAATTGTCTGGTAACCGACTGCAATAAAGTTTGCTCCGTCCCATGTAATAGACTCAAAGTAAGTACCTCCATCGCTACTATATGGATTCGGAGACAGCACCACGCCAGTCCAGTTTTGCATATCCGTAGATTCGTAAACAGTTCCGTTCGCCCCGACAACGACAATGTTTGAGTTACTCCAGACTACATCGGTCATTGTTTCAGCTCCCACACTTATGCCATCGCCAACTCCGCCGGTCAGCCAGAAAATAGCCCCGCCTCTTCCAACGGCAACACAATCTGTGCCTAAATTGATCTTGGAACAAGATACGCTGAAGAGATTCGTTCCGGGAATTTGCCGGGTAATGGATTGTTTCCACGTTACCCCATTAGCAGAAGTATAAAAGTAAGGCAAGTGATTGGTGGCATCCACACCTACGGCGACCAACTCTGCTGAACTGTGGTCTATATCGTAAAAAGCTGCTACATTATTAATTGCAGTAGGGGCGCTCCAGGTTGTTCCATCAAAAGAGACCATGGTCATTGCTCGTGTAAATCCATTTTGGTATATAGAACCGGTCACAATATATTGCCCATTAAAATATCTCATTGTTCGGAAATAGTATTGCTCTTGAAAAGCAAAAGGATTCGAAGCAATGGGTGGCGTAAAAACTTGTTTATGCCAGTGGATACCATCTACAGATCGTAGAAGAATTCCGGAGTTCACATACAAAGTTCCCCCCGTATTCGGATCCAGTACAGGCATCCTGCGGTCCGTTACCATCCAATACTCCCCGTTTAACCAGTTCAAACCATTGCCATCTGCCCATTCTACTAACTTTAGATCACTGTATTCAAATGACTCCATCGCATAACCCCAGTCTACCGCATTATTATAGGAAACAAGCATGTTGCCATACCAATCGCTCAGGTAAGTTTTGCTATTGTCGATGTAAATATCAGAAGGCGCCGTACTTGTAGGTAAAGCTTTTACAGCCCAGGAAGCTCCATCCGTGGAAGTAAATATATACCCGGTAGCAGTAGTAAGGAAATATTCTAATCCGTGCGCTTTGCTAAGAACGATAAATTGATTCCCGTCCCACTCTATTTTTGAATAATATACTAGAGCCTGCTCTATTGCTTTGACAATAAGTCTACCGTCATTCGATACAGGGGTTCCGCCATAACTTGTTGAGAGCACGGATACCAGGCTCCAGCTCATCCCGTCAGGTGAACTATAAATATAGCCAGAAGCATCGAGCGCCATGTATTCACTGCCTGACCATGCTACATCTTTTAATGTTGTACTTAAGCCCATGTTCACAACCTGCCAGTTAACGCCGTCTATGGAATACAGTATGTTACTACCACCTACTGCGGCGATAATATTAGAGAAAGCTTTTACTGATGTTAATTCGCTGGTGGTACCGGAATTTTGTGTTGTCCAGTTTATGCCATCAGGTGATGTAATAATAGTTCCTGCTGACCCTACAGCTACAAAGAGGTTGCCTGTCCAGGCGATGGATTGCAAATGTATGTTTGTGGGCAGCCCGCTGTTTTGTTTTACCCAGGTTTCACCATCTTCTACAGTAACTACAGCGCCCATGGCACCTACGGCTACAAATTTTGTACCACCCCAGGTAATATCGGCAAAATGGTCGTTTAGTCCTGTTTTTTGCGTCTCCCAGTTTACTCCATCGGGGGAACTGACAACTTTTCCCCAATCGCCCACAGCGACGAGACAAGAACCGGTTCCGGTAATAGCTGCAGTTGGTGGAGTTCGCATTGTCCAGTCGACCCCTGGTGTTTTTACGATATTGGCTTGTGTGGGGCAGATCGGTTTCGTTACACAGTTTACTGCGACATTGGAGACACCTGCTGCGTTTATAGTTCCACTCGCGTTGGTTAGGGAACATTCTTGATAAGGCATAGTCGGGTTTGAAGCCAAAGTTACATTGTATGTGGTATTATCTAAAACACTGGTTGCAAAAACAAACGTACTATTGGCATTAATAGCAAGATTATCGCCACCGTTGTTTTGCAATATTAAACCGGTTCCACTTACGCCGGTGGCTGTAACGGAAACAGGATAATACACCTTCTCTGTAATCATCGACCAGGAGTAATCGGTCGGTGATGTGGTTCCGTAAATGTCGGTAATTGTACCGGCCAAATTAAAGGTATGAATACTATTACCTGCTAAAGGCGGCAGTGTAATAATCGCCTTTTTAGTCAGGGAGTCATACGTTACGGACGTTGGCGTTAAACTTGTTACGGCGCCCGTAGTTAAATTATTTACAGTTGCAGAAATGTACGATGAAAGCATACCCTGACTCAGAGGACTCAAGCTATTTGTAAAAGTAACCTGAATTTCGCCTAATGTAACCGGTACAGCCAGGCTCCCATTTGCGGGGAAAATCGATGAAATTAGGGAACTTCCCTGGGTAGATTTTACGGTAAAGGACCAATGGTAGTCGGTTGTAAGAGGATTACCAGCCAGGTCTTTAATTAAGGTGCTTAGCCGCGCCGTATAAATTTTTGCGGGGTCTAAGACAACCCCCGTTTGTAAAGTGAATGTCGCTGTGTTTATTGCCGAAGCTGCGTTATAAATATAGGAAACAGTTCCTGCCAAGTCGGTTGCACCATCAGAGACAACGAACGTCTGGTTGTTGATCGTGGATGCATTCAGAGGCTCGTTAAACGAGACCGAAATCGGTGTGTCCGGCAACATATTTGTTGTCCCGTGAACAGGCGAGGTTACAATTACCAAAGGAGCTGTTTTATCGCTTTGGTTACCGGTCGTAAAACTTACGATATAATCGGCAACCAGGGAATTCCCCGATAAATCTTTCACTCCGGCTGCTCCGCTTGTGACGGTAATCTGGTATGCACTTAAAGCATTATAATCCGCCGAAGGTATAAATATGGCACTGTTACTGGGTCCATCGTAATAGAGATTTCCCAAAGCCGGCGTTCCAACACCGTCCAATACGGAGACCGAACCCGATATACCGTCAAATAAAGTAATGGTGGAAGGGTCCATAGCTTCGCTGAACTGAATAGAAATGCTTGCGTTTAAACTGACGGAAGTTGCAGTGTCTAAAGGTGACGTCGCTGACACCGTTGGTGCAATGGAGTCTATTCCCGCGCCGCTGGTAAAGGTGAATGCATACGGGGTTGCCGCGTTGCCAGCCATATCCATTAACCCGGCTGTAACATTTACAGTAAAGTCCATGTTGGTGGCCAAATTTGCAGATGGTGAAAAATTTATCGTATTCGAGTTTGCATCGAAGGAATAAATTCCCGCAACCTGCACTTGAGCAGCGTCAACAACAGTAATAGAAGTATTGTTTAACGTCACCGGATTAATTAATTCGGACATCGTGATACTTACCGCAGCGTTTGTGCCCACTCCAATACTTCCATCAGCAGGTGTGGTTGCCAGTACGCTCGGTGGAATTTTATCTTTCTCGGTAGTAAAAGTCCAGCTTACTTCTGTAGCGGTTGCGTTTTGCAGCGCATCTGTCAGGTCTCGTATACCCGGCACAAGGGTGGCTGTATATACAGTATTATTTTTCATTTTCTGGGTGGGAAAAAACATAAGTGTGTTCGCTGGAACCACATATCTCAAGACTCCACTGACAGGCGTTCCGTTTACAGGGTCGTCCGTAATGATTAAAGAAGAACCGCTAAGTAAAGCGGGGTTTACAGGTTCATTAAAAGTAATCGTTATGGCAGTTTCGGTACTTATGCCCACCGAAGCTGGCACGGGATACTTAAATGTAACCATAGGAGCAATTTTGTCCTGGCTACGTGCGTCAACAGTGTTGTACGCCAGATAGGTATATGTAAAAGTATAATCGTTTTGCAGATTCGTTCCGTCGAGGGCGCGTATGCCATTTGTAGAGTTACCCGCAAGCAACGTTACAGAAAATGTCGATCCGTTCAAATTTACGGGTTTGCCACCCCCGGTTGGTATAACCGGTTGTATAATAAGTGCTTTACCCAGATCGGAATAAGAAAAATCTGCGATAACAGGAACGGGGTTGGCCGGGTCGGTAATATCTTGTACCAGGACATTGCCCAGTGTCGGGTCGGTTAAATCGAGCGCAACCATGTCTTTGTTAAAGGCAACCATCGCACCGGCGTTATGAAATTGCAGTGCATAGCCGTCCATAGGTACGGTCGCTAAAATAAATGGCTCAGCGGCGCTGCTTTCTAAAGAATCGTCTACCTGGACTGCCTGGTTACAACCGATAAACATGAAAATTGTTGCAACTATAGCGTATAAAGTCCTTATATTGTTTTTATTGTTCCACATAACTCCACCTCATCCCTCATATTGATTATACGTTTTTGTCTTTAAGACATAACCAAAATTGATATATAAATGGCGTCCAATCTGTCAATAGCTTATATAATTTAATTCATATTTTTGGCGTTATACATTTCGGCTCACGCGAGCAACTACTCAAGCTGCTGCAACGTCATCGACAATGTACTGTTAAAAATCAGGCCGACGAAGCCCCGTGTTTTGCCGGCGCGTAAAGGGTTTCGTAACCGACACCAATTGGTGTCGGTTACGAAACGCAGACCCAGGTTCGTTTTGCGGTATTCGACCGAAATATTCCTTTGTATTTATGAGTACATATTTTCTTATAAAGCATCCCTTTGCTAAGAGCTATAAAGCTTTGTTTAGAATTTCAATGACTTCGTTTTTTCCAATGTCCTGGCGTTCGCCGATCTTCATATTGCGATCTTCGAAGCGTTGGCCGATTTCGCCAAACTTTTCATTTGTAATATCGTATGCGCTGAGGCGTGTTGGCATTTCAAGGCTTTCGAAAAACTTCAGAGTTTTTTCCATCGATTTGTTGAAAATAGTTTCGTCATCGCCTTGAACGCTATGCCACACCCGTTTTCCATATTGAACAAACTTGTCGAACTTTTTGTTTTTTTTGTACTCGATTAAAGCGGGCAGTATCGCCGCCAGACTCCTGGCATGGTCCAGTCCATAGATTGCGGTTAGTTCGTGTCCGATCATATGTGTCGACCAGTCTTGTACAATTCCACAACTGGACATTCCGTTTAATGCGTGCGTAGCGCACCACATAACGTTCGCGCGGGCTTCGTAATTTTCAGGGTCATTTATTACTTTTGGTCCTTCTTCAATAAGCGTTTTTAGAATTGCCTCCGATTGGCGATCTTGCAGCGGTGAGTTTACATCGTACGTACAGTATTGTTCGAATACATGTACAAATGCATCGACAATTCCATTGACTGTTTGTGTTTTATTTAGAGTGAATGTAAGCTGGGGGTCTAATATTGAAAACAGAGGATATAAAAGAGGACTGCCGAAAGCCAGCTTTTCACCTGTCTCCCTTCGCGAGATTACTGAAAATCCGTTACCTTCGGAGCCGGTGGCGGCCAATGTAAGGATGCAGCCGATTGGCAATGCCGATTTTACTTTAATCGATTTTTTTTCTGTCAGTAATTCCCATGGATCGTCCCCGTCGTAGTTTACCCCTGCAGCAATAAACTTGACTGCGTCGAGTACCGAACCACCGCCGACAGAAAGTATAAAGTCTACTCCTTCTGTTTTCGCTAACGCAATCGCTTTCATGCAAGTTGCATAGTCCGGGTTTGCTTCTATTCCTGCGAACTCTACAACTTTATAACCTTCCAGGGTTTTCAAGATCTTATCGTAGAGCCCGGTTTTTTTAATGGAGCCCATACCGTATGCCAGCATAATTTTTCGATCTTTACTCAGTAGCGTTGGCAATTTATCGACTGCCGCTTTACCAAATATTATTTTGACCGGGTTATGATATGTAAAATTATTCATTGTCTGAATTCCTTCTTATAATGTATATCTTGAAATCAATTTTTCAGAAAGCGATTTTTGCATTATGGAATGCCATGTCGAGCAAAAACTGATTGCCGGTTGTGCCGTTTGCGCTAAGATCGCCAGACTGTGTTGAATTTTTCGAAGTATACAGTAATCTGTCTTACGCTGTTTATATCAATATGTCATAAGCCGGATACGATACCAATAATTGAAGGTAAAACATTTCTGGGTTATAATTATTATAAAGATGACGCTTTTATTTATGCCGCAGATGAGCACGGACTTAACCATATGAAAAAATCTGACTATGACTCTTTTATTGTCCTCTATTCTGGATATTCAAAAGATGAAAACGGAGTTTATTTTCTGGGGTACGATCTACCCGGGGCCCATGCCGAATCTTTTTACGTTTTAAACCGGACTTTATTTGCTCGCGATAAAAAGGCTATTTATCGAGGGAGAAAGAGTTTTGATGGTCCCGACCTGGAGAGTTTTATCGCTTTAAATGATGATTATGCAAAAGATAAAAATCGGGTGTATTACTATTATGAATGGGAAAATGATTTTAAATTGGCCGACCTGCAAACTTTTCAAGTTGCTGAAAATTCAAATGAGTACGCTTTCGATAAACGCAATGTATATTATCATGGTTTACAAATAGACGACGCCGACCCCGATAGTTTTTCTTTGTTCACTCAATCTACGAATTTTGCCAGGGACAATACATCTGTATTTTATAGAGGCAGGAAAATTTATTACGCAAATACTGCAGATTTTCAAATTTTAGATGCACAGTCCGATTATGCAAAAGACAGTTTAAGAGTGTTCTATGGAGCTGATGTCATTTCTGGAGCGCATCCGAATTCATTTTCGGTTGTAAAATATAATTATGGAAAAGATAAACATTATATTTATTGCTCCGGAAAAAAGACAGATTATAATATAATGAGTTTTTACCCTTTTAACTTTTTTTATGCGAAAGATAGCGACGGAGTGTATTACTTATATACAGATTGTGCACATCCAAAGAATGAGATGAAAATTGATAAAGCTGACCCGGAAACTTTTGAAATTATTTTAATAGATGTTGATTTTAGTTTTGCCAAAGATAAAAAGCATGTATATGTAAATAACGATCTGATAACGGGCGCGGACCCGAAAAGTTTCTCTTCGGACAATTTTGATTATAATTATTATATTGATACAGGAAATGCGAGGCTCATGCCTGAACAAAAATAATGGCGTTACTTAATTTTATGGTCTACTTTTTTAGCTATGTTTAACCGTTGTATAACCGCCCTGACGAGGGTAAGTTCGCTATCAAGCTGTCCCAATGCTTTATCAATATCGCCCAGAGCTGCGCTTGCCTCCCAGGTGGTTTTTACATTTGGCCATCCTATTTTTTCGTTGTGAGACCAGCTATCGTACCCGTAGTTTTGGGAGTAGATTCTGGGAAGTGAATAGACAACCGGTTCATCCTTTCTATCGAGTTTTAATACGAGGTGCGCTGCCCATTTTTGGTTTGTGAACTCAAGCAATGGATAATTATTATATTTTGCCCTTCGTATTGTACGCGCCGCCTCTTTGAACATCTCCTGGAACGACTGGTTAAAATTCCCTCTCTGGCGTGGCGTGTATATTCCATTTGCCGCCTTTACTGCAAGGACTCTGTTTCTTTGTAAGATTTCATATAATACCACAAGGTTTTGTTCGACATATTTTAACAGCTCGGTCATTTTGTCAGAGTTGTTTATAGTTATTTTTTTGCCGTTGTCTACACCGTTTTGAGTGCTCAATGTTAGCGATGAAACGTAGTCGAGCTGGGTAAAAACCAGGATTAATAATATCGTTGTTTTCATCTTCATTTAAAATTATCTTTGTTTATTCTTTTTCAGCTCTTTCTCTATGTCCGGTTCTTCGAACTCAGCTTCTAAAGATTTCTCGAGTAATTCTATTTCGTCATCAGTTTTTTCTATGGCCTCTTCGAACCTGATCGTATACCCTTTGACATCGCCCCGTGTTTGATATACCCTTTCAAGCGCATCATCAATTACTCCAATTGCATCATTCGCTAAACCTGCCGTAGATATTGTGAGAATACCACCGTTATAACTTCTCATCCGCAAAGCTCCGGCGGTCATAGTCGACAGGAAAACTCTTTCGCGCTCGTGCATATTGGGGCCCATTTGTATCCACATGGAAGCTAATCTTGAACCGCGCGCTAAATCACCCTGAAGCAGTTTCATAGAATTAAATTCACTTTGTGAGGAAATGCGGTCGATTTCATCAATCAATTGGGAAACCTGAACTTGAAAACCTTGTCTGTCCGTTTCGGTATATGTTCCGTTGGACGACTTAACTGCAAGCACTCGTATTTTTTGCAATATTCTTTGCATAGATTTTAGAGCGAGATCGGCTGTTTCTAGTAAATTCATTCCGTAGGTTACATTTTGTCTTGCCTGGCGCAGGCTCATTAGACGAGTCGTCATTTTGCCGCGAACGGAAATTTCGCTTTTATCGGTCGGCTTGGTCGCATCGGTCACAATTTTATTGGTTGAGTTTGTATTAACTACATTGCCATTTACTCGGCTTTTGTTTTCCGTATGGTTTGCCGCCAGATTTATTTTATTTTGATTGATTCTGTCTATATTGGTTTGAATGATCATAGTTTTACCGTTTTTCTGTTTCACCGAGGTTTTTTTCGAGCAACTCGATCTCGGCGTTTACTTTTATTTGAGTTTCTTTAAACCGTTCGTTGTACCCTTCAATATCGGCCAACTGTTTCTTTACGCGGTATAACGAATACTCCAGCGTATCGAGAGTCTCTTGTGCTGATTTCGGGGTAGAGACACTTGCTATTTCTCCCTTCACATTCGAGAGGCGGAGGTTTAGAGCGCTCATTGTACTTATGAAAATTCGCTCTCGTTCATGCATATTCGGACCTATTTGCATCCACATGGAAGCTTTACGCGAGTGTCGAGAGTAATCTCCATCTAATAATGTTTTTGAGTTATATTCGGTACTCTCTACAATTCGGTCTACTTCGTCAATGAGCTCTGAAACCTGGACTTGAATCAGTTGACGGTGATCTTTAGAGTAAATACCGTTTATGGATTGCACCGCCAGGTCCTTGATTTTCTCGAGAATGGTCAGAATTGTCCTTACGCCTTTGTCAGCAGTTTCCAGCATTTCGATTCCACTTTTAATATTATTGCGCACTTCCCGAAGACTCATTAGTCTGGCTTTCATTCTTCCGTGTACGGAAATATCAGCCTTATCTACCTGCATATTCGTAGTTTTGACTTTTTCTGATGTGGAATCGGTATTATTTTCACTCTGCGAATTTGCTGCGTATTGAGCCCACCGTAATTTTTGACTTGAATAGTCGGAAATACCGGTTTGAATGATCATACTAACTTTTTCGGCAAATATTTCATATTTATTGCACAAAAAAATCCTACGGCTTTTGGCACGGGAGCCCGGCGAAGTTGCTTCGTTCGAGTTGTGTTTGTAGTAGTGATAGAAATCGTTTTATTCAACAAAACTTCTTGGATCACAAATTTTTCAAAAATGATAATGCACCCTCTATATCCAAAAACCTGTCTACGTACGCTCGAGAAAGAATACTATTTGGCAAAAGATAATCATATTTATACATAAGTTTATCCTTATATCGAACCTCATTCAAAATATAATCTGCTAACGTGGAAAGTTTTTCAGATTGTATTTTCATTTTCTTTATAGCTTCCTCCTTGGTAATCTTTTTCAAAATAAAAAAGGCTTCTTGTGATTCTGAGATAATCTTTATTCTTTTAAAAAATAATGCTAATGTAGACTGAATTCTGGAACCCTGAAAAACGGAAAAAAATGTACCTAGTTCTTGTTTCATATTATTAAAATTCAATCGACCTTCTGCTAAGGCATTGACACTATTCTCAGTCAAAAAAACCGGGATGTCCTCTGAATTCAATATCTCGACCATTTTTTCGTGTACCTTTTTATGAATTTCGAAGGAAACATTGCCAAATGAAGCAGGCTTGCCTCCGCCAGCAGGTAAAACCAAAATCGACTTGACCTCTTCTTGAATATCAATAATTTTCCACATTCTTCCCGCTAAAAGTATCTTATCGTCAATTTGATAGCTTGCAAGAATTGGTATTTTCCCAATTTCTTTGCCGGTATATAATACACGCCATTCATCCGGACTGCTAAAAACTGCATAAAACTCGTAATGCTCTGTTAATACCTCGCCCTTAGAAGACAAACGTAAGTTCATTTCTGTATCTTGATAAATATAATCTTGATCGTTTAAGAAAATCAATAATTCCTTAAATTCTTCAATATTCAGATATTTCCTAAATGAATTATCGACTATTAAATCATAGGTATTAGATGTTTTGGCTTCTCCGTATTGCGCAATATGTGAAAGCAATTGGTGAGCAAGCACAGAGGGTTCCCTTAATGATGGCGGATTCGGTTCACACCATTCTTCCAGCATCAGCAATGTTATTGCGATACATTTTATAATATCTAATCTAACTTTATCATATTCAAGACTATTGCTTTCAAGCTTTTCAATATAAATCAAAAAACTAAAATTAATTGGCATATCATCCAATCTTCCGCTTCGTCCAATTCTCTGAATAAACGATGATACTGAATTTATAGGTTCAATTAAGAATACCTTATCTATATTACCTATATCAATCCCCAGCTCCAGCGTATTTGTACAAAATACAGAAATGTTTCTAATTTTTGTATCCTTCAGGTTTTCCTCAACATCTTCACGAATTTCTTTCGAGAGAGAACCATGGTGAATAGAATAATTATCTGAATGGTTTCTAAGTTTTGCAATCTGTTTCAGATTCGAACACTGCTTTTCTAAAATCTTTTTTGAGTTCGCAAAGATCAAATTGACACCAATTCTGGTTTCTTCATATAAATATTTTTGATAGTTTATAATATCTTGGTCGTACTGATCAAAGCAATGCACCGAACCGTGTTTTTCTTTACGTAAGCCATCTTGATTTTCCTTTATAAATTCAACACTATTTGGATTATCTTGAATCCACAATTTTGCATTTAATTCATCGCCAATTGTAGCAGATAAACCTATTATTCTTGGTGTTGTTGGTATTATGTTTTTAATTCTTTCAATCTGCGAACGGAGCTGATCACCTCTTTCTTTCGCTAAAAAAGAATGCAATTCATCAATTATAATAAATTTGAGATTTTTGAATATATTTCTCGTTTCATTTGATTTGCGTATCAGTAGAGCTTCTATCGACTCCGGGGTGATAAGTATAATTCCTTTAGGATTCTTGGTTATTTTGCGTTTCGCAGTATTGGATGCGTCGCCGTGCCATTTTGTAACGGTTATCTGTAATTCGGAGCATAAATTTTCCACTCTATCAAACTGGTCATTTATCAACGCTTTCAATGGTGATACATACAGAATACAAACACTTTCGTGCAGCTCATTTGCAGTTTCCGAAATTGCAGGTAAGAAAGCGGCCTCCGTTTTGCCACTCGCTGTTGGCGAGGAGATAATCAAATCATTATTGGAATTAATTATGCAATCGATCGCTTTATCCTGTATGGGTCTAAAATTCTCCCAATTTAATCTCCAAATTGCTTTTTGAACTCCCTCATGAAGTTTGGAAAATGTATCCATTTTCTTAAAGCTTGAAACTGTTCAGGTCGTTCGTGCCGGCCTGCGTGGTCTGTTCCAAAGCATCGCTGTTTGCTTCTGTTAAAAAGAACTCCCACCCTTTGTCTGGATGTGACTCGGCAAGATTCAATACGTGAACAAAATCCTTAATGGCTTCACGCGGCGATAGGTAGCTTGCGGCGCCCATTCGGCTGAACAGTTTCTCCATAAAGATGACAATTCCTTTATCATCTATTAAGTGCTTAGCAGTATCATGGTATGCAAATACATTGCGAATATTCCCAAATACAAGAAATAATTCCTCTTGTGAGAGATTATCAAGTTCGATTACAGGGCCTGACAGATCTTTAAATTCTCCGCGTGAAAAAGAGTTAGAACTTAAACGAGACTCCAGAGCTCCATAACTATATAATCCCTTTCTTTTATCTTTCAAAAATTCAGGTGTTCCGCTTAAAACCAAACTAATTCCATTCACATTGCCTTGCAAAATATCATTTAGCATCTTGAGAATAGTTTCATAATTTTTTGCACGAACATTGCTTTGCAATCTGGTTAAAACAGCCAATTCGTCTATACAAATAACAAGCCCTGAGTAACCGGCCATCCTGACAAATTCTGCAATAATTTTCAAATAATCATAATAGTTTCGATCATCTACTATGCCAGTAACGGGTAAATCTTTTTTGGCATCCGTCTTGGTTGCATACTCGCCGCGTAACCATCGAAGACAGTTTTCACATAATATTTCATCGTCATTAATATATCCATCATAATACTGGCAAATAATATCGCTAAAATCGTAACCAGAAACCAGCTCTCTAAGGTGGGCTAATTCTTTGTATATTTTTTCTTTAGGAACATCTTCTTCAATACCAATCGTTTTCGAAATCCATGAATCAATTATAGTTCGCAATGCATTGCCGTCAGGTCTGGACTTTGTCGATAAACCTTTAATAATTTCCGTGTATAATGCCCTGGCTTTCCCGTCCCGAGAGTATAAAGTTTTTTCCATTGAGATATCAGCTATACTTGTAATCGCATTGTATGTATGTGCAATTGTATTTGATAAATTAAGAAAAAATGATTTTCCTGATCCGTAATCGCCAATAATTAAACGAATACTGGACGATTGCTTTGACAATTTTTCTATGTCTTTTATAATTTCAGACACTTCATCATTTCTTCCAACCTGAATATGATGGAGACCAATTCGTGGGACAACTCCTGATCTTAACGAGTTGATTATTGCCGTACGCTCTCTCTCTTTCAATTTAGACATGTTTACTCCTTTATTTTAACAATTCCAAACTAACATGATATTTATCTTTTTCAACAACGAGAAAATCACCCAGGTTCTCGTCCGACCATTCGTTTATAGATTCAATAGCTTCATCTACCATAAACCCATGCTCTAAAGCTATTTTACGTAATGCAGGTTTCTCCCAGGCTTCTTCTGTTATTATATGATTATAAAATGGTAAGAATTTAGTTTCTAACACAGTAACATCATTTGCCGCTTCCTGTTTTATCTCTTGTGTTATAATGGCTTCCACTTCAGCTTCATCTTCTGTAAATACATTTTTTAAGGTATTTTGAACTGCGCTCGTTTCTATTTTCAATTGTTCGAGTTTCTTTACATTGATATTAACAGTAACTTCTGGTGCAATGTTTGGTTTCGGGGGTATTGCGCTCCCTTTTTTTCTTACTCCCGATTTACTTTGTAATATCGCAGAAGTTATTGGTTCAGCTATCCCCAATTTCGTTTCAATTGTATCAATAAAACTTTGAGATAGGCCGAATCCTTTAACAATCTTGCGAATTGCCTTAATTTCTGCATACAATATTTTCCCATCAGCAGCAGCAACCGAGTATAAATATTCTGCAATTGGTTCAATATCTTTAGGCTTTAGTCGGGTAGCAATACTTTTTGCGACACCAGAAAAATTTAATTTCCCCGTTGTTGCCAGTAGGCGCCTTTTGCTAATTCTGTTTTTTGCAATATTATTTTTGCACAAATTTGAAATAACAAAGTTCTCAATGGTATCAACTTCCTTAATATGAATTTCATCGTCTGCCTGAGATATCATCATCCCCAGATCAAAAATTAATGTTGCGGTAAAATAATCGGAGGAATTTTTCAGTTCCCCGGACTTTTCAAAAAGAACTATAAAATCGTCGGTCTTATATGATCTATTTGTATGTGAAACATCCGGTTCGATTGCATATCCTATATCATTGACTATTCTTGATAACCTCTTAGAAAAATTCAAAGTAAGCTTTTCTTCAGAGTTGATGCTTTCTAAAAAATCGCTTATAGTAACCGGCGTATTTTTATTGTCATTGAAAAAGCTATGTAAATTATTTGCAAGTTTATTTGGCAGAATATCTTTAGCATCACTTGGCAATAGGTCAAATAGCTCTACCTCTGTTCCTTTGTTAATTTTCCTGCTGTATGGCCTGAAATCTTCAATGCATTTGTCCCATAGTTTGATTAATCGGTTCCGATGTTTTGAGGGCATCACCGGATTCATCCCTTTGATAATTTTATCTCTTTCGGCGTATCCGGCGGAAGACGCCCAATGGTAATTTAAATCACACTTCTGCAATGTAAAATTATCCATTATATCAGGTATTTTCCTGATAGTTAATTCAATAAAATAGTCTTTAAATATTTGCCCTACTTTGTCTGGTATCACGGAGTTCTTACTCCGCGGCTGGCTAATTACATATTCTAAAAGGTTTTCTTTCGTTGGCACTGTTTGCTTGTTCAAGTAAAAATTAATACCAGATGTTTTTAGTGTTGAATAGTTAGTTGAACTCTTAATAATGTCCATGACCGTACTTTTTATATTTGGCGTCACCTCCTCAATGGGCAATGCAAATATAATATATCCAATTAGTGCACCAGCATAACCACAAAAGGAACCATTAAAACTGAATAAATTGTAGAGTCTAATGAGTTCTTTCAAAATAGGCAGAAGGTCTTTTCCCTCTTTAATCGCCCGATATTCTAAATTGTAAAAATAAATAAACAGAAGACCGATATTCAAGTCTGCACTATTTTTTCCATCAGACAACCATTTTAGTAATTGATATCTGGCTTCGCCTTGAATGTCTGAGTAACTTGGCCAATAGTGTAATTGTACTTCCGCATCTGATTGTATTATTTTACTTTTTTCAAATATAATATGCGGCAGCGCAGATGTCTTATGCGGTGAATCACTCGAGACGTAGACAAAGGGGCTAACTAATAGTAACCCATTTACACTTATTGAAGTACACTCTCCGTAAAATGTCGTTTTTGCGGCTTGCCGTTTGTAACTTGAGTATCCAGTATTGAAAATACTTGAATCTGAAAGGTAACTTTTGCCTTCATCTGTATATCTAACTCGTACATTCTTCTTTTGGTTTGAAGATTTTTTAGCCCTTTTTACAAAAATTATTATGACAATAGCTGAAAGAAAGATAAAAAAGCCCATGTGTTACCACCATTTATTACTTTTCCAATGTAGGAAATTGTTTCATAAAAGACATAGTAAATTTATGGTGTCAATGCTTTTTAAAGAATTAATTCTGGTCTTGAACTGCATCCCAAAAATCATTTTCATGTGCTACAATCACTTTTGACCCGTTTTTTCTGATCTCCATTGCTTCCTCAACTTTTCGTCCATAGCAAGAATATGCCCATGCAGGATTACCTCCATCGCCCACGATTAAATAATCAGTGTTTTTGGAAATACTGTTTACATAAACACCACCTAAACTATTCACAATATCGATCAAATCACTTCGCTTAGTGCGAGAGGATTTGCCAGTAAAACAAAAGACTTTTTCAGAAAAATATATATTTGGGTCCGCGGCACAAATGCCAGATATAGATATTGGTGTTTCATATGTATCAGTTAAACTGACATTAATTTTGCTATCAACAAAGATTAAAGCGAATTCACTAAAAAATTTTTGCAATACCTTCCGTTCATTATCGTCAATTATACCATCCTTTAAAATTTCAAGCAGCAAACCATTTAATTCGTCATAAGGATAGCACCCAGATAAATGTTCTCTATCACTTAACCATTTCTGCAGATTAATAACTTCTCCATCTGAAATAATATTATCGGAAATGATGCCATGTAATATTCCGTGTAAAACTTGAATATCATGTGTGATTGAATCGTAAAACTTATTATCTGCATGGTAATTTTCGCAAAACCAAAGAATGTTTTTTTTCTCTTCCTCATCTAAATAATTATCTGAAATTGCTTCACTAATAATTGGTATTAATTCTTTGAACGGCTGTTTATGATTAAATTCAGAATGAGCAGATAACCAAATTTGCAACTCTGAAACTTCAACTTCATTTATCTGTCTATCGAGCGATATTCCCGTTAATATTCCTTCTAAAGTATGGATTGACTTATCAAACTCACTTTTGTATGTAAATTTTCTGAATTCCATGTCGTCATAACTCATAATCTACCTCCGTGAAAAAAGTGCCTATCAGGTCGCCTTAATTTCATAGTGAGTATATAAAACCCAATAATCATGTAAAATCATTTTTTGTCATGATTATGTATCTGTAAATGGTATATTTCAACTTCTTACGACATCTCAGATATTTAAACTATATTCAAATTTTTTCGGGCTTCCAAGTAAATCCGATATAGAGTTCAGCACATTGGATTTTTGATCTTTCGTCAAATTTCTTCTATGGTTGCACAAAAAAATTTTAGCGGTTTTTGGCTTGAGCCCCGATAGCCGCGATGGTTTTTCGGGTTTTTACAGAAAAATACCGTTTTGTTTAAATCTATAGAATAGATATGGAATCGGGGGGTAGCAAAAACCCGGGCGGGGCTTGTGCCCCGCCCGGGTTGGCGCGAGGGGGGGCAGATATTTACATAAGGTCGTAAATACTAAAGCCCCCCTTTTAAACGCTTATGCGAATACGTCTAGCATTTGCGCTTTTGCGCGTGCTTCCTGGGTTTGTACTTTGTGGTGTACGACTGTATCCAGCATTTTGTCTTGAAAATTCTCTGTCTTTGCCGTCATGTCCTTGAGAAGGTTTCCCATTTCATGGGCAGATTGCATTGCGACGTTTGTAGTTGATCCTATTTGCATAATTCTACTCCCGTTTATATTACATTATCGGGATAAAATGGAGCAAATCTTGATCTTTTACTCGTTTTTCGGAAAAATTGTGTGTCTAATTAGTTTGCGCTATAATAGCAGTTTTTGGGTGAGATTACTTTTCCGTCAGTTTTCAACTTTTTTATGATTTTAGCTATATCTTTTTTGTCGATACCTGTTGCATCGGCCACTTGAGCGGATTTTACCGGTTCTTTGGCTGCTTTTATGGCGTCATATACTTTCTTTTCACTTGCTTCCATTTAAATATCCTTTTGACGTTAGTTTAATTGTTAATCATCTAATTTAATATTTTATCTTGTTTGGGTAAATAGAGGTAAACACGGTGTAAATAAAAAATATGGAAATTTTGCAACTTTTATTGACACTTTGTCATAGTTTTGTATATTGAACCATATGGAAAAAAAAGTCGTAATAATAACAGGCGCTTCTAGAGGCATTGGCAGAGCAATTGCTGAATCCCTACTGGATTACCAAGTCGTGCTGGCATCTCGTAATGAAACGGCTATATTGAATCTGGCTTCCGGTATTAAAAAGCAGGGGGGGGACGCGTTTCCTGTTCGTTGTGATGTTACTGTTGAGAGTAACGTTACCATGTGTATTGAAAAAACATTGGATAGGTATGGACGAATTGACGTCTTGATTAACAACGCCGGTATAGGCGCTTTTAAAAGAGTGGATGAGTTTACTCCCGAAGAATTCCTGGAAATACAAAAAGTCAATGTATACGGAACTTTTTTATTTACCAAGCATGTAACTCCTCATTTAATTGCACAAAAGAAGGGACAAATTATTAATATTGCCTCCGTAGCCGGGCTTAACGGTTTTAAAACCGGTACAGCGTACGCGGCTTCGAAGTTTGCTGTGGTCGGGTTTACAGAGTCCCTTCGTGAAGATTTGAAGGAGTTTGGCATTGCTGTAACAGCACTTTGCCCCGGTTCTGTTTTAACTGATTTCGGAGAAGACCACCAGCATGATAAAAGTGATTCTGAGTTTATATTAATGCCCGAAGATGTTGCTCGTACAGTGAAATATTTAATTGAAGAGTCAGAAACAGCAAACGCAAAAATGATAGAGTTAAAACCTAGAAGAAGAAGAGAATATCGTTAATGCACACAAAGCGTATTGTACCCTGTCTTGATGTTAAAGACGGAAGGGTTGTTAAAGGGGTTGAGTTTCTTAACCTTACAGATGCGGGCGATCCGGTTGAAAACGCAGTTGCGTATGAAAATGAAGGGGCCGATGAACTCGTATTTCTGGACATTACCGCATCTTCTGATCGTAGAAGTATTATACTTAATTTAGTAAAAGAGGTCTCAGAGCATCTTTTTATACCTTATCTGGTCGGTGGTGGAATTCGAACACTCGAAGATATGAGGATGATTTTAGGTGAGGGAGCTGATAAAGTTGCCATTAATACGGCGGCTTTTGAGAACCCTGGGCTGATTACCGAGGGTGCAGAGCATTTTGGTAGCCAGTGTATTGTCTGTGCCATAGATGCGCGTTTTAACGGTGAGTTCTATGAGGTTTTTTTACACGGTGGAAGAACCGCGACCGGTAAAAATGCCATTGAGTGGGCTAAAGAGGCTGAAAAACTGGGAGCCGGAGAGATTTTGCTTACCAGCATGAACCGCGATGGCACAAAAAAGGGCTTCGACCTTGAACTTACAAGCGGTGTTTCAAGCGCTGTAAGTATTCCTGTTATTGCTTCTGGTGGCGCTGGAACAAAAGAGCATATGTACGAAGCTTTCGAAGCAGGCGCTGAAGCGGCTCTGGCGGCGTCTATTTTTCATTTTCGCGAAATTGGAATCGGTGAACTAAAAGAGTATTTAGATGATAAGGGAATTCCGATTCGACCCGTCCCCGCAGAAAAAGTATTATAAAAAAGCTGGACGATACCTCTTTTCTTTTTGTTTTACTCCTTAACATGAAAAACGATAAAAAAATGTTACTAGCGCTTGTGCTGGGTACAGCAATAAGTGGTTCGGTCGCTTGTAGTGATAAAACCGCAGAATCAAAAGATAAAGAAGCCTCAGATAAAAAATGCGAAGAGATGAAATGTGGAGCCGGCAAATGTGGTTCTATGAAAGAGTGTCCAGATGCACATAAAGACGATGCGCATAAAGACGGTGCACATAAAGACGGTGCACATAAAGACGATGCGTCTTTATATGATGTTGAAAAGGGTGAAACACCTGAATCGGGCAAAACCGAGAAAGATACAACCGGTAATTAGTACACATTAGTCAGAAGTACAAATTTTAAAGGAATGGTAACTCTTGAGGGGATTTCCGGGTGTGGGGTAGGTCTGCGGCGTGAATTTTTACGTAGCCTGCAAAACTCCGATTTTAGACCAGATTGGTATGAAATTGTTCCCGAAAACTGGATTTCAATGCCCTTTGAGTTTCGCGATTATTTTGAAAAGGTCATTGAAGGTATACCTTTAGTCGCGCACGGCCTTTCACTTTCCATTGGTTCTGTTGACCCACTCAACCTGAATTTTCTGAGTGAGGTAAAAACCTTTTTCGAACTTTTTAACATAAAACACTATTCCGAGCACCTTAGTTTTTCTGCTTTTTCGGGGGGGCAGACCTATGAACTTTTGCCTGTGCCCATGACAGTGGCCATGGCTAATTTTATAGCAGATAAACTGAAAAAAGCGGCTGATTTTCTCGGTATGCCTGTCATTATGGAAAATGCCACTTATTATCATGTTCCTTATGCTGAAATGCCGGAATCTGAATTTATTAACCTTGTGCTTGAAAAATCTGGAATGCCAATGCTTCTCGATGTTAATAATGTCTATGTAAATTCGGTGAATCACGGATTTGACCCGAAACTTTTTATAAAAAATCTATCGCTTGATCGAGTCGCTTATCTTCATGTTGCCGGGCATTCCTGGTTTGAGCAGGAGGAAATCTATGTGGACACCCATGGAAAACCCGTGATCGATGAGGTATGGGAACTGTTGAAATTTACTCTAAATTTGGTTCGCGCTCCTGTTTTATTGGAGCGGGACAATAATATTCCCCCTCTGGGCGAGATCGAAAAAGAGTACGCATTGTTAAAAGGAATTACGAACACATATTATGAACCTTGACCATAAACCTAAAGGGCTTTTGCTGGAGCATGAGATACAAAAACGGTTTATATCGCATATAACCGGTGAAACAGAAATTTCGGGTGGCAATGAAAACCGTCTCCATCTTTATCGTGACCTGGTGCAATATCGATTCAGGGAAGTTCTGCAAAATAGTTTTCCTGTTTTTGCTCAAAAAATCGGTAATGAACTTTTTCAAAGGTTGATCGCTGAATTTATACTTACGAAACCTTCAACTCCCTATATCTGGCAAATGCCCGATGAATTTCGTAACTTTGTAATCGGTAAGAATATGAGGGACGATTTTCCATATGTTGAAGATTTGCTCTGGTATGAATGGATAGAAGTGGAATTGTTTATGAAAAATTACCGGAAAACTGAATTGGTTCCGTTTACTTGGGAAAAGCAGTGGATTATACATGAGTCTGCGAATTTGCGTAAAATGGTCTATGGCATACACCTGGGTGAGTTTGAAACTCTGGGTAATTTTCCTATTGTCTTATATTATGATTTTTTAGACAACGAAGTTCATTTTCATGAGGTGACCCCTTTTTTAGTCCATTTTTTCAGCCTTTGTAGTCGGTTTTCTGCAAAAGAAGCTTTGCAAAAAGTCTCCAGTGAATTTAAACTCGATTACAAGGATGTAAAACCGGTTTTAACCCCGACTCTGGAAGATTTCGCAATAAAACAAATTATCAGGCAAGGCGACTAACGCGATTTAAATAACAACTTTGATTCAACTTGCTAATTTATCAATAATTTGATTGACAGAACCATTCAAAATGATATATTCATAGTATGAATTGGTCATCTCTTCAATCTATGTTTTCCGCTTTTTTAGACAGAATATTACACAGTAAAAAAGCGCTGACTTTTCTTGCTGTATTTATCAGCGGACTTGGTGTAGCCCGCTTTTCATACGCTGCAACGTTTTCAATTTTAATTAAACCACCCTCCGCTCCCACTGCTCAAAACAGTGGGTCAAATAGTCCCTCACGAGCACCGCAATCAAATCGTATTAATCCACAGTCTCTTGTTGGTGGGAACTTGTTTGCCGATGTTATTACTATTTCAAGCATGGAGGCTGCCGAAGATACTCCCACTGTAGAAGTAAAAAATTTTATTTTGCTGGGGACACTTGAGGGTCATTGGTCTTTTGCCAGAGCTGTAATTCAGGTGATAGGCTCGAATGAGATGGCGCGTGAATATGCGATTGGCCAGAGCATTGGTATAGCCAAGATTATCGGAATCGGCAGGGAAAAAATCTGGGTTCGTATAAACGGTGAAAAAAAAGTTGTAAGGGTAGGGGAAGACCCTGGCAAATTGGCCCAAAACCAGGCTGGAGGCAAGCAAACTGTCGCTGAAGAGGGCGATGTAACCCTCATTACCCGGGTTTTACTTCGGCAGGAAGTAAACGAAAAATTAAAAGGCAACCGGGAAGATATGTACAGGGGTGCAAAATGGGGACCTCTCTTTGAGAACAAGAAAATTGTTGGTTTTAAAATATTCCGTTTAAGCGGTAATCATATATTTTACGCTCTTGGCGCTCGTTCGGGCGATGTAATTAAATCGGTCAATGGTTTTGAGTTGTCAAATACCGAGCGAATGCTGGAACTCTGGAATAATGTAGCTACGATGAACCGTATACAGATATTGCTTGATCGTAACGGAAAAAAGATTAAATACGATTTTCACATTCGAAATTGACCGAACCGCGTCAAACGGGGCAACACAAATATAATTTTTGATTTGCATGTCAGGAACTAAACTGTTTTTGTTCCAATATGAAATTACTTACTAGAAAGGTTCTGTTTTTTTTATTAATATTTATTCCCGTAGTCGGTTCAGCATGGGCAGAGGCTGTCGAATCAAAAAAAATTCGGCAAGAGTTTCAATCCAGAATTCGAAAATATACTCTTGATAACGGTTTGCGCATTATTTTAATGCAAAATAAAACCAGCCCGGTTATTGCTTGTTATTTGAAAATCGGGGTGGGTTCGAGCAATGAACCATTTGACCAGGCCGGTACAGCCCACTTTTTAGAGCATCTTTTATTCAAAGGAACGGAAACTCTCGGGACACGAGATTTTGCAAAAGAAGAGAAATATTTAATTCAAATTGAAATCTATGGAACAAAAATTGATTCTATAAAAAACAAGTTAAAAGATCCTTTGCTATCATCGGTAAAACGCATAGAATACGAGCGAAAGTTATCTGAACTGGAAAAACGGCTGGTTATGATGCAAAAGTTCAGTGAAGGCCTGATTATAAGCGAAGAAGATTCTAAAATTTACTCTCTGGCGGGTCAGGTCGGTTATAATGCATATACAAGCAGCGATGTAACAAATTATCAAATTAAACTTCCTCGAAATCGACTTGAACTCTGGGCTTATCTTGAATCGGAAAGATTTCTGAATCCGGTTTTTCGGGAATTTTATCAGGAGCGAGATGTTATTCTTGAGGAACGCCGAATGCGTTATGACTCGAAACCGGCTTCCTTATTATATGAGCTGTTTAATAAAACCGCATATGGTATGTCCCCTTACGGTAAACCTGTCATCGGTTTTGAAAGCAACATACAAAAATTGACTGAAAAAAATACCCGTGATTTTTTCAATCGAAATTATATTCCTTCGCGTATGGTTATTGCCATTGTCGGTGATATTGAATTTGATGAGGCGTATAAAACGTTGCATAAATATTTTTCCCGGTTACCTGCCGGTGAAGAACCCGATTTTCCACCCATTGAGTATGAAGAGCCGCTTGGACGAAAAACGGCGACGCTCGAAGCTGATCACACACCATACATGATTACAGGGTGGGTAAAACCCTCCATGTCTCATCCCGACGACGCAGCTTATGACGTGTTGGAAAGGGTATTAACCGAAGGAAAAACTTCTCGTTTAATTCACAGGCTTGTTATACGCGAAAGAATTGCGACGTTTGTGGGTGCCTACAATGGAATTCCTGGTGGAAAATTACCCAACCACTTTGCTATTTTTGTCGGGGCATATTCTGAGGACAGTTATGAACAAATTTGGAAGGCCACTCAAGAGGAACTCTCAAAAATTGCCGAGAATGGTGTGACCGACGCCGAACTTGATAAAGTAAAGAACAATGTAATGGTGGAACTTTTAGGCGAGCTTTCTTCAAACGGGGGAATGGCCGACACATTATCGTATTATGAATTAATGCTAAATGACTATAATGTCTTCTTCGATTATATCGATAGAATACAAAATGTTAAATCTGAAGATATTCAAGCGATTGTACAAAAAACATTTATTGACCGAAAGAATACCACGGTTTGGATAAAAAAACCAGAAAAGTAATTGGCTACGAAACAGATCGGTTTCGTTATTTACATTCAGCGGCAACATTTAATACATATTGTAGATAGAACTCTATTCCGAATTCGCTGCCGGCGAAACCCGAAGGCTGCATAGAATCTTTGTATTTAGAGTATTGTTCCGTAAGCTTGCGGGCTAATGGATAGTAGGACCAGTGCCATTTTTCTTCAAGGTAGCCATGTTCGTAAGAACCATTTGAACGTTCCCGGGGAGTTCCCTGGTAAGGTTGGCAAAACCCGTATTTATAAGCATTTTTGCGCATCCAGTAATATGCTTTTAGCCCTTCTCCTTGTTCCCACGCGGAGTTGCTAAGCATTGGACCAACATTTTCGTGAAGATAGGAGATATCGAGGTCCGTGCCCCAATGGTGACGGCTGGTGCCAGGCATGGAAGAGTATTTTAATATAACCAGAGCCCGTGAACGTCCGTCGGGATAGGCTTCAGGCAGTAATTCACCACCCACACGTCGTTTGCCAAGATACTTCGCTTCCCAGATCGACTTTTGCTGGTTAAAATTGCGCGTTGCCGATAGAACATATAACGAAACATGTTCTTTTTTGGCCGCATTGGCCATTTTCAGAAAAGCGTCAAGAGTTTGTTTTTGAAGATATAACCCGGCTCGGGTTCCGTTCGATTGCGGTACTTGTATAAATTCGGTGTGTTCTTTAGGTTCAAATTTTCCTGTTAAAAAATTAAAATCTGGATTACTCGAACTAGAGAGCAACACCGCCGGACAGAATAATATGGCGAAATAAGCTAAGCTTTTAGCCAAGCGAAGCCACAGCCTCTTCTTCTGAGTCAAAGATTTCAAACAAAGATGTTAATTCAATGACATCAAAAATTCGTTTTACTGCCGGTTTCAGGGAACAAATTCGAAGAGAGCCACCTTTGTCAGATAATTTTCTTAATAAGGCAATGGCTACTCGAAAACCTGAAGAGGACATATATTCGACATTCTCCATGTTTAAGATTAGACCGTCTAAACCATTTGTTTCAACCGCTTGTAAAAGTTGCTCTTCAAGCTCTGCAGAAACTGCAACGTCGAGTCGACCAACAGGGTATGCTATTGCTTTGTTATTTTCTAAAGTTTTTACTTCGATATTATCCATTTACTTGACCGCCAAATTCATTTTGTTACTATATAGGTGGTATAGGGAATTGCCTGCACTTGTCAATCAATTTCCATTTAATTTACCAAACCTATTTTATGACCACAGACTTTAAATCTCCAAAAGGGTTAGAAGTTGGAATTTCGTTTTTATCGTTTTTATCAATATAAGCGTCAATTTCCAATCGCTCCATTGCATATTGCACGTCTCGAGTAGAGAGAGAAATTTTTCTGGACTCGGGGTCAATACTGCGCACAACAACTTGAATTTTATCGCCCTTTTTGTAAACTTTTTTAATGTTGTCAGAATCGTCTCTGGTCATGGCGCTTTTGTGAACCAGGCCTTCGTACCTGTCTTCAAAGCGTACAAAAATACCAAATTCAACAACGCCGGAAATTATACCGTCAACAATGGAACCTCGTTTGTGCCTTTGTCGTAGCTCTTTATATGGGTTAGGCAAGGTGTGTCGAACGCTACACCCAATTTTTTGCTCTTCTAGATTAATTTCAATAATTTTAAACCCAATATCGTCCCCTGATTTGTACATCTTTCGCGGGTCCGGAGCGGGCTCATCCCAGTTGATGTCTTCTTTACGAACGAGTCCATCGATATCGGAAGAGATTGCAACAAATACACCAAAGTGAGTTACATCTTTCACTTTTCCGTCAATTTGCTCACCAACTTTAATGGTGTCTCGAATTTCATCCCATGGGTTTTCGTGTAATTGTTTGAGGCCAAGCGCGATACGTTTTTCGCCCGGGTTGACTTCAAGAACCATACATTGAATTTCCTGGTTCTTCTTAATTATTTCAGCAGCGTGATTTATCTTACGTGTCCAACTCATTTCGGATACGTGCAGTAAACCCTCGATTCCTTCACCTAGATCGATAAAGGCGCCATAGTTAGCTACAAAAGAGACAGTCCCGGCTACGGTTTCACGAGCCTTGAATTTGTCGCCAATGTTAGTCCATGGGTCGTCAGTCATTTGTTTTAAGCCCAGAGATAATCTATGATTTTCAGGATCAATTTCTAAAACTCTACATTGTAGTTCAGTATCAACAGGTAGTTTTGCAGAAATTTCTCCAGCGTCTCTTTCCCAGCTGATGTTACTTTTATGAAGAAAACCCAGAACACCCATGACTTCAACAAAGGCGCCGATTTTGATGTGTTTAACCACTTTGCCGTCGACAATCTCGCCAATGCGAATTTTTTCAATGGCTGCTTCCCATTTTTCAGCATTTTCACCATCAAGGAATGCTTTTCTTGATATAATTCCGGTTTTCTTTCTACGATCAAGTTCCAGAATCTGAAACATAAAAGTGTTATTAACAACAGGAGGTTTTTTCCCTCTTTCACCTGGGTTCAGCAAACTGCCAACATGGGAGTGTGGTAAAAACATATTCACACCGCATACGTTAACACCGTAACCGCGTTGTACCTGTCTTTTCACTACACCGCTTATCGGTAGGTTCTTATCAAAAGACTCTTCGACGACTTCCCAGCCTCGACGCATTTCAAGCTCTCTTTGTGAGAGAAACACAATGCCGGTCTCTTTATCAGTTGCTTTAACAATAGCTTCAATGTCATCACCAACCTGAGGTTTTTGGTCGAATTCGTCTTGCGAAATTCGCCCTTCAGACTTAGTGCCCATTGAAACAATGATGTATTTGCGATCTTGCTCAGAATCAAATCCAATAATTTTACCCTGGATAATATCTCCAGATTTAACGGGAGTGACTGATAAGTCGTTATTGTTTAAAAGCTCTTCCATAGTCATGTTACTGTCCTGGAAGGAAATCGGTGAAGCTGCCATAAATACCTCTTATTTATACGATCGTTAATAGTTGTATAAGTTTTAGTTTGAATCGATTTTACGAATACTGGTAATAATAAATTGTACGACAGCTTTTATTTCTTGATTCGAGGTGTCAATGATAATGGCATTATTAGCAGCTTTCAACCCACCAAATTTTCTCGCCATGTCTTGTGCGTCCCTGTTTTGAATTTGTTTTAGAACTTCATCTTTCGTAATGTTAGGGTTTTTACTTATAAATTCGTTAAATCGTCTTTCTGCGCGAATTTCAGGGGACGCTTCAAGGAAGAATTTATATTTAGCGTCGGGAAATACAACCGTACCCATGTCACGTCCATCAGCGATAACGGGGTAATTCGTCGCAAGTTCTTGAATCCAGGAGTTTATGGTTTTTCTTATTTTAATATTGTCAGCAATGTATTTAATTTGCTCCGTTATTTCCGGTTTTCGGATATAATTTTCCATATCTTCTTTATGAACCCTTATTTGCTGTTGGTTATCGGTAAATTCTATTACAGGGCGATTTTTTTCGAGGTAATCGAAAAACTTGTCATCATTGACAATATTAGAAATTTTTGAAGCGGTAGAGCTGGCATATTGAATTGCTAAATAGGTGATTGTCCGGTACATAGCCCCAGAGTCAATTTGCCTTCTGTGCAATGTTTCAGAAATAGTTTTTGCCACGGTTGATTTTCCCGAACCTGCGGGACCATCGAGCGTTATAACGTCAGTTAAACTCATATTAAAAAACAACCTGATCGAGTTTATTAAAAAAATCGGGAAAGCTGGTAGAGACCCACTCACGCCCTTTAATTGTCAGATCTTGAGTTTCTCCGTTTGCCCTCGATATAATATTGGCAATTTCAAATGACATAACAATGCGATGATCCATAAACGTTTCAACTTCACCGGTTAATTTACGAGAAGGGTCACCGGATACTTTTAATCCGTCGGGAAACTCTTCAACGGCAACGCCACAACGTTTCAGATTTTCTACCATTACGGCAATTCTATCAGATTCTTTAAAACGAAGTTCTTTTGCGTTGCGAAAGGTAAATTCACCCGTTGCAAAAACTCCCGCAATAGTCAAAATGGGTAGCTCATCAATAATTCCGGGTATATCTTTGGGGTCAATAGCGATACCCACAAGTTTGGAAGGTCGCGCTATAATATCGCCCCCTTTTTCTCCGCACCGGGTCTCTTTTTCAATGACTTCAAGATCACCGCCCATTTCGCGTAGAATTTTTATAAAACGATCTCGAAAGGGGTTTAAAAGTACATCATTTACTCGTATTTCGCCTTCTTTGGCGAGCAGACCAAGTATTATAAAGAACGAAGCCGATGAAATATCACCCCAGATATTAAATTCGCGCGGTTGCACTTCATAAGGAGGTTCCATTTCAATAATATTTCCACCAGTATCGAGGGTTTCTCGCAAAATATCGATACCGCAATATTCGAGCATATTTTCAGTATGGTCTCGGGAGGGTTTGCTCTCTTCAAGTCGCAGGGGAACATTGGAGGCTATCGCGGCCAGCATGAGAGCAGATTTTACCTGGGCTGAACCAAGGGTTTCATGATGAATAATAGGCAGAAGTTTTTTCCCCATAACCTGTATAGGCAATTTATCAGAAGGCTCAAAGTGTGCGCCAAAGCGGGCAAGCGGTTCAGCAATTCGACCCATTGGTCTTTTCCGCAGGCTGTCGTCCCCGTCAATCGTGACAGAAGTGTCAGGCAGACCGGAAAACAGTCCCAGTAACAGGCGGGCTCCCGTGCCGGAATTACCGACATCAATGTTTGCACTGTTTTGACTGTAGCCGGACAGGCCGGGGGAGTCGACTTTGAATGTTTCCGTAAATTCTCCGGTTCGTTGAACACCCATACTCTCCATGGCAAGCATGGTATTTTTTGTATCTTCGGCTTGTAAAAAATTTTCAATGGCCGAACTACCCTTGGCTATGGAAGATAAAATTGCAGCGCGGTGAGATAGCGATTTATCACCGGAAAAATTCAGTATTCCCGATACACGGTGGTAAGTTTTATTGTTATTGCTCATGTTTAATTTTCGTTTTTATTTATCATTATATTTCGTATTTCACCCGATTTTTTAAATATATCCTGTATCGGTAGTTTACCATCAATCAGATCCAGACGCCATTTTCGTACAAGGTTTTCAAGGCTTTCCAGATAGTTTGTTACTTCCGTTGAATTAGAATCGATAATACCATCCCAGAGGGCGGGGTTTGAACCGGCCACGCGCGTAATATCGCGAAAGCTTCCTGCAGCAGGGGGAGTTGGCATTTCCAACACATCGGGTATGTCATACAACAGGTGAGAGACCATGCAGGACACCAGGTGAAGCCCGTGGCTTAAATAAGCAGCCCATTTGTCGTGCGCTTTATGTGAAATTACATAGGGAATAGATTCTATGGATTTCCAGAAGTCTTCCACGTCTTGAACTATTTTATCGTATATTTCCGGTGTAACTGCATCTTTCTGAGTGATCGACGGGGTAATGTATATGGTGGCTTTTTGAAACAAGTGTTCCCGGGCGTGTTCAGGACCATTCAAATCGGAACCAGCCATAGGGTGGGAGCCAACAAAGCCGATGGGCTCTGAAAACGCATCTACCCAGTTCATAAGGTCGCTTTTTGTTGAGGCCATATCGGTTATCCAGGTATTGGTTGAAATTCCTTTTGCAGAGCATTGCTCCAGTATTCCAAATATCTGTTCAATCGGAGTACCAATAATAAGTCCGTCGGCCAATAGAATATCGTCCCACATCGATTCTTCGCCTGCGGTAAAAATCGCATCAAAACGACCATCGTTCAAAATTTGTCTGTTCTTATCGGAACGAACACAGCCGCTTACGTAATGCCCCCGGCGTTTAAGGTCAAGCCCCAGAGACGCTCCTAATAGACCCATTCCCCAGATAAAATATCGCTTCATTGTATAATATTCCTTTAAAAGATATAACAATTTTTGGGTTCACATTGACAACCAAATATACTTCGCCAACCCCCCGGTTGTCTATCGCCAACCCAGTGGGTTGCAACGACATTACAAAAGCGGAGATTTTTTTAATTCGTAGGTACTACAGAGTTTCTCTGCTACATTCTTTCCGATTTTGGTAAAAATGTTTGACATGCTGGCATATCATTTTAGTTATGAATAGTATATTATGTCAAAATTTAATAAATCTATAAAAAGAAATGAATACGTTTCGACTGACGCAGAAGAATTCGAAGGGGTATAAATGAAACATATTCGTCTTATAGTATATTTTAGTTTTTCAATATTTTTCTTTGCAGGGGTTTCTTGCCAGAATGATCCTGGTACAGACGGTTCTAGTAGCGATTCAGGTTCCGGTGGTAATTTAGAGATTTTTCTACACGATGCACCGCTTCCGGGGCCGATAGAAGAAGTAAATGTAACAATAACCCAGACCGATATTGTAGACGCCTCGGGCAACGTGAGCGCTATTTCGAATAATATTTATAGTTTTGATCTTTTAACTCTTACCCCGGATAGACCTCTTCTGATTTTTGACCAGGAGATCGAGAGCGGAGAGTACTGCCAGATACGTTTACACTTTGCTGAAAATAGTTCGGTTGTGATTGGTGGGGTGAATAAACCTTTAATGACCCCCAGCGCGACAGAGTGGCGTTCGGGTTTCAAAATTAACGGTTGCTTTACCATCGAAACCGGGGCAACAGTTACTCTGGTTCTCGATTTTATTCCTGCCGATTCTATTGTGTATAATCCCGGGCCAGACCGTTATATTTTAAAACCGGTTATACACCTGGTTGGAGCCACCGATCAGATTGTTAATACCTATAACATGCAGGGTGTTTATGGGACGGATGCTTACGTTGCTCAATTTGATACAGACGGGAACATACGATACGTAAGTTCGAGCGACCCCCGATATATTTTTAATGGAACCTATACCTATAACACGATAACGAATCTGATTCATGTCACATATAACGAAGTTCTTGAAGTAAATCCGAACTGCGAGACATGTGATATTCTAAATATTTTACCCATTACCGATTTTGTCATTGACCCGAAATGGACAGATTTTGAACTTCTGGACTATACAGAAAATACGATCTTGATGAAAATTATTTCTACAGGCGAAATTATGAATTTCGCAAGCCGCATCGCTTTTGGTCCTTTTGACGAAATACAGTAGAGGAAAGAAGAATGAGAAATATATTAAAAGTTTTTCCCCTTGCTGTAGTCATAACTCTCATAATGGTCTTATCTCAGACCTCTGGATTAAACGCTTCCGTCTCTCCCGATGGCTCTTTTTCGAAACAGGTTGGTATCGAAATTCCACCAGGAAGAAACGGGATACAGCCTTCACTCTCTTTAGTATATAATTCAAATGGAGCAAACGGTATTGCCGGAGCCGGATGGAGCATTTCTGGTTTTGGTGGGGCGATTACAAAAGACAACCGATTTTATTCAGATAGAGTTTCCGAACGCTCAGCTGGTGTTCAACAATTTGCCGGTCCAGGTGGTCGTTTGGTAGAGATCGACCGAGCAGGATTACCAGGGGTATACCATTATGAACGAGAAAATTATTCAGAAATTTCATTTGATTCCACCTGTAACGGGGGTCTGGGTTGTTGGGTAGAAACTTTAGCCAATGGCAGCAGAGTCTACTACGGAGAAGGCGCCGACCATATACTGCTAGATAGTTCTGGAAAAACCTATGCATGGCTTCTCAGTCGTGTGGAAGATGTTTATAAAAATGGATACCGTTTAACATATGAAATTATAGATAACGTAGCTTACCCTAAAATGGTGGAGTACACAACGCACCCAGATAAAAGCTATAAACTTTATGGAGTAGAGTTTCACTACGTAAACCGTGAAGATGTTTCGTCCGGGTACTCCTTTGGGGTAGAAAATAGACTCGCCCAGCGGTTAGACAGAGTCACCGTTTACTCCGATATTTCATGTGGAATTTTAAGTGGACTTTTAGGATGCAGCGGCAATCTGATAAGAGAGTACAGGCTTAGCTACCAATATGGCTTTGCCAGTAAAAAGTCTTTGCTGGTAAAAGTAGAAGAGGCAGGTTCAAACGAAGTTGTTGGATTGCCAGGGCAAACCTTCACTTACTCTGATTTTACTCCCGGCTGGAGCAAGCAATCTTCTCTAAGTATGCCAGACATTCTGTACTATAACGGAAGCCATCCTGAGTTTCCCATTTCTATCGGACAGTTTGTCGACGTAAACGGCGACGGAAGGGTCGACTGGGTTCGCGCTTACCGGGGTAAAAACGGAATTGATTATAAAGCGATCTGGCTAAATACCGTCGCGGGCTGGGTAAGAGCGCCCTATAACCTTCCCGATGTTATTATAGACTATAATCGTGGTCACGAGGCCCCGATGGTAAGAGGACAATTTGTCGATGTAAACGCTGACGGTCTACCCGACTGGGTACGCGCTTATACAACCCCCGAAGGAAGGAGTAACATTGCCACATATTTAAATACCGGTACCGGCTGGACCAGAACCGGGGCCGCCAAATATGACCTGCCAGTGGCAATGGTCAGCTATAGCTCTGGAAAAAGATACCCCAAATGGCAGGGCCGTTTTATCGACGTAAACGGAGACTCTCGTGTAGATTGGGTCAGGGCTATTAAGCCAATCAGTGGTACAACAAAACTGGTGACATATTTAAATACAACGTCGGGCTGGGCAGCCAAGGGAAGTTACGCTTTGCCAACACCGATTCTTGATTATGGTCGAGGTAAGAGTATTGCCCAACCACTGGGCCAGTTTGCCGACGTAAATGGAGACGGTTTGCCTGACTGGGTTAGAGCAAATAATGCTTTTGACGGAAAAACCCGTATAACAACCTATATAAATACCGGAAAAGGGTGGAAAACCTCCGGGAAATATAAACTACCAACGACTATATACAGCACCAATAGTGGTGGAAAAGTTATGACACAGGGGCGTTTCATCGATATAAACGGGGACGGTCTGGTTGACTGGGTTCAATCTTACAGAAATCCCCAGGGTGGTCTTCACCGCGACGTCTGGCTAAATAGTGGAAAAGGGTGGAAGAAGGCTGCTTCTTCGTATAGATTACCAAACGCTCTTATTGATTATGATTATGGTCGAAATAAGCCCATTGTTTATGGGCAGCTAATCGATGTGAATTCTGATGGTCTGCCTGACTGGGTAGAGGCTTATAGACACAACCCTACAGGAACCAACAAAACTGTTCGAAGAGCCTGGTTAAACACCGGATCGGGTTGGCAACGAGATGACTCTTTTGCTTACCCTGGAGTTTTTAACCGACACCAGTATGAACCGGTTAAAGATTCTGATACAAACCAAATTACAGGATATGAATATAGCTTTACATATAACTATGGACAGTTTGCCGATATTAGCGCCGATGGAATGCCCGAGTGGGTGCAGGCTTACGATTCTAAAAGCAATATCAAAATATGGAGCCTGAAAAACCAGAACACAACGGTAATGGCTGACCGGTTGATTCAAGTCGATAATGGCATTGGTGGAGTCAGCGACATTGAGTATGAGTCTGCTACGCATCTTGACGGAGCAATTCTGGCTGAGCCAGGAACACCATCCGCAAACGGTGGATCCATTATTTCAAACCGCTCACCGCGAAAGTTAGTTGTTCGTACCACCCAAACCGATTCAATGAGTGAAGTTTCTTATTCTACAAGGTATGAATATAACAACGGAAGAATACTCGTGGGAGTTCCCGAACGATCAGCTAACGCAGGTTTTGAGAGTGTAACCACCGTAAACGAACAGACGGGGGCTTTTTCAACAACCTGGTCGAATGACGGACTAGACGATTACCGCCTGGCCGGATCTCCCGAAAAAAGTGAAAGTTACGCAGAAGACGGTTCAATTGTACAGTTTGTAGAAAAAAACTTTGAAAGTAAAAATGTATTTGAAAACGACAACAATAACGATGGAGTACCTGAAGTGGTAACGTTTGTTGTACGACCCGCGTCAAATGCTATAAATTCCAATGTGTTTGCAGAGCATGCCAGCAGTTATGAACCGGGAACCGGGGGCACCGTAACATTACAAGAAGCCAGCTCTTACGTTCAATATGACGACAACGAAATATACGGAAAATCCAATCCGATACAAAGCAAACAGGTTGTTACAACAAATACAGGTGATATAATCAGTGAAAAATCTTCCTTGTACGAATACAATACCTTTGCCAAAGCCGGACATCCTTTGTGGCAAAAAACTTATGCAGGGGGAATGCAGGTTTCCCATACAGAGTTTGGTTACACAGGCTATAAACTTACCGCAAAAGATAACTATTCCAACGCTGGAAGTCCTCCTGTTACTTCGAAATTTGAATATGATACAACTTACGGGTTGCTAATTAGCCAGACAGACCCCGGGGGTAATACAACCACAATAAGTTATGACCTGGACTACAATACGTATCCGGTAAGTATAACCAATGCTTTGACGCAGAAGATCACTCGCACCTATAATTTTAAATTTGGAAAAGTAAAAACCGAAACTGATTACAACGGCTCTGTTTTTACAAAAAACTACGATAACTATGGACGACTCACCGAAGAAGTTGGCCCCGACGGAGTGTGGCTCAAACGCATCGACTACCACGACGACGACCTCTGGTTAGTCAACGGGGCAAAACAGTTTGTAGAAGTACAGACAAACGATGAATCAGCAGATAACCAGATGTCGATTAGCCGAAGGTACTTCGACGGACTCGGCAGAGTTTATAGAGAAGAGACAGAAGTAAACGCCGACGATGTTTCTATAAGCAGGGTAGAGTATAACGCCAAAGGCCAAGTCTGGAAG